>NZ_SDOY01000090.1 GCF_004117935.1 Streptomyces roseicoloratus | reverse complement strand
CCGTGCCTCTTGTGCTTCCCCGAGTAGTAGGGCTGGTCCGCGGCGATCCGGTCGATCGGCAGCAAGGTCCCGTCCAGCAGCACGAACGCCTTCGACGATGCGGCCCGGACCGCCTCCGCGAGAGTCGGCGCGAGAGCGGCCAGGACCTCGACGGCCTCGGTGATGTACCGGTACGCGGTCGTCGTCCCGATGCCGAACCCGGCCGCCAGCTGGGCATACGGGTGGCCGTTGCGGAGATGGGCAAGAGTGAGCAGCGCCTGCCGGCCGGCACTCAGGCGCCGCCAGCGGGTACCGAGCTCCCGGCGGCGCTGACGGAGCTTGGCGGACAGGAAGCGCAGGGCGGAGCTGGACACGTCGACGCCCGACGGGTAGACAAGCACACGAAGCCTCTGGTGGAGACGGATTTCTTAGTCGAAAACCCATCTACCAGGGGCTTCACCCGTCTGTCAGCCCAACCGCCCCTCCTGGCCGACAGGTTGGAAAGAGCTCACGCTGTTCCCATTGACGTCATTTCCCGTCAACATCCGTGAGCCCGACGCCCGCCAAACGCCGTTGAAGCTCGTCGACAAACGCTGTCGCCGAACGTGAACGAAGCCAGGGGGATTCACCTACTACTCTTCCGCCTGTCTCCGATCGAACTGTCCAGACCTCACTTGACGGCGGTCCGAGCACCGTCGGTTGCCAAACCCACGATCAAGATCGACCGCGCCCCCTTCATCTGCGGAGCACAGGGATGATGTCGGCCCCATAGCAGTCAATCGTGCCCTCGCGATTGTCGTGCATGTCGTAGACGGCGAACTGGTCGACGCCGAGGTCCTTGAGGTGGCGGAGCTTGTCGATGTGGGCCTCGGCGGGGCCGAGGAGGCAGAAGCGGTCGACGATCTCGTCGGGGACGAAGGCGGTGTCGGGATTGTCGGCGCGACCGTGGTGGGAGTAGTCGTAGCCCTGCCGGTCCTTGATGTACGCGGTCAGCTCCTCGGGGACCATGGAGGAGTGCTCGCCGTACTTGGACACCAGGTCGGCGACGTGGTTGCCGACCATGCCGCCGAACCACCGGCACTGGTCCCGGGCGTGCGCCAGGGCCTCGGGCGAGTCGTCGGCCGTCACGTAGGCGGGGGCGGCGACGCAGATCGTCAGGGCGTCGGGGTCGCGGCCGGCCTCCCGGGCCGCGTCCCGCACCGCCTTGACCATCCACTCGGTGAGGAAGGGGTCGGCGAGCTGGAGGATGAAGCCGTCGGCCTTCTGCCCGGCGAGAGCGAGGGCCTTGGGCCCGTAGGCCGCCATCCAGACGGGGAGCTTGCCGTTCTTGATCCACGGGATGCGGATCGGGTTGCCGTCGACCTCCACCTCTCGGCCCTCCGCCAGGTCACGGATGACCTCGATGGCCTCGCCGAGCCGGGCCAGGGTGTTGGGCTTGCGGCCGGCCACGCGCATCGCGGAGTCGCCGCGGCCGATGCCACAGACCGTGCGGTTGCCGTACATGTCGTTGAGGGTGGCGAAGGTGGAAGCCGTCACCTCCCAGGTACGGGTGCCCGGGTTGGTGACCATCGGGCCCACGTGGAGCTTGGTGGTGTTGGCGAGGATCTGGCTGTAGATGACGAAGGGTTCCTGCCACAGCACGGCGGAGTCGAAGGTCCAGCCGTAGCGGAAGCCGTTGCGCTCCGCCCTGCGCATCAGGCCCACGACCTGCGAGGCGGGCGGGTCGGTCTGCAGGACGAGTCCGAAGTCCAAGGGGCGGCCTCCTAGTTCAGGTACTGGCAGGTGGAGCGGGGCACGAAGCTGCCGTGACCGGCGCGCCCGGTGAACTTCCGCTGCTCGATGACGGGTTCGCCGCGGGAGAGGACGGTCTCGACCTGTCCGGTGACGGTCCTGCCCTCGTACGCGGAGTAGTCGACGTTCATGTGATGGGTGGCCGCGGACAGGGTCTGGGTGGAGTGCGGGTCGTAGATGACGACGTCGGCGTCCGCGCCGGGGGCGATGGTGCCCTTCTGCGGGTAGAGGCCGAACATCCGGGCCGGGGTCGCGCAGGCGATCTCGATCCAGCGGCGGCGCGAGATGTGCCCGTCCACCACGGCCTGGTGGAGGAGGTCCATGCGGTTCTCCACTCCCGGCAGGCCGTTGGGGATCTTGGAGAAGTCGCCGACGCCGAGCTCCTTCTGGCCCTTGAAGCAGAAGGGGCAGTGGTCGGTGGAGACCACCTGGAGGTCGTTCGTCCGCAGGCCCCGCCACAGCGCGGCCTGGTGTTCCCTGGGCCGTAGCGGCGTCGAGCAGACGTACTTGGCACCCTCGAAGTCCGGTTCGGCCAGGTTGTCCGTCGACAGGAACAGGTACTGCGGGCAGGTCTCTCCGAAGACCGGCAGGCCCTTGTCGCGGGCCGCCGCCAGCTCCGCGACCGCCTCCTCGGCGGACACGTGGACGACGTAGAGGGGTGAGCCCGCGACCCGTGCGAGCTGGATCGCACGGTGGGTGGCCTCGGCCTCGAGCAGGGCCTTGCGGACCTCGCCGTGGTAGCGGGGGTCGGTCTCGCCGCGGGCCAGGGCCTGCTCGACGAGGACGTCGATCGCGATGCCGTTCTCCGCGTGCATCATGATCAGCCCGCCGTTGGCGGCGCCGCGCTGCATGGCCCGCAGGATCTGTCCGTCGTCGCTGTAGAACACTCCCGGATAGGCCATGAACAGCTTGAACGAGGAGACGCCCTCCTGGACGAGCCGGTCCATCTCCTTCAGGGTCTGCTCGTTGACGTCGGAGAGGATCATGTGGAAGCCGTAGTCGACGGCGCAGTTGCCGTCGGCCTTGGCGTACCAGGTGTCCAGGCCCTCGCGCAGGCTGTGGCCGGCGGTCTGGACGGCGAAGTCGACGATGGTGGTGGTGCCGCCCCAGGCGGCGGCGCGGGTGCCGGTCTCGAAGGTGTCGGAGGCGAAGGTGCCGCCGAAGGGCAGTTCCATGTGCGTGTGCGCGTCGACGCCGCCCGGGATGACGTAGCGGTCGGTGGCGTCGACGATGCGGTCGGCGGTCCAGCCGGCGGCGATGTCGGAGCCGTGGGCGGCGAGGGCGGTGATCCGCCCGTCCTCGATCAGGACGTCGGCGTGCAGTTCGTCGGCGGCGGTGATCACGAGCCCGCCGCGGATCAGGGTTCGGGTGCTCACGGGACTTCTCCCTGCCGACTAGACGGAACGGAAGGCCTGTTCGAGGATCGCCGCGCCCTCCTCGGCCTCGGCGACGGTGAGCGAGAGGGGTGGTGCGATGCGCAGGGCGGAGGTGTTGTGGCCGCCGCCCTTGCCGATGAGCAGGCCTCCCTCGCGGGCGGCCTCCAGGACGGCCGACGCTGCTTCGGGGTTCGCCCGGTCGGTGCCGGGTTCGGTGAGCTCGACGCCGATCATCAGACCGCGCCCGCGCACCTCGCGTACGGCGTCGATGCCGGCGGTGATGCCCCGGAGCCGTTCGAGGAGGAGGCCGCCGACCCGGCGGGCGTTGCCCTGGAGGTCGTGGTCCAGGAGGTACGAGAGGTTGGCGAGGCCGGCGGCCATGGTGATCGGCGAACCGCCGAAGGTGGAGATGGAGTTGGCGTCGAGGCAGTTCATGATCTCGGCGCGGGCGACGACGCCGCCGATGGACATGCCGTTGCCGATGCCCTTGGCGAAGGTCAGCATGTCGGGCGGTCCGGACTGGCCGTGGGCCTGCCAGCCCCAGAAGTGCTCGCCGGTGCGGCCCCAGCCGGTCTGCACCTCGTCGGCGATCCACAGGATGCCGTGCCGGTCGAGGACCCGGCGGAAGGCCGCGTACAGGCCGTCCGGCGGCGAGGTGAAGCCGCCGACGCCCTGGATGGGTTCGGCGATCAGGGCGGCGACGTTCCCGCGGGTCTGGCCGAGCAGGTCCTCGAGGTCGGAGACGCAGGCCTCGACGAACCGCTCGTCGGTGTACTGCGCGAACGGGCCTCGGGTGCGGACGCCGCCGTGCACGTACAGGGTCTGGAGCGGGGAGAGGCTGGTCGGGGACCAGGCGCGGTTGCCGGTGATGCCGACGGTGGAGAAGGAGCGGCCGTGGTAGCTGTTCCGCATCGCCAGGAGCTGGTTGGAGCCGGTGAACGTGGTGGCGAGGAGGAGTGCGGCGTCGTTGGCCTCGGTGCCCGAGGTGGTGAAGAAGACGCGGGCGTCCGGGATGCCGGACAGGGCGGCGATCCGCTCGGCGAGCTCCACCATGGGGCGGTTCAGGTAGAGGGTGGAGGAATGGACGATCCGTCCGGCCTGCTCGGCGACGGCCTTGGTGACCTCGGGGAGGGCGTGGGCGGTCATGGTGGTGAGGATGCCGCCGAAGAAGTCGAGGTAGCGCCGGCCGTCGGCGTCCCAGACGTGGCGGCCCTCGCCGTGGGTGATCTCGATCGGGTCCTGGTAGTAGAGGGCGACCCAGTCGGGGATGACGGCGCGGTGGCGTTCGTAGAGGCTGCTCACGGCTGCACCAGCCCGTCGTACGCGTCGGGGCGGCGGTCGCGGTAGAACGCCCACTGCTGCCTGACCTGCTCGATGATGCCGAAGTCGAGGTCGCGGACGATCAGTTCCTCCTCCTTGTCGGAGGCGACGTCGCCGACGAACTGCCCGCGGGGGTCGACGAAGTAGCTGGTGCCGTAGAAGTCGTTGTCGCCGTACTCCTCGATGCCGACGCGGTTGATGGCGGCGACGAAGTACTCGTTGGCGACGGCGGCGGCGGGCTGTTCAAGCTGCCAGAGGTAGGAGGAGAGGCCGCGGTGGGTGGCCGAGGGGTTGTAGATCAACTGGGCTCCGTTGAGACCGAGTTGGCGCCATCCTTCGGGGAAGTGCCGGTCGTAGCAGATGTAGACGCCGACCTTGCCGACCGCCGTGTCGAAGACGGGCCAGCCGGCGTTGCCGGGCCGGAAGTAGTACTTCTCCCAGAAGCCCTTGACCTGGGGGATGTGGTGCTTGCGGTACTTGCCCAGGTAGCTGCCGTCGGCGTCGATGACGGCGGCGGTGTTGTAGTAGAAGCCGGCGTCCTCGACCTCGAAGACGGGCACGACGATCACCATCCCGGTCTCCCGGGCGAGGTCCTGCATCCGGCGCACGGTGGGCCCGTCCGGCACGGGTTCGGCCCAGCGGTAGTGCTCGGGCTCCTGCACCTGGCAGAAGTAGGGGGCGTTGAACACCTCCTGGAACCCGATGACCTTCGCCCCCTGGCGGGCCGCCTCGCGGGCGTGTTCCTCGTGCTTGGCGATCATGGATTCGGTGTCGCCGGTCCAGGTGGCCTGGACGAGCGCGGCGCGTACGACGTCGGTCATGAGCTGCTCCTTCGGCGCGGCGTGGAGAGCCTCTACGCACGTAGACGCGATGCGTAGGAGGAGAACGTAAGCCCCGTCACACCCCGGAGCAAGACCACCGCCGTGAAGTAGCGGAGTCGATCATGTTTCATACCCGAGTGGTCCACGTCGGACACGTACCGACACGTCCACGTCCGTCCGGAACCGCGTTCGGGCCGCGCCGGGCGGCGCCGGGCGGCGCCTTCCGGAGTTCGCCCGCGCTCCTCTACGCGAGCCCCGCGACCCGCAGCGCGTGCGCCAGGTCCTGGGCTCGCGCCGGGGAGTCCGCGCGTGCCGCGGCCAGCAGTGCGGGCGCGAGTACGGCCGGGTCGGCGGCGGCGAGCCGGGCGGCGTCCCCGGGCGTACGGACGCGGAGGAACGCGGCGAGCAGGGCCTGCGCCTCGGCCCGGTGTCCCTCGGCGTGCAAGGCCGCGCAGGCCCCGGCCAGCTCCTCGACCGGGCGCGCGACGCCCTGCCGGAGCAGCTGCTCGCAGTCGTACGGGCGACCCGCGTCGGCCAGCGCCCCGGCGACGGCGGCGAGCCGGGCAGGCGGCAGGGTCGCCGCCTCCCAGAGCAGCGTGGCCCAATCGGCGGCGAGCCCGGCGGCGTGCAGCTCCGCCGCGAGCACCGGAAGCCACCCGGGCGGCCCGGCCAGCGCCTCGCAGAGCAGGGCGTGGGCCTCACCGCTGCGTCCTTGGGAGCGCAGCCGCCGCAGCGCGTACACGGCGTTGCCCGCGGCACGGGCGGCCTGCGCCGCCTGGTCGGCCGTGCGCGCAGGAGTCGCGGCGTCGGGCACGGGCCCGGAGGTGACCGCGGCGCCGCCGAACCGCGCACCGCGCGGCGCGACGGCGGGACCGGAGGGCGATTCGGGCACGGGCACGGGCAGGGGCTGGGGCGCGGGAAGCGCCTCGGCCTCTTCCAGGTAGGCGTAACGAGCGCCTCGAGGACGGCGCCGGGGCGGTGAGGCGGGCGGGGGCAACGGGGGCGACGGGACCGGCCGGGCCGGTGCGTCAGGCCCGACGGGGCGGGCCTCCGAGCCGGGCCGGGGCTGCGCGGCGGGACCGGGCTGCGCGGTGGGCGGATTCTGCGCGGCGGGCGGTGGGGGCGGTACGGACCGCACCTCCGGACCAGGCCGCACCTCCGGACCGGGCCATGCCTCCGCACCAGGCCCCGCCTCCGCACCGAGCCCCGCCTCCGCACCAGGCCGCGTCTCCGGACCAGGCCCCTCCGCACCGGGCCGCCTCTCCGGACCACGCCAGGTCGGACCGGGCCGGTTCGGACCAGGATGGGCCGTGGTGGTGAGGCGGTGCAGACGTTCCGTGAGTTCCGCGATCCTCGACCGCGCGCGGGCGAGGTCGTCGCGCGCCCAGGAGAGGGCCGTCGCGTGGTCGGGGGTCCCGGCGAGGGCGCTGACGCGGGACTCGGCGTGCCGGGCCTCGCGTTCCCTCAGCTCCCGGCGCGCCACCAGGGCCGCCGCGCCGCCCGGGCCCCGGTCGTGGGCGGCGGCGGCCGCCCGGTGCAGCGCCCGGCCGCGCAGGCCGCGGGGCCCGTCCGGTGGTTCGCCGAGGTCCTGGAGCAGGGACCGGGCGACGTCCCAGGGCAGGATGTCCGTACCGGCGAAGCAGGCCCGCAGGCCCTCCGGGTCGCGCTCGGCGAAGACCGCGTACCAGCCGCGGCCCGGGTCGAGCAGGCCCGCGAGTTCGTCCAACCAGCCGGTGAACGCCACCACTTCCGCCGGGAGTTGCCGCACCGTCATGTCCCTGCCGCCCCTTCGGTCCACCGACATGGGACCGCAGTCGTGTTACGGGACGGCTACGCAGGGTTTTCGGTCGCGCTGCGCTCCCCGCCGAAGCGCACGACGATGCCCGTGTGCGGGCGCTTGCCCAGGCGGGCGATCGTCGCGGGCCAGTCGACCGCCCAGAACTGCCACGTGTACTTGCGGGAGAGCAGCCGCCGCACCCGGCGCAGCTCCTCCCCCGAGACGAGCCGCGCGGTGCCCTCGGCCCGTACCGCGCCGCCGTCGACGTTGCCGCGCACGTCGCACACGGCGGCCACGACGCGCGGGTCGCGGCGCAGGCGCTTCACCTTCCAGGAGTCGGTGCGGGTCCAGGCGTACAGTTCGTCGCCCTCGACCGCGTACCAGACCGGGGTGGCGACGCCGGTGCCGTTCCGACGGAAGGTCGTGAGGCTCACGTAGCGGCCGTGCCGCAGCTCTTCGGGTATCACGACCGCCGAGCTTACGCGGGGGACCCGGCCGTCCGACGGTGGTCCCGCCGCTCGGCCCGAACGCGGAGGCCGCTGACGGCCCGCGGCACGGCGGGTGCGGCCGGCGGTGTCCGCGCGAGGCGGGCCGCCCTCCCGGCCCGGCCGGCGCCGCGTCTACAGGGGCATCAGCGCGCACCTTGTGACGAGCTCGTCCAGGGACAGCCCGAGCACGCCGGCGAGTGCGGCGACGGTGAAGAAGGCGGGGGTCGGGGCGCGGCCGGTCTCGATCTTGCGGAGGGTCTCCGCGGAGAGGCCGGCGGCGGCGGCGATCTCGGCCATGGAGCGCTCGCCGCGCGCCTCGCGCAGCAGGCGGCCGAGGCGTTCGCCGCGCTCGCGCTCTTCGGGGGTGAGGGGTGTACGGACCATGACACCCATTCTAATACCGGTATAGTAATTGGCATGGTGGAGATCAAGAACGATGCGATGCTGCTGCGGATGCGCGAGGCGGGGCGGGTGGTGGCCCAGGCCCTGGAGGCCGTACGGGACGAGGCGGTGCCCGGGGTGACGCTCACGGAGCTCGACCGGGTGGCGCGGGAGGTCCTGGCGGCGGCCGGGGCCGGCTCGCCGTTCCTGGGCTACCGCCCCGACTGGGCCCCGATGCCCTTCCCCGCGGTGGCGTGTCTGTCCGTCAACGACGCGATCGTGCACGGCGTCCCGGACGGCACCCGGCTCGCCGACGGCGACCTGGTGAGCGTGGACTGCGGGGCCGTGCTCGACGGCTGGGTGGGGGACGCGGCGGTGAGCTTCACGATCGGCCGGGCTCGTCCCGAGGACACCCGGCTGGTCGACACGGCGTACGAGGCCCTGGAGGCGGGCATCGCGGCGGCCGTCGTCGGCAACCGCGTCGGGGACATCGCCCACGCGGTCGGCCGGGTCTGCCGCACGGCCGGCTACGGCATCCCGGACGGCCTGGGCGGCCACGGCGTGGGCCGCACCATGCACGAGGGCCCGGACGTCCCCAACGAGGGCCGCCCGGGCCGGGGCATGCCGCTGCGGCACGGGATGGTGGTCGCGATCGAGCCGATGCTGATCGGCGGCGGCCACGACCGCCACTACACGGCGCGGGACGGCTGGACGATCCGCACCCTCGACGGCTCCCGCGCGGCCCACACCGAACACACGGTGGCCGTCACCGACGACGGCCCGAGGATCCTGACGGCCCTGTAGGGGGCACTGGTTGGGGGTGTCCGACGCCCCTCGGGCGGGCCGCCGGGCCCGGACACTCGGCGGAGCCGTACGGGCCACGCGGATGGCGCGGATCGCGCGGATCGCGCGGTTCACGGGCAGTGCGACCGCGGGCCCTCCCGGTGGCCCCGCGCGGGCGGCGCTACCGCCCCGCCCGCACCACCATCGCCGAGCCTCCGCCCCTGCGGACCGGTTCCGCGGCGGCGAGCCAGCGGCCGTCCGGGAGGCGCTGGACACCGGTGGCCGCCCCGATCTCGGGGTTCTGGCGGAAGGCGTGGCCGACGGCTTCCAGTTCGGGCCTCGACGGGCTGTTCCAGAGGGCCGGTTCGAGTTCCGTGGTGGCCTGGTTGCGCTGGCTGGCACGGGGCGCGGCGATGGCGTCGACCAGCGGGAGGCCCCGGTCGACGACGCCGGTCAGGGTCTGCAGGACGGTGGTGATGATGGTGGCGCCGCCCGGCGAGCCGAGGGCGAGCACCGGGCGGCCGGTGCGGTCGAGGACGATCGTCGGCGAGATCGAGGAGCGCGGGCGCTTGCCGGGACCGGGGAGGTTGGGGTCGTGGACGGCCGGGTCGGCCGGGGTGAAGGAGAAGTCGGTCAGCTCGTTGTTGAGCAGGAAGCCGCGGCCGGGGACCGTGATGCCGCTGCCGCCGGTGGACTCGATGGTCAGCGTGTAGGCGACCACGTTGCCCCACTTGTCGGCGACGGTGAGATGGGTGGTGTTCTCGCCCTCGTACGTGGTGGGGGCGCCGGCGCCGGCGGTCGTGCAGCCGCCGGCCGGGTGGCGCGGGTCGCCCGGCGCGAGCGGGCTGGTCAGGGCGGCGTCGTCGCGGATCAGGCAGGCCCGGGAGTCGGCGTACCGCTGGGAGAGCAGTCCGCGTACGGGCACGTCCTCGAAGGCCGGGTCGCCGACCCAGCGGCCGCGGTCGGCGAAGGCGATCCGGCTCGCCTCGATGAAGCGGTGCAGGTAGCCGGCCTGCGAGGCGCGCGAGAGGTCGGTGGACTCCAGGATGTTCAGCGCCTCGCCGACGCTGGTGCCGCCGGAGGACGAGGGCGCCATGCCGTACACGTCGAGGCCGCGGTAGGAGACCTGGGTGGGCCGGCGGCGGATCGTCTCGTACGCGGCCAGGTCACGCTCCGTCAGGTCGCCGGAGCGCACGACCCGGCCGGCGCCCGCGCGGACGGGCGGGTGCCGGACGGTGTTCACGATGTCGCGGGCGAGCGGGCCCCGGTAGAGCGCGCCGACGCCCTCCCGGCCCAGCTTCTCGTACGTACGGGCGAGGTCGGGGTTCTTGAAGACGGAGCCGACGGCGGGCAACTGCCCGCCCGGCAGGAAGAGTTGCGACGAGGCCGGGAAGTCGCGGAAGCGGGCTTCGTTGGCGGCGGTCTGGGCGCGGAAGGTGGTGTCGACGGTGAACCCGTCGCGGGCGAGCCGCTCGGCCGGTTCGAGGAGCTTGCGGAGCGGCTTGCTGCCCCACGCGTCGAGGGCCGTCCGCCAGGTGGCGGGGGTGCCGGGGGTGCCGACGCCGCGGCCGCTGGTCATGCCCTCCTCGAAGGGGATGGGCTTGCCGTTCTCGACGAAGAGGCGGGCGTCGGCGGATGCGGGTGCCGTCTCGCGGCCGTCGATGGTGTGCACCGTACGGGTCTTCGCGTCGTAGTGGACGAAGTAGCCGCCTCCGCCGATGCCCGCCGAGTAGGGCTCGGTGACGCCGAGCGCGGCGGCCACGGCGACGGCGGCGTCGACCGCGTTGCCGCCCTTGCGGAGCACCTCGATGCCGGCGGCGGAGGCGTCCGCGTCGACGCTGGCGACGGCGCCGCCCCAGCCGGCGGCGGCGGGCACCTTCGCGGGGGCCGGGTGGTGCGGTGCGGTGGCCGTCGGCGGCGCGGCGGCGCCCACCGCCAGCACCGTCGCGGCGGCGGTCAGGATCGACCCGTGGCGTACGGCGCTGCGCCGCAACCGAAACTGCATCCCTACCTCCAGTCAACGACCGTCCGCGCAGCGTAACTTCCGTCCACGCCTTCCGTCAGGAGCACCTCCGGCCGGGTCACCCGGGCGGTCTCGAACAACCGACCGCTCCCCCGCTAGCATGCGCGCCCATGAACGAAGACCTGCGCAACGTGGTGCTCGGTGTCCTGGCGACGGGCGTCAGCGGCTCCCTCGGTTGGCTGACCCGTACGTACGCCTGGCGTCGCCGGCTGCGCAGGAAGCAGGCCTTCTTCGGGCTGCCGAGGGGCTCGGACTGCCTGCTGGTGGTGAACCGGCAGGCGGGCAGCGAGCGCGCGGTGCACGCCACCGACGTGTCGGCGCTGCTCGAACTGTCCGCCCTGATCAAGGACTGCGGGGCGCGGCTGCGGATCGTGCAGCACGACACGGCCCGGCGCGGTCTCGGCGAGACGGCCGAGTTCTGCATAGGCGGGCCCTACTCGAACCACCGCATGGCCGCCCATCTGTCCAACCTGCTGCCCGGGTTCACGATGAACGTGGAGTCGGAGCCGCGCGAGGACCGGGGCATGTTCACCGTCGGCGGTCAGACCTACCGCGCGCGGTGGGGCGTCGCCGAGTACGTCGTCCTCGCCCGGCTGACCGGCGGCGAGGGCGAGCGGCCGCTGTTCCTCTTCTGCGGCCAGTCCGCGGTCACCAACCAGGCGGCGGCCCGCCACCTGTCCCGGAACCACGAGGCGCTGGCCCGCGAGCACGGCCGGAACGGCTCGTTCGTGCTGCTGCTCAAGGTCGTCAACTCCGATGCGTACGGCCCCGACGTGGTCGAGGTGGTGGCCGACGTCACGCGCGAGGCGCGGACGGCTCCGCCGGCCGCAGTGGCAGCGACTTGATGCCGTTGATGAAGTTCGAGACCAGACGCCGGGGCGGCCCGGCGGGCGCGAGGCCGGGCAGCACGGCGCGCGTCTCCTCGTAGAGGATCCTCAGCTGGAGCCGGGCGAAGTGGGCACCGAGGCAGACGTGCGGGCCGTCCCCGAAGGAGACGTGCGGGTTGGGCGTGCGGGCGAGGTCGAGCCGCCCGGGGTCGGCGAAGGCCCGTTCGTCGTGGTTGGCGGAGGCGTGGAACACGACGACCTTGTCCCCGGCGGCGATCGGCACCCCGGCGAGCTCGGTGGCGCGGGTCGCGGTGCGGCGGAAGGACAGCACGGGCGGGTGCCGGCGCAGGAGTTCGTCCACGGCGGTGTCCATGCCGACCTCTCCGTCCCACAACTTCCGTTGCTCCCGTGGGTGTTCGGCGAGGGCGAGCAGTCCGCCGGGGGCGGCGCCGCGTACGGTGTCGTTGCCCGCGACGGTCAGCAGGAAGAAGAACATCTCCAGCTCGGCGTCCTGGAGTTCGGTCCCCGCGAGCACGGTCATGATGTCGTCGGCGGGGTGCGCCCGCTTGTGGGCGGCGAGTTCCCGCGCGTAGTCGAACATCTCGGCGAGCATGGCCGGTGAGCGCGGGTTGACCGGTCGGCCTTCGGCGTCGAGGACGGGCGGCTCGTCGGGGTCCTGATAGGCGATGACCCGCTCGGTCCAGGTGTGCAGCAGTCCGCGGTCGGCGGCCGGCACGCCGAGGAGGTCGGTGAGGTTGAGCAGGGCGTAGTCGTCGGTGACGGCCTTCACGAAGTCGATCTCGTCGCCACCCGACTCCCTTGCCGCGGCGAGGAGCCGGCGTGCCCGCTCGCGTGCGGTGGCGGCGAACCGGTCGATCCTGCGGGGCGTGAAGGCGCGGCTGACGAGCCGGCGCAGCCGCCCGTGGTGGGGAGGGTCCTGGTTGAGCATCATCCGCCGGATGAACGGCAGGTCGGCCGGGTCGGGGTCACGGATCTGGGTGGCGCCGAGGTGCGAGGAGAACCCTTGCGCGTCCTTGAGCACCCGGACGACGTCGGCATGCCGGGTCACGGCCCAGAAGCCCGGCCCCGCGGGCCAGCCGAGTACCCCGGGCTCCTCCTGGCGGGCGACGGGGTGGTGGTCGCGCAGGGCGCGGAAGCGGTCGTGCGGGATGCCGGCGGCGTAGATCCGCGGGTCGAAGACGTCGGGAACGCCGGGGACGTCCGGGGCTCCGGGAGCGTCCGGGGCTCCGGGAGCGTCGGAGTCGGCGTCGGGGACGGTCCCGGGTGTGTCGCTGGTGCCCACCGGCCCTCCGTTCGGGGCGAATCGGAGTGAAGACGTCACCATCATGACAGGCCAGAGCCGTTCTTCGCAGGACGGAACGCACAGTTCGAGAGCCTTGTCCGGACTGTCCTCCGACTCCCGGAATCTCCCCTCGTGCAGCACACGCGGAACACGCACGACACGAAGCACACGAACACACCTCGACCGCCGGTGACGTCGCCCATGTCACACCCGACATCCCAGAAATAGGGCACATGTACGGAACCGGCGCCGGTCTTCCGGGCTCTCTCCTCCCGTAAGAGATCACCACCGGAGGTCGTTTTCCGTGAGCCGCATATCCGTGCCCGCCGCCCTGCTCGTCACCACCGCGCTCGCCGTCACCCTCGGCGGGTGCGGCGGCAGTGGCGGGGCGGGGGGCTCGGGCGGGGCCGGAGGGGGCGGCGACAAGGCGCCGCGGACGCGGGTGACGGTGAACCTGACCGGCGAGCAGGCGAAGGCCGGTGCGCCGGTGGTGGTGACGCTCGCCGAGGGGCCGGGGCTGCGACAGGTGACGGTCACCGACGACGAGGGCGGGAACCTGGCCGGGAAGGTCGCCGCCGACGGCAGGACCTGGACCTCGCTGCGTCCGGCCGCGCCGGGAACCTCGTACGCGGTCGAGGTGCGGGACACGGACGGCGGCAGCGCGAAGGCGTCGTTCGCCACCGCGGAGCCGGAGCGCGTGAACAAGCTGACGCTGGCGCCCGGCAAGAACACCACGGTCGGCATCGGCCAGCCGCTGTCGATCGTCTTCGACCACCCGGTGAAGAACAAGGCCGCCGTGGAGCGGCAGTTGAAGGTGACGACCTCGAACGGCACCGAGGGCTCCTGGGGCTGGATGCAGGACTGGTCGGGCAAGGACCGGGTGGACTGGCGGCCGAAGGAGCACTGGAAGTCCGGCACCAAGGTGACGCTGAACGCCGAACTCGACGGCGTCGACTCGGGTGCCGCCGGCGGCTGGTTCGTCCGCGACTACACGACGGCCTTCACCGTGGGCAGGAACCAGCTCGTCAAGGTCGACCTGGACACCCACCGGCTGAAGCTGCTGCGGGACGGCCAGGTCGTCAAGGACGTGCCCATGTCGGCCGGAACGCCCGGCGGCGAGAAGGCCTCGTGGCGCGGGAAGCCGGTGCTGATGGCGAAGGAGGGCACGATCAACATGCGCTCGGAGACCGTCGGGCTCGGCGACGCCTACGACAAGATGGTCGACTACTCGATGCGGCTGACCTGGTCGGGCATGTACGCGCACGCGGCGCCGTGGAACGCCAGGTACTTCGGCCGCGCGAACATGAGCTCTGGCTGCATCGGCATGAGCGACGCGAACGCGAAGGCCGTGTACGACGCGGTGCAGGTGGGCGATCCGTTCGAGATCACGGGTTCCGACGCCAAGGGCACGCAGGCCGTGAACAACGGCTACGGCGCGTGGAACCTGTCGTGGGCCGAGTGGCGGGCCAGGAGCGCCCTGCGCTGAGGGTGGTGTTTCCGCCAATCGTTACCCATGCGTAACTCGTCGAGACGTTACCTCGGGTAAGCCATCACGGTTACCGTCGGGTCACTTTCACTGCCCCCCATTCCCTTCACTGCCCCCCACTCAGTGAACCAGTGAGGAGTGACCCGTGCGCACTGCCCTGTCCTTCGCCGTCTCGGCCGCCCTCGTGGCCGGGACGGCCCTCGGGCTCGCCCCCGCCGCCGGCGCGGCCACCACCGCCGAGTCCGGCGGCACCACCGTTCGCTTCGTCGACATCGCGGGCGACGGCGGCACCGTGCTCAAGGCCAACGTCGTCACCCCCGCCGGGGCCGACGGCTCCGCCCGCTACCCGGTGATCGTGCTCCCGACGAGCTGGGCCATGCCCCAGGTCGAGTACCTCGCCCAGGCCCAGAAGCTCGCCGACTCCGGCTACGTCGTGGTGAGTTACAACTCGCGCGGCTTCTGGCAGTCCGGCGGCGAGATCGAGACCGCCGGACCGAAGGACGTCGCGGACGCGTCCCTCGTCATCGACTGGGCCCTCGCCCACACGCCCGCGGACCCCGCCAGGGTCGGCATGGCGGGTGTCTCGTACGGCGCCGGCATCAGCCTGCTCACCGCCGCCCACGACAAGCGGGTCAGGGCCGTCGCCGCGCTCAGCGGCTGGGCCGACCTCATCGACTCCATCTACAGCGGCCGCACCCAGCACCTCCAGGCCGCCGCCCTGCTCGGCGGGGCCGGATACCTCACCGGCCGGCCCGGTCCCGAACTCCGCGAGGTCCTGGGCGACTTCCTCTCCTCCAACCTGGACAAGGAGGACGAGATGATCGCCTGGGGCCGCGAGCGGTCCGCGGCCACGTACCTCGACGCGATCAACGCCAACCGGCCCGCGATCATGCTCGGCAACGCCTGGGGCGACACGATCTTCCCGCCCAACCAGTTCGCGAGCTTCTACGAGAAGCTCAGCGGCCCCAAGCGCCTGGAGTTCCGCCCCGGCGACCACGCCACCGCGGAGGCCACCGGACTGCTCGGCCTGCCCAACGACACCTGGACCAGCGCCCACCGCTGGTTCGACCACCACCTCAAGGGCGTGGACAACGGCATCGACCGCGAGCGGCCCGTCCGGCTCAAGCCGCGCTCCGACGCCGGCTACGAGGGCTACCCGGACTGGAAGTCCGTCCACGCGAACCAGCGGAAGTTCGCGCTCACCGACTCCGAGCACCTCTGGGCGAACGTCGACTCCGGCGCGAACGGCGGCGTCGTCCTGCTCTCCAACCTCCTCGACCAGTTCTTCCAGGCCCCGCCGACCGCCTCCGTCCCGCTGCTCCCCCGCGCCTTCGCGGCCGTGTGGCAGTCCGGACGGTACGACTCGGCGCAGCGGGTGCGCGGCACGGCGCGGCTGCACACCACGGTCACCCCGACCGCGGAGAGCGGCACCTTCGTCGCCTACCTGTACGACGTGGGCCCGCTCGGCATCGGCAAGCTGGTCACCCACGCCCCGTACACCTTCCACGACAGGAAGCCGGGGCAGCCGTTCGCCGTCGACCTGGACCTGTTCTCCACGGCCTACGACGTGCCGGCCGGTCACCGGCTCGCGCTGGTCGTCGACACCGTCGACCCGCTGTACATCGAGCACAACCCGACCGGCGCGCAGCTGACCTTCTCCTCGCCGGCGGCCGACCCGAGCTACGTGTCGGTGCCGTTGCGCGCGGAGTGACCTTCGGCTGCTGCCGGGCGGGCAGGGCCCGTGCGGGGCGCCCGGCGGTTCAGGACTCGGCGGACTCGGCGTAGACCTGGAAGAGCTCGGGCGTCCCCGTCGTGGCCCAGTCGAGCCCGGCGGCGACCACGTTGATCTCGCGGCCGGAGGCCAACAGCACCACCGGCTGGCCGTCCGGCCGCAGCCGCCATCCGGCGCCGCGCACGGTCCGAACGATCACGGTGCCGAGGTAGAGGCCCGCGTCGTTCCCGACCCAGGGCAGTTCCTCCGGGTCCTCGCGCCAGCGCGGCGGCAGCTGGTCGAGCGCCGCGAGCGAGCGCGGGGTGTCGTCGAGCGTCACTCCCGCCTCCTGGGCACGGGCGCGCAGCAGCTCGCACTCGGCGAGCAGTTCGGCGGCTCCCTCCGGATCGCGGTCGAAGACCGGGACCAGAGGGGACCGTTCCGCTTCATGCCTCTTGCGCCAGTTGTCCAGGAAAGGAATGTTCATCCGAACAGCGTCGCATTTCCTGCCGGGAGGGCACCACCCGGCGCGCGGAGATCACCGGGCCCGGGCGGGCCGCTGCGGGTCGACACGGCCGGGCCGCTTCTTCCGGACCCGGCCACGATCCGGAAGAGACGCCCTGGAGGTCGAGGTCCTAGACGTCGAGGTCGACGACGACCGGGGCGTGGTCGGACGCGCCCTTGCCCTTGCGCTCCTCGCGGTCGACGTAGCCGTCCTTGACCGCGTCGGCGAAGGACTTGTTGCCGTAGACCAGGTCGATGCGCATGCCCTTGTTCTTCGGGAAGCACAGCTGGCGGTAGTCCCAGTACGTGTACGGGTGGTCGTACTTCAGCGGGCGCGGCACCACGTCGCCGAGGCCGGCCTCGCGCAGTCCGGCGAGCGCGGCCCGCTCCGGCTGGGTGACGTGGGTGGCGCCCTCGAACAGGGAGATGTCCCAGACGTCGTCGTCGGTCGGGGCGATGTTGAAGTCGCCCAGGACGGCGAAGGGCCGGTCGCCCGCCGCGTCCTCGGCGACGGCCGCCTTCAGGGCCTCCAGCCAGCGCAGCTTGTACGCGTAGTGGTCGTGCGCCACCTCCCGGCCGTTCGGCACGTACACCGACCAGACGCGGACCGGGCCGCAGGTCGCCGAGATCGCCCGCGGTTCCTGGACGCCCTCGTAGTCCGGGCCGCCGGGCAGCCCGGTGACGACGTCCGCCAGGCCGGCCCGGGAGACGAGGGCGACCCCGTTCCACCGGCCGGTGGCGTTGACCACCGACTCGTACCCCAGCTCGCGCAGCTCCTCGGCGGGGAACTGCTCGGCGGTGCACTTGGTCTCCTGGATGCACAGCACGTCGGTGCCGCTGCTCTCCAGCCAGGCCAGGAGCCGGGGCAGCCGGGCGGTGATCGAGTTGACGTTCCACGTGGCGATGCGCATGTGCGCAAGCCTAACGGCGGGGTGTGACAGTCGGCGGGCGGCGGCGCGGGGTCGGCCCTCGGGGCGGGTGTGCGGGGGCGGGCCGTCCGGGCGGGTGTGCGGGGCGGGCCGTCGGGCGGCCGTACGGGGAGGGGCCGTCGGCAGGCGTGCGGGGCCGGGTCCCGGCCCGTGGGCCGCCCGTACCGGGAGGGGCCGTCGGCCGGGGCGCCTGCCCCGGTCATCGGGACCGTCAGAGCTCGGCGGAGTCGCCCGGGGTGAGCCTGCGGTGGTCGGTGCCGCCGAGGGCGCCGATCTGGCGGTCGTAGATCGGCCGGGCCAGGTCGGTGAGGAGGGCGTCGTGGATGTCGTACGCGCGGAGCGGCTTGACCTCACGTACGTAGTCGATCACCTCGGAGATCTTGTTCCACGGCGCCATGACCGGCAGGAACAGGGTCTCCACCGGCCGGCCGGGCAGGGTGAGCGCGTCGCCGGGGTGGAAGACGGTCCCGTCGATCAGGTAGCCGACGTTGGTGACCCGCGGGATGTCCGGGTGGATCACGGCGTGCAGCTCGCCGTGCACCTGGACGTCGAATCCGGCGGCGGAGAAGGCGTCGCCGTCGCCGACGGTGTGGACGCGGCCGGGGAACGCCGCCGCCAGCTGCTCGGCGACGCTCCGCAGGGTCCACAGTTCGACGGCCGGGTCGGCGTCGAGGGCCGCCCGCAGCCGCCCCTCGTCGAAGTGGTCCGGGTGCTCGTGGGTGACGAGGAGGACGTCCGCGCCGAGGGCGGCGTCCTCCTCGGTGAACATCCCGGGGTCGATGACGAGCGTCCGCCCTTCCTTCTCCAGGCGGACGCAGGCGTGGGTGTTCTTGGTCAGCTTCACGGCCGCAGCCTAGGGGGTGCGCCGCGGACGGCCGCTCAGGCCGGAGGTGTGGTGTCCTCCTCGATCACGCGGCGGACGACCCGCAGGGCGCTCTCGGCGGCGGGCAGGCCGCAGTAGACCGCGGTCTGGAGGAGGATCTCGCGCAGCTCGGCCGGGGACAGGCCGTTGCGGAGCGCGGCGCGGGTGTGGTCGGCGAGGGCCTCGTGGTGACCGCCGGCGACGAGGGCGGCGACGGTGACGGCGCTGCGGGTGCGGCGGTCCAGGCCGTCCCGGCTCCAGACCTCGCCCCACGCGTAGCGGGTGACGAGGTTCTGGAAGTCGGCGCCGAACGGATCGGCGAGGGCCTCGTCGACATGGGCGTCGCCGAGCACCTCGCGGCGCAGCTTGAGGCCGGTCTCGTACGGGTCGGGACGGGGCTCCTCGTCCTCGTCCGCCGGCGCCGCCGGTTCGGTCGCGGCCGGCGGGGCGGCGGGGACGGCGACCGGCGGCATGGCGGGCGGGGTGAGGGCGCCGTGGGTGTCCTGGGCGAGCGGCGCGAAGTGGCCGGTGAGCAGTTCCGTGACGGCGGCGGGCTGCTCGACGGGCGCCAGGTGGGAGGCGCCGGGGACGACGGCGAGCCGGGCGTCGGGAATGCCGGCGACGAGGGTGCGGGCCTCGGCGGGCCCGGTGATCCGGTCGTCGGCGCCGACCAGGACCAGGACGGGCACGCCGATCCGTTCGAGGGCCTCGCGGACGTCGAAGACGGCGAGCGCTTCGCAGGCGGCGACGTAGCAGGAGGGGTCGGTGGTGCGGACCATCTGCACGGCCCAGTCGACGATGGCGGGCTGGGCGCCGGCGAAGGCGGGCGTGAACCACTGTTCGGGGGCGGTGCGGGCCATGGGTTCGAGGCCGTTGGTACGGACGAGCACGCCGCGCTGCCGGAACTCGTCGGCGCTGCCGAAGCGGGGCGAGGTGGCGACGAGGGCGAGCGACGCGACCCGCTGCGGCGCCCGGAGCGCGAGGTCGAGGCCGACGGCGCCGCCGAGGGAGCAGCCGGCGTAGCAGAAGCGCTGGATGCCGAGCCCGTCGAGGGTGGCGAGCAGCCGGTCGCCGAGCTCGGCGACGGAGCCGGCCGGCTGTGCGGGCGCGCCGCCGTGGCCGGGCAGGTCGAAGCGGACGACCCGCCAGGTACGGGTGAGCTCGGGTATCTGCCGGTCCCACATGTGCCAGGTCGTGCCGAGCGAGGGCCCCAGGACCAGGACCGGGGCGTCGTCTCGGCCGTCTACGCGGTGTTGGAGGGTGTTCGTCGGTGTCTCACTCACCCTCCCGAGCCTCTCATCTTCCACGGGCTCTCACGTCGCCGGGTCGAACCTGGCGGCCCCGTTCCTGCACCGGCGCTGGGGCCGGCGGCGCCCCACGGCTCCGCCGGAGACCCCCGGCAGCCCCCGGCATCCCCCGGAAACCGCCCACGTAGCGGCAGCGCCACGAAGGTCGTCCGGCCCGGCTACGGAGCCGGCCAGCCGGCCGTCGCCGGGAACAAGCGGGGCAGGGAAGCTCACCTTCCCTGCCCCGCCCCGCCCCGCCCCGCCGACCGTGCTGGTCAGCCTTGGGGAACGGCGTCCAGAATCCGCCGGGGTACGACCCATACGGTTCCGGACGGATCGGTGATCTCGGCCCTCTTGCCGTCGAGCATCCGCCAAACCGTCGACGAGTCAGGCGCCTTGAGCAGGGTGCCGTCCGCGAACCGGGTGGGAAGCGCGTCCCACACCCGGTCCGGAATGGTCCACATCGGCTTGTCCCCGAACCCGGACGCGATCAGCTCGTCCATCGACGCGAACGGCACCTTCGCGCCCCCGACGATGCCCGCCTGCGACGTGGCACCGGCCTTCTTCACCCGCGTACCGTCCGCGATCCGCAGCGGGAGCGCGTCCCACACCCGGACCGGGACGACCTGGCGGGGCTTGGTGCCGTAGCCGGCGTCGTTGCGTTCGGCCTCCGTGGAGAAGTCCACCCTCGCGCCGCCGACGACCGCGGCCTCCGACGACCACCCGCTCTTCGCGATGCGCGTGCCGTCCGCGATCCTCGTCGTCATCGCGTCCCACACCCGGGCCGGGACGTACTGGAGCGTGACGCCGCCGTAGCCGGCGTCGTTGCGTTCGGCTTCCGTGTAGAAGTCCACCCTCGCGCCGCCGACGACCGCGGCCTCCGACGACCACCCGGCCTTCTTCAGCCGGGTGCCGTCCGCGATCTTGGTGGTGAGCGCGTCCCACACGCGATCGGGGATGGTCCACATCCGCTTGTCCCCGAACCCGCAGGCGATCAGCTCGTCCATCGACGCGAACGGCACCTTCGCACCCCCGACGATGCCCGCCTGCGACGTGGCACCGGCCTTCTTCACCCGCGTACCGTCCGCGATCCGGTCGGGGATCAGGCTGAACGCCCGGGCGGGGAGCGCGCGGACCTTCGTGGCCCAGTCGGTGCCGAAACCGGAGTCGATGACCTCCTGCGGCGAGGCGAAGTTGACCCGCGCGCCACCGATGATCGCGGCGACGGGCGAGCTCCCGCCCGTTCCCTGGATCAGCGTGCCGTCGTCGGGCACGTCGGCGCGGATCATGTTGAACGCGCGCGTCGGCACCGTCCGGACCTTCGAGGCCCAGTCGGTGCCGAAGCCCGAGTCGATGACCTCCTGCGGCGAGGCGAAGTTGACCCGCGCGCCGCCGAGCAACATCGCCACAGGCGTCGGTACGCCGTTCGCGACGCCCTGGATGAGCGAGCCGTCCGGCGGGATGTCGGCGCGGAACTCGTTGAAGGCCCGGCTCGGGATCGCACGCACCTTGTCGCGCCAGTTCGTCCCGTACCCCGTCTCGACCACTTCCTCGGGCGTGGCGAAGTTGATGCGCGAGCCTGCCACGAACATGGCCACCGGGGTCGAGGCACCGCCGCCCGTTCCCTGGACGAGCGTGCCGTCCGCCGGGATCGTTCCGAGGTTGTTGAACGAGTAGTCCGACACGATGACGACCTTGGAGGGCCAGTCCGTGCCGAAGCCCGTGTCGATGACCTCCTGCGGCGAGGCGAAGTTGAGCCGCGCCCCACCGACGGTCTGCGCGACGGGCGTCGCGTTCCCGGCGTTCCAGCCCTGAACCAGGTTGCCGTCGGCCGGGACCAGGTTCATGTGGTCACGGGCGTCGATGGACCAGTCCGAGATCTTCGGCGGCCGCCCGCAGTTGACCGGGGAGTTGCAGTGCGACTGATGCAGCGGCGCACCGCCCACGTAGATGTAGATCCGGCCGCGCTGGTCGATGGCGGACGAGCCGTTGCGCGGTGTCTTCGGACCCGCGTCGATGACCGACTGGTACGTGGGACGCGGCTGGGAGTCGCAGATGCCGCTGTCACAGGTGGCCTGCCAGACCGGCGCGCCACCGACCATCTTGTAGATGCGCTTGGTGTCCGTGGTGTGCAGGAGCGTTCCGTCGGCCAGGCCGTGCACCGACGTCACCGGCTGTGGCTGCGGCGGAACGGGCGGGTTGGTGGTACCGGGTATGCCCATACCACCCCGCCCCAGGGCCACCGAGACCTTCTTGAACCCCTCGGCCTTGGGGAACTGAACCCACATGGCGGTCTGGAAGCTCCGCAGGTCGTACGGCCATCCCTTGTTGCAGCCGGCCGGGTACCACTTGCGTTCCATGAGGACGCGTTCGGTGAAGACGCCGTAGTAGACGTGGGTCACCTCGTGGGCCGGGGAGTTGGTGTTGGTCTTGAGCCCCACCGAGCTCTGCCACGAGACCTTCGTGCTGATACCGAGTTCGGCGTTGACCTTGGCCACGGCCCACTCGGCCGACACGCCGACGGTGAGCTGGGCGCCGACCTCGATGGTGCGGGACTTGGTGACGGTCACCTCGAGGTTGTCTCCCGGCGCCACCCGCCAGGGTCCGTCGGCCGGTGCGAACTCCTCGTAGTGCTGGGTCAGGTACCAGGGTCCCGGGGTGCAGGAGTTGGGAGAGGGCAGGGGCAGGGGAAGTTCGTCGGCCTGAGCGACCTGGGGCGTCATGGCCACGAGCCCGCCCACCACCAGGATGCCGGTCAGCGCGGAGAGCACCGACTGCAGCCTCTGTCTGAGCATCGTGTCTTCTTTCTCACGTGAGGTCTGACACCTGAGTGACGCGATTCAGGCCGACTTGGCTCCCACCGACGCGGCCGGGCTCGTCGCGCCCTTCTACTCTTGGCCGATGCGCGCTCACCGAATCGACCGGCCCGCCGATCTCGACGTCGTACGCGACTCCTACGACCGGGTCGCGGACAACTACGCCGACATGGTCCTGACCACCGGGATCGGCGACATCCGCCGGCATCCCTGGCTCAAGGCGTCGGTCGACGCCTTCGCCGACAGCGTGGGCGGCCTCGGGGCCGTTCTCGACGTCGGCTGCGGGCCCGGCACCGTGACCGCCTACCTCGACGAACGCGGGCTCGACGTGTCCGGGGTCGACCTCTCCCCCCGCATGATCGAGAACGCCCGCCGGCTCCATCCGCGGTGCCGTTTCGACGTCGCCTCCGCCACCGAACTCGAGCTCGCCGAGGGCTCCTTGGCCGGCGTGCTCGGGTGGTGGTCGCTGTTCAACCTGCCCCGTGACGTGCTCCCGCAGGTTCTCGCCTCGTTCGCCCGGGCGCTGCAGCCGGGCGGATACTTCCTCACCGCGACGCACGTCGGCGACGGGGACCGGGTGCGCACCGAGGCGTACGGGGGCGTGTCCGTGCGCTGGACGACGCACTGGTGGCGGCCGGAGCAGTTCGTGGACCTCATCGAGCGGGCCGGACTGCACACGGTCGCCGAGCTCCGGCTCCCCGCGGACGAGCACACCGGGCCGGGCGTGGTCGTCATGGCCAGGAAGCCGGGCTGAAAAAAAATCTCCGCCGGACGCGAATCCTTTCCGGACCTCGCCTCCTCCTATGTGTGTACCGGCCGAACGGGCCGGCCGAACCGGGAGGAAACAGCAATGATCACTGCGCTCATCGTCGTCGGAGTCCTGGCCGTGGGCGCCTGCAGCTGGCACCTGCTGCGCCGCTTCAAGAAGAGCCGCGCCTGACCCGCGCCCTGCGCGCGGCGCGCCTTCCGGGTATGAGTTGACCCATGAATCCACGCTTCCGTTGGCCCGACGACCGTTTGATCAAGGCAGCGCAGGACGGTGACGTCTCGTCGCTCACCACCGTCGTCATGGAGTCGCAGCCTCATGTGCGCAAGTTCGCCATCTCGCTGTGCGCGTCGCCGCAGGACGCGGAGGACGCGGCACAGGAGGCGTTGATCATCCTCTACAGGAAGATCGGCACCTTGCGGGCCACCGGCGCGCTCGCCTCATGGATGTTCCGGATCGTGCGCAACGAATGCCTCCGGCAGGTCCGGCTGCTCGTCGCGCGGAGCGACGAGACGCCGGCCGAGCCGGAGGCCGGCGCGGAGCCTTCGGCCGAGGAAGCGGTGCTGCACCGGCTGGAGGTGGAGCGGATCGCCGCGGCGGTCGGCGCCCTTCCGCGTGAGCAGCGGCAGGTCCTGATCATGCGTGACATCCAGGGCCTGCCGGGCAAGACGGTCGCGAGCACGCTCGGTCTGAGCACCGCCGCGATGAAGTCGCGGCTGCACCGGGCCCGCGCGACCCTGCGCCAGTCACTCACCGTGACCGAACCACCACTCGACCAGACCGCCGGTCGGGCGTCGGACGACGCTCCCGGCCGACACGCCGGAGGAGACCCACGACCGTGAACACCGTGAAGACCGCTCCCACGCAGCTCCAGGTTCAGGTTCCCGCGTCCGCGAAGCCCGCGGCGCCGAACTTCGCCAGCAAGTCCGTCCCGCGCCACCTGGCGCGCGGCGTCATCGGCTTCGGGCTGATCATCGGCTCGATCGCCATGGTGCCGGTGGCCGGCCCGGCCGTCCTGCTCGCGGCCCCGCTGTCGCTGATCGCCTTCAAGGGCTGCCCCACCTGCTGGATGGTCGGCCTCGTGCAGACCATCTCCCGCGGCCGCCTCGAGCGTCAGTGCGTCGACGGCGTCTGCACCATCAGCAAGGCGCACCCGGCGGCGAAGGGCGCCGAGGGGCACGCCGCCGACGCCGGGGTTCCGGCCGCTTCCCGGTGACCGGTCCACGGCCCGTGCCGTGGACCGCCCGCCGGGGACGTCCCCGGAGCACCCCCCTCCCGTCGGCACGCGCTCATCGCGGGGAAGCGTCGTTTACGCGTCGTTGACAGGATGGTTACGAGAATCACCGACACTCCCCCCGGCTGTCCGGAATGCCTATTTCCGCATGCCGACTTCACGCCGTGGCCTTTGGTTTACGGAGCGCCGACTCGGTGCTAGGGTCCGAATCGAATCTGGCTGGACCGCCGAGTCGGCCGCGCCGTTCAACGTGCTTCACGGGGGGAGCAGCAAACCATGATCCGCCATGCCCGAATACCGGCGGCAGCACCCACACCTGACGGAATCGACGACCGGACCGTTGCCGTCGTCGGACTCTCCTGCCGTTTTCCCGGCGGGGCGAACCCCGCGGAATTCTGGGATCTTCTCAAGAACGGCCGCGACGCCATATCGGAACCACCCGCGGATCGCGCGCATCTCGCCACATTACCCGACGGGTCACCGCGCCCCGGAGGTTTTCTTCCGCGTGTCGACACCTTCGATGCCGAGTTCTTCGGCATATCGCCGCGGGAAGCCGCCGCGATGGACCCCCAGCAGCGGCTCGCCCTCGAACTGGCCTGGGAGGCGCTCGAGGACGCCCGCATCGTGCCCGCCTCGCTCGCCGGCACCCCCACCGGCGTCTTCGTCGGCGCGATCGCCGACGACTACGCGGCCCTGACCCACGCGGCCGGCCCCGGCGCCACCTCCGCGCACACGGTGACCGGCCTGCACCGCGGCATCATCGCCAACCGGATCTCCTACGCCCTCGACCTGCAGGGCCCCAGCATGGTGGTCGACACCGCGCAGTCGTCCGCGCTGGTCGCGGTGCACCTGGCCTGCGAGAGCCTGCGCCGCGGCGAGTCCGTCGTGGCCCTGGCCGGCGGCGTCAACCTGAACCTCGCCCCGGAGAGCACCCATGCCCTCGAGGCCTTCGGCAGCCTCTCGCCCGACGGTCGATGTCACGCCCTCGACGCCCGTGCCAACGGGTACGTACGCGGCGAGGGCGGCGGCGTGGTGGCGCTGAAGCTCCTCCGCCGGGCCGTCGCCGACGGGGACCGCGTCCTCTGCCTCCTGCACGGCGGCGCCGTCGGCAG
The DNA here is from genome assembly GCF_004117935.1 of Streptomyces roseicoloratus. Taxonomy (GTDB): domain Bacteria; phylum Actinomycetota; class Actinomycetes; order Streptomycetales; family Streptomycetaceae; genus Streptomyces; species Streptomyces roseicoloratus. The sequence continues at coordinate 2,956 of NZ_SDOY01000090.1, read as the reverse complement.
CGACGGTGCCAGCGACACCCTTCCCACTCCCGACGGAAAGGCACAGGAGCGCGTCATCCGTGACGCGTGGGAAGACGCGGGAATTCCACTGGAACACGCCCAGTACGTGGAAATCCACGGCTCGGGCACCCGCGTCGGAGATCCCGTCGAAGCCTCCGCGCTGGGCGCCGTTTTCGCCTCGTCCCGCACGCCCGGCAATCCCCTCCGCCTCGGTTCCGTCAAGACGAACATCGGACACCTCGAAGGCGCCTCCGGTATCGCGGGACTCATCAAGACCATTCTGTGCGTCAGGGAGCGGGAACTCGTCCCGACCTTGAATTATCGCTCGCCGAATCCGCAGATTCCCTTTGACGATCTACGGATCACCGCCTTCACCGGAAACAAGCCGTGGTCGGCGTCCGACGGGCCGCTTGTCGCGGGTGTGACCTCGGTCGGAATGGGCGGCACCAACTGCCATCTGGTACTCGGCGAGTGGAACGGAGAATCAGAGGACGCAGCTGTTACCGCCGGGAACGACCGGGAATTCCGTGAGGAATCCGCGTTCGGCACGTCCCTCGCCTGGATCGTGTCCGGGCGCGGCGAGAAGGCGCTGCGCGCCCAGGCCGAACGGCTGCGGGACCACCTCGCCGCCCATCCGGAGCACGGCGCCGCCGAGATCGCCCGCGCCCTCGCCCACGACCGCACCGCCTTCGGCCACCGGGCCGTCCTGGTGGGCTCCGACCGCACCGGACTGCTGGCCGCTCTCGGGGCCTTCGCGGACGGCGGGGTCACGCAGGCGGCGGTCCAGGGCAGCAGCCACCGCACCACCCGCGAAGCCGTCTTCGTCTTCCCCGGCCAGGGCTCGCAGTGGGCCGGCATGGCCGCCGAACTCCTCGACAGCGCCCCGGTGTTCGCCGGCGTCATCGAGGACTGCGAGCGCGCGCTCCGCCCGTACCGCGACTGGTCCCTGACCGACGTGCTGCGCGGCCGTCCCGGCGCGCCCGCCCTCGACCGCGACGACGTCGTGCAGCCCGCCCTCTGGGCCGTCATGGTCGGTCTCGCCGCGCTGTGGCGGGCGGCGGGCGTCGCACCCGCCGCGGTCGTCGGCCACTCCCAGGGCGAGATCGCCGCCGCCACCGTCAGCGGCGCCCTCACCCTGGACGACGCGGCCCGGCTCATCGCCGTGCGGAGCGCCGCCCTCGGCGAACTGGCCGGACGCGGCGGCGGCATGCTCACGGTGTCGCTGCCCGCCGACCGGGTGCGCGCCGACCTCGCCGCGTACCCGCAGCTGAGCGTCGCCGCCGTCAACTCCCCCGGGATGACCGTGGTCGCCGGCGACGGAGACGCCCTGGACGCGTTCGCCGCGCGGTACGGCGAGGACGTCCGCACCCGGCGCGTCCCGGTCGCCTACGCCTCGCACAGCCCGCACGTCGACGCCGTGCGCGACACCCTGCCGGCGCAGCTCGCCGGGATCGCGCCGCGCGCCGGAAGCGTGCCGCTGCACTCCACCGTGACCGGCACGCCGCTGGACGGCTCCGAGCTCGACGTCGACTACTGGTACCGCAACCTGCGCGAACCCGTCGGCTTCGAGCCCGCCGTACGCGCCCTGCTCGACTCCGGGCACGAGCTGTTCATCGAGATGAGCCCGCACCCGGTGCTCGCGCTCGCCGTCCAGCAGACCGCGGAGGCCGCGGACCTGCCGGTGACCGCGCTCGGCACCCTGCGCCGCGACGAGGGCGGCCCGCAGCGGCTGCTGCTCGCGTTCGGCAAGGCGTTCTGCCACGGCGCGGAGGTGGACTGGTCCGCCGTCCTGCCCGCCGGTCCGACGCGCGCCGAGCTCCCGACGTACGCCTTCCAGCGGCGCCGCCACTGGATCACCGGGCAGCCCGCGGGCGCCCCGGCCCCGGCGCCCCGGACGGCCCTCCCGGCCGGAACGGACACGACGGACGACACGTACGCCGACGACACGCACGTCGACGAGACCGAGACGCGCCGCTCGCTGACGGCCGCGGCCGCCCTTGAGCTCGTACGGGCGCACACCGCCGCCGTCCTCGGCTACGAGTCCGCCGCCGAGATCGAGCCGCGGCGGACGTTCAAGGAGCTGGGCATCGACTCGGCGACGGTCGTCGAGCTGCGCAACCGGCTCGTCGCCGCCACCGGGAGCAAGCTCCCCACCACGGTCGTCTACGACCACCCCAGCCCCGCCCGGCTGGCCGCCCTGCTCACCGACGCGTCCGGCGACGAGACGGCGCCCGAGGCCGGGGCCGGGCAGGACGACCCGATCGTGATCGTCGGCATGGGCTGCCGCTTCCCCGGCGGAGTGGACTCGCCCGAGGCGCTGTGGCAGGTCGTGGCCGAGCAGCGGGACGTCATCTCCGGATTCCCCACCGACCGCGGCTGGGACCTCGACGGTCTCTACCACCCGGATCCCGCCCACGTCGGCACCACGTACGTCCGCAACGGCGGCTTCCTCGAAGGCGCCGCGGAGTTCGACGCCGAGCTGTTCGGGATCTCCCCGCGCGAGGCCCTGGCGATGGACCCGCAGCAGCGCGCCTTCCTCGAAGTGACGTGGGAGGCCCTGGAGCGGGCCGGCATCGCTCCGGACTCCCTGCGCGGCACGCAGACCGGGGTGTTCGCCGGTGTCATGGCGCAGGAGTACGGTCCGCGCCTCGGCGAGGCCGGTGCCGGTGCCGCCGGGTTCGGCCTCACGGGCACCACGTCGAGCGTCGCCTCGGGCCGCGTGGCCTACACGCTGGGCCTCCAGGGCCCGGCCCTGACGGTCGACACCGCCTGCTCGTCGTCGCTCGTCGCCCTCCACCTCGCCGTGCGCGCCCTGCGCTCCGGCGAATGCTCCCTGGCGCTGGCCGGCGGTGTGTGCATCATGTCCACGCCGGGCATCTTCGTGGAGTTCTCGCGCCAGCGCGGTCTGGCGGAGGACGGGCGGTGCAAGTCGTTCTCGGCCGACGCGGACGGCACG
>NZ_SDOY01000089.1 GCF_004117935.1 Streptomyces roseicoloratus | reverse complement strand
GGCGGTTTCTAGGGGTCGTCGCAACACGTGGTCGTGTTGGTCAGGCCGCGAGTAGTTTATGCAGGCGCTCGGCCGGGGTTTCCCAGCCGAGCGTTTTGCGTGGGCGGCGGTTGAGCTGGTCGGCGACGGCGGCCAGGTGCTCGGGGTCGTGGACGGACAGGTCGGTGCCTTTGGGGAAGTACTGCCGCAGCAGGCCGTTGGTGTTCTCGTTCGAGCCGCGCTGCCAGGGGCTGGCGGGGTCGCAGAAGTAGACCGGGATGTCGGTGGCGAGGGTGAACTGCGCGTGGCGGGCCATCTCGCTGCCCTGGTCCCAGGTCAGGGACCGCATCAGCTGGGCGGGCAGGGTCTGGACGGTGGCGGTCAGGGCAGTCAGGACGGCCTCGGCTCCGTGGTCGCCGGGCAGGTGCAGGAGCATGACGTAGCGGGTGGCGCGTTCGACCAGGGTGCCGATCGCGGACCTGCCGTCCTTGCCGATGATCAGGTCGCCCTCCCAGTGGCCGGGAACGGCCCGGTCCTCCACCTCGGCGGGCCGTTCGCTGATCATCACCATCGGGGTGGTGAAACGCGGCTGGCGGCAGTTCGCCTGCCGCTGGGGTCTGCGGCGGGCCCGCCCGGAGCGCAGGGCGCCGGCCAGCTCGCGCCGCAGCTGACCCCTGCCCTGGACATAAAGTGCCTGATAGACGGTCTCGTGGACCACGTGCATCTCCGGCCGCTGGGGGAACTGTGTCCGCAGAGCGTGGCATATCTGCTCCGGGCTCCACTTCTCGTCCAGCATCGTCTGGACGGCGTCCCGCAGCTCGGGGTTCCGGAGGATCTTGCGGGGCTTGGGGCGGGGACGGCGGGCGTCGGCGCGGGCCTGGGCGGCGTGCGGGCGGTAGTGCCACTGGCCGCGTGTGCCGTCGGTGCGGTTGCGGCGGATCTCCCGGCTGACCGTGGACGGACTTCGGCCCAGCTCCGCGGCGATCGCCCGTACCGTGGCCTTCTCCCGCAGCCGGTCCGCGATGTGGATCCGCTCGTCCTCGCTCAGGTATCGGGACGGACCGGAAGCCGGCACCACCAGATTGATCGGTGGTACCGGCTTCCGGTTGCGTTCCCCGGAGCGGCCGTTGCGCCACTTCCGACCGGTCCGCTCATCGATGCCGACAATCCGGCACGCTTCGGTGTTGCTGTATCCCTGCCGCACGAGCCGGGAGTATGCCTCCCGCTCCCGGGACAACTTCTTACGCCCCTGCGGTGTCCGGTCCGCTCGGATCTGGAAGTCCATCGCACCCCTTGAACTGGGGTGTTGCGACAACCACTAGAACCCAAGTGGTGGCGGGCGGCCCTTTCGCTGTGATGCGCCGTGTGGCGCCGTGCGGTGCTGCCGTTGCGGTCAGCCGTTGCGCGGAGCCGGGAAGGCCGGCGGGCGCTGCTCCTCGCGCAGCGCCTGGCTGCCCGAGGTCGGCTGCGGCGGCATCGTGCGGGCGGGCGGGACCACCGGCACGGTGCGGGGAGCGGGGCCCGGCTCCGCCGTGCGCTCCGGGTCCAGGGCGACGCCCGCCTGCGGGGCGCGGCGCGAGCCGTAACGGCGGTGGACCGCCTGCTTGGTGACTCCGAGCGCGGAGCCCACCGCGTCCCAGGAGAACCCGAGCGAGCGGTCGAAGTCGACCGCCGCCGTCACCAGGGTCTCGACGCTGTCCCGCAGCTCCTGGGCGAGCCGTACGGTCGGGGCGGGAGCGCGTCCGTAGACGACGAAGCCCGTCGAAGGAGCGGTGCGGCGCGGACGGTAGACATTGCCCAGCTGGGCCGTGAGCGTGCGCAGTGCGTCCACCTGCCGCCGGACCCGCTCGATGTCCCGCACGAGCAGGTGCAGACTTGCCCGGGCCTGGGCGTCGTGGGTTGCGTGGTCGGCCATGGATGAGCCTCTCGAACCGGCGTGAAAGGGGCGGGTCGCTGGGGGAAGGGCGACCCGATTCGGTCAATCTCCTTTGACCAACGCGCCACCCGTCCGTTGGGTCACGCTGCGGGGGCGTACACGCATATGCGCAGGGCGCTCGACCTCGCGTACGCCCCCCGAGCTGACGGACCCTAGACTTGAGGGTCCGTCCGGTGGACGCCGCCACCGCCCCGAGATGCGAGGTTTTCCCGCGTGAAGCTCGTCTTCGCTGGCACCCCCGAGGTCGCCGTACCCGCCCTGGACGCCCTGCTCGCCTCCGGGCGGCACGAGGTGGCCGCCGTCGTCACCCGGCCCGACGCGCCCGCGGGCCGTGGCCGCCGGCTCGTCGCGAGCCCCGTCGCCGAGCGGGCCGAAGAGGCGGGGATCGAGGTCCTCAAGCCGGAACGGCCGCGCGACGAGGCGTTCCTCGCACGGCTCCGGGAGATCGCCCCGGACTGCTGCCCCGTCGTCGCGTACGGCGCGCTGCTGCCCCGCGTCGCCCTCGACATCCCCGCCCACGGGTGGGTCAACCTGCACTTCTCGCTGCTGCCCGCGTGGCGTGGCGCGGCGCCGGTGCAGCACGCGCTGATGGCGGGCGACCAGGTGACGGGCGCGTCCACCTTCCAGATCGAGGAAGGCCTCGACTCCGGCCCGGTGTACGGCGTCGTCACGGAGGACGTGCGGCCCACCGACACCAGCGGAGACCTGCTCACCCGCCTCGCGTTCGCGGGCGCCGGACTGCTCGCGGCCACCATGGACGGCATCGAGGACGGCACCCTGAAGGCCGTGCCGCAGCCCGCCGACGGCATCACCCTGGCCCCGAAGATCCAGGTCGAGGACGCCCACGTCGACTTCGCGGCCCCCGCGCTCCGCGTCGACCGCGTCGTCCGCGGCTGCACGCCCGCCCCCGGCGCCTGGACCCTTTTCCGCGGCGAGCGCCTCAAGCTCATCCAGGTCGCGCTGCTGCCCGACCGCACCGACCTGGCCCCCGGCGAGCTCGCCGTCGGCAAGAACAACGTGTACGTCGGCACCGGCTCCCACGCGGTGGAACTGCTCTGGGTCCAGCCGCAGGGCAAGAAGCCGATGAAGGCGGCCGACTGGGCGCGCGGTGTGCGCATCGCGCCCGGCGAGCGGGTCGGGGCGTAGCCCACCGTGCTGCCGCTGCCGGAGGGCTCCTGGTGGGACCGGACGGTCCTGCGCTACGACGGCAGCCGGCTCACCCTGGCCGCCGGCCACGACCTCTCCTACGGCCACGGACTGCAGGTCGCGTTCACGGACACCGTCTGCCTGCGGTGTCCGACGGCCTTCTCGGACCCGGAGTTCCGCGAGGCCACCGCCGAGGAGCGGGCGGAGATCGTCCGGCTCGTCGGCGAGGACCCGCCGGTGCCGGCCGCCTCCGACGCGGACGGGTACGGCACGCGACCCGTCCCGTGTCTGATCGCCGCCGGTGACCGGGCGGTCGGGCTCGGCCGTTTTTCCCGGGACGGCGCGCGGACGTAGGCTGAGGAGGTTCGACCTCTTCTTTCTCACGCGGAGCACCTTTGAGCGAGCAGGCACGTCGCCGCACCCCCACGTCCTCCAAGGCCCCCCGGCCCCACCGGCGGCCCAAGAAGGACCCCGTGCGGATCCTCGCCTTCGAGGTGCTGCGGGCCGTCGACGAGCGCGACGCCTACGCCAACCTGGTCCTCCCGCCGCTGCTGAAGAAGGCGCGGGAGAAGAACGAGGGCTTCGACGGCCGGGACGCGGCCCTCGCCACCGAGCTGGTGTACGGCACGCTGCGCCGGCAGGGGACGTACGACGCGATCATCGCGGCCTGCGTCGACCGGCCGCTGCGCGAGGTCGACCCGCCGGTGCTCGACGTGCTGTCGCTCGGCGCGCACCAGCTGCTCGGGACCCGGATCCCGAGCCATGCCGCCGTCTCCGCCACCGTCGAGCTGGCCCGTGTGGTGCTCGGCGACGGCCGGGCGAAGTTCGTGAACGCCGTGCTGCGCAAGATCGCCCAGGACGACTTCGACACCTGGGTGGCGCGGGTCGCGCCGCCGTACGAGGAGGACGCCGAGGACCACCTCGCCGTCGTCCACTCGCATCCGCGCTGGGTCGTGTCCGCGCTGTGGGACGCCCTCGGCGGCGGCCGCGCCGGGATCGAGAGCCTGCTGGAGGCCGACAACGAGCGGCCCGAGGTCACCCTGGTGGCCCGGCCCGGCCGGGCCACCACCGACGAGCTGGCCGCCGCGGCCGAGACCGAGCCCGGGCGCTGGTCGCCGTACGCGCTGCGGCTCTCCGAGGGGGGCGAGCCCGGGGCGATCGAGGCCGTGCGCGAAGGCCGGGCCGGCGTCCAGGACGAGGGCAGCCAGCTCGTCGCGATCGCCCTCGCCAACGCCCCGCTCGACGGACCCGACACCCGCTGGCTCGACGGCTGCGCCGGCCCCGGCGGCAAGGCGGCCCTGCTCGGTGCGCTGGCCGCCGGGCGCGGCGCCGCCCTGCTCGCCTCCGAGAAGCAGCCGCACCGCGCCCGCCTGGTCGAGCGCGCCCTCGCCGGCAACCCCGGCCCCTACCAGGTCATCGCCGCCGACGGCACCCGCCCGCCGTGGGGCGAGGGCTCCTTCGACCGGGTCCTGATGGACGTGCCCTGCTCCGGGCTCGGCGCGCTGCGCCGCCGCCCGGAGGCCCGGTGGCGCCGCCGGCCCGCCGACCTCGACGGCTTCGCCCCGCTGCAGCGCGGGCTGCTCACGGAGGCGCTGCGGGCCGTGCGCGTCGGCGGCGTGGTCGGCTACGCGACCTGCTCGCCGCACCTCGCCGAGACCCGCGTGGTCGTGGACGACGTCCTGAAGAAGGCCGGCGGCGCCGAGCTGATCGACGCCCGGCCCCTGCTGCCCGGCGTCCCCGACCTCGGCGACGGCCCCGACGTCCAGCTGTGGCCGCACCTGCACGGCACGGACGCGATGTACCTCGCCCTGATCCGCCGTACGGCCTGAGGCGTCGAAGGCGCGCCCGTGGCCGGGCGCCGGGGTGCCGTTTCCGGACGTGGCGCCCCAACATAGGTACGGATACTCATGAGTTCCGCGTCGCGTGTGCGCTGTAGTGGTCCCCGCTGAAAGTGACACGGGTGAACGGGGGCCTGCGCGTGGCGTGGGACGAGTGGGAACAGATCAAGGCCGGGACCGCCGGGGGTCCGCCCGCGGCGATGCGGCTCGACCACGTACCGGTGGAGCCGAGTTCAGGGCCGAGTGCCGTGACCGGCGGTCTGAAGTCCAGTCAGAAGGCGTGGACCACGGCCGCCGAGGGCGTGGGCTCCCTCCGCGGGAGCATGGGCACCGCGCTGTCGAAGCTGGAAGAGGGCCAGGCGGGGCTCGGCGCGACGACGGGCTGTCTGACGGCGGCGGCGCAGAAGGACGTCCACGACTCGTGGAAGAAGTACGCCGAGAACGTCGGCAAGCGGTGCGGCGCGCTCCAGGGCATCCTGCGGCAGGTGGGCCGGGACGTGCTGACCACCGACGAGGCCGTGAAGGGCGAGATGGACCGGCTGAACCGCACGTACGCCGACACGGACGCCGTCGGCGGCCAGTCGAAGAGCCGGTGACCGGCGCCATGGACTACGCCACCCTCAAGGCCTTCGAACCCACCGGGTTCGAGGGCGCCGCCGACGGCTACCGCGCCCTGGGCAACGCCGCCCAGGCGGCCAGGAACCACATCGAGAACACCGTCGCCACCGGCATGCGCACGTCCCTGTCGGGAGAGTCGGCGGAGGCGGCGCAGAAGCAGCTCAAGGCCCTGGCCGAGAACTTCCACTACACCGTCACCGAATGCCATGTGATCAGCACGGCCCTCAACGGGTTCGCGTACGACATGGCCGCCGCCAAGCGGAAGCTCGACGCGGCGGTCGAGGACGCCCGCGCGGACGGCTGCACGGTGAACGCCGACGGCTCGGTGAGCTACCCGGCGGGCCGCAAGCCGGGCGACGAGAAGGACACCGAGGGGGGCACGGTCACCGGCAGCGCCGGCGGCGACGCGACCTCCGACGCCCTGGAGCGCCAGGCGGCGAACATCCACCCGAACCCCCACTACGGCAAGGCGATGGCGTACGCCGACCGGATCGCCGACGCGGTCAAGGAGGCCACGGACGCCGACGCCAAGTGGGAACCGAAGGTACGGGCCCTCAGGGCCGACGACGACCTGACCGTCTCGGACCGGGACTGGACGGACGTCGCCTCGGACACGGGCGGCGTACGCGGAGCGGCCGACGCCTACCTCGGCTCGATCGAGCCGCCGCCCGAGAACGACTGGCCCCAGGACAACGCCGACTGGTGGAAGGGCCTCACGGACGAGCAGCGCGAGGCCTACATCTCCCTGCACCCGGCGAGTGTCGGATCCCTCGACGGCCTGCCCTCGGCCGTGCGCGACGAGGCCAACCGCACGGTGCTCGCGGAACAGCGGGCCGCCAGGCAGCTGGAGTACGACGCCTGGCTCAGGAAGGAGCCCGAGCACTACCGGCCGTACATCAGCCCCGTCACGGGCCGCGAGGTCAAGGGCGCGATGGTCCCGACGGAGGAGTGGAAGGAGTGGGAGGAGAAGCGGAAGAAGCTGGAGAACGGCTTCAAGGGCATGGACGCCATCCAGTCCCGCTTCGACAGCTTCACGACCGAGGGCAACCGCCCCTACCTGCTCGGCTTCGACGGCAACGGCATGGGCCGCGCCATCGTCTCCATCGGCAACCCGGACACCGCCGACAACGTGGTGACGTACGTGCCCGGGACGTTCGCCAAGCTGGAGTCGATCGACGGGGACCTCCGCAGGGCCCAGCTCCTCCAGGCCGAGGCGGAGCGCCAGGACGGGGCGCACGCGACGGCCTCGATCGTGTGGCTCGGCTACGACGCCCCGCAGGGCATCATGACCGACGCCACGGAGACCGGGTGGGCCGACGACGCGAAGGAGCCGCTGGGCGACTTCATCCAGGGGCTCGAGGAGGCCAACCACCGCGAGAACGGCGTGAACCAGACGCTCATGGGCCACAGCTACGGTTCCCTGGTGGTGGGCGAGACGATGGAGACGCACATCGACCTGCCGGTCGACAACGCGATCATGGTCGGCAGTCCGGGTGTGGGAGTGAACCACGCCAAGGACCTGAACATCCCGCCGGACCACGTCTTCGCGGGCACCGCCCAGAACGACCTCATCAACCTCGCCCCACCGGTGGCCAGGGACCCGCTCAGCCCGAAGGCGTACTGGGACACCTTCTTCGACGGCGACGAGATCGTGCACGGCACCGACCCGACCTCGGAGGACTTCGGGGGCCAGGTCTTCGAGGTCCCCGACGGGAAGCTGCCGCTCACGGACTGGGAGATGATGCCCGCGCACTCCCAGTACTGGGACGAGAAGCCCCTGGGCACCCTGGGCAAGATCGTGACCGAAGGACGACTGTGAACCCACGCAAGGCCGTCCCGGCCGCCGCGCTGCTGGCCATGACGCTCATGGCGACCGCGTGCGGGGCACAGGAGGACGGACCCGACACCGGCGGAAACGCACCGAAGCAGGTAGTGATGAACGAGCAGCAGGCGATCGCCCGGGCAGAGGAGATCATCGGGGAGGCCGTCGACGGCATGTCGCCCCGGCCGACGCTGGAGCGCATGGGCCCCGCGCCCGTCGGCCCCTGCCTCGCCCACGACGACCACCGGCCCGACGACCGGGTGCAGGTCACCCTCATCTACAAGCTGACCGGCGTTCCGGGGACCCAGGCGCAGAACCTGGTCCGCCAGGCACGGGACGCCTGGCGGAAGCACGGCTACGTGAACCAGTCGGGCGAGCAGGACTGGGAGACCGACTACCCGGCGGTCTACATGCGCACGAAGGCGGACGACTTCTGGATGAACGCCGTGACCGGCGTCCTCGACCGCGCCAGGAAGGAGGGCCTCGCCTCCCTCAAGGTCACGTCCCCCTGCTTCCTCCCGCCGGACAAGGCCTCCTCCGCCGCCGATCCCGCCGCGTTCGAGCCCCAGGACGCCGACGACCCCGCCGCGCGCCGCGCCCTCGGACACTCCAGCCGGATCTACGACGTGCTGCGGGCCGGATCGGCGCCCGCGCAGCCGGGGGAGGGCCTGAGCAGGGTCCCGGGCGGGTCCGGGGCCGCGGTGCACCACACCTGGTCGACCCCGGCGCTGCCGGAGGACGAGCGGCTGCGGGTGGTGGAACGCGCGCGGGCGTACTTCGCGGGCGAGGGATGGCGCGTACGCCCCCTGCCGACGGCCGACGGACACCCGGGCGTCGTCGCCGGTCACCCCGAGGAGCACACGGTCGCGCAGGTGGTGGTCTCGGCCACCGGTACGGTGCGGGTCGCCGTGACGACGCCCGTCGACGGAACGGATTCCGCGGAGGCGTGACAGGATCCCGCCGGACCCTACCGGCGGGATCGGCTGGTCTGTACCATTACGTCCCCCGCGTGAAGCGTCCCGCGCACGATCCACACCGCTCCGCGGCAAAGAAGTCCTCAAGAACATGGCAGGCTTGGCACATGGCGCAGATCTATCCCAGCATCCTGTCCGCGGACTTCGCCCGGCTCGCCGATGAGGCGAAGGCGGTCGACGGAGCCGACTGGCTGCACGTCGACGTGATGGACAACCACTTCGTGCCCAACCTGACGCTGGGCGTCCCGATCGTGGAGTCGCTGGCCAGGGCCACGGACACCCCGCTCGACTGCCACCTGATGATCGAGGACCCGGACCGCTGGGCCCCGCAGTACGTGGAGGCCGGCGCGGGATCCGTCACCTTCCACGTGGAGGCGGCCGCCGCGCCGGTGCGCCTCGCCCGGGAGATCCGCGCCAAGGGCGCCCGCGCGTCCATGGCACTCAAGCCGGCCACGCCCATCGAACCGTTCGAGGACCTGCTGCCGGAGCTCGACATGCTCCTGATCATGACCGTCGAGCCCGGCTTCGGCGGCCAGGCCTTCCTCGACATCATGCTGCCGAAGATCCGCCGCACCCGTGAGCTGATCTCCAAGCACGGCCTGGAGCTCTGGCTCCAGGTCGACGGCGGCGTCTCCGAGTCCACCATCGAGCGGTGCGCCGAGGCCGGCGCCGACGTCTTCGTGGCCGGTTCCGCCGTCTACGGCGCCGCCGACCCGGCCGACGCCGTCCGCTCCCTGCGGGCCAGGGCCGACTCCGCGACCGCCTCGGCGGCCTGGGCGTGCGGCCACTGAGCCTCCACCGGCCGACCGGCACGTGAACGCGGCCCGTCGGGCCGTCGACACGACCGCTCAGGACCCGCCGGATCTGACAGGATGAACGGTGAGTCCACAGCGTGAACGCAAGCAGGAAAAGCAGCAGAAGCAGCGGCCCCGGCGCAGCGACGAAGCGCGCCGGGGGCACGCGGCAGCCGTACGTGAACAGCAGTGAGGAGATCGCGGTGGCGGGTATGTCGGCGGGACGGTCGGCCCTGCGCATGGGACCCGCGGAACTCGTGCAGGCGGCGGCCATGGCGCGCCGCTTCTACCTCGAGGGCAAATCCAAGATCCAGATCGCCGAGGAGTTCGGCGTGAGCCGCTTCAAGGTGGCCCGGGTCCTGGAGACCGCCCTGGAGCGCGACCTCGTCCGCATCGAGATCCGCGTGCCGGCCGAACTGGATGCCGAGCGCTCCGACGCGCTGCGCGCCCGCTACGGGCTGCGTCACGCCGTCGTCGTCGAGTCGCCGGCCGAGGGCGAGGACGAGTCGCCCGACCCCGAGAACCTCGGCGAGGTCGCGGCCGACCTCCTCGGCGAGCTGGTCACCGAGGGCGACGTCCTGGGCCTCGCCTGGGGCCGCTCCACCATCCACATGGCCGCCGCCCTCGACCGGCTGCCGCCCTGCACCGTCGTCCAGCTCACCGGCGTGTACGACGCGGGCACGGCCGAGCGCGGCTCGGTGGAGGCGGTGCGCCGCGCCGCCCAGGTCTCCGGCGGCGAGGCCCACCCGATCTACGCGCCGATGCTGCTGCCGGACGCGGCCACCGCCAACGCCCTGCGCAGCCAGACCGGCATCGCGCGGGCCTTCGAGTACTTCGACAAGGTCACCGTCGCCTGCGTCTCCATCGGCTCCTGGGAGCCGGGCATCTCGACCGTCCACGACATGCTCTCCGACGCCGAGCGCGCCCACTACGCCTCGCTCGGCGTCGCCGCCGAGATGTCCGCGCACCTCTTCGACGCCGAGGGCCGCCGGGTCGGCCGGGACCTCGGGGAACGCTGCATCACCGTCGAGGCGGACCGGCTGCGCCGGATCCCCGAGGTCGTCGCCATCGCGGGCGGCCAGCGCAAGGCGGCGGCGATCGGCGCGGTGCTCCGCTCCGGTCTCGTCACCAGCCTGGTGACCGACCGGTCCGCGGCCGACCACCTGCTCACCGAGTCCAGCCCCGGCCCGCGCCCCGCACTCGACCGCGCGGACCCCGACGGCATCTGACTCCGCGGCCCGCCCGCGACCGCGCCCGCCCGTCGCCCGGTGGGCGCGCCCGCACGGCGGGCCGGCCCCGGCGATGGCAGCATCGGGGCCATGATCCTTCGCAGCGCCCGGCTCGGCCTCACCCTCCTGGCCGGGCTCTCGCTGTTCCTGACGGGCCTCACCGGCTGCTCCGGCGGCGCCACCGGCCCGGGCGACCCCGCCGCCACGACCCGCACCGCGGCCGTCGCGTCCACCGCCACCTCCGGTCTCCCCGCGGCCTCCTCCCGCTCCTCCGCGGACCCCCCGGGCCGCCGCACGCCCTCCTCCGGCCTCCCCACCGTGCGCGAGGCGGACCTGCCGCCCGAGGCGCGCACGACCCTCGCCCTCATCCGGAAGGGCGGCCCCTTCCCGTACGCCAAGGACGGCACCGTCTTCTCGAACTTCGAGCGCGTCCTGCCCCGGCGCGAGCGCGGCTACTACCGCGAGTACACGGTCAGGACCCCGGGCGGACGCGACCGCGGGCCGCGGCGCATCGTCACCGGGCGGCAGGGGGAGACGTACTACACGGACGACCACTACCGCAGCTTCAGGGAGGTGGTCGCGGATGAGGATCGATGACGCCGTCGTCCTCGACCTGCACGGGGTCACCGACAAGAACGCCTTCCTCGACCGCTGCGTCCGCGCCCTCCCGCTGCCCGTCTGGTTCGGCCGCAACTGGGACGCCCTCGCCGACTGCCTCTCCGGCATGCGCGAACCCATGGCGATCGTGGTGACGGGCTGGCAGTCTTATGCCGAGGCCGCACCGGACGAATGGTCCGTCGCCGAGGAGGTGTTCTCCGCGGCGGCCCGGGCCAGCTCCGCCGGTCTCGCGGTCCTCCTCTCGCTGGGCGGAGACCTCGCCCATCTGGAGGATCGGACAAGCACCCCCGCACAAGACTCGGACGATCCGCCCGCACCGCCCCGCGCCCCCGGCGTGGGACAATGAACTACGTGCTTTTTCCCCTGGCTGAAATGCCTAGGGGCCGATCCGAACGACTGGGATGTCAGCACGTGCGTTTCCTCAATGACGTCAAGCCGCCGTACGACCTCACGTACGACGATGTGTTCATGGTGCCGAGCCGCTCGGCCGTCGGTTCCCGCCAGGGCGTGGACCTCTCCTCGCCGGACGGAACCGGTACGACGATCCCGCTGGTCGTGGCCAACATGACCGCCATCGCGGGCCGCCGCATGGCCGAGACCGTCGCCCGCCGCGGCGGCCTGGTCGTCATCCCGCAGGACATCCCGATCGAGGTCGTCACCGACGTCATCGGCTGGGTCAAGTCCCGCCACCTGGTCCTCGACACCCCGATCGTCCTGGAGCCGCACCAGACGGTCGCCGACGCCCTCTCGCTGCTGCCGAAGCGCGCGCACGAGGCCGGTGTCGTCGTCGACGAGGACCGCCGCCCGGTGGGTGTCGTCACCGACGCCGACCTGTCCGGCGTGGACCGCTTCACCCAGCTGTCCGAGGTCATGTCGAAGGACCTGCTGCTCCTCGACGCCGGCATCGAGCCGCGCGAGGCCTTCCACACCCTCGACTCCGCCAACCGCCGCTACGCCCCGGCCGTCGACGCCGACGGCAAGCTGGTCGGCATCCTCACCCGCCGGGGCGCGCTGCGCGCGACCCTCTACACCCCGGCCGTCGACGCGAACGGCCGGCTGCGCATCGCCGCCGCCGTCGGCATCAACGGCGACTTCGTCGGCAAGGCCAAGCAGCTCCTCGACGCGGGCGTGGACACGCTCGTCATCGACACCGCGCACGGCCACCAGGAGTCGATGATCAACGCGATCAAGGCCGTCCGCGCCCTGGACCCGCAGGTCCCGATCGTGGCCGGCAACATCGTCGCCGCCGAGGGCGTCAAGGACCTCGTCGAGGCCGGCGCGGACATCATCAAGGTCGGTGTGGGCCCCGGCGCCATGTGCACCACCCGCATGATGACCGGTGTGGGCCGCCCGCAGTTCTCCGCCGTCCTGGAGTGCGCCGCCGAGGCGAAGAAGTACGGCAAGCACGTCTGGGCCGACGGCGGTGTCCGTCACCCGCGCGACGTCGCCATGGCGCTCGCCGCCGGCGCGTCCAACGTCATGATCGGCTCCTGGTTCGCCGGCACGTACGAGTCCCCGGGCGACCTCCAGCACGACGCCAAGGGCCGTGCCTACAAGGAGTCCTTCGGCATGGCCTCCGCCCGTGCCGTGAAGAACCGCACGAGCGACGAGTCCGCGTACGACCGCGCCCGCAAGGCGCTGTTCGAGGAGGGCATCTCCACCTCGCGCATGTTCCTCGACCCGCAGCGCCCGGGCGTCGAGGACCTGATCGACTCGATCATCGCCGGTGTCCGTTCCTCCTGCACCTACGCCGGTGCGAGCAACCTCGCCGAGTTCGAGGAGCGCGCCGTCGTCGGCATCCAGTCCGCCGCCGGTTACGCGGAGGGCAAGCCGCTGCACGCCAGCTGGAGCTGAGCCCCACGCTCCGACGCCGCGGGCCCCCGGGAGACCACTCCCGGGGGCCCGCGGCGTTCCCCTGCGCCCCTTCCCCGTACGGGGGGCCGCCCCCTCCCGCCCTCGGGCCCCTCACAAGGGCCCTGGAGCGCCTTCTGCGGGCTTCCCGGCCCTCCGCGTGTCCACGCGGCCCGCGGGGCCCGTGGAGGCGGTGGGCGGCGCGAAGCCCGCCTCGCGCAGGGCACGCGCCACCGCGGCGCCCAGCACGGCGTGCCCCGCGTCGTTCGGGTGGAGGCCGTCGGCCAGGTGCTCCGGACGCAGGAGGCCGCGTCCCGGCAGGACGGCGAGCCGTCCGTCGCCCGCGCCGACCCGGTCCCGCGCCGCCCGCTCCATGGCCGCGCGCAGCTCCACCAGCGTCGCGCCCATCCCGTTCGGCGTCGCCTCCGCCTCCGGCCGCAGGACGGGGGAGAGGAGGAGGACCGGGGTCGTGGGATGACCCCGCCGCACGAGCGCCAGGAACGCCCGCGTGGTCTCGTACATCAGCGAGGCCGAGAACGGCACCGTCCCCCAGCAGTTCGTGCCGAAGGCGAGCGTGATCAGCTCGCCCGGGAGACGGGAGAGCTGCTCGGCGAGCGGGAGTTCGCCGCGTGCGCCGCCCGCGTAGCCGAGGTTGACCGGGTCGAGACCGAGCAGCCGGCCCGCCGTCGCGGGCCAGGAGCGGGCCGGGCGGGTGGCCCACCAGCCCTCGGTGATCGAGTCGCCGTGGACCAGCCAGCGCGGGCGGCGCGGGGCGGGCGAGACGACGCCGCCGACCGCGCGCAGACCGCGCACGACCGGCGCCTGGCCCTCGGGCAGATGGACGGTGAACTCGCCGCCGCCCGGCGGGAGTTCGATGCGCACGGAGCCCTCCTCCGCGGGCCGGGCGAAGACCTCGGCGACACAGTCCGTGCCCCGCCATAGCTGGAAGCCGTGCCGCAGCGCCCGCAGCGCGTCACCGGCGAGCGGAAGGGCCGCGCGGTACCGCAGCAGCACGGCCCGGGTCCCCGGCGCGGCCGTGAACTCCACCCGCACGCCGATCGGCAGCGCGGCCCGCTGGGCGATGTCCCAGGGCAGCCGTTGCAGGTCCGCCGGATCGGCCCGGACGGGCCGGTCACCGTCCCGCCAGGCCGTACCGCGCAGGAAGGGTCCGGGCTCCAGCCAGCTCACCTCGTACCTCCGTTCCGGCGGGTGCGGCGCGGGACGTGCGCCACAAGGAGTCCCTTCACCCGCGCGGGCCTCCGTACGCCCCCGATGTGTCGATTCATGCGGGGGAGCGCAATGTTTCCCCGTCTGTGCCGCAAGCGCGCAATGATCATCCGCGACTGCGCAACAACCCTGCATTACGGATGCGAAGCCCGGGGCCTTAGGCTCGTGCCTCGTACCAGGAGTGGCGGCGACCGCCTGCTCGGCGGTTTCCCCTTCCCCCGTGGGCTGTCTTCGCACGCCCGCGCACCGCCGCGGTCCCGCTTCGTCTACAGGCAGCGATAAGGAGCCTCCGCAGTGCTGGACCACGGCGCAGCCCCACCGGTCGACGACACGAACGTCACGACCGCCCGCAAGACCACCGGGCTCTCCGCCCTCACCCGCCGCAAGCCGGTCGAAGCCCTGGTCGCGGAGGGTGGACAGGGCGAGGGCGGCTCGCTCCGCCGCTCGCTCACGATGTGGCAGCTGACCATGATCAGCATCGGTGCGACGCTCGGCACCGGCATCTTCGTGGTGCTCGGCGAGGCGACCCCGCTCGCCGGCCCCGCGGTCGCGATCTCGTTCGTCATCGCGGGCCTCACCGCCCTCTTCTCGGCGCTCTCCTACGCCGAGCTGGCCGGCTCCATACCGGTCTCGGGTTCCTCGTACTCGTATGCGTACGCAACGATGGGTGAGCTCATCGCCTGGGTCTGCGGCTGGTGCCTGGTCCTGGAGTACGGCGTCTCCGTCGCCGCCGTGGCGGTCGGCTGGGGCGAGTACCTCAACGAGCTGCTCGACGGCACCATCGGGGTGACCATCCCCGACGCCGTCTCCGCGCCGCTCGGCGAGGGCGGGTTCATCAACCTCCCGGCCCTCGTCGTGGTCCTCCTCGCGATGGTCTTCCTGATGGGTGGCGCGAAGGAGAGCGCCCGCATCAACACGATCATGGTCGCGGTGAAGATCGTCACGCTGCTGCTCTTCATCGGCATCGGCTTCATGGGCATCAAGGCGGGCAACTACGCCCCGCTGGCCCCGCTCGGTGTGACCGGCATCAGCGCCGCGGCGGCCACCCTGTTCTTCTCGTACATCGGCTTCGACGCCGCCTCCACCGCCGGTGAGGAGGCCAAGAACCCCAAGCGGGACCTGCCGCGTGCGATCATGCTCTCGCTGCTGATCGTCACCGTGCTGTACTGCCTGGTCGCCCTGGTCGCGGTCGGCGCCATGCCGTGGCAGGACTTCGAGGGCACCGAGGCGGCCCTCGCCCAGATCATGAAGGACGTCACCGGACAGAGCTTCTGGGGCGTCGTGCTCGCGGCGGGCGCGGTCGTCGCCATCGCCAGCGTCGTCTTCGCCGTCCTCTACGGCCAGACCCGCATCCTCTTCGCGATGTCGCGTGACGGCCTCGCGCCCAAGGTCTTCGCCAAGGTCGACGCCAAGACCGGGGCCCCGCGCGCCAACACCGTGATCGTCTCGCTCTTCTGCGGCGGCCTCGCCGCGTTCATCCCGCTGGGCGAACTGGCCAACGCCACGAGCATCGGCACGCTGTTCGCCTTCGCGCTGGTCAACGTCGCGGTCGTGGTCCTGCGCTACACGCGGCCCGAGATGAACCGCACCTTCAAGGTGATGCTCTTCCCGGTGACCCCGATCCTGGGCTTCCTCTTCTGCGGCTACATGATGTTCAGCCTTCCGGCCATCACCTGGATGTGGTTCGGCGGCTGGATGATCGCGGGTCTCGTGTTCTACTTCCTGTACGGCATGCGCCGCTCCCGACTGGCCACGGCACCGGCCGTGGCAGAGGCTCCAGCAGAGAAGTGATCCACCCGTAGTGCGACTCAACGACCTCGACGAACGCATCGTCCACGCCCTCGCGGAAGACGCCCGCCGCAGCTACGCCGACATCGGCTCGCTGGTCGGTCTTTCCGCGCCCGCCGTGAAGCGACGCGTGGACCGGCTCCGCGCCGAGGGCGCCATCACCGGCTTCACCGTACGGGTGGACCCGGCGGCGCTCGGCTGGGAGACCGAGGGGTTCGTCGAGATCTACTGCCGCCACAACACCTCGCCGGAGGACATCCGGCGAGGGCTGGAGCGGTATCCGGAGGTGGTGTCCGCGTCGACCGTCACCGGTGACGCGGACGCCGTCGTCCAGGTCTTCGCCTCCGACATGCGCCACTTCGAGCGCGTCCTGGAGCGGATCGCGGGCGAGCCCTTCGTGGAGCGCACCAAGTCCGTCCTGGTGCTCTCGCCGCTGCTGCGGCGCTTCTCCTCCGGCTCGCCCGCGTAGCGGACGCACCGGCCAGGCCCGACGGCCCGGACGGGACAGAACCCGGACCGGCGAGCCCGGTGCGATGAGCTCGGACCCGGACCGACGGGCCCGGACCCGTACCGACGAAGGGACCGCCCACCCCCGTGGAGCGGTCCCTCCGTCGTACCGGCCTCCCCTCTTCCGCAGCCGGCCGCGCCGGGGCGTCGGGCCGCGGCAGGGTCCTGGTCTCCGCCGTGCGGCGGGGGGAGTCCTCCGCCCGCGGGCGGAGCGGCGCGCAACGATTCGCCGCGGTCACCGGAGATCGCGCAACGGTTCGACGGTCGGTCCGCAACGGTCTCGCCTTGTCCCGGGTGAGTCCGAAACCGTACCGTTTTTGACGTCTTCCTTTGGAAGTCTCACCCTCCCCTCCGCCCCCACGAGGAACGCCATGCCCGCGCTGCGCACCGCCCTGCTCCAGAGCTCCGGACAGCTCGGTGACGTCGCCGCGAATCTGAAGCTCCTCGATGAGGCCGCGGCCCGTGCCGCCGCCGCGGGGGCCGGGCTGCTGGTCGCACCCGAGCTCTTCCTCACCGGCTACGCCATCGGCGCCGACATCGCCCGCCTGGCCGAGCCGGCCGACGGCCCGTCCGCCCGCGCCGCCGCCGGGATCGCCGCCCGCCACGGCCTGGCCGTCGCCTACGGCTATCCGGAGCGCGACACCGAGCGGCACGGCGTCGTCTACAACGCGGCCCGGCTCGTCGGTGCCGACGGCACCCTGCTGGCGAACTACCGCAAGACCCACCTCTTCGGCGACTTCGAGCTGAAGTGGTTCACGCCCGGAGACCGGAGCGTCGTCCAGGCGGAGCTCGGCGGACTCACCGTCGGCCTGATGATCTGCTACGACGTCGAGTTCCCGGAGAACGTCCGGGCGCAGGCGCTGGCCGGCACGGACCTCCTCCTCGTGCCGACCGCGCTCATGCACCCCGCCGAGATCGTGCCCGACGCCGTGGTCCCCGTACGCGCCTTCGAGAACCAGCTCTACATCGCGTACGCCAACCGGACCGGACCCGAGGGCGACTTCGCGTTCGTCGGCCGGTCCGCCCTCGCCGCCCCCGACGGCACCGCCCGGGCCCGGGCCGGCCAGGGCGAGGACCTCGTGTTCGGTGACGTCGACCCCGACGTCCTCGCCGCGTCCCGCGCGCTCAACCCGTACCTCCGCGACCGGCGGCCCGGCCTCTACGGCGCGCTGACCGACGACCGGACCTGAGCGCCGCCCCTCCGCCCTCCCACCCGCTCCACCCCTGTTTCCGTGCAAGGAGTCCGTACCCCATGACGTCCACGGTGCCCACCGCCGTCCAGCACACCGACGGCCAGCCCCCGATCACGATGTTCGGTCCGGACTTCCCGTACGCCTACGACGACTATCTGGCCCACCCGGCCGGCCTCGGGCAGATACCCGCGACCGAGCACGGCACCGAGGTCGCGGTCATCGGCGGCGGCCTGTCCGGCATCATCGCGGCGTACGAGCTGATGAAGATGGGCCTCAAGCCCGTCGTGTACGAGGCCGACCAGATCGGCGGCCGGCTGCGCACCGTCGGCTTCGAGGGCCCGGAGACCGACGGCCTGACCGCCGAGATGGGCGCGATGCGCTTCCCGCCCTCGTCCACGGCGCTCCAGCACTACATCGACCTGGTGGGCCTGACGACCAGGCCGTTCCCG
The DNA here is from genome assembly GCF_004117935.1 of Streptomyces roseicoloratus. Taxonomy (GTDB): domain Bacteria; phylum Actinomycetota; class Actinomycetes; order Streptomycetales; family Streptomycetaceae; genus Streptomyces; species Streptomyces roseicoloratus. The sequence goes on along the minus strand of NZ_SDOY01000089.1, from coordinate 25,668 downwards.
AACCCGCTGGCCGAGGCCACGCCCTCGACCGTCGTCGACCTCAAGGGCGAGTCGCACTACGCCGAGACCATCGACGACCTGCCGCAGGTCTACCGTGACGTCGCCGCGGCCTGGAACAAGTGCCTCGACGAGGGCGCCGACTTCTCCGACATGAACCGCGCCATGCGCGAGCGTGACGTGCCGCGCATCCGCGAGATCTGGGCGAAGCTCGTCGAGAAGCTCGACAACCAGACCTTCTACGGCTTCCTCTGCGAGTCGGAGGCCTTCAAGTCCTTCCGGCACCGCGAGATCTTCGGTCAGGTCGGCTTCGGCACCGGCGGCTGGGACACCGACTTCCCGAACTCCATCCTGGAGATCCTGCGGGTCGTCTACACCGAGGCCGACGACCACCACCGCGGCATCGTCGGCGGCTCGCAGCAGCTGCCGCTGCGCCTCTGGGAGCGCGAGCCGCAGAAGATCGTCCACTGGCCGCTGGGCACCTCGCTCGCCTCGCTGCACGAGGGCGACCCGCGCCCGGCCGTCACCCGGCTGAACCGCACCTCCGGCAACCGGATCACGGTCACCGACGCCTCCGGCGACATCCGCACCTACCAGGCGGCGATCTTCACCGCCCAGTCCTGGATGCTGCTGTCCAAGATCGCCTGTGACGACTCGCTCTTCCCGATCGACCACTGGACGGCGATCGAGCGGACCCACTACATGGAGTCCTCGAAGCTGTTCGTGCCGGTCGACCGGCCGTTCTGGCTGGACAAGGCCGTCGACGACGAGGGCAATCCGACCGGGCGTGACGTCATGTCGATGACGCTGACCGACCGGATGACCCGCGGCACGTACCTGCTGGACGACGGCCCGGACAAGCCGGCCGTCATCTGCCTCTCGTACACGTGGTGCGACGACAGCCTGAAGTGGCTGCCGCTGTCCGCGAACGAGCGGATGGAGGTCATGCTCAAGTCGCTCGGCGAGATCTACCCGAAGGTCGACATCCGGAAGCACATCATCGGCAACCCGGTGACCGTGTCCTGGGAGAACGAGCCCTACTTCATGGGCGCCTTCAAGGCCAACCTGCCGGGTCACTACCGCTACCAGCGCCGCCTGTTCACCCACTTCATGCAGGACCGGCTGCCCGAGGACAAGCGGGGCATCTTCCTCGCGGGCGACGACATCTCGTGGACGGCCGGCTGGGCCGAGGGCGCGGTGCAGACGGCGCTCAACGCGGTGTGGGGCGTGATGCACCACTTCGGCGGCGCCACCGACGCCACCAACCCGGGCCCGGGCGACGTGTACGACGAGATCGCCCCGGTCGAGCTGCCGGAGGACTGATCCCCCAGGGCCCGGTCCAGGGCCTCCGCGGCTCACGGCCCCCAGGCCGTCGGGGCCTCAGGGCCTGGCCAGGGGCGTGAGCAGCATCCGTCCCACCAGGCCCACCGACCGGTCGAGGCGTTCGGTGAACTCCTCGGCCAGGTCGGGCAGCCGCCGCAGCTGCCACAGCGAGCGGGCGGCGAACCAGGCCCCGTCGCGGGCCCGGTCCAGGCTCCAGCAGCCGAGCAGATGCGTCAGCGGGTCCGCGATCTCCAGGAGGTCCGGGCCCGGCATCAGTTCCTCGCGGATGCGCTCCTCCAGGAGGACCAGGACGTCGCCGACCCGGTCGAACTCGTCCTCCAGGTCCGCGGGCGCGCACTCCAGGGTGCGGCAGGTGTCGACCACCGCGAGGGCCAGGTCGTGGCCGATGTGGGCGTTGATCCCGGCGAGCGCGAACTGCAGCGGCCGTACGCCGGGATGCCGCCGGTAGTGGAAGAGCGGCCGCCAGCAGGCCGGGGCCCGGCCGCCGGCCGCGACGGCGTCGACGACCTCGAGATAGCGCTGGGCGAACCGTACGTCCAGGGTGGCGGCCGCCCGCCGGTCGGCGAAGGATCCGGACTCGATGGCCCGGCCGATCTCCTCGGTGACCGTCAGATAGACCCGGTTGAACACGGCGACGCCGTCGGCCGGGTGCCAGGCCGAGCGGATGGCCCGCATCCGGTCCACCACGGGGTCGACGGCCGTGAACGGCCCGAGCTGGATGTCCTGCGTCTGCGCCGTGTATGCCATGGCTGCAGGGTGGCAGCAGAGAGGCCGGACGGCGGTGTTCCGCCACCCGGCTTCCCCAGAACGGGCGAATGTGTCAGGACTTCGCCGTGGGCTCCTCGCCCGTGGTGCCCTCGTACGAGCTGGTGCCGGAGTCCAGGAGCGGCTCCTGCTGCTTGAGGTGGGCGGGTGCGAAGGCGCCCAGCACGTGGTAGCCGGTGATGACGACGATGGTGCCGAGCGCGATGCCGCCGAGCTCGAAGGTGTCGGTGAACGTGAGCTTCACGCCGCCGACGCCGATGATGATGCCGGCCGCGGCGGGCACCAGGTTGAGCGGGTTGCGCAGGTCGACCCGGGCGTTGGTCCAGATCTGGGCGCCGAGCAGGCCGATCATGCCGTAGAGGATGACGGTGATGCCGCCGAGCACGCCGCCGGGGATGGCGGCGACGACCGCGCCGAACTTCGGGCAGAGGCCGAAGAGCAGGGCGAAGCCGGCCGCGGCCCAGTAGGCGGCGGTGGAGTAGACCCGGGTCGCGGCCATGACACCGATGTTCTCGGAGTACGTGGTGTTCGGCGGGCCGCCCACGGCGGTGGACAGCATGGAGGCGGCGCCGTCGGCGGCGATCGCGGTGCCGAGCTTGTCGTCCAGCGGGTCGCCGGTCATCTCGCCGACGGCCTTGACGTGCCCGGCGTTCTCGGCGATGAGGGCGATCACCACGGGCAGGGCCACGAGGATCGCGGACCACTCGAAGCTGGGGCCGTGCAGGGTGGGCAGGCCGATCCAGTCGGCCTGGGAGACGCCGGAGAGGTCGAGTCGCCAGTGGTCGGTGACCCGGCCGTCCGCCCCCGTCGAATGGATCTTCCCGAAGACCAGGTCGAAGACCCAGGAGACGGCATAGCCGAAGACGAGGCCGAGGAAGATCGCGATGCGGGACCAGAAGCCGCGCAGGCAGACCACGGCGAGGCCGGTGAACAGCATCACCAGCAGCGCCGTCCACTGGTCCTGAGGCCAGTACGTGGCGGCCGTGACCGGGGCCAGGTTGAAGCCGATCAGCATGACGACCGCGCCGGTGACGACCGGCGGCATGGCCGCGTGGATGATCCGCGCCCCGAACCTCCTCACCGCGAGGCCCGCGAGGAACAGCACCGCGCCGACCACGAACACCGCGCCGGTCACGGTCGCGCTGCTGCCGCCGGAGGCCCGGATGGCGGCGGCGACGCCCACGAAGGAGAGCGAGCAGCCCAGGTACGACGGGACCGTGCCGCGGGTCGCGAGCAGGAAGATCACGGTGGCGACACCGGACATCATGATCGCGAGGTTGGGGTCGAGGCCCATGAGGACGGGGGCGACGAAGGAGGCTCCGAACATCGCCACCACGTGCTGGGCGCCGAGCCCGGCCGTACGGGGCCAGGAGAGGCGTTCGTCCGGACGGACGACTGCTCTCGGAGCGGGTGTCCTCCCGTCGCCGTGCAGGGTCCAGCGCACGCCGAGGCTCATGTGCTCGCTCCAGTTTCCGTGGGTCGGGATCGCGGGGAGGGGACGTCTTTCGGTCCTGTCGTGCAGTGACCGAAAAAGATCAGCCATATGGTAGGTCCTGTCCGGTCCCGACAGGCCGGACAGGACCCGGGCGCCGCGGGCCCACGGAGCACCCGGTCCGCCCCGGGGCAGCGGACCGCGGGCGCCGTGGGCCGGCGGACCCCTTCGGCGGTGCCGTGGGCCGGCGGACCACTTCGGCGGTGCCGAGGGTCAGCGGACCTTTTCGACGGCGCCGCGCTCCGCCGCCCCCGCCGTCCGCCGCTCGCCGGTCCTGAGCACACCCGCCCCCAGCACCAGACCGAAGGCCAGCAGGGTCACCAGTCCGAAGGAGAAGGCCAGCGAGGTCGCGTCCGCGATGCCGCCGATCGCCGAGGGGGCGATGAGGCCCGAGGTGTACGTGATGGTGGCGACGCCCGCGATGGCCTGGCTCGGGTTGGGGCCGCTGCGGCCGGCTGCGGCGAACGCCAGCGGGACGACGACCGCCACACCGAGCCCCATGAGGCCGAAACCCGCCAGCGCCAGGGCCACGTGCGGGGCGAACACCACGAGCAGACCGCCGGCGGTCGCGGCCACGCCGCCGACGCGCACCGTGCGCACCGCCCCGAAGCGGTCCACCACCCGGTCGCCGGCCAGCCGTGCCACGGCCATGGTCAGGGCGAAGGCCGTGGTGGAGGCGGCGGCGAGACCGGCGGAGGTGCCCAGTTCCTCCTTCAGGTAGACCGCCGACCAGTCCAGGCTGGCACCCTCCGCGAACACCCCGCAGAACCCGATCGCGCCGATGACCAGGGCGGATCGCGGCGGCAGCGAGAACCGCGGCGGCGCCTCCTCCTCCGGCGCGCTCTGCAGGTCGAGCACGCCCTGGCAGGCGGCCAGACCGAGCGCGGTCAAGGCGAGCGCGGCGACCAGATGGTGCAGCCGGGCGTCGCCGCCGAGGTGCGCGGCGACGGTGCCGGCGGCCGAGCCGATCAGGGCGCCCACGCTCCACATGCCGTGCAGCCCGGACATGATGGAGCGGCCGAGCCGGTTCTCGGTCTCGACGCCGAGCGCGTTCATGGCGACGTCGGACATGCCGGCCGTGGCGCCGTAGACGAACAGGGCCGCGCACAGGCCGTAGACGTTCGGCGCGAGCGAGGGCAGCGTCAGGGACAGGGTCCACAGCACGAGCAGACCGCGCAGCGCGTTCCGGGCGCCGAAGCGGTGGCTGATCGCGCCGGCGAGGGGCATCGCGAGCGAGGCGCCGATCGCCGGGAACGCGAGGGCGAGCCCGAGCGCGCCCGCGCCGACGCCCGCGTGGTCCTGGATCCAGGGAATGCGGGTGGCGAAGCTGCCGGTGACCGCGCCGTGGACGCAGAAGACGGCGGCGACGGCGAAACGGGCGCGCCGCAGCCGCTCGCTGGTGAAGACGGTCTGCGCCGTCATGGGCCCTCCCCGGAGTGGTCGTCCTCGACGGGCCGTAAACTATCAGGAACCCTGCCTGATAAATAGTGTCCGCAGAGGCCCGGGGCGACGGGCCGCGCCGGACGGCCGTACGCCGGTACCCGGAACGCCTCCGGCCAGTCTGAGAGGATCGCCGCATGGCCGCATCCCCGAGCACCGCGCGGGCCATCAACGACCGGCTCGCCCTGCGACTGCTCCAGGACGAGGGCCCGTTGACGGCCGCCCAGCTCAAGACCCGCACCGGACTGTCCCGGCCCACCGTCGCCGACCTCGTCGAACGGCTCCGGGGCTCGGGACTCGTCCATGTCGTCGGCGAGTCCGGAGCCGACCGCCGCGGCCCCAACGCCAAGCTCTACGGGATCGTCGCCGACCGCGCCCACCTCGCCGCCCTCGACGTCCGCACGCGCTCCGTCTCGGTCACCGTCACCGACCTCGTCGGCACCCCGCTCGCGGAGGCGGCCGCCCCCGTCGGCGACGCCGACGGCACCGGCACCGCCGTCGAGCGGGCCGTCACCCTCCTGGAGCGGACCGCGAAGCGGGCCGGCGTGGCCCGGCTCCACACCGTGGCCGTCGGCGCACCCGGCCTCATCGACCCGGCCACCGGCGAGCTGCGCGACTCCACCGGACTGCCTGCCTGGCACCGCCGGCTCATCGGCGTCCTCCAGGAGCGGCTCCCGGCCCGCGTCCTGGTCGAGAACGAGACCAACCTCGCCGCCCTCGCCGAACTGCGCGAGGGCGCGGCCGGCGACCGGGACGACTTCGTCCTCCTCTGGCTCGGCCAGGGCGTCGGCGCGGCGGTCGTCCTCGGCGGCAGGCTGCGCCGCGGCGCCTCCGGCGGCGCCGGCGAGATCGGCTTCCTGCCCGTCCCCGGCACCTCCGGGCTGCCCTCGGCCACCGGCTGCGACGGCGGCTTCCACGAGCTGGCCTGCGTCGCCGCCGTCGACGCCCTGGCCGCCGCCCACGGCCTCGCCCCCGCCACGGCGCTCACCTCCGGGCACGGCCCGTTCCTCGATGCCCTCGCCCACCGCCTGGCGATCGGCGCGGCCGCGGTCGTCTCCGTCCTGGACCCCGGCTGCGTGGTCCTGGCCGGCGAGACCGGTCACCAGGGCGGGCAGGAGCTCGCCGCCCGCGTCGAGGCCGTCCTCACCTCGCTCTCACCGCTGCGCACCGAGGTGCGCGCCACCACCCTCGGCGACGCGGCGGTCCTGCGGGGCGCGCTGCTGCGGGCCCGCGACGCGGCGCAGGACGAGCTCTTCCCGTAAGGACGGCGCCACCGCCACCGCTCCCGCCACCGCCACCGTTCCCGCTCCCGAAGCTCCCCGACCTCGAAACTCCCTGCCTCTCGTCCTCCCGAACGCCCCGAACGCCCCGAGCGCCCCGAGCACCTCCCAACGCCCCGAGCGCCCCGAACGCCACCGCGCCGCGTCCCGGACAGGGGGACGCGGCGCGACGGGGGAGACCCGGCGGCGGCAAGGGCCGTGAGAACCGCCGCCGGGGGTTTCATGCGTTGACGGGAGGCTTCGTTCCGTCGGTCAGCAGGAGCCCTGGTCCTTCAGGTCAGCAGGCGCCCTGGTCCTTCCAGACGCCCCACTCGCCGGTCGTACCCGGCTCCTCGTTCTGGGTCCACCACTGGGCCTTCCAGGTGTGGCCCTTGTGGGAGACCAGCGAACCGCCGTTGTAGACCTGGCCGGCCACGTACGCCGGGGCGGTGCAGCCCGTGGGCGGCGTCGTCGGCGGGGTCGTGGGCGGGGTGGTCGGGGGAGTGGTCGGCGGGGTCGTGGGCTCCGTCGTCGGCGGCGTGGTGGGCGGGGTCGTGGTGCCCGGCTCCACCGTCGTCGTGCCGCGCGCCAGGTCACCGGCGAGCGCGTACGTCGTGCCGTTGATGTTCACCGTCCAGTTCGACGGGGTCGAGACCGGCAGGTAGTAGTTGAAGGCCAGGTCGACCGAGGCGCCCGGGGCCAGCGACTGCCAGGCCGGGAGCTTCAGGGAGACCCGGTGGAAGTCGCCCTTCAGGCCGCCGACGTTGCTGCCCGTGTGGTCGCTGCTGATCACCTTGGTGCCGAAACCGGACTGGTCGGAGGCGTTGCTCGGCGCCGAGGTGCCGTAGTCGAACTGGAACTCCGTGCCGCCCGGCAGCGCGGTGGCGGTGTTGTTGGTGATCTTGATCTTCGGGGTGATCGGGTAGTTGGAGTCGCCCAGCTTGAACTCGGTGAACTCCACGCCCACGTTCACGGCCTGGGTCGGCAGCGCCTTGTTGCTCTTCTTCGCGCCGTAGGGGGTGGCGGCCTTGAACTTGTCGTACATCAGCGAGGTGAGCGTGTCGCCCATCTCGTACTGGCCCTTGGCCGCGTTCCAGCCGTAGTCGCCGGCCAGCTCCCAGATCATCGTGCCGCCGATGCCGCGGTCGACCACGTAGTCGGCCTTGGCGGCCACCGACTGCTCGTCCTCGGTGGACAGGAAGACCTTCTTCTGGGCGTTCCACAGCCACGGGGCGACCAGCGTGGAGTCGTACTTGCGGGCGTAGGTGCCGGTCAGCGTGGTGTTCGCCGGGAAGCCGTACTGCGTGACGTAGTCGCCGACGATGCCCTTCTCGAGGTTCTTGGCGTGCCACATCGGGTTGGAACCCGCGGGCGACTCCTGCCCGTTGGTGTCCTTGTCGTGCCACAGGTTGTCGATGCCGACGGCGCCGTCACCGCACTTGGTCAGACCGGCCCCGGCCGGGCAGCTGGTCGCGGCGGCCTTGCCCCACAGACCGTCGGTGCCGCCCTGCACGTTCTTGTGGCCGCGGGTGTAGTACGGCAGGCCGATGTTGATCCGGCCGGACGGCATGGAGCCGCGGAAGTAGTGGTACGCCCAGTCGGTGTTGAGGTAGCCGATGTTGCCGTACTGCGCGGAGCCGTAGACGTTGGCCGCGGCGAGCTCGCCGTCCTTGCCGTCGTCGAAGAGCGAGGCGTTCGGGCCGACGTACTCGTTCCAGGCGCCGTGCAGGTCGTAGGACATGATGTTGACGTAGTCCAGGTACTTCTGCACCTGGAAGGTCTCCATGCCGCGCAGCAGGTAGCCGGAGGAGGGCGCGGCGACGGTCAGCAGGTAGTGCCTGCCGTCGGCGGCGCCGGCCCTGTCGAGCTTCTCGCGCAGGGACTTCATCAGGGCGGCGTAGCCCTTGACGAGGCCCGCCCGGCGCGCGTTGGCGACCTGCCAGTCGAGCGGGTTGCCCGCGTCCTTCATCGTCGTCGGGTACTCGTAGTCGATGTCGACGCCGTTGAAGCCGTACTTCCTGATGAAGTCGACCGCGGAGTTCGCGAACGTGTCGATGCCCGCCTGGTTGACCGAGCCGTCGGCGTTGGTGGCCATCGAGTAGAAGCCGCCGGAGTTCACGCGGTCGCCGTTGTCGTCGAAGTAGCCGCCGGTCTCCGCCCAGCCGCCGACCGAGATCAGCGTCCTGACGTTCGGGTGCTGCTTCTTGAACTTGTTCAGCTGGTTGAAGTGGCCCTTGTAGGGAAACTCCGGGTCCATCTCGGCGCCCGCGACGCCGGGCCAGGTCATCCCGGTGGACGCGTTGTCCGGTCCGTCGGCTCCCACGGACAGCTTGTTGTCGCCGCCGACGTGGCCGAAGGCGTAGTTGACGTGGGTGATCTTGTCCCACGGGATGTCCTTGGCGAGATAGGCGGGCTGGCCGTTCTTGCCGGTACGCCAGCTCGTGAAGTAGCCGATGACCCGGCGCTGGTGGTCCGCGCCCATCTTCTCGCGGCCCTCGGTGTCGTAGACCGAGCAGTACGGGACGTCGACGCCGGGCGTCTTGTAGAGGCCGTCGGGGCGACAGGACTCGTTGTCGGCGGCGTACGAGACGCCGCCCGCGGCGAGGGAGCTGATCAGCAGCCCGGCGACGGCGGCGCCGGAAGCGAGCAGCGAGGCCCTCTTCTGGGTGGGGGACAACACGATCGGTTCCTCCAAGGGAGGTTTGGGCCCCGCGCGCCGCGAGCGACGCTGGGGGAAGAACACAACGAACAAGGGGATGGGTCGTGTTGGGCCCGTGGAGTGCGCACGCCGACGGGCCGTTACCTCGGAGGTGACACGGAGATTAAGAGGACTAGACCAGTGCGTCAATAGGTCTGGACCAACGAGGAAATCCGTGACAGGCTGTGGCAGGGCCATGGCGAGTTGTGAGCCAGCCCACAGGGCCTCACCCGCATGGCCGGTTCCCGGCCGTGGCACACTGGCCCTGTATCAGCAGCAGCGCACTCCGGGGTCGGTGTAATTCCGAACCGGCGGTATAGTCCGCGACCCGTCCGCAGCCAGCGGCCGGTTGACCAGGTGAGATTCCTGGACCGACGGTGAAAGTCCGGATGGGAGGCAGTGCGCGGCGGGCGACCCCGGCAAGGGGTGCGTCGGCCGTACGTCCGCTGGTCGCCGTACCCGTCCCGGGTGCCGGCGCACCGGGGACCCGGCCTCGGCACACCCTGCGCGAGGCGTCGTACCCGCTCCCTGTCGTCATCGACAGCCCCGGAGTCCGTGCCCGAAGAGGCAGGAGGACCCGGTGGCCACCCAGGCCGACATCACCGCCATGCGACGCGCGATCGCGCTCGCCGCCCGCGGTCTCGGCTCCACCAGTCCCAACCCGGTCGTCGGCTGCGTCGTCACGGACGCCTCCGGCCGGCCCGTCGGCGAGGGCTGGCACCAGCGCGCCGGCGGCCCGCACGCCGAAGTGCACGCCCTGCGCGCGGCCGGCGAGCAGGCCCGCGGCGGCACCGCGTACGTCACCCTCGAACCCTGCAACCACACCGGCCGCACCGGCCCCTGCGCCCAGGCCCTCATCGAGGCCGGCGTCGCCCGCGTCGTGTACGCGGTCGGCGACCCGAACCCGCAGGCCACCGGAGGTGCCGACACCCTGCGCGCGGCCGGGATCCAGGTCGGCCAGGGCCTCCTCGAGGCCGAGGCCGAGACGGGCAACCTCGCCTGGCTCACCTCCGTGCGCCGCGGCCGCCCCTTCGTCCGCTGGAAGTACGCCGCCACCCTCGACGGCCGGATCGCCGCCGCCGACGGCACCTCCCGCTGGATCAGCTCCGCCGACTCCCGCGCCGACGTCCACCGGCTGCGCGCCGAGGCCGACGCCGTCGTCGTCGGCTCCGGAACCGCCCGCGCCGACGACCCCCACCTCGCCGTCCGCGGCGTCGAGGGCGCCGTACAGCCGCTGCGCGTCGTCGTCGACACCGAGGCCACCGCCGTCAAGCCCGGCGCCCGCGTCCTCGACGCCGCCGCCCCCACCCTGATCGCCGTCGCCGAGGACGCCGAGACCACGCTCACCGACGTCGTCCGGCTGCCGCGCGCCGAGCGCGGCCTCGACGTCACCGCCCTCCTCGACGCCCTGCACACCCGCGGCGTCCGCTCCGTCCTCCTCGAAGGCGGCCCCACCCTCGCCGGCGCCTTCCTCGCCGCGGGAGCCGTCGACCAGGTCGTCGGCTACCTCGCCCCGGTCCTCCTCGGCGCGGGCCCTTCCGCCCTTGCCGACGCCGGAATCACCACCATCACCGACGCGTTGCGCCTCGACGTCACCGAGACCGTGCGCATCGGACCCGACATCCGCATCACCGCGACCCCCGTCGTCACGACCCCCAAGGGAGCCTGACCGTGTTCACCGGAATCGTCGAAGAGCTGGGCGAGGTCGTCGCCGTCGAGCAGCTGGAGGACGCCTCCCGTTTCCGACTGCGCGGCCCGCTCGTCACCGAGGGCGCCCAGCACGGCGACTCGATCGCCGTCAACGGCGTCTGTCTCACGGTCGTGGAACACGGCGACGGCGAGTTCACCGCCGACGTGATGGCCGAGACCCTCAAGCGCTCCTCGCTGGGCGCCCTGGACGTCGGCTCCCGCGTCAACCTGGAGCGGCCCATGGCCGTCGGCGGACGCCTCGGCGGCCACATCGTCCAGGGCCACGTCGACGGCACCGGCACCGTCCTGGAACGCACCCCCTCCGAGCACTGGGAGCTGGTCAAGGTCGGCCTGCCCGCCCCGCTCGCCCGCTACGTCGTCGAGAAGGGCTCCATCACGGTCGACGGCGTCAGCCTCACCGTCGTCGAGGTCGCCGACGACTGGTTCACCATCAGCCTCATCCCCACCACCCTCGCGCTGACCACGCTCGGCATCAAGCAGCCCGGCGACCCGGTCAACCTCGAGGTCGACGTCATCGCCAAGTATGTCGAGCGGCTGCTCGGCCCGAACGCACAGGAGAACGGCAAGTGAACTGGCTCAACTCCGAGGCGTTCACGGCCTTCGGCCAGCACATCATCTGGTCCGACATGATCGGCAACGTCTTCGGTCTGGTCGCCCTGGCCCTCGGCTGGCGCCGTTCCGTCTGGACCTGGCCCGTGCAGTTCCTCGCCGGCCTGATCCTCTTCGGCGCCTTCTTCGGCCACCTCACCGGCAGCGCCGGCAAGCAGGTCGTCGTCATGCTCGTGGCGCTCTACGGCTGGTGGCAGTGGCAGCGCGGCAAGGGACAGGGCGCGGACGGCCACATCGCGGTGCGCTTCGCCACCTGGCGCGAGCGGGCCGCCATGACCGTCGCGGCCGCCGCCGGCACCGTCGCGGTCGCCCTGCTCTTCACCGCGTACCCGAACCTCTCCTGGGACCCCTGGCCCGACGCGTACATCTTCGTCGGCACCGTCGTCGCCATGTACGCCCAGGCCCGCGGCATGGTCGAGTTCTGGTTCGCCTGGCTGCTCGTCGACCTCGTCGGCGTCCCGCTCAACTTCGCCAACGGCTACGCCTTCTCCGGCTTCGTCTACGTCATCTACGGCGCGCTCGTCCTCTGGGGCCTGCGCGACTGGTGGCTGCGCTCGCGCACGGCCGCCCCGCTGGAAGGAGCCATGACGTGAGCGACGCGTGCGCGGCCACCCGGCCGCAGACGACCGTGATGCCCGCACCGGTGCGCCGCGCGGGCGGAGAAGCGAACGAAAGGAGTGCAGCATGAGCGCGCTTCCCGTCTGGGACGTCACCGACCTCGTCCTCGACCCCGTCGAGCAGGCCATCGCGGACATCGCCGCCGGCCGCCCCGTCGTCGTCGTGGACGACGAGGACCGCGAGAACGAGGGCGACCTCGTCATCGCCGCCGAGAAGGCCACGCCCGAGGTCGTCGCCTTCATGATGAGCGAGTGCCGCGGCCTGATCTGCGCACCCATGGAGGGCGAGGAACTGGAGCGCCTCCGGCTGCCGCAGATGGTCGACGACAACACCGAGTCCATGAAGACGGCCTTCACGGTCTCCGTCGACGCGAGCGCCGCCCACGGCGTCACCACCGGCATCTCCGCCGCCGACCGCGCCACCACCCTGCGGATGCTCGCCGCCGGCACGTACGAGCCCGGCGACTTCGTCCGACCCGGACACGTCTTCCCGCTGCGCGCCAAGGAAGGCGGCGTCCTGGTCCGCAACGGCCACACCGAGGCCGCCGTCGACCTCGCCCGGCTCGCCGGCCTCCGCCCGGCCGGCGCCATCGTGGAGATCGCCGGCGAGGACGGCGTGATGCTCCGGCTGCCCGAGCTCGTCCCGTTCGCCCGCAAGCACGGCCTGACGATCATCTCCATCGAGGACCTGATCGCCTACCGCCGCTCCGCCGAGCCGACCGTACGCCGCGAGGCCGCGGTGCAGCTGCCCACCCGCCACGGCGACTTCACCGCGTACGGCTACCGCTCCACGGTCGACGGCGTCGAGCACGTCGCCCTCGTCCACGGCGAGGTCGGGGACGGCGAGGACGTCCTGGTCCGGGTCCACTCCGAGTGCCTGACCGGAGACGTCTTCCACTCGCTGCGCTGCGACTGCGGCCCCCAGCTGGAGGCCTCCATGGACCGGATCACCGAAGCCGGCCGCGGCGTCGTCGTCTACCTGCGCGGCCACGAGGGCCGCGGCATCGGCCTGCTGTCCAAGCTCCGCGCCTACGAGCTCCAGGAGCGCGGCCGCGACACCCTGGACGCCAACCTGGAGCTGGGGCTGCCCGCCGACGCCCGCGACTACGCGGCCGGCGCGCAGATCCTCGCCGACCTGGGCGTCCGCAGCGTGCGGCTGATGACCAACAACCCGGACAAGATCGACGCCCTGACCCGTCACGGGCTGACGGTCGGGGGCCGCGAACCCATGCCGGTCCAGGCGGGCGAGCACAACCTCCGCTACCTGCGCACCAAGCGCGACCGGATGGGCCACGACCTGCCCTGGCTGGACGGCACCCCGGCCCCCACCTGCGGCAACCAGTAACCCCGCATTCCCGTATCCCGTACCACGTACGCACGACCGGCAAGGAGCAACATGAGCGGCAAGGGCGCACCCGTCCTCAGCGTGAAGAACTGCGGCGACCTCCGCGTCGCGGTCATCGCGGCCCAGTGGCACGAGAAGATCATGGACGGCCTCGTCGACGGCGCCCTGCGCGCCCTCGCCGAGCTCGGCATCGAGGAGCCCACCCTGCTGCGCGTCCCCGGCAGCTTCGAGCTCCCGGTCGTGGCAAAGGTCCTCGCCGGCCGGGGCTACGATGCCGTGGTGGCCCTCGGCGTCGTCATCCGCGGCGGGACGCCGCACTTCGAGTACGTGTGCCAGGGCGTCACCCACGGCCTCACCCAGGTCTCGATCGACACCGGCGTACCCGTCGGATTCGGCGTCCTGACCTGCGACACCGAGGAGCAGGCCCTCGACCGGGCCGGCCTCGAAGGGTCCAGCGAGGACAAGGGCCACGAGGCCGTCACCGCCGCCGTCGCCACCGCGACGATCTTGCGTACAGTCAGCGAACCCTGGCGCTGAGTGCAGATTCACACCCCGTACTCTTAGGACATCATGGCGAACAAAACCTTCGAAGAGCTCTTCACCGAGCTCAAGCTCAAGGCCGAGACCGGCGACCCGGCGACCTCCCGCACCGCGGAACTGGTCGGCAAGGGCGTCCATGCCATCGGCAAGAAGGTCGTCGAGGAGGCCGCCGAGGTCTGGATGGCCGCCGAGTACGAGGGCAAGGAAGCCGCCGCCGAGGAGATCTCGCAGCTGCTGTACCACGTCCAGGTGATGATGGTCGCCCGCGGGATCTCGCTCGACGACGTCTACGCCCACCTCTGAGCACACCCACCCCACCGACAAGCTCCGCGAACACCCGAGGCAAAGGAAGCCCGTCCCATGCTGCGCATCGCCGTCCCCAACAAGGGTTCTCTCTCCGGACCTGCGATGGAGATGCTCCATGAGGCGGGCTACCGGCAGCGCAAGGAGTCCAAGGAGCTCGTCACCGTCGACCCGGACAACGAGGTGGAGTTCTTCTACCTCCGTCCCAAGGACATCGCGATCTACGTGGCGTCCGGCCGCCTCGACATCGGCATCACCGGCCGCGACCTGCTCCTGGACTCCGGCGCCAACGCCGAGGAGATCCTGCCGCTGAACTTCGGCCGCTCCACCTTCCGCTACGCCACCCGGCCCGGCACCGCGAACGGTCCCGAGGACTTCCACGGCATGACGATCGCCACCTCCTACGAGGGCATCGTCGCCAAGCACCTCGCCGAGCAGGGCGTCGACGCGTCCGTCGTCCACCTCGACGGCGCGGTCGAGACCGCGATCCAGCTGGGCGTCGCCCAGATCATCGCGGACGTCGTGGAGACCGGCACCAGCCTGCGCAACGCCGGCCTGGAGGTCATCGGCGAGCCGATCCTCACCTCCGAGGCCGTCGTCGTCCGCCGCACCGGCGCACCGACCGACGACCCGAAGGTCCAGCAGTTCCTGCGCCGCCTCCAGGGCGTCCTGGTCGCCCGCAGCTACGTGATGATGGACTACGACTGCCGCGCCGAGCACCTGGAGCAGGCCGTCGCCCTCACGCCGGGCCTGGAGTCGCCCACCGTCTCGCCGCTGCACAACGAGGGCTGGGTCGCCGTGCGCGCCATGGTCCCCGCCAAGGAGGCGCAGAAGGTCATGGACGACCTGTACGAGCTGGGCGCCCGCGCCATCCTCACCACGGCCATCCACGCCTGCCGCCTCTGACGGCCCACCCACAGCCGCACACCCGTCGCGCCCACGAACGGCGCCCCCTCGACCCGTACGCAAGGAACCCCGGGAAACCCGATGTCCGACACCGCACCCCCCGCCCTTCCGGTCACCTTCCGGCCGGCCCGCACCCGGGTCGTCCTGCTGACCGCGGGCGTGGCGATGTTCGTCGTCATCACCACCGTCGGAATGCTGCTGGAGAAGCTGGGCCCGGGGGAGCGGGCCAGTTTCGTCTTCACCGCGGCACTGTTCCTGGGCGTCCTGGTGCTGCTGAGCCGGCCCAAGGTCGTCGCCGACGACAAGGGTGTGACGGTCGTCAACATCACCCGGACACGCCGACTCGCCTGGGCCGAGATCGTCAAGGTCAACCTGCGCCCCGGCGACGCCTGGGTCTTCCTCGACCTCAGCGACGGAACCAGCCTGCCCGCCCTCGGCATCCAGCCGGGAATCGCCAGGGAGCAGGCCATCCGCGACGCCCGCGCGCTGCGCGCGCTCGCCGAGAGCAAGGGCACCGGAACCGAGGCCGGCTGACCCCGGCCGGACCCGGGGACGGACCCCGATCCGTCCCCCATACGGGGCCGACCCCCTGCCCGTACGGGTGCGGGCGTGGCTAATCTTGTGGCGGTGGTGCCGAGCGGCACCACCGCCTCGCATGTAACGGGGCCGCCCGCCGGCGGCCCGCGAGGCCTCCCTTCGACCCGAGGAGTGACTCCCTCCGGCAATGGACGGATCGTCCGGTAGTACCTGCGCCGCCCCCTCACCCGAGGCGGCGGCATGATCGTCTCCCTGCTGCTCCTCGCAGCAGCCCTGCTGCTCATCCTCGCCAACGGCTTCTTCGTGGCCGCCGAGTTCGGCCTCGTCACCGTCGAACGGGCCGAGGCCGAGCGCGCCGCCGCCGAAGGCGACCGCCGGGCCCGCGGCGTCGTCCGCGCCCTGCGCGAGCTGTCCTTCCAGCTCTCCGGCACCCAGCTCGGCATCACCCTCACCTCGCTCGTCACCGGCATGCTCGCCGAGCCCGCGCTCGCCCGGCTGCTCGACGGGCCGCTCACGGCCACCGGACTGCCCGAAGGAGCCGTCTCCGGCATCTCCGTGCTCGTGGGCATGCTGCTCGCCTCCGCCGTGCAGATGGTGGTCGGCGAACTCGTGCCGAAGAACTGGGCGGTCTCCCGGCCGCTGCAGGTGGCCCGGTTCGTGGCCGGACCGCAGCACGCCTTCGCGAGCCTGTTCCGGCCGGTGATCACCCTGCTCAACACCGTCGCCAACCGGCTCGTCCGGCTGTTCGGCGTGGAGCCGGCCGACGAGCTGGACTCGGTCCGCACCCCCGGCGAGCTGGTCTCCCTGGCCCGCCATTCGGCCCGGGCCGGCGCCCTGGAACAGGACACGGCCGACCTCTTCGTCCGCACCCTCTCGCTCGGCGGCCTTACCGCCGAGCAGGTCATGACCCCCCGGGTACGGATGAGCTCCCTCCAGTCGGACGCCACCGCGGCCGACGTCCTCAACCTCACCCGGGCCACCGGTCTGTCCCGGTTCCCCGTCTACCGCGAGCGCATCGACGAGATCGTCGGCATGGTCCACCTCAAGGACGCCCTCGCCGTCGTCCCGCACGAGCGGCACCGGACCTCCGTGGCCCGGATCGCCGTACCGCCGCTGCTCGTCCCCGAGTCGCTGCCCGCCCAGGCACTCCTGGAGCGGCTGCGCCGCGAGCAGCCCATCGCGGTCGTCGTCGACGAGTACGGCGGCACCGCAGGCGTGGTCACCCTGGAGGACATCGTCGAGGAGCTCGTCGGTGAGGTCCGCGACGAGCACGACACCGCCGCCGACGCCCGGCCGGAACTGTCCGCCGTGCCCTCCGACGACGGCTCCCAGGTCTGGGAGGCCGACGGCTCCTGCCGCGTCCACACCCTGCACCGGATAGGCCTCGACGTGCCCGACGGCCCGTACGAGACGGTCGCCGGGCTCGTCGCCGACCTGCTCGGGCGCATCCCCGCCCCGGGCGACCGGGCCGAGCTGCCCGGCTGGCGGCTCTCGGTGCGCCAGGTCGACCGCTACCGCGCCGAACGCGTGCGGATCATGCGCACCGCCCCGGTGCCCGTCGCCGCGGAGGCGGCCCGATGAGTCTGCTCCCTCTGCTCCTCGCCGTCCTGCTGGTCCTGGCGAACGGTTTCTTCGTCGGCGCCGAGTTCGCCCTCGTGTCCGTACGCCGCAGCCAGATCGAGCCGCTCGGCACCAAGCGGGCCCGCCAGGTCCTGTACGGCCTGGAGAACCTGCCGCAGATGATGGCGGCCGCCCAGTTCGGCATCACCGTCGCCTCGCTGACGCTCGGCGCGGTCGCCGAGCCGACCGTGGCCCGGCTGCTCGAACCGGTCTTCCACGCCGTCGCCGTACCCGAAGGCCTCGTCCATCCGCTCGGCTACGTGATCGCGCTCGCCGCCGTGGTCTTCCTCCACCTGGTCATCGGCGAGATGGTCCCGAAGAACCTGGCCATGGCCGACCCCGAGCGCACCGCACTGCTCCTCGGCCCCGGCCTGGTCGGCTTCGCCCGCCTCTGCCGGCCGGTCACCCGCGCCCTCGGCGCCTGCGCCGGACTCGTCCTGCGGGCCTTCAAGGTCGAGCCGAAGGACGAGGTGGAGGCCGTCTTCACCAGCGCCCAGCTGGGCCGGCTCGTCGAGGACGCCGGCCAGGCCGGACTGCTCGACCCGGCCGAACAGGAGCGCCTGGAGGACGCCCTGGAGCTGGGCACCCGCCCGGTCACCGACGTCCTCATCCCCTCGGCCTCGCTCGTCACCGTGCCCCCGTCGGTCACTCCCCGGGACATCGAGGAGCTGACCGTCCGGACCGGCTACTCCCGCTTCCCGGTGCGCGCCGGCGGGCCCGGCGCCCGGGGCACCTTCATGGGCTTCGTCCACGTGAAGGACGTCCTGGACCTGGAGGAGCGGGAGCGCGCGGTGCCGCAGCACGTGTGGCGCCCGATGGCCAGGGTGCGGGCCGAGCTCCCGCTGGACGACGCGCTCACCGTGATGCGCCGGGCAGCGACCCATCTGGCACAGGTGTCGGACGCCTCCGGCCGGGTGCTGGGCCTGGTCGCCCTGGAGGACGTGCTGGAGATGCTGGTCGGCGAGGTCCGCGACCCCGCACACCGCGTCGGCCCGCCGGTCCGGCATCCGTCGAGCCCGCCGCAGCCGCAGCCGCAGGCACAGCCGCAGCAGCCGCCTCAGCCGCAGCCGCAGGCACAGCCCCAGTCGCCCACGCGGGTGCTCGCGGGCTGAGCGCGGCCCGTCAGCCGTACCCCGCGCGGAGCCACCGGTCGCCTGCCGGCGGCTCCGCGCGGAGGCTCAGAGCCTCAAGGCCCGGTGCTCCTGTGGCGCAGGTGCCCGGCGGCTCCTCGCGCAGGTTCAGAGGCCCGGGTGCTCCTCGTGCGGGCTCAGTTGCCCGGCGGCGCCTGCGGCTCAGGCGCCCGGTGGCTCCCGTGGGCTCAGATGCCCGGTGGCTCCCGTGGGCTCAGATGCCCGGCGGCTCCTGCGGGCCGCGGTCCATCGGGCCCCGCCCCGAGAGCACCTCGCCGTAGGCCTGCATCAGGTCCGGCAGCCGCAGCGTCGCCAGGTCCTCGCGGCTCGGCGTGGTCCCGTAGCCCGAGAGCCGCAGATCGCGGTAGGCGCAGGACTTCTCGTACAGCGTGCGCAGGAAGCGGCCGTTGCCGAGCTCGTCGATCCAGCCCTGGTCGACGACGTGCCCGCTGATCGAGCGCAGCTCCTCCAGTGCCTCCTCGTCCCAGCCGTCGCCGTTCGCCGCGGCGAGGACCTTGCCGATCTCGGTGAGTTCGAGCGGGCGGTACGAGGGGAAGTCGACCCGGGTGGTGAAGCGGGAGGAGAGCCCGGGATTGGCGGCGAGCAGCCGGTCCATGCCCTCCGGGTAGCCGGCCAGGATCACCACCAGGTGGTCGCGGTTGTCCTCGGCGCGCTTGAGCAGCACCTGAAGGGCCTCGTCGCCGTAGGCGTCGCCCTTGCTGTAGCCGGTGTTGGAGAGGGCGTACGCCTCGTCGACGAAGAGCACGCCGCCGACCGCCGAGTCGATCAGCTCGTTGGCCTTGACCGCGGTCTGGCCCAGGTACTCGCCGACCAGATCGGCCCGCTGGGCCTCCACCAGATGGTCGCCGCCGAGCAGGCCGAGCGCGTAGAAGACCCGGCCCAGAATGCGGGCGACGGTGGTCTTGCCGGTGCCCGAGGGACCCGAGAAGACAAAGTGACGTTTCGGCGGCTGGACGGGAAGTCCCTGGTCAGCGCGCAACCGGGCCATCTCCAGCTGCGCCGACAGAGCCTTCACCTGCCGCTTGACCGGCTCCATGCCGACCATCCGCTCCAGCTCCGCCAGCGCCTCCGCGAGTAACGCCGGGTCGGTGGCGCCGGCCGGGAAGCGGGGCGGCGCCGGCTGCGCCGGGACCGCCGCCTTCTGGCGTACGACGTCGGGCGGCTCCGGCGGCGCGGGCGGCGGGCCGGTGTCCGGCCTGAGCAGCAGCCCGTCGCCCGCCGGGGGCTCCGGGTCGGTCCGCTCGCCGTCCACCGTGTCCTGGCCCAACCCGCCGTACATGGCCGGGGCGAGCCCCATCGGATCGTCCGGACCCTCGAACCCGTCGTACTCGGCGATGGTGGCGAGCCGTGCGGCGGTGTCCATGAACGCCGGGTCGATCCGGTGCACCGCGCGGTAGAGCGGCATGGCGGCGGCGGTCCTCCCGGTGCCCTCGTGGGCCCGGGCGAGCCAGTAGCGCAGCTCCTTGCGCTGCGGCTGCTCGCTGCGGCAGCGCATCAGCGCCGTCGCGAGCAGTGGCTCGGCCTGCCCGTACATCTCCAGGCGCACCCGCGCCATCCCGCCGAACAAGCCCGCCTCGATGCCCAGGAGCGGGTCGTCGACCAGCGGCTCGGTGTGCCGTACCAGCTGCTCCCAGTCCTTGACCAGGTACGAACGGCAGGCGTGCAGGAAGCGGACCTGCGGGTCGGCGTCGACCGGCGGCAGGCCGGCGAGCGCCCGGTCGAGCTCCGGCACGTGCCGGCCGTCGAGCCAGTGCGAGGCGTGCGCGAGCAGCAGGTCGCGCGGGCTCTCGAGCACCGGCTGCACCCACCAGCCCAGCCAGTACCAGGAGTTGAGGTTCCTTCGGTGCCGGGTCCGCTGCTCGCCGAAGCGCTCGCGGTTGCGGTACATCCGCAGCAGCGCGGTCGTGGTGTCCACGCGCAGCGCGTGCAGACCGAGCCAGCCGTCGGCCATGCCGGGGTCGATGCGCACCGCCGTACGGAACTCCTCCTCGGCCTGCGGATAGGCGCCCATCGTGTAGGCGTCGACTCCGCGCAGCCAGGCGAGCTCGGCGGGGGCATGCGCGCCCTGTGTGCCGAAGTCCATCAGGTCCCCCACAACCGTCTACACGTGGACGGGAATTGACCGCACCGAGGGGCATCGTACCTGCGCAGAGGGTGCGTGATGAGGGAGAAGGAGACGATCCGTCGTGATCGACACGATCCGCGGCCCGCGCACCGGCGGTGACCCTCGGTGAACGCGGGGGCGGAACGAAGCCCCCGATCACGGGGGAACAACCGGGGGCTTCGCGTCCGCGGCGACTCCCGAGAGCCGCACATTGAGAACGTAAGACCTGTACGCCCCTTGGGTCAAGCCGAGTTGAGGCACCCGCGGAAGTGGACTTCCGCCCTCTCAGTTTGCGGCCGGGGAGTCATCACGGTGGGTGATGATCTGGTGGGGGTCCGCCGTCACACGAGGCCCTGGCAGCCACTCGTACCCCTCGCGGCACTCGCGTACCAGGGTGTCGGCGAAGGGCCGCGAAGGGTCCTCGCGGAAGTGGCGAGTCTCCGCCACGGTCCACCCGTCCCAGAAACCGGCGAGCGCCGGCCCGTCCCGGTGCCGCCCGCGCGCCCAGGACTCCTCGGGACCGCGCTCCATCCACAGCAGTCGCGCGAGAAACGGCCGCAGCGCCCGTCGCCCGGCCCCCACGCCCTCCACGAGTACCACCGGCGCCGGGTCCAGCGACCGCGGCGGACCGAAGGCGCGCAGATTCCAGTCGTACGGGTGATAGCGCGCCGTCTCGCCACGGGAGAGCGGCCCGATCACCTCGCCGAGCATCCGCCCGGTCCACGCGAACGACTCCGCATGGCTCGCCAGGTCGTCGAGGTGGAGCACGGGGGCGTCACCGAGCGCGGCGGAGAGCCGGCCGGCCAGCGTGGACTTGCCGGAACCGGCGTGCCCGTCGACCGCGACGAGCCGCACCGGTCCGCACGAGGGGGGCAGCAGCCGCAGAGCGGCGGCCGCCCGGTCGAGGGCGGGACGGTCGGTACGGTCCTCGGGATGGTCCATGGCCCCAGCGTAGGCGAGCCGCCGCACGGACCAGTCGCAGGTCAGCGGCCGGACCGGCGCCATTGGCGGAGACCAATATTGCCCGGGCGGCGCGCGTCGAATCGCTGGCAGAAGCCGTCCGCGAGCCGGGATAGTGGGCCCCGCAGCCCGTCCGTTCGCCACCACCGACTGGAGGGTCACCGCCCATGCCCCCTGCCACCCCGCGCAGAACCGTCCTCGCCGCCCTCGCGGCCGCCGCGGGCACGGCCGCGACCACCGGGACCGCGGCCGCGGCCCCCGGCGCCCGCGCCGCCGACCCCGAGGCCCGCACGGAGGAACCGGCCCGCGCCGACCGGGCGACGGGAGGCGGCCACGCCCCCGCACCCGCCCTCGTCGACAACCGCTTCTGGAGCACGTACACCGACTGGCGCTGCGGCACCGCCTCCGGCACCCGCGCCGTCCCGGGACACCGCCCCGGCCTGGTCATCGACAGCCCGACCGGCCGCACCGCCTACACCGACCCGCACACCGGCCTGACCGGCACCTGGGAGCACGCGAGCTGGACCTCGCCGGTCCATACGTCCTCCGTCCCCGCGACCGAGGTCATCGCCTCCTGGAACGCCCACACGCCTCCCGGCACCTGGCTCCAGGTCGAGCTGCGCGGCACGTACGGCGACGGCACGACGACGCCCTGGTTCGTGATGGGCCGCTGGGCGGCGGGCGACACCGACATCCGGCGCACGTCGGTCGACGACCAGAGCGACGGCAAGGCCTCCGTGTGGACGGACACCTTCGCGATCGACGACCCCGCGAGCGGCCTCCGCCTGGTCTCCTACCGCCTGCGCCTCACCCTCCACCGCAAGCCCGGCACGACCCTGACCCCCACGGTCTGGCGGCTCGGCGCGATGGCCTCGGACGTCCCGGACCGCTTCACGGTGCCCGCCTCCGAACCGGGCCCGGACCGCGAACTGACCGTGCCCCGCTACTCGCAGAACACCCACGTCGGCCAGTACCCCGAGTACGACAACGGCGGCGAGGCCTGGTGCAGCCCCACGTCCTCGCAGATGATCGTCGAGTACTGGGACCGCCGCCCCACGGCCGAGGACCTCGCCTGGGTGAACCCGGACTTCGCCGACCCCCAGGTCTGCCACGCGGCCCGCTTCACCTACGACTACCAGTACGCGGGCTGCGGCAACTGGCCCTTCAACGCCGCCTACGCGGCCACCTACCCGGACATGAACGCGGTGGTGACCCGCCTGAGCTCGCTCACGGACCTGGAGACCCTGATCCGCGCGGGCATCCCGGCCATCACGTCCCAGTCCTTCCGCAAGGAGGAACTGACCGGCGCCGGCTACGGCACCTCGGGCCACCTGATGACGGTCATCGGCTTCACCCCCACCGGCGACGTGATCGCCAACGACCCGGCCTCACCGGACAACGAGGCGGTGCGCAGGGTGTACCAGCGGCGCGAGTGGGAGAACATCTGGCTGCGCACGAAGCGCTACGACGCAAATGGCAAGGTCAGAAGCGGTACGGGCGGGGTCTGCTACCTCTTCTGGCCGACCAGACTGACAGGAACCCAGCGCCGCGCGCTGCGGTCGCTCGGCCTGGTGTGAGCGTGCGCGCCCCGGCGCGGCCGTTTCGACGACCTGACGGCAGTAGCTCTTGACCCTCCTGCGTGAAGCGGGGGCCGCGCCGGTCCACCGTGACCTTGATCGAACGCGTCCGAGCCTGCGAGACACCTGGCGAAGGGACACTCCGTTGGTCAGGGCCACGGTGGTCCGTTTGTGGCACAGGTCGTGCGGCGATGGACCAACTTGAGTGAGACCTGATGCGGTCCGGCCCGGTACCTCAGTCAGTCCCGAGGATTGTGGACCCTGCGCGGCTTCGCGCTCGGCCGCGAACTCGTCGAGGAGCTCGAACAGGACTCTGATCGCACGCTGCTCGTCCTCAGGCGGAATGTTCCAGACGTTGTCCCAGCCGTCCGGGAAGGTGATGTGGAGGACTTGGCCAGGCCAGGCGTTGCTGCAGTCACGTCCCCGACGGGCGACGAGCCACTTGTGCCAGCCGGTGTGGCCGTGACCGCCGTGCCGCATCGCATGCTGGTCGTAGCCGGTCAGGAACGCGGTCAGCAGGGGGAAGGAGGGCTTGCCGACGAACATGCCGGGACGTCGGCCGACGCTGGCGAAGTACTCGCGCTCGGTCATCTCCGCGAGGGGGCTCACGTGTCTGACCCCTCGTGATCATCGGTGTCGTCGTTCGGAGTTGGACGAAGCCTGCGGCGGGCCGCGTCCAGGCGCTCGGCAGTCGCCTGTCGACGGCTTCGGGAGCCACCGAGTGGGCCGGTTCCTTGATCAAGGTCGATGAGTTCTGGGTTCTGGCACAGATCTTGGGGAGCCGTCGCACAGGGTGATAGTGCAGTTCGATTGAGAGGGTGGCGATGAGCTCGGCTGCTTGACGGCATCGCGGTCACCAATCGCCCTCGTCGAGGGCGACCACGGCACCGTGTGCCTCATGCGCTATGCGGGATAAAGAACGCAGTTGATCCCGGACAGGCTCTCGTGCAGCTCGCGAGCTCCCAGGGCGACGTGCTCGTCAGTATCCCGCGTGAGCGCCTCGCAGAGCCGCACCGCGTCGTCGCGGTCGCTGGCGTAGACGGCAAACACATCGAGGATCGCGGTGTGGATCCAGTCGCCGTGGTTCGGGCTGGCGACTGCCAGCGCTGACGCGACGACCCTGAGTCCAGCCCTGTCCTGGCGTCGGAGCAAGGCTTGTGCGGTCACCCGCGTAACGAAGGTGTCCTCGCGGTCGAGCACCAGCTCCAGCAGCGGACCGACAGCTTCCTCCATCTCGGCAAAGCCCGCGAGGCCGCGACCAGCGTCCGCACGGTCCCCGAAGTCGCTGCTTCGCCCGAGCTCGCCGAGGGCCACGACAGCAGCGCGCCGCAGGGCACCGTCCGCCAACTCACCCACCCGTCCCACAAATTTCGACCAAAAGTAGCACCGCGCCGGGAAGACTCTGCAGTCGAAGCCGCCGGAAGGCTACCGAGTAACACCTCCGCGCGGAGCTACTGGAGCAAGATCATTTTCCGGAGCAGTTCAGATCCGGCTCGACCGTATAGCTGCCGCTTGATCTTCTTGATCCGATTCACGGCACCCTCGATGCTGCCCGAGCTCCAGTCCAGGGTGAGCCCGGCTGTCACAGCGTCAAGGTCTCGGAGCAGGTGGAGTGCGAAGCCGGTGAGACCGGGAAGCTGACTGGCGTCGACCGCGTCGATCCACGTGGGGAGTGTGGAGCCGAGGCGGCCGGTGAGTATCTCGCCGAAGCCGCGAACGTGCCCGGCGGCCGTGTCCAGTTCGGGGCAGCGGGCCAGGACATCCTTCAGGCTGGCCCGGTCGCCCTCGCTCAGGGTCGTGGGGTGACGGATGAGCCAGCCGGTCACCTGGCGCACCGTCGGTGGCCGGGGCGGCGCGTCGGCCGGCGCCCCGCGGAGGGTGGCGATGTGGGCGCGGACCATCTGGTAGGTGACGGGTGCGTTGTCGGCAACGAGTTCGCTACGCGGCCACCATCCACACTCGCCAGCTGCGAATGGATCAAGAAGAGCCAGCCGCTCTGCCTGATCGGCGACTCCGGGACCGGCAAGTCTCACATGCTGATCGCGCTCGGCACCGAGGCGGCGATGGCCGGCTACCGGGTCAAGTACGTGCTGGCCACGAAGCTGGTCAATGAGCTCGTCGAGGCTGCTGACGAGAAGCAGCTCTCCAAGACGATCGCCCGCTACGGCCGCGTCGATCTCCTCTGCATCGACGAGCTCGGCTACATGGAACTCGACCGCCACGGCGCCGAACTCCTCTTCCAGGTTCTGACCGAACGCGAGGAGAAGAACAGCGTCGCCATCGCCTCCAACGAGTCCTTCGGTAAAGCGCACATGTTCCGGCGAACCCGTGCCAGGCGGTGCCTGAACAGCACAGGTTCCGGCAGCGGCTCGGATGCTGCATGATCGAACGGTGTTGGTCGAACTGGAGAAGGTCGCAAAGTTTCCTTGGAGCCCCTGGCTGGCTCAGATCCGGACCCCCTTCGGAAGGACCGCGGTCCGATGGTGCGGTGACGAGAACGCGGAGCCGGGCGAGTACCACGTCGAGTGGACAGTCGATGAGGACATTGTCTGGGGGCGGAATGCGAAACCGGCTGCCGATTCCGGTCCGGGAGTACGGCCTGGTGGACACTGAGGCTTTTCCATCATCGGTCTGAGCTGGCCAAATGCAGTGTGAGCACGGCTTGGACGAGGCTGGTGATCCGGGTGGTCGAGC
>NZ_SDOY01000088.1 GCF_004117935.1 Streptomyces roseicoloratus | reverse complement strand
CGCGATGTGCAAGCGAAGCGGTCGCTGCGCTCCCTCCCTCCGCCTCCCTCCGCTTCGCTCCAGGAGGCAGGGGGCCGGCCGCTGCGCGCCCGGCGGGCCGCGCATCGCGCGGCCGGGCCGATCGGGTCGGTGGGGTGCGGCTAGTGGGGCCTCCAGTACGGGAGTTGGGGGGAGCGCGGGGCGCTCCCGGCGGGTCCGCTGCGCTCCCCCGCCTGACGGTCCTTCCGGCTGCGCCTCCAGTCCCTTGGGGCCCGCTGGCGCGGGCTGGGCTGGCTACGAGGGGTGGGGGTCGCTCGTTCGTGTGGGTTCCAGTGTACCGCGTGCATCCGTGAGATGCAGCATGTACTGTTGGCGGAAAAACAGGACACCCCCCAACCACCCGGCGGCGGTGCGGTTTTTGATAGAGGGTCAGTGCCCGAATCCTGCCCACCACTTACGCGAGGAATCCTAGATTGGGAAGCTGCGGGCCCGAGCCACAGAACAGAACCTCGGATATCGGAAAGCCGGAAATTCGGCGTGCGGAGGTACCGGAGCCGAACGGCCCCCCGGGCCGGGCGGCGGAACCGCCCACCGGCACCAGCCACGCCTCCTCGCTTTTGAGCGTCACGGCCGGCACCACCCGAGACTCAGAGCCGCTGCCGCTGTCCACGACCCGCACCTGGGCGTGGAGCCGCACGCGAAGCGAGCTCAGCCGCGGAGGCCGGCTCCCCCGCTGCGCTGGTCACCAGCGGCGACGCGCCCGCCGTGACCAGCGGTTTTTGCCGCGCGGTGCGCGGCGTGACGGCGGGGGCCTGGGTGGTGGCCGGTGTCTAAAGACACATAAGAGGGCACCGCGCCGAAAACGGCTCTGACCTGCGACGATGCGAAACCGTTTGTTCTAGATCTCCAGAACAAACGGCTCCCGAGTGTTCTGGAGATCTAGAACAAAGTCACCCCGAAGCTGACGGGTCGTTAGGTGACTCTGAGGCACCGTTTGTTCTGCCCCTCCAGAACAAGCCGGTTTACCTAGTGCTACCGTGCTCATCAACTCGTTGATCATCCCTGGAGGACAGTGCCGATGGAACAGCTGCCGATCGTCCGCCCCGGCGAGCGCGTGGTCGCGCGGTCGGACGGCAAGGGCGGCTTGATCCTGGGCGTGGAGAAGATCCAGGGCCGCGAGTTCGCCGCGAGCGCCGAGGTCAGCGGCTACGTCCTGGACGCCCGGCTGCTGCTGAACGTGCTCGGCAGCCTCAAGATGCCCGGCTCCTGGTTCCAGGTCTGGTGCAAGCTCATGGCGCTGCAGGACGCCAACCGCGCCAACGACAAGGACCGCGATGTCCCCCGCGGCTTCGTGAAGACCAACCAGCGCGACCTCCAGGCCCGGTGCAACCTGTCGGTGGCCTCGGTGAGCGAGGCCAGCCAGTTCTTCGCCCACATCGGCTGGATGCGCACCGCCAAGCGCGGCATCCTCCAGCTGAACCCGTGGCTCACGGTGGCCGGCACCTCCGGCGAGCAGGAGAAGTGGCAGAAGCTCTGGAACGCCGCCGACGGCCCGGCCTGCATCATTCCGCACGCCGACTACCCCACCGAGTGGCGCCGGGCGCGCGAGGCGGAGAAGAAGGCCGCCGAGGCCGCCCGCCGCAAGGAGAAGGTCGTCACGCTCCGCCAGCGGCGGCCCGTGCGCAGGGCGAGCGCGTGAGCTCGCGCGGCATATCCTCGTGTTGCAGCGTCATTCTGATCGGAAGTGGTGAGGCTCCGTGAGCAGCTCTTACGTCCCCAGCCCTCCCTCAGAGGCGCCCGTCACGCTCACTCGTGACGCGCTGCGCATCCTGTCCTTGGTCGACGTCTCGACGGCCGGCCGTCGCGTCCTGGACGAGCTGCTGTACCTCAGCGACCCGGACACCGGCACTGCCGCGATCAGCCAGAACGAGATGGCGCGCGAGTTGGGCGCCAGCAAGCCCACCGTGAACCGCGGCTTCAAGGAGCTTCGCGAGTGCGGACTCGCCTGGAGCCTGGAAGACGCCCTCTACCAACTCCACCCGGTGCTGACCGACGGCAAGGTGGCCTACCCCATGCCGATCCCGGAGATCAAAGCCTCCGAACCCGAGCGCTTCACCGAGCAGCGCCGGGCCCGGTTCGCCGCCCAGGTGGCCAACCTGGCCGCCACCGGCTGAACCGCCCCGCAGAAGGCCCGAGGCGCCGCACCTCCTGGTGCGGCGCCTTCTTCGTGCCCGCCGCCCCCGCCGGTAGCACTAGGTAAACCGCTTTGTTCTGGAGGAGCAGAACAAACGCGAGCCACGGCGTCATCGGCTGTGCGTGGGTCGGCGCGAGCAGCGGTAGCACCAGGTGAACCGCTTTGTTCTGGAGCAGCAGAACGAACGCCAGCGGCCCCGGTGGCTCTGCTGCGTCGCGTGCTGCCCCGGCTAAGGGCGCCCTTGCTACCCGAGCAGCACCCGTGTGCCGTCTGAACCGTGCGAATACTGCGCTGCGCTCCTCACGGGACGTGCAGCAGCGTCTTGCACCCTTCACCACCAGGAGCAGCAGGACGTCGACGCCAAGCAGCACGAGGCGCTGCACCCGGCCGGTGACAGCCGTCGGCGGTCGCGGCCTGGCGGGAGCGGAGCGCGTCTTGCACCCCATTGGTAGGTACTACAGGTAGTACCTACGTGCGGGTTGAGTCTCCTTCCCCCTGAGAGCAGAGCTCGGGCCGGGAGCGGCGAAAGGCGGCGACCGAGGAGGGAGCGCCGGCGCCCCGTTACGGGTGCCGTTGCCGAGACGCAGGGCGCTTCACCGCCACCCGAAGCGCTGTACGCCTCTGTGAGCGCCTTTCAGGGCCTTGATCGTCCTCGGGAGCCGGAAGGGCGCCAAAACGCCGCAGACGGCCGTACAGGGCCGGGAAGGATCATGTCCGCCGGGCCGGCGAGGTGGGCCTGAGTGCAGATGACGGCAGGTGGTGTGTGCCCGCGCAGCGAGCTTCGCTCTCAGGGGGAGAGATCTACAACCCGCACATAGGTACTACCTGTACTACCTACCAATGGGGTGCAAGACGCGTCCCGGCCGGTCCCAGGCCGGAGCCTGCAACGCAGAGTGCAACACGTTGCCCGATCCGTGCCGTGCGGGGTGTTGCCGCAGGTCATGGCTGCAACGCGGACTCTGTTGCACTCGTGTGTTGCACGGGCGCGTTGCAGGGCGCGTCATTGGCCTGGGAGCTCCGGGCAGGCCGGCGGCGCGGCGATGGATGCAAGGGTGCAAGGCGGGTGGTGAGCCCGGCGGCGAGGACTGCCCGCTGTGCTTCCGGTACTTCGCCTTCGGCGGGTGGGAAGAGCGCGCTCATCACCTGGTCGGTCAGTCCTAGGTCTTCCTTGTACGCGAGCGATCCCTCATCAGGTGACAGACCCGATCCCTCACCAACCGACGGACATGCGGAGAGGTCGGCCGCGCCAGCAGCACGCGGTCGGCCTGGTCCAGGACGTCGCGGGTCAGACCTCGAGGTAGGCGACCACGACCACGGTCCGCAAAGCCGTCGCCCAGTACAGGAGCCGGACCCGCTCGACCTCGTCGGCGTACTCGCGCAGCTGGGGGCCGGCGGTGTCGCCGGGGATCGGCTCGCCGACCTCGGGGTCGACGGAGACGACGACCAGGGCGCGGTCCAGGGCGTGGATCTCCGCCTCGCTGGTGATGTTCTCCAGCTGCTTGGCGGCGGAGTCGGAGAACGCGATCCGGGCGCGGCGGGGGCCGTGCTGCGGGGGCATCAGGCGACGGCCGGGCGCTGCCGGGCGAGGCGGGCGAGGTGGGCCTCGCGCAGCTCCTCCCACGGGGTGCACTGCTCGGGGTCGGGCAGGCCGTTGGTGGCGATGTCCTCCAGGACGGCGGCGAACCGGTCGGCGTCGGCGCGGGTCTTGGCCGCGTACGCGCGGACCGCGTCGGCGGCCGCGGGCTCCAGCTGCCGGGCGGCGGTGTCGGCGGGGGCCGGCTGTTCGCTCATCGAGGGCTCCAGAGGGCAGAACTGGCGTTACTCACCACGGTATCGCCGGGCCACGGAGCCCGGGACCACTCCGGCTGAACCGCCCCCCCCCGTGACTACGTTCCGTACTGCTCGTAAGCGCTCGGGAGATCAACTCTTATGTGTCACGCTCCGCCCCCGAAACCGCCCTGGAGGCACCTACGGGCCCAGAGAAACGGACATACAGGGACACATTCGAGGTGGCGTGACACTTTCCCGAGGGAGCGTGACAGCCGGTGTCACGCTCACACTCAGTCAGCGTGACACCCGGCCGGGAAGGCCGGTCAGTTCTCTTCCGGGTCATCCTGCACCAGGTCCCGGTAGGACTGACGCATCGCGTCCAGCGCGGCGCACCGCGCCACGATCGCGTTCATCTCCTGCGCCAGGTCCTGCGCTCTGCCGGACAGTTCCTCGCCGCTGTACAGAACCCTTCCGTCACAGAAGGCCCGGAGCCTGTCGGAGAGCCCCAGCAGGGCACCGGCCAGGTTCGACGTGCGCAGGTCGATCTGTTCGTACTTCAGGTGCAGGGTGTTGTCGGCCACGCCTCATGATGCCGCCGGTGTGCCGGGCGCGGCGGGCGATTGGCAGAACGCGCCCGGGAGCGGTTGGCCGTACGAACTCCGCCCTACGAGCGGGCGCGGGCGAGGAACACCGCGAGGTCACCGGCGGCTTCGGGTTCGGTGGTGGCGAGCCGGGCCGCGAACGCCAGCTCGTCGACGTCGGCGCCGGGGACCAGGCGGACGAGTTCGGCGAGCAGCGCGGCGTGGGCGAGGACCGGTGGCGTCAGAAGGCCGGCGGCGGCTTCGCGGGCGGCGGGGTCGCGGTAGTGCCCGCGGTGGGCGCCCAGGGCACGGGCGAGCCAGGCGTCGACGTCGGCCTGGACGTACCCGCCGGCTCGCCGCGTGAGCTCGTCGCGGGCGGCTTCGTCGCCGTCGCGAGGCTCGGTCTGCTCCAGGGCGTGGAGCTCGCGCAGCGCCTGGAGCTCGTCGGCGCGGGCCGCGACCCGGGCGGCTTCGCGCAGCTCGGCTTCCCGGGCGGCGGCGGCCGCGGCGTCGGCGGCAAGCTCGGCCTGGACGACGACGTCGGTGTCCGGGTCGTAGACGGTGCCCGCCGGCGCGGCGGCGAGCAGCTGGTCCAGGCGCTCCCACTCCGCGAGCTCCGCCCGGCCGCGGACGTCGTCGGCCAGGTCCTCGAACCGGGAGTTCTGCCGCGCGTCGAAGCGGGTGTCCTCGAGGGCCGCCGCGACGGCGACGGCGTCCATCCCCCTCGCCCGGCGCCGTACGACGCGGCGACCGATCCGGGCAGGGTCGACCGGCTCCCGGGGTACGGCGACGCGCGGGGCGAGCGGGCGGCGGGCGGTACGCGGGGGCGGCCAGGGCGTGGTCATCATCGGCCTCGTATTCGTGTGCGGATTCGAAGGCGGGCCGCCGCCAGAGCGCTGTACGGCGGCCCGCCGAATACGTTTCTAGCAGGTCCGGAATTCTGCCGGGTCAGAACCGGAAGGAAATTGACGACACGGACGTGAAATCCGCGCGGAGGCCATCGGCCCGCGTGCCCCATTCCGTGAAATACGACTCCGTGATGGCCTCCGCGACGATCGGATGCAGCTCCTCCTCCGTCGCACCGGCCTCCTGGAGCTCCAGGATCTGCTTCACGTAGGTGGGCGAGATGTCCGTAGTGATCTGGCGCTCACGGCCGTCGTCCGAGCTGCCCGTGCAGGTGAATCCGAAGTACGCCGTCACCTCCACCATCATCCCCCTGGAGGTCGCCGCCTGTGCGCGTGCCTGCGCTCTGACCTGGGGTTGCCACTCGGATTCGGTCGCTTCCACCAGGGCGGCCTGGAGCCGCTTCTGCGGCTTCGTCAGCTTCCCGGCGAGGTAGCGCTCCACCGTCCGGCGTGAGGTGCCCAGGCGCTCCGCCACGGCTGCGGTGGACCCGCCCGCGCGCGTGCGGAGGAATTTCATCCGTGCCTTTGCCGATTTCGGGGCGGGCCGGGTGAAGAGCTTCCGCTCCGCCCGCGCGAGGGCCTCCAGGATCTTGCCGCGGCGCGGGGCCGGCTGCTGCTGCTCGTGATCGCTCATGCCTCCAGTCCGCCACGGCGTGCCTGTGGACAGCGGCCGGGACCGGGCAGGAGGGACTTGGCGAGAACGAGGCAGGTCGGCGCCGGTTGCGCGGGAGACTGGGACGGCGCAGCACGCATGTCCTGCCCCGACCAAGCTGGGAGACCACGTGACGTCCAAGTCCTCCGCGAGCGGCGAGCTGAAGGAGGCCATCGGCCACTACATGAACGCCGTCGCCGAAGCGCTCCTGCGCGACGGCGTGCCCGTCACGTACGTACGGGCCTCGACGGATACACGAGCTGCCGCGGATGACGCCAGTATCGCAACGGACGTCGACGGAGACATCGGGTTCAACATCAGCTTCGAACGCAGTCTGTACCCGGAGAGCGAGAGCGTCGAACTGAATTGGTCAGGGACCTCCGGATGGTCCCTGATGCCCATGGTGGACGGTGCTGAGGGTTACTACGACGGCGCCCGCTGGATGGGGGCCGGCCTGGTCCCACCCGCCGAGCGCGTCAGCTCCTTCATGGCTATGGCCCGGCTCTCGCCCGTGGAAGCGGGCAGTAGTGAGCGGCCGTTCTACCGGCAGCCGGACAGCGACTTGACCGAGCTCCACCGGCGCCTGACCGCGTTCGTCCCAGCCTCGGCAGGTATCCGGACCTACGGCATGTGCTTCACCAACATGGTGCAGGGCCTCTACACCAGCCGGTTGTCCGCCGCCTTGAGCTCACCGGACGACACCGAGGTCTCCGTGGCGTTCCGGTCCGGCGAGCTCGAAGCCCTGCGGCACCTTCTGGAGTACGTCCAGATCCCTGCGAACGGTCTGCTCTCGGCCTACGCCCGGCACCTGGCTAAGGACCTGGACAACCGCCGCCAGTTCTCAGCGACCCCGTCACACCATGCGGTGGAGGTCGCCCGCTCTCTCCGCAAGCAGATGCGCGACCGGCAGCAGGGCGGGGAGTAACCAGAGCTGGACAACGGGCGTTGAGCAGGGCATCGCGTGCATGAACATCCGCCCCCCCGCGGATACGCGAGCGAGCCCCGGACCGATCGGTCCGGGGCTCGCGGGCTGTTCGGGGCGCGGCTGCTAGAGGTCGAACTCGAGGTGCTCGATGTCGGTGAACCGGACCTCTTCCAGGGAGCCGGCGCGGCGGCCGCCGTCCTGGAAGTACACCTCCCTGAGCGCCTCGGCGGCGATCTGCTGCAGCTCGTCGTCGCTGGCACCCTGCTCCTGGGCGTCGAAGAGACGAGCGGCGTAGACGGGCGGCAGGGCGACGGTCAGGTGCCGGATGCGGTCCTGGTCCGTCGACCCGATCGGCGCGGTGTAGCCCATGCGAGCGCGGGTGTCGATGACGATGCCGCCCGTCGACGCCGCCTTCGCCCTGGCCTTGGCCCGGATCTGCGGCTGCCACCGCTTCTTCACCTCGCGCTCCAGGCGCGCGGCCAGATCGGCACGGGGCCTTTTGATCTGGTCCTTCACGTACCGCTCGACGGTGCGCTGGGAGACCCGCAGCATCTGCGCGACCGCCTTGGTGCCGCCGAGCTGCTTGACCAGGTACCGCATCTGCGCGCCGGCCGACTTGGGTGCCGGGCGGGTGAACGCCTTCTGCACCGCCTTCTCCAGGCCGTCCCCGAACAGGCTCATCGTGGCCCTCTCCTACTCTCCGTTGTCGACGTCGGTGACGGTGCCGTCCTTGATGTACCGGGCGAGGTTGAGCTGCGGAGCGTTGAACTTCTCCCGGACCTCCTCGCCCCACAGGACGTCCTGCGTGCCCTCGTGCTTGACCAGGCCGGGGTTGATGCCGAGCTTGAACCCGCCGGGCAGCGGCTTGCCCTCCCGGTAGGGCAGGAAGTCCAGCGGGCTCGGCCCGTTCGAGGCGTAGACGACGCAGTCGGACAGGATCGCGATGGGGTACTGGCCGGTGAACGCGGCGTGCTTGACGACCTTGCGGTGGAGGTTGATCCGGGTGCGGGAGATGACCGCCGCACGGATGTCGGGCCGCCAGGTCGGGCGGGACAGGGCCCGCCACGGCTCGCCGGGCTTCCAGCCCTCGCCCCGGGGGCGCTCGCGCAGCTTGCCCAGCCCGCCCTTGACCGTGGCCTTGATCGCCGTGATGACGATTCCCAGCTCCGGGTCGCGGTCCTTGTAGCCGTCCATCGCGGCGAGGAAGTCCTCGGGCGACAGGTCGGCGTCGACGCCGAGGTCGGCCATCGTGGCGAGGTAGGCGTCACGGAGCCGGTTGTACCAGCCGTCCAGGTACCGGCCGTTGTCGTACCGCACCCACGCCTCGACCGGCCGCACCTCGTAACCGAGCTCCACCGCGTACGCCACAGTGGGCGTCGCGTACCAGGCCGGTCCTTCGGGACGCTCGCCCTTCCACGTGAACGGGGAAGGCAGCAGCGAACCGTCCAGCTCCACCCACTCCTTGCTGACCTTCACCCGCGACAGGTCGACATGGGAGAGGTCGACCAGCCACGAGCCGGGCAACTTCGGATCGAACACCGGGGCCTTGACGTGCGTCGCCTCCCCCAGGCCGACGTTCAGCCCGTTCGCGCCGGCGGCGAAAGCCATGTTCACGTCGATGCCGACCAGGTGCCGCAGCGTGCACTCCGCGTCGGTCATCGGCCGCGCCCAGTCGTACGCCTCCTCGAACAGCTTCTCCGCAGGTCCCCGCACGTGGAACCGGGGCAGGTCCTTGAGGACCGGGTGGCCGTCGGGGACCTCGCACGGCGGGAAGTTCATCGGGTCGATGGCGTCCTTGCCCAGCGAGCCGGGGTTGTGCTCGGAGTGCCGCTTGCCGTCGGCGTCCGGCTCGGAGGCCCGGGTCGGCGGGTGCAGCGCGGTCATCAGCTCCAGGCCGGTCACGGCCGTGGAGCCGCGCGGCGTCATCACCCGAGAGGCGTACACGCCCAGGACGCGGGCGAGCTCCGCCGGCGGCAGCTGCCCGGCGGTGCCCCAGAACCGGGCGTCCAGCGCGTTCCACGACGGGATGCACAGCTGCACGCAGGCCCGCTCCGAGCCGGTGGCGGGGCGGTAGATCCTCGCCCACGGCCCGAAGCCCCTCTTCGTCAGCTTCCACTCCGCGCGGACCAGCTGCTTGATGACCTTGTGGCCCTCCGGGATCCGCCCGGCGTCCTTCTCCTCCGCCGTGAGCGTGACCGGGAGGCCGTAGCGCTCGCACGCGGCCTCGGTGAGCACGATCAGCGGGTCGGCGTCCTTGCCCGGCCCCGACAGCTTCGGCGCCCCGAGCTTGGCCTCCTTGAGGGTCCAGTCGACCAGGGCCGGGATGGACTTGGCGGGCACGTCCAGGACCAGGCCGCCGGTGCAGTACGCCAGCACCTTGCCGTCCTCGACGTCGACGACCGCCAGCGGCCCGTTCTCGAACCGCAGATCGGTACCGCCCGCCGGGGTGCCGGCAGGGGCCGCCTTCCGCGCACCCGGGCGGCGCGACGACGTCGGCCTGGTGGTGCGCGCCGGACGCGGCGCGGCCGCCGGAGCAGCAGCGACGGGAGCGGGGGTGGGGGTCTGGGTGTTCTCGGTTGCAGTCATGACCGCAGCCTCGGACGCCTCCCCTGTGGACAGAGACCGGGCTTCCGCCGGGGCGGGCGCTGCGGTGAACGTGGCCGGCACCGCAGCGTCGGGGGCGGGCGCGGGCGTGGCCGTGTTGGCCGGGGCGGCGGGGTAGAGCTCCGCGAGCTTGTCCAGCAGCCGGGCGTACGCGTCGCGCTCGGGCGGGCGGGGCTCGGTCTTGCCGGACTCCCAGCCGGACACCGTGGCCCGGCGCACCTTCAGCGCGGTGGCCACTTCGTCGATCGTCAGGCCGTGCGCGGCACGCAGCCGCTTGCGCTCCGCCGGTGGCGGCAAAGCGGCGCGGGACGCGAGCAGGGCGTCGACCGCGTCGAACAACTCGGACATGAAAGCACCTCCTGAGCAACACTCTACCCCATGAAACGTACGATGCGCGTACGAACAGCGTACGTATCGCGTACATGCATTCTGATGGGTGAAGCGACACTTCACGCTGACGTCCGCAGCGGAGCCCGCTGAGGTGTCACCGCCGCCACCGTTCCGGCCTCCTTCGCCGCACGCTCCGCACGGGCCCGGCGCACTGCCGCAGCGTGCGAGGCGTCGGCTTCCCGGCGGCGACCGGCGCGGGCCTGTTCGATCGGGGCCGGCGCATCCTCCGGCACGACGACGTCGGTCTCGGGGAACGCTCTGCGGGACAGCTCCCGCATCGCGGCGGTCTGCCGCTGCACCGCCTCCGCGATGGCCGGGTCCGCCAGGGACGGCCGGGCGGTCTGCCGGTGGGCCTCGATCGCGCGGTGGAATCCCTCGGGCGGGGTCCGGCGCTCCACCGGGACGCCGGGCATCGTCGGCTGCGGGGCCGGGGCGGCGGCCGCCGTGACGGGGCCGGCCTTCACCGACGCGGGCGCCAGGACGTGAACGGAGCGGACGTTCGCGCCGGACACCTTCTCGTTGGCCGCCGCGATCAGCTTCGGTGCGCTCCAGCGCAGCTGCGTGCCGTACGCGGGAGCGTCGGGGGCGACGTCCAGGCGGCCGGTGTCCGCGTCGAAGCCCACGGCCCTCACGTGACCGGCGAGCTCGGGCGCGGCCGCGGCAAGGATGTCGTCGAACCGGGCGAGAACGCTGCCGCCGGCGGCCGGGGCGACCAGGCCACGCTCAGTCATCATCATGCCGATCGCCGCACCGAGCCCGAGCGGCTCGCGGCCGTCCCTCCGTACGGCGGTGCCGGTGCGCCGCTTCGGCTTCTTCGTCTGGGCGCCGTTCTTCTTCGCCGCCTCCCGGGCGGCGAGCAGGGCCTGGCGGGCGAGGTCGACGCCGGACAGCTCCGGGACGGCGTTCACGCGATCACCTCCAGGGCCTCGCCGCCCAGCGGACGGTCGGCGAGCTCGGGCAGACGCCGCGACCACGGCACGGGCCGGACCAGCTCGGGGCGGGCCTGGGTGTGCAGCTGCTCCAGCCGCACGGCGAGCAGGTGCTCGGCGGTGCGGGTCTGCGCCTTCGCGGCGGCCTCGGTCGCGGCGCGCTGGGCGTCGTCGCTGTCGGGCAGGGCCTGGAACCAGGGCTTGGCGAGCTCGGTCGCGTACGCCTTGCGGGCCTCGGCCTGGGCCTCCGTGCTGCGGCCGAGCATCACCAGGGCCTCGTGCCGGTACTCCGCGGCCGCGCTCTCGGCGGTCAGCACCGCGTTGTACGCGGCGGCGTCCTCGACAGCGTTCGGGCCGGCTGCCTCCAGGGCGGCCGGGTCGGTGATCTCCTGGAACTGGGCCCACGCGGCGGCGATGGCGTCCTCGATGGCCGTACGGACCTCGGCGGCGACGGCCGCGACGGCGACCGGGTCGGTCGGGTCGGCCGACCAGGTCGCGGCGAGGAGACCGGCCTCGCCGATCAGGACCTCGGTCTGGCGCCGGTGGCCGCACGCCTCACACAGCCCGGCCGACCGCTCCCGGCCGCAGTCCTCGCACGCCACGGCCTGCCGGGCCGCCGCCTCGGCCGCCGCCCGCTCCCGCTCGACCAGGGCCTGCGCCTCGGCCTCGGCACGGGCCGCCGCCCGCTGGGCCGCCCGCTGCTGGGCCTCGGCCTGACGGGCCACGAAGTCTGCGGCCTCGGCCTCGGCGTGACGGCGCATCCGGGCCTCGATCTCCCGGTACCGCGCATCCTGATCCAGGCCGGGCAGCTCCTGGTCGACCTCGGCCGCGATCCGCACCCGCCACGCCCGCCGCGAGTGCAGGATGTTGGCGCAGTTGTCGCAGTCGGCGCCGGTGTCGAGCCGGGCGCCGTCGTCGCACCGCACGTCCGAGCACGACGGCCGGCGCACCAGCCCGCGGTGGGTGATCCACCCGAACGGGCGGGCGATCAGAGCCTCGCCGCCGGTCTCCTCGAGCCGGGACGTCAGCCGGGAGGCCAGAACCGACGGGGCCTGCCCCGACCACTCCAGCACCTGGCGCAGCTGCGCGAGCTCCGCCTTCGTGGCCTTCACGACGTTGTCCTGCTGCCAGCGGTTCAGCTTCGTCCACAGCCAGGACACCGGCGTCAGAGCCACCCGCAGGTCAAGATCGGCGGGAAGCTCCGGCCGCCCCTGCTGCTGCGTCTTTCGACCACCCACGACCGTCAGCCGGGCACCGGCGCCAGCGGTGATGGTGCCTGCCTGCTCCTGCTCGTCGACGGGTGACTTGGTGGGCTTTTCACCGCGAAGCGGGTCGCCCCCGGCCACCGGGCTCCCAGATCCGGCAACGGCGCTCTCGCCGTCGGCGGCCTGGTCCTCGCGCACGCACGCGCGTCTCGGCCGACGGCCCTCCCCCCCACGGCCTTCGCCGGAAAAGCCACCAGAGAGCTGCAGAGGAACTACAGGAGTAACCACAGAAGCGTGGTCTGCGTGGAGCTCTGCACCATCGGGACGCTCCTGAACCGCCGCATCCCCGGCCTCCTCAGCACCGCAGATCCCAGACGTACCAAGGGCACCAGCAGCAGCGGCCGGAGCATGATCTCCGCACGCACCATCAGGACGCACCGAAAACACGGTCCCAGGCCCCGAAACAGCCTCCACAGGAGCCAGAGTGCGGCCGTACGCGCGGGCGACCGGCAGCAGCATGACCCGGCCCCGGCCGTTCATCCGCGTCGACGTCGCCTTGCGCTGCCGCGCCACGACACCGGCCTCCGTCAGCCGCGCCAGCACCTTCCGGGCCCCCGACGGGGAGCAGCCCAGCAGCCGAGCCAGCGTCGCCGCCCCGCGCCCCTCGCGCTTCTTCACCGAGCCGCCGACCAGCTGCAGCCAGCCCGACGCCCGCGTGTTCAGAACCATCAGCAGCAGCCCGAGCCGGTCGGTCGCCGCGCCCTTGCCCGTACGGCCGGCCAACAGCCCCGGCGGCGTCGGCTCCTTGTCCTTCGGCGTCCAGCCGTGCCCGAACAGCGCCTCGCACAGGTGCAGCAGCGTCGCCAGCTCCGCCTTCGTCAGCGCCAGCGGGTGCCCCGCTCCCCCGCCGTGGTGAGCGCGCCACAGCGGCATGACCAGGCAGTCCAGCCCGGTCGGGTGCCCCTTCCCGTCCCTCACCACCTGCGTGTGCACCGCGTCCGAGCTGCGGAGTACCGGCAGCACCTTGTGGTGGACCGTCGACTCCTTCATGCCCATCCACCGGCCGAGCTCCGCGCCCCAGATCGAGGTCTGGAGGTCGTCGTCCTCGCCCTTGGGTGCCCGCGACTTCGCGTACAGCACCACCGCGGCCAGCTTCGGCGCGTCCTTCAGCCCGGCGATCGACGGGTCCGCCAGCAGCGCCTGGACCGCGTCGCGCAGCCGAAGCCGCATGGCGCGACCAAGGCGCAGCGGGTTGTCCAGGCCGCCGTCGTCCGACTGCCCGGCGGCAGGCACCGACCGCAGCGCGGTCCGCTGCCCGGGAAGCCACGACTCTCCGACGGAGTTGTCGACGTCGTCCCGCAGGAGGTGGTCCAGCACGGCGGCCGGCGCCGCGACCGTGCTCATCGGCCCACCGCCGAGACCGCAGCGGCGAACACCGCGAGGACCGAGGTCATCTTCGTCATCGGGCCGGTGTACACGCCAAAGCGGACACCTTCCTGAGCAGGCAGAACGCGCGATTCTTCATCCACCTGCCGAGCCTGCACGAGTCGGCCTGTGGACAAAGTCCGCCGAGCCCCGATCGACCCCAGTCCTCCCGCACGGCGGGCAACAATCGCGGAAACCGTCCCGCCACACGGAACGGCCCCCTCGAGGACACCGCCGACGGAGTTGTCGATGAAGTCCTGCACGGGGTGAACCAGGGCGGCGGTCGATCCCATCTCGGAGACCCCGGCGGCCGGAAGGTCCGCCGACCGGGCGGCAACGGTGTGACAGTCAAGGTGTGTGATATAGGTCACAATTCCGTCAGGGGGGACACCACAACCAGCGGCAATCACCCCAGAGGGGGTACTGACCTGGTCGTGGTCGACCTGACAAGACCTGCGGTGCTCGTGCACTATGGCGATACCAGCCTTCATATGGATCAACGCAGACGGGCCCCCTGCCGGGAGCGCGACTCGGTGGTTCGTGTGGATGTGTGGGCGCCCCCTCCGTGAGGAGCGGGCTCAGTACGAAGGCCAGAGGCGGATCTCCTTTCGTCGGTGGACTTGGTGCTGGTGTTTCGGAGCCCTTGCCGGGGCCTCGAAACGGGCGAAGAGCACTTCGGTGCCCTTCGGTACAGCGCCGCTGTGAAGCGGTGTTGCTGACCGCGAAGCCCCTTGCCGGGGGCCCGCGGGTTGTGCACTGGCCCTGATGAGGGGCCGATGGGAATGAGCGGCTTGATAGGCCGCAGCTCAGGACCGGATGCGAACCGGGATCTGAGCAAACCGCTCTGGGTTGCGAATCCAGGCGGTAGACGGGCCGCGCGGGGCCGAAGGGGATTGCGAGTCCACCTTCTGCCGGTGCGCGCGGCCGATGGCCGGCTAGGTCATCCCAACCCCCTGAATCCGGAGGCTGGCGTCAGCATGCGCGGGCACAGTCCGGATGGCGCGATCGCAGAAGATCAACGGCGTAGCGGCGCGTGTAGTTCCACGCCTGCGGGTAGCCTTCATCCCGCGATCACCTCCCAACCAGGTGTGTCGCCAACGGAGCGTTGCCCCGTTCGAGCCACCCCGTGGACCAGGCCCGGTCCCGGGGTGCTCGTCGTTTTGGATCACTGCTGGGCACAGCCTAACTGCACGACCCGACATATTTGCGGGGCGAATTCGCGCAGAGCCCGAGAGGCCCGGAATGCCGCTCCCGCGACGCGGGAGGTGATCGGAATGTTGTCTGCCGAACGGGAAGCTCACTGGCCGCCTCGCAGTTCGCGAAGGTGGGTGACGAACTCCTGCGCCTCGGAGGCGTGTCCGTAGTGCGTCTGGAGGGCCTGCCCGAGGTCGGCGGCCACCATCGCGAGACTGGGCAGCGACTTCCGCTCCCCCGTCAGGGCCCGCTCTCCGTAGGCGAGCGCGGTGTCCAGGTCGCCCTCGCGGGCAGCGACCACGCCGAGCGTGACGCGGGCCTCCGCGATCCGCATGGGCGACCGCTCCGTGCCGTCGAAATCAGTGCCGGCCCGAATGACTTCGTTGGCCAGCTGCTCCGCGAGCCGGTTCTCGCCGGACTTCCTGAGCGCGTCCATGCGGTAGAAGTCGTATTTCGCGGGGTCGACGACGAAATGGTTCTCGATGTTTTCGGGGTACGGCTGGAGTTCGAGGATCTCGCGTCCCTTGTCGAGCGCGACCTCGGTCTGCGATCGGTCCCCGAGCCGGGCCCACGCCTTGGCCTTCTGCGCGTACAGCTGTGCGGCGACGCTCTCGGTGGGCGCCACGGCGATGCCGGCCTCCGCGGCCGCGATGACTCCGCGGTAGTCGCCCCGGGTCAGTGCGAACCACGCCCGCATCTCGTGCGCCCAGCCCTGCACGCTCAGCTCCCCGGCCTCCTGACCGAGCATCAGCGCGGCCTGCCGGGTGGCCTCCGCGTCGCGCGGGCGGCCGGAGTCGTACTCGACACAGCCCACCAGGAGCGACAGCTTCCCGGCGAGCGCGATGATCTCGCGGTGCTGAGCGAGGCTGACCCGCTGGTGCTGGAGGCCCACGACGCGGGCAAGCCACGCCCTGCCTTCCAGGAGCAGCTGGTCGGCAGGCATGTACGCGTACTCGCAGCACAGTCGGTCCGCCGTGATCCGCAACGCGTCCAGCGTCGC
Organism: Streptomyces roseicoloratus; assembly: GCF_004117935.1. Taxonomy (GTDB): domain Bacteria; phylum Actinomycetota; class Actinomycetes; order Streptomycetales; family Streptomycetaceae; genus Streptomyces; species Streptomyces roseicoloratus. The sequence continues at coordinate 39,474 of NZ_SDOY01000088.1, read as the reverse complement.
GACGTCCACGTCCGAGGCCCGCAGCCGGGCGATGATGTCCACGGTATCCATGCCGCTGACCTGCAGAATTTCAGCGCGGCCGTCCCGGCGGGACTTCTCGGGAAAGAAGGCTCCGGTCGTCGTGCCGAAGGTCTGAGCGATGGCGGACCGGTACTTCACCGGCTGCGCGTCGCCGGCCTCCCACCTCTTCCACTGCCGCACCAAGTCCTGCTCGCTCACGACCTGGTCCTCCGGGAGCCTGGCCATCAGCGCACGCACCGCGTCGGTCTGCGACCAGTCACGTGCCGCGCGCTCTTCGACCATCCGGCGTGCCCAGTCGGGACGCTCATCCATCGCCGTTCCCCTTCCCCGTACGGTCCAGCGGCGCAGCCTGCCCGACAGGGTGATGCCTGAACGGAGGCCGGCCCTTCTGCGGCCGAGCATGGCACGGCCTCTTGATCGCGCGGAGGTGACAAGTACCGGTGACATTCCAGATGTCACCAGCGATCGTCACTTTGCGCCGCGTCCAGAGGGGCGCATGGTGAGTGCCGTTCACACGAGTTGATCTACGTCCCAGTGGGAGGCGAACGGCCCATGTTGAGTCCCGCCCGACGACCGCAGAAGACGTGCGCGGCGCTTGCTTCACGGCTCCTCCTTCGCGGTGGATGCGGGCTTCTGGGTCAGTTAGTCGTGTCGCCAATGGCAGCGCGGTGGGCTTGGAGCACGTACGCGTACGCCGCTCCCAGGTGGCCGTACACCGTCGCGGAGTCTGCGGAAGTCGCGGCGGCTGCCGACTCCGCGGCCCTGCGCAGCTGCTGCGCGACAGCGGAGGGCATGGTCGGCGTGTTCGCGAACTCGCCCAGGCTCCGAGCGATCTCGGAGAGGGGAGCGTCCTCGAGTACGCCGGTCGGACCGTCCGGGCCCGAGAGTGCGGGGATCCACCCGTTGGCCACGGTGAGGGAGCTGCGGATCTCGTCCACGAGTTCGGTGGTGGTGAGCCGCTTCTCAGTGTTCATGGGGGGATCGGTCTCCAGGGACTCGCAGGGGCTTGCGGGGTGGGCGCCCCGGCGCGGCCGGGGCGCCCTGGACACTTCGTCAGGCGAGCGGAGCGGCGTAGCGCAGCTTCCAGCCCTTGCTCAGGACGTGCTTGGTCACCTCGACAACGCGCCCTTCGGCGCTGCCGATGTGGGTGATGGTCAGCACGTCCGCACCCTCGGGCAGGCCGAGACGCTCAGACTCCTCCGAAGTGGCGGGGCGGAGCTCGATGTCCTCGACGGCCGTGTCGCCCTGGTCGAAGCCGGCCTCCTTCATCCGGCTGATGATGCCGCCGACGCCGGTGTCCACCTGCTCGACGCCCGCGGCCTCGGCGACGTCGACGGGGATGTACGTGGTGACGAGCTGGATGACGCGCTCACCGTCGAACATCTCTCGGGCCCGCACGACGACGTCGCCGTCGACGCCCAGGAGCTGAGCGACATCCGCCGGCGCAGCGGCGCGGCTGACGGCGACCTCGGTGCGCGGGGTGCGGCCGGACCGGCGCAGTTCGGCGTCGAACGCCCCGTGCGCACCGTTCTCTTCGCGCTGGCCGGTGGTGTACCGAGTGCGCGCGTCCCGCAGGATCACGCCGCTGTCGTCGATTCGGTTGCTAGCCATGTGCTGAATGCTCCTTGCTGGTGTCTTGTCGGACGATTCGGTGTCTCTTGCTGGTCAGCCGGTTCCCGGCGTGTCTATGGCCCACTCGTAGGACAGGCGCCACTTGGCGCGAGGCAGTACATGCAGACAGATCTCCACGACCCGGCCTTCGGCCGTCAGTCCCATGTGGGTGATCTCCATGACGGCCTGCTCGGGCGCGATGCCGAGGGCTGCCGCCTCTTCCCGGGTGGGGGAACGTACTTCGATCTCCTCCCGCAGACGGACCTGCGCGAAGCCGGCCTCGGCCATGCGGGACTTGCTGCCACCCGTTCCCGTCTTGACGGCGGCGAGAGACGGACAGGCGTCGACAACATCCGGGGCGAACCACGAGGTCGCCACCTGGACGACCTCCAGAGCCTCGGCATTACCGGGCAGCGCCACGGACATGACTCGCTCACGCTTGACGGTCTTCGCCCGGTGATGCATCTCGAAGATGTCGGCAACCTTCTTGGGCGGTACGTCCTTGGCGATGGTGACGACGTTGTTGGGCTCAAAACCCTTCGCCCGCATCTCGGCTTCGAAAGCGCCGACGGCTCCGCCGGCGTCACGGAAGCCGGGCAGGTACCGGCTGGTTCGATCCGACACGATCTTGTCGATCACCAGCGAGACGTAGGTTCCCTTGCCTCGACGAGAGAAGACCAGACCTTCGTCCTCGAGCAGACCGTAGATCTCGCGCGCAGTTTGATAGGCGATGCCGTGTTCCTGCTGGAGCTGAGGCACGCCAGGCAAGCGCGACCCAGGCGCGAGTGCGCCCCGCTCGATCTTCTCCCGGATCTCGGATGCGATCCGTTCGACCTTCCCGGGCTCCTTCTGCTTGGTGGCCACTGCTCCCCCTCTCGTGCGCATCGTGAGGGCAGCGGATCTCGCTACCCGGTGCGCACAGCATCGCATGTCTAGTTGTTTCTCGAAAGCCAGGACCCGTAGGCGGCTCGATCTTCTTTAATCATGCTAGGAAACTAGCAGGTCAGAGGGGGTGTCGAAAAGAAGTTAGCTAGACAGGTTGACCGAGCCCCAATAGCGGGGTTCTAATCGAAGTGCCCAGCAAGCGGTGAGTAGCCGGATGCAGGGCGTAGCCAGCGGCGTGCCCATGCGTTTCGGAGCCCTGCTGGACGTACCACTGCACCAACGCAGTTCCGCAGCTCGTCTCTTCGGGGTCGGGCAGGTGGTCGGAGGCGGTAGCAACACCAAACCCCCCGGCCGGCAGGACTGCTTGCTCGACTTCAGCGCTGATGCGCTGTCTATCCGCCGGGACGCGGGCCTCTGGCTCGTGGACCTGGTGGGTGGAGAGAGCATCCGCCTCCGCGTATACCCCTCCCCTTCTCCTGCCGAGGAGTCGCCATGCCTCAGCTCGCCATGCCCAAGGCCGCCAAGCGCAAGGGCCGCACCCGCACCTCCCGCCTCAGCCCCCTCGCCCCGATCGTCCTCTCGACCCTGTCGCCCGGCCACATCGACATGCGGACCGTGGAGACCACGCAGACCCGCCGCATCTCGCTGGTCTGCCCGGACTGCGAAACCTGGGTGGCCGTCACCCCCCACCGCGGCACCTACCTGCTCAAGACGGTCCCGCACCACACCGGCAAGGCCGGCGTCGCCGACGCGATCCGCTGCAGCTCCAGCAACCGCCTCGTCGACGTCGACATCACCGACCACGCCTGGCGCCGCCAGTACAGGGACTGGGCGCGCGAGGAACGCCTCGCCGTCGACCTCACCCGCCACCGCCGCGCCACCGTCCAGACCCTCAAGGTCGCCCGGCCGCAGGAGCGCCCCGCCGACCGGCGAGCCCAGTGGGAGCGTGTGGTTCCCGCTGCCCGCCAGGCCGACGCCGCCCGTACGGCTCCCGCCGACGCGATCCCCACCACGCGCGGTCGGGCCGTCGACGGACCCGCTGGCGCCCCGCTGGCCATGACCCCCCAGACCGCCGGGGACCGCCGCTCCGTCCGCGCCCTGGCCACCGGCACCCTCCGCGCCCTGGCCGACGCGGCCCAGGACCGCTCCGCGAGCGACGTCCTCGACGAGCACCTCGCCCGCGCCGCCTACACGCACCTGGCCACCCTCTGGCGCCGCCCCCTGACCCCGGCGGACCAGCCCGCGCACACCGCACTGGTGGCCGAGGTCAGGGCTGCGCTGCCCGACCCGACCCCGGGCGAGACCGCCGCCGCGTACACCGCCCGCTGCAACAGGCCCGCCCTCGCGGCCTGACCGCACCACCGCCTACGGCCCCGGCCCCGGCTCCCGCTCCTCGCGGGGGTCGGAGCCGGGGCCTTCTGCTCCCGTCCGGTCTGACTCACCGCAACCTGGAGGCCCTGATGCCCGCCACCCCGACCCTGACGTCCCACCGGCCCAGCGCCGACGAGGTGATCGACGCCGAGACGCTCGCGCTCCTGGACGAGCTCGACGTCCCGCTTTCCGCCGACTTCGACGTCGACGTCGACCTCGACGTCGCCTTCGGCACGCCGCTGGAGATGTACGAGCTGGTGACCGCGGGCGAGCTGGCCCGGTGGGACACCGCCTCCACGGTAACGAAGGGCAAGACCAAGGCCCGCGACGAGGTCACCGCGGAGTACGGGGCACGACGGGACGCGGCACGGGACATCCTCGCGGCCGACCCGTCGATCACCGCGCTCGTCCGCGAGCGCCTGGTCGACGTCCTCCTCCCCTACGCCGACCGCCTGCGCCGGACGGTCCGCTCCGGGTGCCGCCCCGAGTACGCCGCCGCCTGAGCAGTCGGCCCCGGACGGACGCCCACGATCACCGGCCACCCTCTTCTGCACTTCAGGGGGTGGCCGCTGGTCGTGGCCGGTCGTACGACCGCCAAAACGGCGACAGCCCCAGGGATTGCGCCCCCGGGGCTGTCCAGGACCTGACTCGGAGGACCTGATGCTCAGCATGATGACACGTCGCGTTCCCGCCGCTCCGTCGGCCGGCCTCTACAGCGACATGGAGGAAGAGGACAACAAGCAGGGTCCGGAGCGGGACGAGACCGACACCTTCTACCAGATGGTCCGCCCCCTGATGGCCGACGACCCCGGGGAGCTGAGCCGGAAGCTCGCCGAGGTCAACAAGCGCTCCTCGCAGGGCAGCGGCCGATGACCGCCCGTCCGACCGATGACCTGTACGTCCGCTACATGAAGTCCTTCGAGGACTCCACGACGCACCTCGGTGCCTGCGCGGCCTGCCAGGCCGAGCAGCCGTGCGAGACCGGAGCGCCGATCCATGAGCGCTTCGCCCGCCTCCAGGACGCCTACCTCGCACGACAGAAGCAGCGCTGATCTCCGGCCCTGCCCGTCGTCCCCGCGCTGTTCCGGCCGGGGCCGGCGGAGAGCGCCGGGAGCTCCCGCCCGCTCCGGCCGTCCGGCCGCCGTACACGCAACAGCCCCGGGGTGGCCGCCCCGGGGCTGACTTCTGCACTGGACCTTCTGGGAGGCCCTGATGAATCGCACCTCCATCGTACGCACCCCGTACTACGGCGCCGTCTCCACCGCGGCCGCGCCCCAGCGCCCTCGCGCGGCCTGCGCCGATGAGGACCCGGAGCTGTTCTTCCCCATCGGTGACAGCGGCCCGGCCCTGCTCCAGGAGGAAGAGGCCAAGGCTGTCTGCCGTCGCTGCCCGCTGATGGCGTCCTGTCTCCAGGGCGCGCTGGACCGGGGCGAAGCCGCCGGGGTGTGGGGCGGACTGTCCGAGAAGGAGCGCCGCTCCCTCAAGCGCCGCGCCGCCCGCGACCGCGCTGCCTGATCCGGTCTGCAGGTTGCCTGATCCGCCCGCACCGACCGCCGACCACGGCGGCCGAGACGGGCGGTGACGGGGAGCCGGACAGCCCGGACCGACAGTTCGAGGGAGGCCCTCATGGCCACGACGATGACCCCGCTCCAGCCCGGCACCGAAGCCACCGCCCAGGCGTGCGCCTTCGCGATCTTCGGCACCGACATCCCGCCGATCGACCCCGAGGACTACGACGGCAGCTGGCGCACCACCCTCCACGTCATCGCGGAGGAGTGGGTGGGCGAGGGCCGCTTCGAGCAGCACGCCGCCCGCACCGCGGCCGCGCTCAACGAGCTGTTCGCCACGCAGAAGCGGTACGGCGTCGGCTCGCCCGAGGCGCTCACCGACGGCAGCGCGCTCCAGCCGCTGATCGACCGCTGCCGCCATTTCGGCATCACCACCGCCGACCTTCGGCGGCACGGCGCGCAGTTCCCCGAGCGCTGACGCTGACTTCGCGCCCGCCCGGCGGGAGCCGCAACCAGTTTCGGGCCCGCCCCGCGACGCTTCGCGAGTACGGCCGCCCGCCCCCCGGGCCGCCGGCCTTTTCGTGCGCGCGGAGCGGGTAGAGCCGGTGCCAGCTTCGTGATCAACCAGCCTCATCGACCACCGCTTCGGGAACGCCTCGCCGCGTTTCGGGAGCAGCCCCCGCCGTTTCGCGCACGCCCTGAACGACCCCTCTCGGAGGCCCCCATGACGATCACCGACATGCCGCAGACCGCGGCTCCCGACACCCCCGCTTCGCGCCCGCCGCACCGCGCTTCGGACACGCCCGAGAAGGTTTCGGGAGCGGCCCGGAGCGTTTCGCGGCCGGACAAGCGGAAGACGATCAAGCCCACCCGCGACCGGCTGATGACCGCGCTGTCGCTCGTCGCCGCGGTCGGCGGAACGCTGGTCGGCGTCATCGGCTTCGCGATGTCCTACAGCACCCTGGCCAAGGTCGCCCTGAGCTGGGGATTCAGCCCGGAGCTGGCTCCCTGGTTCCCGGTCGGTGTCGACGCCAGCATCATCGCGTTCCTCGCGCTCGACCTGTACCTGATCCGCAAGAACACCGCGTGGCCGCTCCTGCGGATGGCCGCGCACGCGATGACCGGCGCGACGATCTGGTTCAACGCCAGCTCACAGGGCCAGATCGCCTCCGACCCGGTGCAGGCTGCCAGCCACGGCGTCATGCCGGTGCTGTTCGTGATCGGCGTGGAGGCCGCCCGCCGCCTGATCATCCAGAAGGCCAGGCTGGAGGCCGGGACGGTCACCGACCGGATCCCGCTGCACCGCTGGATCCTCTCCCCGGTCGCCACCCCGCGGTTCTACCGCCGGATGCGGCTGCACAACGTCACCTCCTACCCGGAGATGATCCGGCGCCAGCAGGAGCTCATCGCCTACGAGCAGTGGCTCAAGCGCAAGTACGACGGCGACCTCGGCAAGGCCACGGAGGACGAGCTGCTGCCGATGAAGATGGCCGCGCACGGTTACACCGTCGCCCAGGCCCTGGCCATGCCCGACGACCAGGAACGGGCAGCCCAGGAGCGCAAGGCGGAGGCCGAGCGCCGGCGCCTGGAGGCGGAGACCCGCAGCGAGGTCGCCAAGGCCAAGGCGGAGGCCGAGAAGCTGCGCGCCAAGGGCGAGGTCGACCTGGCCCAGGCGGAGGTCGACGGCCAGACCGGTCAGGCCCGCGCCCACGCCCGAGCCCAGGTCAGCGCCGCAGAGCGGGCCGCTGAGCTGGAACTTCAGGCCCTCGACAAGGCCGTGGTCGCCGAGGCCCGCGCCCGCGAGGCCGAGGCGGAGCGCCTGGAGGCCGAGGAGCGCAAGGCGGCGGCCGAAGCGGACCTGGTGAAGGCCGAGCTCGAGCGCAAGGCCGCCGAGCAGCGCAGGGAGGCCGCCGAGGCCGACAAGGTCGCGGCGGCCGAGGCCGGCGCGATCGAGACCGAGCGGATCGCCCAGGCGCGCAAGGCGGCGGCCGAGGCGGACCTGGAGGCGGCCGAGCTGGAGCGCCAGGCGGCCCTTAAGCGGAAGGAAGGTGCGGAGGCCGACCGGGTCGCCGCGGCGGAGGCACAGGCCGTCGAGACCCAGGCCATCGCCGAGGCCCGCAAGGCCGCTGCCGAAACGGACCGGGTCGCTGCCGAAACGGAGAAGGCCGCCGCCGAAACGCGGCGCGCTGCTGCCGAAGCCGACCGCAAGAAGACGGAGGAGGACCGCCTCCGGGAGGCCGCTCTCGCCGACATCGCGCGCTCCCGGAAGGAGGCAGCCGAAGCGGAGAAGGCCGCTGCCGAAACGCGGCGGGTCGCTGCCGAAATCGAGCAGCGTGCGGTCGAAGCCGAGGACGCCGCGAAGCTCTCCCCGCGCGAGCGGGCGGTCCGCAAGGTCGCCCGGCTGATCCTCGCGAAGGCGGCCGGCGTCGCGGGCAACCTGCCGCTCTCCGACATCCAGCGCGGCCTCGAAGTGTCGCCCGGCACCGCCTCGGAGTACCGCCAGGAGGCGGCCGAGCTGCTCGCCGGCGGCTACCGCCCCTGACCCACCCGTCCGGCACACACCAGTGAGGGCCAGCCCATCGGAAGTGGGCTGGCCCTCGCTGCGACTGCCGGAAGCAGCCACCCCCAGTACAGCACGTTTCCCCTGATCAGACCCCGCTTCCGGCACGCCTGGGCGGGCTCGAACGACACCGAGAAGGAGTTCATCAGCCATGTCCGGCATCGACTGGGACAAGGAGTTCAGCCTCATGAACCCCCAGACCCCCCCGACCCCTCCGACGTCCCCCGCTTCTCCGGCCCCGGAGAAGCCGGAGAAGCCCGCGACCTCGCGTTTCTCCGCCGCTGTCGGCGGGATGCGCCGCAACTCGGCGGCGCTCGCCGTGTGCGGCACGATCGCCGTCGTCGCCGTGTGCGGAACGGTCATCGCCGTCACCAACGTGCAGGCCGACCAGGCCGCCCAGGAGCGTGCGCGCGCCCAGGAGGCCGCCGCAAACGCCCTGGTCGAAGCGGAGGCCGACAAGCAGCGGGCGCAGATCGAGGAGGCCGCGGCCAAGGCCGCGTACGAGCGGGAGATGACCGTCTACCGCGAGTGCATGAAGGACCGCGCGGCGGCCGTCGCCAAGGCGACCGGCTTCGAGATCTCCCGGATCCCCGAGTGCGCCGCCCCCACCTTCAACGGCACGGCCTCCAGGGCCCAGCAGCCCGCCGGCGCCAGCTCCGACAGCGGCATCACCTCCAGCCCCTGGCTGTGGGTGGCGCTCGTCGCGGGCGGCGGATTCATCGCCTACAAGAAACTCTCCACGCCCTCCGGTTCGGGCGCGGTAACCCCCATGAACGACAAGGGATTCACCTTCGAGAAGGGTGCATGAAATGACGCTCCAGTTCTTCGCTCTCGCCCTGTTCTGCTGGGCGCTCTTCTTCACCTTCAAGAAGACGAAGGGGAAGCAGATGGCGATCTGCATCATGCTGATCGTCTCCGGGATCTTCCTGCCCTACACGCCGTTCAGCGAGCAGATCCGCACCACGCTGGAGTCGGTGTTCAACACGGCGAACACGACCGTGAACAACATCGGCTCGTCGTCGCGCTGAGTGAGCGCCTGTGGTTACCGGTTACCGGTTACAGCCCCCCAGAGACCCCCGGTTCTGCCCGCCAGGCGACCCGAACCGGGGGCCCACGGGCCTGTAACCGGTAACCGGTAACCGACCTCAACCACACAGAGTCACAGAAGGGAGGGTCATGGAACTCCTCGTACTCCTCGCCATCAGCTACCTGTTCGGCGTGGAGAAAACGCACGGGAAATACGAAGAGGCGGGAATCAAAAAGCCCCCCGCTAAACCGAAATCGAAATGGGAGCCGTCCCGGACTCCGGACACATTCCGAAACACGCCGTACAACATCGCGGCGAAAACGCATTACGGCCTGCTGGCGGGCGCACATATGGCCGGTGGCCTGCGCGACGGATGGCGCTCGGCCTACCTCAAGAAGCCGACCGACAAGCCTTCCGTTTCCCCTTCCGCAGACCCCTCTGAGGCGAAGCCGTCGAAGGGGAAGCCGTCCTCGACGACGCCGAAGGGGACCTCGTCCTCGACGACGCCACCGTCCGCGCCCCCGCCGCCGACAACGCCCCCGCCCCCGACGACTCCTCCACCGCCGTCCGCGCCCCCGCCGCCGACGGCCCCGCCGCCCCCGACGACTCCGCCGACGGCTCCCCCGCCGCCGACGGAGCCACCGGTGACGGTGCCGCCGGGGTCCGCGGTCCCGCCCTCGGGCACCATCCCGCGGCCCCGCACCGTCAAGCTGCCCGACCACATCCGGAAGGACCCCTCTATGCAGCCCAACCCGCCCGTCCCGCACACCGCGACCGTCGACGACAAGGGCGTCCACGTCACGACCGCCGCAGGCAAGTCCCGCACCTACAGCGGCGGCGAGGTCATGACCCTCACCCAGGTCATCGACCTCGCCGACGGCTCGGCCACCCTGTGCCAGGCCAGCACCGACACCGCCCTGGAGCTCATGGACGAGGCCCTGGAGCTGGCCACGGACTGCGACACGCTCATCGCCGAGATCACCGCGAAGGGCGTCGGCGCGAACCTCATCGCCAAGTGCGAGGTGCTCAAGGAGCAGCTCGACCTCCAGGCCGCCGCCGCCAAGGACGTCCACGACAAGATCCAGGGCGGCGAGGAGGCGTGCCGCACCGCGTCCGCGAACGCCGAGGCCCGGCACGGCGGCATCTTCCGGGCCGTCGCCGACTCCCCCCTGACCAAGCCCGCCGAGCGCGACTTCTACAACGCCCGCTGAACAGACAGGAGACGCCCCGCATGAGCGCCACCGAGACCCTCAAGGACGCCGCGAACTACGCGGCGCTGCGCACCAAGCTGGCCTGGCTCACCCACAAGGTCCACGCCCACGCCCAGACCGTCACCAAGCTCGCCGCCGACGTCGACGACGCCGCCGAACAGATGCTGGACGCCTCCGAGACGATGAAGGCGCTGGCCGTCGACGACGCCACGACCTCCGAGTTCGCCGACGCCGCGCTGACCATGACCGGCGTCAAGGACGCGGCCGGCGCCTACACCTCCGCCGCCGACAGCGCCTCCGCGGCCGCCGACGACGCGAAGACCACCACCGAGAACGACCACGGCGGCATCGCCGACGCGGTCGACTCCTCCCCCGTCGAGATGGCCGAAGCCGGCTTCTACGCCCAGAGTTAAGGAGACCGAAGGATCATGGGGCCGACCCGAGCTCAGTTCGTTCAGTACGCGCCCGCCGCTCTCGCGGTGGTGCCACTCGTCGCCGGCCCCTGGTCCGCCCTCGCCGCTGCGGCGGCCGGAGCCGGAGCGTGGGCCGTCGGCGCCTCCGCCCCGGTTCTGCGGTCCCTGATCGCGTGCGGGCTCACCACCACCGGCTGCGGCATCGCCGCCAGCGAGGTCCTCGCCGCGGGCGGGAACCCGCTGATCGCCCTCGGGCTCGCCGTCCCGGCCGGGGCGGCCGCCCTGGCCCACCACCGCAACCTCACCGGCCACACCCCCGCAGCCGCCCTCACGCCCGCCACCACTACCCAGGGCGCGGCCACAGGGAAGGGGCTCAGCTCGCAGGAACAGATGATCGCCGCCTTCTGGGCGGAGTTCATCTCCGGCCCCACCCAGACCGAGGGCCGCAAGCTCATCCAGCCCGGCGCCAACCTGGAGCAGCTCGTCCTCCGGGTCGACAGCCAGGTGTCGTTCACCGGGATCATCACCCTGCCCCCCGGGCAGCAGGTGAAGGTCCGGGAAGTCGACATCGCCTCCGTCTACCATGTCCCCGTCTCCCAGGTGGAGCTGGGCGACCCGAAGCACTTCGCGCCCAACGCGCTGCCGGTCACCGTGCAGCTGACGGCGCCGGCGGCGCAGCCGCAGATCACGGCCGGTACTCCCACGACGCCCGAGGAGCTGTGGGCGGCGTACGTGGCCGTGCCGGAAGGCGCGATGCCCGGCACGACCCTGACCGTCACCCGCTACGACGGGCCGAAGGACTGGGAGGGCATCGCGACCCGCGACCGCCGGGCGATCGGGACCGTCAACCTCCAGGACCTCGCGGGCAACTTGGACCTGGAGACGATCCAGATCGCCCTGTCCCCCGGTGACAAGCCCAGCCAGATGGGGATCCGGGTGATGAAGGAGCACGCGCTGATGCACGGCACGATGCTCTCCTCGGTCCTGGACGAGTTGTCGATGGACTCGCGCGGTTACGTGCGGGCCGGTACCTACGTCGACAGCCGCCCCGCGCTCCTGCCGCTCGCGCAGCCCGGGTCCGGTGCCCGCCACCTCTACCTCGTGGGCGGATCGAGGTCGGGCAAGTCCGGGCTGCTGGAGCAGATCCTGCTCTCCGCGCACCTCTCCGGCATCGCGGTGATCCTCGCCTCCCCGCAGGCCGGGACCATCGCCGGCGCCTCCCTCGCGGCCTACCTCGGGGACGGCCTGGACGAGGCGATGGGCGCGCTTCGCCTGGCCTACGCGATGATGCTCGACCGCGAAGCCCGCTACCGCAGCCCGGCGTTCCCGTTCACCGACCCGCTGGTCCTGGTCGTCATCGACGAAGCGCACATGCTGCTGTCGGCCTCCTCCCCGTACCACCTGGAGGCCAAGGCGATCGTGGAGCAGCTGACCCGCCGCTCCCTCAAGCGGGGCATCGGCGTCGTCCTGGCCACCCAGACCCCGCTCGCCGAAGACCTCGGCAACAGCACGGTCATCCGCTCCCAGCTCCTCATCGGCGGTGGCGCGGTGTTCCTGCGCTGCGCCAGGGGCCAGGGCAACCTGGTCGGGGCGAACGCGGTGGAGGGCGCGGAGGGCATCGACCTGTCGATGATTCCCTCGCAGTGGCCCGGCCAGTACGCCAAGGTCGCCGACCGCGACATGTCCGGCCTGGCCACCGAGGTTGCCGCCGCTCCCGAGGACGGCACCTTCGGCCTGGGCTACTTGCTCACGCCCGGTTCGCAGGCCGTGCAGTTCCGTTCCCTGCACCTGGACGTGCCGCCCGTCTCCCTCGCCGGAGGCGAGCCGCCGGTCGGGATCGAGGACTGCGACGCCTGGCGCGAGCGCGACGCGGTCGCCCAGACGGCGATGGTCGACAAGCGCGGCAAGAACCTGATCGGCAGCCTCGCCGACCTCCTCGCCGCCGCCGAGGGCGCCCCCTCCACCCAGGAGGCGGCCCACCACAACCCCGCCGGTCTCCACGCCGTCCCCGGGCCCGCCCGGCCGGGTGGAGCCCCGGCGGCGCCCGAAGGACAGGAGCTGATCAAGCCGCGCATCCTCGAGCTCCTCCAGGAGCACTCCATCCCCATGACCGCCGAAACCATCGCCCGCAAGCTCGAGACCTCCGCGAAGAACGTCAAGCCGCGGCTGTCGGAGCTGAAGAAGCGGGGCGAGGTCACCAACGAGAACGGACTGTGGAAGGCAGCAGGATGAACACCCGAACCCAGAACGGATTCACCCCCGTCGACCAGGACCTGTACGCGAAGGCGTTCCAGCTCCTCGACCCCGACCCCATCCCGGAACCCGCCGCCCCCGCCGCCCTCGCGGCACCCGCGCAGGTTCCCCTCACCACCGCCCCTCCGGTACGCCTGACCGGCCCGGTGGAGAAGACCCTCACCGACGCCCTCAACTTCCTCGACACCCACGGCTGGGCCAGGTACTCCCTCGTCCACCCCGAGGGCGCCCGCTGCTCCATCGGCGCCCTGCGCGCCGCGGCCGGCGCCCGCAACGCCGCCTACCGCGACGCCGGGAACCTCCTGCTGGACGAGGCCCGCCGCCAGCACGGAAAGAAGTGGGAGACGATCCCCTCCTGGAACGACTCCCACAGCGGAGCGCAGGTGCGTAGCGTGTGGGAGGCCGCCATCCGGCGTGCCCACCACATGAACATCTGACCGGCTGGAGCTGCCTTGTCGTTCTCGTTCACCAACCCCGAACCGGACCGTGACAACCGGTCGTTCTCGTTCACCGGCTCGGACCCGGCCGACATCGACAGGCAGCTCCAGACGATCGCCGACATGGCCACCGAGATCCTGCGCCGTGTCGAAGACGTCCGCAGGCAGATCAACACCTGACCACCAGCCTCCGCCCAGACGCGGAGGAACACCACAACCGCACAGCTCGGCCTCGCGCCCCGCCCGGAACCCCTTCCGGGCGGGGCGTCGCCGTTCCCTGCCCGAACCACCCTCACCCCGCAGGAGCCCGACCGCCGTGCACCGATACCGCTACCGCTGCACCATCTGCCGCACCACCAGCCCCGTCGTCCTTGACCCCGACGACCTGGAGGCCGAAGGCACCGCCCACCGCCAGGGAGTCCACGGCGGACACATCCCCGACGACGAGATCGCCGGCCAGATAGACCGCCTCGGCCGCTGGTACGCCGCCCTGTCCCCGCTGGCCGCGCTCCACGCCCGCATCGCCGACGGCCTCAGCGACCTGCGCGACGAGAAGACGATGGGCCACTACTGGTGGGCCAGCGCCGGCGCCGCCCTCCTGATCGGCGGGACGGCCGCCCTCACCCTCCTCCTCGTCGCCGCCGCTCTCTGACCCCGGCCCCGACCACCCCCTTCACCCGCGAAAGGAACCGCCTTGACCTCCCCTCAGATCCAGCACTGCCAGCACAGCCACCAGCCCGGCCGAATCGAAGCCCCCGCGATCACCGAGATGGTCGCGGCCATGGCGCACCTGAAGGACGCGCTCGCCGCCGACCCCCGCGACACCGCCGCCTTCTACACCGACATCCAGCACCTCGTCCCCGAGTGGATCCGCGGCAACGCCGACCGCATCCGCGAGCTCCTGGACCAGCTCATCGCCCAGTACCCCGACGAGAACACGCCCCAGGCCGACGCCCCCGGAGCGCAGGACCTCACCCCGGACCAGGCGCCCGCGCTGACCAACCCCGCGCTCGCCGTCGCCTGCCCGGCCTGCGACTCCCAGCCCGACGCCCTGTGCACCTCCCACAGCGGCACCCGGCCCCGCCGCCACGACGTCCACCGCGCCCGCACCGCCGCCCTCGCGGCCACCCGCTGATCCGGTCACCCCGTCCGGCCACCGGCACCACCGCCCCCACCCCCGGGGGCGGCTGGTCCCGGTGACCGGGCAGGCCGCCCGGCCACCGCCCCCCATTCCTCACGCCCCGTCGACGGACCGCCCGCCGACGGGGCGCAGCACTGCCCGCCATCAACCCCTTGTTGGAGGACACCTCGTGCTCACTCCCCGTCCGCGCCGCCGGATCGGGCGCCCGCGCCCGCAGCGCCCCGGCCCTCGCTACCCCCGCCGCCCCGCCCGGCTCCCCGGCACCTGGAGCAGGTGATGGCCGACCAGGACCAGGACCTGGTCGACGTCGACCCGCACGACCCCGGCGACGGCTCGCTACCGGTCTTCCGGTGGAAGCAGGCCGGGCGTACGAACCTCGCCACCCGCCGCCAGCTGCGGGAGATGGGGCTGCGCCCCGGAGGAGCCGAGCCGGTCGCCCGGATCGAATGCCGCGGCGGGAAGCGGTGGGCGTGGCTGTACCGGATCGACCTGGCGAAGCCGAAGTTCCCGATGACGCTCGCGAAGGAGGCCGCGCTCGACAAGGCGATGGCTGCTCGTCAGACATGTCCCGGGCCCTGTGGCCGGCGCTATTTCCACTGCCTTCCCTTGCAGACCTTGGGGTCGTGCCTGGAGTGCTTCGACGGCACGCCCGCCGACCCCACCTCCTACATCGCTCCCCCGGCACCGGATCACCGGCTCGCCGCCTGAACCGAGAGGATCACCAGCCCATGAGCACCGCCGTTCGCGCCTCCGCCTTCACCGAGCCCACCCGACCCAGGGGCCTGCTCATCCGGTTCGTCACCACCGGCGGCTCGTACGTCGACGTCACCGGCTCCGGCGAGAACGCCCACGACAACCGCTGGAGCTGCCTCGGCTGCGGCGACTCCTCCCGCAGCCCGGAAGTCAGCTACCTGTTCCGCATCCGGCCGGACGCCAACGACCACGCCACCGCCTGCCGCGCGATCCCGCTGACGTGACCGGCCGCCGCCTGCGGGCCGCCCTGGCGCTCGCCGCGCTCCCGGCCGCCGCAGCCGGGGCTGTCGCCGTCGCGCTCAAGGCCGGGCACCGGCGGCTGTACGCCGACCGGCACCGCATCGAGCTGACGCCCCAGCCCCGCCGCTCCTGCCCCGACTGCCAGGGCGACGGCGGCTGGTGGGTCGACGGCGCGAACCCGGAGATGGAGGCGTGCGGCTGCTGGACGAACCGGCCCACCTGGCGCATCCGGCTCCTGCCCGTCCCGGCCTGGCCGGACGAGCCCCCGTTCTGAACGACCCGACCCCGGCCGGTGCGGCCGGGGTCGGACCTCGGGCGGCCGCGCATCGGCAAAGGGCCGGCCACCCGCTCCTTCACCCTTCGAGATCAGGAGAAACCCCAGCATGACGCATCGCTCCGCCCTCTTCGCCGCCGTCCTCGGCCTCGGTCGCGCCGGGTCCAACATCGGTGACCACTGGATCCAGAACGACTACTGCGCCCGGGTCAAGGGCGCCACCGACGACAAGCCCGTGTACCTCACCACCGACGACCCGGACGACGAGCCGACCGTCCACGGCACCACGGACGGCATCAAGGCGTGCGCCTGGCACTGCCTGACCTACACCGCCACCCAGGCCCTCGCGGTCGGGGCTGGCGCCCGCGTCCTGGGCATCCGGCTGCACCCCGGCGCCGCCGCGGCCGCGCTCGCCCTGTCGTTCGTCACGCACTACGCCGCGGACCGCCGAGTGCCGGACGGGCTGTTGGAGACGCTCGCCACGAAGACCGGCAAGGGCAACTTCTGGCGTCTGGCCGATCACGGCATCAACGGCGCGTACTGCCTGGACAACGCCTGGCACCACGGCTGGGAGACGACCGCCGCGCTGGTCGCCACCATCGGGGCGACCACCCGGTGACCGGGCGCCCCCGCGTTCGCCTGGACCGGGTGCGCGCCTCGCTCGGCATCGCCCAGCTCGCCCTCCAGCAGATCGAGGACGACCTGACCGCCGACGACATCGACGCCCCCGAGCTCGCCACGATCCTGCGCGAGCTCCAGGAGGACATCGACGTCCCCGGCGGCCTCTTCCCCACGCTCGCCCAGCTCGTCAGCACCGCCGCCCGCCGGGCGGAGCAGTTCGAGCCCTACCGCGACGGCGTCGCCTCCCGCTCCCTGCACGAGGCCGCCGCCCTGATCACCGACAACGCCGGGCAGCGCATGACCTGGGCCGCCCGCGCCCTTGAACCGCAAGGAGACGACACGTGAGCCAGACCCAGCCGCCGCTTCCCGAGAACGCGCTCGTCGTGCTGATCGGCGCCAGCGGCGCCGGCAAGTCGACCCTGGCCCGCACCTGGCCGGCCTCCCAGGTCCTCTCCCTCGACGCTCTGAGGGGCACGGTCAGCGACGACCCGGGCGATCAGGCCGCCACCGCCGACGCCGCCGACGTCCTCAAGCTCATCCTGGAACGCCGGATGGCCCGCCGCCTGAACACCGTCGTCGACAGCACCAACGTCGAAGAAGCCATCAGGGCCGAACTGGTGATGACGGCGAAGAAGTACGGCGTGCCGACGGTCGCGGTCGTCGTCTCCACGCCGCTGCCGCTGTGCCTCCAGCGACAGCAACCGCGCCCGGCCAACCGGCGCGTGCCCGACGACGTCGTCCGGCGCCAGCACGCGGCGATGACCTCCTCCCACCAGAACCTCGCCCGGGAGGGCTTCACCCAGGTCCTCTTCGCCCACGACCTGAACCGGCTGGAGCCGTACCTGCGGCACCTGAGCGAGGCCCGCCGGTCCGACCTCGGCCTCGACGGCGGCGACGGCCTGGGCCACCTGCTCCTCGTACGCCGCTTCTTCGGCGAGGAGATCCTGCCGATGTGGCGGTGGAACGACGACTCCGACATCGCCGGCGGCGACCGCGTCGGCGAGATCCGCCTCGGCCAGCAGCACCTCACCCTCGCCCTGCGCCTGGACGTCGACGGCGAGGGCGACATCGGGTTCGACATCGCCGTGCCGTGCCCGTTCGACCCCGAGTGCAGCGCCACCGCCTGGACGCCGGCCTACAGCGTCACCTGCCTGCACCGCGCGCTCACCGGCGACCTGGACCACCGCGACGACATCGTCTGCGACGTCCACGGCTACGACGACGTCGACCAGGAGGCCGACGACCACGCGGCGGGCATGGACGACGACGCCGAGGGTCGCGCGGACCTGGAAGAGCAGTACGCCGCGGCGGTCCGCGAGTGAGCCGCGCCGCCGAGGGTCCGCACCCGCACCCGCTCACCCCGGCCGACCTTCCGGCCGGGGACGAGTGGTGGCAAGGGTGCCCGGACTGCCACCTCCCGATCCAGGGCGGAAGCGCCGGCCTCACCGCGCACCGCCGCACCGTCCACACCAGCGCGGGCGACCCGCGCCGCCAGATCAACATCCAGTTATGAGCGGCCCGGCCGCTCTCACCCCTTCACGGAGGCCCGCATGGCCCGCAAGCCCGTCACCTGGTACATCGCCACCCCCGCCGACGGCATCATCGAGATGTCCCGCGAGGCCGGAACGCCGGTGAACCTCTCCGCCAACGTCGGCAAGGTCATCGACCACCCCAACCCCTGCCGCAACAAGTGGTACGACGAGAGCCGCTTCTCCTACTTCCGCATGGTCAAGCGCGTCGGCGAGGCGCTGGAGGACACCGGCATCTGGCCCGTCACCTGGCCCGTCCGGCTGTGGATCGTGGAGCCTCTGGGCGAGACCGGCAACTGGAGCCAGCGCTACTACCCCTACCGGCTGCTCTCCCACCAGATCCGCGTCCTCGAGGAGACCGACGCTCACCCCGCGCTCGGGCCCTGCGGCCGCGACGTCCTGAACGTCATCCAGCAGGAGATCCCCGAGCGGGCCGCGCGCTGGGCGGCGGACTGGGACGCCGACCCCGAGGTCATGCGTGACCGGAAGTGGAACTGGGAGCAGTGCGGCGGCCCCACCTGCGGCAGCGGCCGGTGGGCGGACTCCGTCGCCATGTCGACCTCGCACGCACGCCGCGAGTCGGCCGCCCAGACCTGGATCGAGCACCTCGCAAAGAACACCGTCGACCAGGCCCTCGCCGATACCGACGCCAGCATGATGGCCCGCTGCTACGCCTACAGCCGCGCCACCGGCCACGCGGTCGCCGCCCAGCACCAGAACCGCTTCGAGCCGTACGTCCTGGACGCGCTGCGCGGTGTCGGCCTCGACTCGCCCGCCCCGGCTGTGGCCGCCTGACCCGCACGAACACAAAAAGGCATCCTTGAAAGATGCCAAACACTAGAAATGCATCCTTCGAGGATGCATTATTGATGTGCGGGGGCCACCCGGCCCCCGCACTCTCCGACCAAGGAGCACGCTTTGAGCAGCGAGAAGATCCACGTCATGGGCGCCGCTGGTGCCATCGAGCTGGACCTGTCGGTCTCCAACGGCGCGGTCAACGTCACCGTCGACCCCAAGGCCGTCTACGGCCGGGTCCGCGTGCACACCGCCGCCACCGAGGGCACCCTCGCCGACGCCGTCACCGAGGCCACGTTCACCGAGCGCGGCAACAAGCTCACCGTCTCCGTCCCGGACGACACCGCCAGCGGGATCGGCGGCAGCTACTCGGTGATGCAGGTCGGCGGGAACGTCGTCAGCTTCAACGGCGGCGTCATCAACACCGGCACCATGACCGGCATGACCATCAGCAACGGCGACATCTGGGTCGGCGGCCGCCAGGTCGTGGCCGGCGGCCGGGTCGTCGCCGAGCAGGGCACCGTCGTCAGCGGCGCGACCGGCATGATCACCGTCGACGTCGTCCTCCCGGCCGGGTCCTCGCTGGCCGTGAACACGAAGAACGCCGAGACGACCGTGCGCGGCGACCTGGAGGCCATCCGCTTCGACGCCCGCAACGGCTCGCTGCAGGCGGGCGGCGTGAAGGTCCTGGAGGCCGAGACCCACAACGGTTCCGTGCTGGTCGACCGCGTCGAGACGGAGCTGGAGGCGAGCACCCACAACGGCTCCATCACCATCGGCGCCTACAACGGCCACCGCGGCTCCGCCCGTACCCACAACGGCGACGTGACGATCAGCGCCACCCCGGCCTCCTCCGGCCGTCTCGCCGCCCGCACCCACAACGGCAACATCCGGGTGCGCGGCGCCGGTCACCTGGACCTGAAGACGTCCACCCACAACGGCCGCGTCTGGTGACGCCCCGGGGCGGCCGCCTACCGGCTACCAACCTCGCCGGCCGCCCCGGGCCTCCCAACCCGCTCCACGAAGGAGCAGGGGGCAGACACATCGTCCCTCAACTCCCCGGGAGCCCGACATGACCCCCCGCCCCGACGACCAGGCCCGCGCCGAACTGCGCGCCCTGGTCGCGAAGGCCAGCCAGCGCCGCGAGTCCGAGCGCGAGCGCGTCGAGACCGAGTTCTGGCAGGAGATCGACCGCCTGCGAAAGAGCTACCACGGCGCGCAGCAGGACGTCGCCGACGCCCTGGGCGTCAAGCGCAACCAGGTCCTGCGGCAGACCAAGCGCTACGGGTCCGCCGACCAGGACCCCGCCGCTGACAACGGCTGAACCACCGCTGTTCCGGCCCGGCCTCCCCGAGCCGGGCCGGAACGGCCCTCGCTCCCGCTTCCCTCGCCGTCGCGACCGCGACGGGCTTCCACGCCGCCCCGGCCACCAAGGCCGGGACGGCGCGGTGGCCCCTCACGCACCAGGCACGGAAGGAGATGGGTCGTCATGCCGAACCGCGAGTTCTACGAGGTCGACGTCCCGATACACGACACCGCTAACCCGGCCCTGCGGGGGCTGCACGTCTTCACCGGCGAGGCGGACTCCCCCACCACGGCCCTGCGCCGCGCCCACGAGGTCTACGACGCCGCGCTCGCCGCGCAGCAGGCCGGCCTCGAGGTCCCCGGCAGGCAGCCGGACAGCTGGGGAGCGGCCGGGCTGCGGCCCGGCTGGGAGATGGAGTGGACGGCCGCGAAGGCCGGCCCCTGGAAGAGCCCCTACAGCTGGACCACCCGCAGCGACTTCGCGCTGTAGCTCCGCCCCGGGACAGGCGCACATCGGCGTCCAAACCAGTTCGCCTGCCCCGGGCCTTCCCATCCCGTACGAGACGAGAGGGAGAGATCCCAGTATGGACTCCGTCCTGCACACCCGGGGCCGGTTCGGCCCGCGAACCCTCCTGATCACCACCGCCGCCCTGCCGCTGACCGGCTGGGCGATCCACGCCGTCGCGCTCCACAAGCAGCTCGCCGCCACCCGCCGCGACCCGCTGACCGGCCTGCTGCGCCGCGACACCTACACCGCCCGCGCCCGCCGCCTCCTGGCCCGCCACGACGAGGTGGCTGTGGTCATGGTCGACGCCGACAGGTTCAAGGAGATCAACGACCGGCTCGGACACGCGGCGGGCGACACCGTCCTCGCCGCGTTCGGCGCCCGCCTCACCGCCTGGGCGGGCCCGCGCGCGTCCGTCGGCAGGCTCGGAGGTGACGAGTTCGCCGTCGTCCTCCAGCTGCCTGCCGACCGCCGCGCTCTCCGCCTGGAGCAGCTGGTCCGGATGCTCCACACCCCGGTCGTCCTGGACGACGGCCGCACCGTCGACGTCGCCGCCTCGGTCGGCGCCGCCACCCCGGACGTGACCGGCTCCCGCGACCTGTCCGCGCTGCAGCGGGCCGCCGACGCCGCCCTGTACGACGGCAAGCACTCGGGTCGCGCGGTCCTGGCGAACACGGCGCACGCCGCCGTGCCGTCCGTCAACGGGCGCCGCGCGGGCAGGCCGGGCACGGCCGCGTGGGGGCGAGCGGCATGAGCACCACGAACCTTCCGCCGACGGGCGACTGGATCCGCGGCATCAGCGTCAAGCAGCCGTACGCCGCCGCCATCCTCGCCGGGGCCAAGACGATCGAGAACCGGCCCCGGGCGTGGTCGTGGCGAGGCTGGCTGCTTCTGCACACGAGCCAGCAGATCGACCGCCCAGCCCTGCGCGTGCCGCTGATCGCCCGCACGGTCCGCGGCCGCGACCTGACCACCGGCGCGGTGATCGGCGTCGCCCGGCTGACCGGCTGCCACCAGGACCCGCACGGCTCCCCGCCCTGCACCGAGTTCGCGCAGCCCGGGGCATGGCACCTGGAACTCCGCGACGTCCAGGCCCTCGCCCTGCCCATCCCGGCGCGCGGGCAGCTCGGCCCCTGGCGGCCCACCGAGGACCTCGTCGCCCAGGTCGTCCAGCAGCTCCCGCACCTGCGGCCGTGACCACCCGGCGCCGCCACCCGCGCCCGGTGCCCGCACAGCCCACGGCGCCGGTTCAGCTCCTGAACTGGCGCCACTCCTCGCACTTCGGGCCGCCCGCCCCGTGCGTGCTGTGCGGCACCACCACCCCGCTGAGGTCCCACACCAAAGAGCCCGCCCACAAGGTCTGCGCGGAGCTCTGGAATTCGCGGCACCCCGGCGAGACGCGGTTCGTCTCCGACCCGCCCAAAGGCGGCCAGACGAACGACCACGCCTGAACCCTCCCTCCACCTGGAGGCACCCATGAGCAGCAACCGCGACGTCGACAACGCCCTCGCCTACCCCGAGCCGCCGGCCTCCCCGCTCTGGCACCACCACGGCGCGAAGGCCCGCCCGCTCACCGACGCACAGCGCCAGCGCAACCGCGAGCTCCTGGTCCTCGCCCAGCACCGCCCCCGACCCCGCTGCCCTCGCACCACCGAGACCCTGGCGGAGGCCAGCTGATGAACGCCAAGCACTGCGCCGTCGACGGCTGGGTCGACGCGATACCCGCCCCCGGCCCGCGCGACACCGCCACCTTCGACCTGATCGTCCCCACCGACCTCGACGCCGTCGAAGAAGACATCCACGACACGGTCGTCACCTGCACCAGCGGCGACCCGAGGATCGTCCACGAGCTGCTGAACCGGATCCAGCCCGGCGACCTGCTGCGCGCGACCGGCACCCTAGTCCAGCCGCCGGCGCCCGGCGAGCCCGCCCTGCTCGTCGTCGACGCCCTGGAGGTCCTGGACACCGCACCGATCCCGGTCCTGCGGGACATGGTCCTCGACCGGTACGGCGACTACTGCGTCATCTTCGACGCCGACCGCGACCAGGTCCCCGTCTTCACCGCGTACGGGGCGTGGGTCGGCCTGGCGGACAACCCCGACGCCATCACCACCCTCATCGACCTCCACGAGCGCGTGAACGGCGGCGACGCCTGATGGCCACCACCAGCACGCAGGCCCGCACTGTCCTGGAGCGGTTCCCCGCTGGAGGCCCCCGCGGCTCCTGGCCGGCCGAAGAGTACGCCGCCGCCCAGCGCGCCGAGGGCACCAACGCTCAGGTCGTGATGGACCTCGGCAGCGACCAGTTCCTCGTCATCACCGACACCACCACCCAGTAGCCCGTCCGACCAAGCTGGTGTGCTGCCCCGCCCCTCCCGGCCGGGGCGGCATACCAGCGTCCTCACCCGACTCCGAGCCTGGAGGCTCCATGCAGCCCGACGTGTTCATCGACTCCTTCGGCGCCCGCTGGCAGGACGCTCCCCCGCCCCGCTACCGCGCCGCCGTCCTCGGCATCAACCTGACCAACGCCCTGCTGAACCCGCCGGACGACCCGTCCCTCGCCGACATCGTCGCCCAGCAGACCGGACGGGACGCCGGCGTACGCGACTACGTCCTGAACACCCCCGGCGCGGCCCGCATCATCACCGACGCCGTCCACGAACTGACCGCGCTGCGCACCGCCGCCAACGACCGCCCGGTCCAGCTCCTGGTGAACTGCTGGTACGGACGCCACCGCGCACCCGCAATTGCCGACGCCATCGGTCGCCAGATGCAGGAAGCCGGCGCCCGCGTCCAGGTCACCCACCACCACATCGACCGACCGCCGGTCCCTCGCAAGCACCCGCGGCCCGACTGCCCGTTCTGCCGGATCGTCCACGACGGCGCCCCGGCGCAGATCGTCCGCGAGTGGGTCGACGCCCTCGCGATCGTGCCCCGCAGTGGCGGCTGCACCGACGGCCACCTCCTGGTCCTGCCCCGCGGCCACGTCGCCGACTTCACGACCGACCCGGTCGTCTCCGCCACCGTGCAACTGCGCGCCGCCGAACTCGCCCAGGAGCTGGGCGGCCAGTGGAACTACCTCACCTCCTGCGGACCGGACGCGACCCAGACCGTCTTCCACCTGCACGGCCACCTCGTGCCCCGCACTGCCGGCGACGGCCTCGCCCTGCCCTGGACCCGACCTACCCGCGAACAGGAGCCCACCCGATGAAGCGACTCTTCCGCCGCTGCGGCCACGCCCCCGGCGCCATCTCCCTCGAGGACCAGGCCGTCGTCGACCAGTTCCGTGCGATGCTCACCGCCATGCGCGACCCGCAGCCCTGGACGCCCGGCTGCGGCCAGGACGTCGCCGTGCGCATCGGCCCGTTCGTGGAGCGCGCGCACCCCAGGCCCGGCGACGACCACGGCCCCGACCTGATCGCCGTCGCCCTGGTCCACCCCGACACCCCGCACGCCGCGGCCTACCTCCACGGCCGCCAGCTCGGCTACACGGACCGCAGCTGGCTGTGCTGCGAGACGACCACGATCCTCGGCCTCTGGCAGCCGGGCTACGCGCCGCTCACTCACGCCGCCGCGAACCTGCCCCTGCCCGACGACGTCGGCATGGAACCCGCGCACTACGCCCTCTACATGGAGGCCCGCAAGCGCGACGACAGCCTCGACGGCTTCACCCTGCTGCGCCTTGGTCCGTACACCCAGACCCGGCACGCCCAGCAGGACTACGACCGGCTCACCGCCGCGCTGGACGGACGCGAGACCACCCTCGTGCCCGGCCACCGCGTCTCCGCGCGGTACGCACCGTTCGACGTCAGCGACCACCAGAAGTTCGCCGACCCGTACGAGGCCGACGCCGTGGCGCTCCTGGACGCCGCCGTCGCGGGAGTGAGCGTCTGACCACCTGATGCGAGCCCCTGTAGGCCCGTGCCCCGCCACGATCTGGCGGGGCGCGGGCCTTTTTTCGTTTCAGGCTCGATGCGTCTACGGCGGTCGCGCTCGGACCAGTTGGCGGTGGCCGCGCTGCCGGGCAGCACTTTGTGACGTGGTGCGGGTCACTGTGCTCGGGGAGACGTGGCAGCATCTTGCGGAACGTAGCCACTGCATGAGGAGAGAGCCGCGCCGTGCTCATCGCCAACATCAGCCCACGAAGCATGGGCAAGACGACCGACACCGGCATGATGGGACACGCATTCCACGAGGCCGGATACCGCGTGCAGCTCTGGGACGCCGACGAGTCTGAACACCTCACGCAGTGGTCCGAGCTCGCCGGCTTCCCCTTCCCGGTGAAGCACAACGCCTCCGCGAAGTTCGCCGAGGAGTACACGCCGCTCGGGGAAGCCGGGATCGACATCGTCGACGTCGGTCACACCGAGAACCACCCGCACATCGCGGACAGCGTGCTCAAGGTGGCTGACCTGGTCCTCATCCACATGGAACCGTCGATGGCCGACTACCAGCGCGTCCATCAGCCGCGCACTTCCACCCCGGTCAAGACGATGGTCGGCCGCTCCGCGTTCGACAGGCCCTCACGCACGGCCCCGCCGATGTGGGTGCTCCTCAACCGAGTCCGCCCCAACGTCCGGAGCGAGAAGGAGATCCGGGGCCTGCTCGCCGACGACGACTACAACGTGCTCACGGTGAAGATCCCGGTCCTGGACGACATCAAGCAGGCCACCGGCTTCCCGGTGGAGAACGCGGCCCGGGGACCGTTCGGTGAGCTGGTCACCGAGCTGCAGGACCGGGGGCTGATCAAGAGTGTCTAAGCGTCGTGACTTCCGTGCGGCGGCCGGCAAGGGAGCCCAGCAGCCTCCCGCCGACAGCGCGAGTCCCACGCCGGGGAGCCTGGCTGTGCCGGACCAGCCCGCCGAACCTCCGCAGATGCGCGCCCAGCCCTTCACGATGGAGCACTGGGGACTGACCCTCCCCGACGTGGACGCCACGCCGGAGACCGCGAACGGCCCGCTCGACGAGCACGAGCAGCGTCTCCTTGCCGAGGCGCACCGCGCCGTCGACAACGCCCGCACAGCCCGCTGGATGCTCGGCTACTCCCTGGAAGTGGTCCGAAGGCGCCGCCTGTACCGCGGCGACGGCACCCGCACCTGGGAGCAGTACCTTCAGCAGGAGCACGACGGACTCTCGACCAGCGAGGCGGACCGTCTCCAGAAGACCTGGCGCCTGGCGCAGACCGTGCAGAAGGAACTCGGCCGGCCCCTGCCCGACAGCCACCTGCGAAAGCTGCAGCCGTACGCGGAGCGCACCAGCGACGAAGAGGCCGCGCGTGCCTACGCCGAGCTGTACTGGGCCCACCAGGCAGGCGGGGTCCGGCTTGTCGCCAACCAGGTCCAGCAGCGAGTGAAGAAGGCGGTGGCGGCCGCCAAGGGAGTCTCCGACCCGGCGGAGCGCAGCCAGGTCATCAGCGCCGCCTGGACGACCGCACCCGACCCGGTGATGCCCACGCAGCGGACCGAGACGACACCCGAGCAGGGCGGCATGCCCAGACGGAGCCCAGATCCCGTAGACGGCGCACTCGAGCTGCTGAACGTGGCGCGGCAGGCAATCGAGAACGCCACGGAGGACAAGGCCGCACGTAAGGCCCGTAGCAGCGAAGAAGCCCAGCGGCAGCAGGACGCCATCCGCCGCATCGGCCGGATCCTCAGCAAGGTGAAGGTGGACGCCGACGCCGCCCCCGATGGCAACGTCGACGCTGACGCCGTCGATGAGGACGGCATCGTCGACGCAGAGCTGGTTGAGGACTGACCCTTGCGGTTGAGCGGGACTTCCCCAATTGGGGAAGTCCCGCGATTTTTGGCGGCAGCAGCTCGGACAGTCAGCGTGAGGCGACACCCTTGAACCCCGGACCGAGCCCCCGCCGCTTGCCGCGCGCTGCGACAACGGGCTGGGCGGTGAGGGCCGTGACCACCGCCTGGGCCGCCTGCAGGGTGAGGCCGGCGCTCACCTGCCCCGAGGCAAGGACCCGCGCGTACGCGCCAGTGCCGTGCGCGCGGACAGCGTCGGCGAGCGCGGCGGCCGCGGTCTCCGTCGGCCCGGACCCCCAGCCGTCCTCGCCCTCCGGCTGCACCTGCCGGGGGAGGATGTCGTGTCGGCTGAGGAGCACGGCCAGGGCCTGCGCCTCGGGTGCGTCCAGCGTCACGGTGACCAGCGCGGCACCGAGCTGGTGCACACGGTGCCGGGTCAGACCATGAGCGGCGAGCGCCTGGCGCAGCGCCGCGCTCGTCCCGGCTGTCGCCCTGCCGTCGGCGGATTCGCTCGTCCCGGCTGCGGCCTGTTCGGCGCGCTCGACGACGGCGGCCGCGGCGATCGGCACGACGGAGAGGATTTCCGCACACTCGGGATCGAGCTGGGCGAGCGCACCGGCCAGGACCTCCAGGGCAGCTGCCGCATCCTCCACCGCGCCCGCGCTCCACCGCGCCGGGTCGGCGGCGTCGGCCAGCGTGCACGCCGCGACGACGGCCTCCTCCGCCAGCGCCTCGACCCCGCCGGGCTCACCAGTCAGCTTCATGTCCCACCCAACGAGATGCAGCCGCGCAAGGTCGTGCGCGCTGATCACATGATGACGTCCTCGATCCGCCCCCTCGGTACAAGGCCGCGGGCGCCCGGCCTCCCGCGCGGACGCGAGACGGTGAGGCGCTACGGGCCGGTGAGGATGTCGTGGGTGCCGATGCGACGCCAGATCACGTGCGGGGTGTCAGGGCGACGTGCTGGTCCGTATTGCCACGTGGCGCGTCCTGCGGGGCCGGTGCCCATGGACCAGGTGAGTTCGTAGATCCCGGTCGCCCGTTGAACACGCTTGATGCGGAGACCAGCGCGGAAGCGTCCTCCGGCGCGCAGGTCCTCGACGAAGGCCGCCACGGTCTGACGGAACTTGCGGCGTTGTTCCGGGGTGAGACGGTCCAGGTCGGCGGTGAAGCGCGGCAGGGTCTCGTACGTGGGCACGGCGAACTCCTCCAGGACGCACGAAGCCCCCGGCCGGTCGGCCGGGGGCGGTGGTGGCTGTTCGTGTTGAAGGGCGTCGGTTACGTGGTGCTCAGTCGTGCTGGGTGGTGTTGATGAGGTCGTGGCGCAGCATTCGCACGGTCCGGGTCAGCTCTCGTCGCGGGCGTTCATCGCGTCGTTCCACTTCTGTGAGTTGAGCGGGTCGCTGGTGCAGCTGTCGCAGTGGGGCAGGTAGTCGGTCCGGGTGGGGTACGGCACGCCGGCCGAGCGGACGATGACGTCCGGGACCAGCCTGAGAGGGCGGCGGCACAGCGGGCAGAGGTCTCCGTGGAGCAGTTCGGTGGTCATGCGGCGGACTGTGCACACAGCGGCGGCTTACCGTCTCGGGCTGGCCCGGCGGCCCGCCTGGCGGGCGCTCCGGTAAAGATCTGGTGATGCCCTCCCGCCCGGCGGGACCGACCCCGGATCACACTTCTACGCAGCTCAGCGCCGGGGTTCCATGGGCCGATGATCAGCATGTCACCAGTTCGCCCGGGGGCCGGGGTGCGCTACCTGTTCCGTGGCGTGATGGTCGGCGACGGCCACCGCGCCGTGGGCACATCGCTGCGCGACGCCCAGGACGAGGCCGGTGTCCCGCCCGGCGTGTGGAAGGGCCGGGGCCTGGCCGCGCTCGGCCTCAAGGCCGGGGACGTGGTGACCGAGCGGCAGGCCGAGCTGCTCCTGGGGGAGGGCCGGCACCCGGACGCCGACCGGATCGAGCGTGAGCTCCTGGCGCAGGGCGAGAGCCCGGCCCGCGCCCGGCGGGCGACCGTGCTGGGCAGGCCCATCGAGCACAACCAGTCGGCCGAGACCGACAAGGCCAAGGAGCGCACGCCCTGGCTGGCCTTCGACCTGGTGTTCCGGCCCCCGCCGACGGCACACGTCGCGTGGGCCCTGATGGACGAGACGCACCGCCGGGTCCTGGAGCTGTGCGACGGCATCGCCCGCGACAAGACCCTGGCGTGGATCGAGGAGTCGGTCGCCGAGATCCGTTGGAAGGCCGGCGGCAAGGAACGCGGCCGGGTTAAGGACGGGCTTGTGGTCGCGGTGTTCCGGCACTACGAGTCCAGGGCCACGGAATCGAGGCCGCTGCTGCACTCGCACGCGGTCGTGTCGGTCCGTGCCCGGCGGCCGCACGACGGGAAGTGGGGCAACCTGTCGGCGGACTCGCTGATGACCCACATCGTCGCCGCCGACAGCCTCTACACCCTCCTGTTCATGGAGGAGGTGACGGCGCGGCTCGGGTGGGCGTGGGAGCCGCGCGAGGTGACGCCCGGCCGCCGGCCGGTGATGGACATCGCCGGGATCGACCGGCGGCTGATCGGCTGGCAGTCGACCCGCCGCCAGCAGATCGAGGACGCGCTGTCCGTCATCACCGCCCAGTACGAGGAGCGGCAGGGGCACGAGCCGGGGGAGAAGGCCGGCTACGCGCTGGCCTGCCAGGCCGCCGACCAGACCCGCTCACCGAAGCGCACCGAGCTGCTGTCGCTGACCGAGCTGCGCACGCGATGGCGGGAATCGGCGATCCGGGCGTTCGGCGCCTGCACCGTCTACCGGCTCGCCGAGCGGGCGCGGGCGGCGGCCGCGGCGGTGTGGGCGCGGGTGCGGCCGGTGGTCGACGTCGCCTTGGCGGCTGTCGACGTCGTCGCTGTGGTGTATGTGATGCGCGGCGCTTTCGCAGACCACCACCTCCTCGCCGAGGCCCGCCGCCACCTCTCCTACGTCCTGCGCGGCCGCCGCCACGAGCCGGGCCTGGACGAACGGATCGTGCAGACGGTCCTCGACGACTACACCCGGCCCGTTGGGGGCGGCCGGAGGATGACCGCCGACCTGCGCGCCCTGTACCCGAGCGACACCGAGGACCAGGCCGTGCTGCGCCCGCTGACCCGCCGCCGCACGGCGACTCAGTACGAGCGGGCCCGTCTCGCCGCCGACGCCCTGGCCGCCCGGGTTCACGCGGTGCGCCGTGCGGAGCGCCTGGGCTCCCGCCCCCGCCCGTACGCCGTCGCTGTGCCCGCCGCCTCGAGGTCGCGCCCGCGGCCGTTCCGCGACGGCCGGAAGGACGGCCGCGTCCTGGAGCCGGAGACCGGCGTCGACACGGTGGATCGGACCCGCCAGACCTTGGAAGCCGCCGCCGCGCAGGTGGCCGCCACGCTCCAGGACAGCCGGCGGGCGCGTGAAGCCGCCCACGGCCTGCGCCCGCAGCCCACCCCGGCGACGGCCCCGCAGCCGCACACCCAGCAACCCGGCACCCAACCGGCGCCGGGCCGAACCACAGGAGGAGTCACGTGAGCACCCCGGAAGAACGCCCCAACCCCAACCCCGACGACGCGCTCGCCCGAGCCCGAGCCGCCCGTGAGCAGATGGCCGCCGCGCTCGACGAGGACCAGGAGCTCGAAGCCGACGAGCCCGTGGGGTGGCAGCCGATCTGGAAGCGCCCGCGGAAGCCGAAGTCGAAGGCGGCGAAGAAGGCGGAGCTGCGCAAGCAGCGCAAGCGCCTCCAGGAAGCCGCCAAGCGCCGCCTCACCGCGAGGAACTTGCGCCGGCCCCGCTCCCGGCAGAACCGGATCGGCAACGCGGCCGCGCGCCGCGACGCTCGCGCCCTGTCCCGGGTGCGGCACTCCAACGCCTGGCTGTGGTGATGGGGCCGGGCACCCGTTCATTGAGTGGAGTCCACCCGATGGGCTCCACTCAGTGGGTTCCACCCGATGGGTTCCACCCGATGGGCTCCACCGAGTGGGCTCCACTTCGGTGCGCCGGACGACGATGGACTCCACCGTGGTGCGCTCCGCGGTGGTGCGCCGCACCCGAAGCTCCGCACCGCACCGCGCCGGTGCGCCCGCCGACCACCCCTTGTCCGGGTGCGGCCAGACGCGCGCGCCCCCCTTGTCCGGCTCCGCTACACCCCCTTGTCCAGCTCTGCTACCGCGACATTTCTCCTTGCCACGGCCGGTTTCGGCTCGCGATCAGGTCGCGGTCAAGGGGGTGTGTGATAGAGGAGCCCGCCCGGTCGTGGCGCGCCCGTCGCGGTGCAGTGCGATGCCGGAAGACCGCACCGCCGGCGTTCGGCGGTGCGGTCTCGATGGTGCGGTGGAGCGCACCACGGCGGAGCGGTGCGGTGCGGTGGTGCGGGTGGAGCGCACCCCGGTGGTGCGGTGGTGCGCCGGGGACGCGCGCCGCACCGCACCACCACCGTCCCGGAGGTGCGGCTACGCGGTGGTGCGGTGCGCCGGGTGCGCTTCCATCGCCTGCTTCATCCCCGCGGCCTCCAGCTGGCGCAGGACGTCGGCGACGTCGCCGTGGTCCTCGGTGAGGATGTTCTCGGTGAACAGGATGATGGTCCGGGCGACGTTCCGCGCGTTGGCCAGGCACACGCCGTGGCACAGGAGCTCCAGCAGCAGCCGTCCGAGCGCGGCGGCCAGGAAGGAGTGCGCGCACGGCTCCCCGTCGTGGTCGTCTTCGGCGGTGATGGGGATGAAGACGCGCGCGGCGACGTCCACGAGCATCCGGCACAACTGCTCCGGGCCGATGTCGTCGGCGACCGCGCCGGCGGTGTCGATGTCGTCGGCATGGATCGCCTGGATGTAGGCGAAGGCGTCGAAGACGTCCTCCGGCTCCATCGGGGCGAGCGGAGTGGTGACGGTGTTCTCGGGCATGGGTGGCTCCTCATCGTCGGGCCGCCCCGCTGATCGCGGCGGCCTCGAAGACAGGCTCGATCTGCGGCCCTGTGGACAGAGTCCGGCCGCCGACGGGGGAGAACTCTCCCCCTCCGATCGAACCGGACGAATCGGCACTGCAAGGGGCAAACGTGGCCCCCTTGTCCGGCAGGGTCGGCCCGACCACGAACCCGACCGCACC
Source organism: Streptomyces roseicoloratus (assembly GCF_004117935.1). Classification (GTDB taxonomy): domain Bacteria; phylum Actinomycetota; class Actinomycetes; order Streptomycetales; family Streptomycetaceae; genus Streptomyces; species Streptomyces roseicoloratus. The sequence continues at coordinate 8,167 of NZ_SDOY01000088.1, read as the reverse complement.
CCCTTGCCCACCTCTGCTACCGCCCCGACCACAGCCACGTTTCCCCTGGACAGCGTCCGCTACCGGCACCGGTCAGGCCGCGGACAAGGGGGTCGGCTGCACGCTGCTTCTTCGCCCCGACCACCCCGGTCGGGGCAGCGAAGGAGACCAGACGATGACGACCACATATCCGGAGGCCGGGCAGCACCGCCGGTCGGGCCGATCCTCCCGGAAGGCCGGCCCGCGTGGTGCAGGCCCAAGGGGGATCCCCGGGTGCCCCCTTGGGAGGGCCCTTGGGAACCCCCTTTGGTGCCCGGCACCCCAGGCCGGAGGAAAACCCCTTGTCAGCGCCGCAATCGGCGCGAAAACTGCGCCGTCACAACCCTCTTCTCTCCTCCTGATGTCCGCATTGGAGGAGAGCATCGGGTTCCGGGGGGCCCGGACGCCCTCCCGGGCCGGGCGCGGCCAGCGGCAGCGGCGGCGGCGGTTGGCCGGCGGCCGGTCGCGAGCGACGAGGGAGCAGAGCTGATGGCGGGGAAGAGGAAGACCAACCCGGCGGGGTCGACGAACAGCTACCGCGGCGACGTGCTGCGCGTGCTCGGAGCGCTGAAGGTCGCCACGACGGATCAGATCCAGCGGATCGGCGCTCCGCACCTGACCTTCCGGCATGCCGACAAGCCGACCCCGTCGAAGCGGAAGCAGGCCCGGACCGCCTCGCACACGGCCGCGCTCTCCGACATGCGGGCGCACGGCCTGTCGGAGAACGGCGGCTCCACCGAGACGGGCGACGCCCTGCGGAACCTGACCCCCAAGGGCCTGCAGGCCGCCTCCTACGAGCTGAACCGGCCGTTGACGGAGATGGGCTCCACCGCGCGCGGCGCGGGCTCCTCCGGCGCCTCCCACCCGATGGCCGTCAACGAGACCGTGATCGCGATGCTGCGCCCGAAGCCGAACATGGCCAGGCTCGCCAAGGACCCGGCCGAAGTCCGGGCCGCCGCTCAGGCCGCCGTCGACTCCCCGGACGGCATCGGCACGCTCGCCTCGTTCTGGACCGAGGTCCCGCTCCCGGCGACCGGCACGTGGAACGCGCCGGGCAAGGGCGGCGCCCAGGCCGACATCGTGCTGACCGCTCCGCAGGACGGGGTGCCGCTGCTGTTCATCGAGGTCGACAACTGCCACGAGACCGCCGAGGAGCTCGCCGCCAAGCTGGAGAAGTACGCCCGCTTCTTCAAGCGGCAGGTGAAGGACACCGACGGCCGTGAGCGCCCGATGTGGCGTACGCGCTGGACGGCCCCCGAGGGCCGGTACGAAACGCCGCATCCGCCCGTGCTGCTGGTGTTCAACCGCATCGGCGAACGCAATCCCAACCTCACCGTCCCGCGCCTGCAAGAGCTGACCCGCCACCTGTGGCAGGGGGAGCGGCAGCGCGGCGGCCACTACCTCTACGACCGGAAGATCCCGATTATCGCGGTCGGGCTGAACCAGCTGCGCCAGCACGGCCCGGCCGGCCCGGTGTTCGCCCGCTTCGGACGCAGCGGCCCGCAGACCCTCCTGGAGGCGATCGGGAACGCGCGCCTTGAGGCTGCCGAAGCCCGCGAGGCAGAGGAGGCAAAGGCCCGTGCGGCGGCGTACCAGGCGGAGCTGCGGAGGGCAGCCCAGGAGCAGGCCGCGAAGCAGGCAGCCGAGCGCGAGGCCCGCCGTCCCGTCTGCACCGGCTGCGGGATGAAGTTCACCGACGCCCGCTGGGAGGCGATACAGCCGAAGGACTGGGGAGCCACGAAGGACTCCCACCCGCACCTGTGCGACACCTGCAAGCACGCGGCCGTCGCCGCCACTCAGGAGGCCGACCGTCCGGAGTCGCTTCCCGGCTGGGCGAAGCAGACGGAGTTCCTGCGCTTTCCCCGTCGTCCGCGCTGCACCGAGTGCAAGGCGGCGTTCACCGACGAGCGGTGGAAGGCGGTGAACCGCCCCGGCTGGGGCCCCGTCCCCATGGAGGCCCGTCCGAAGCTGTGCGGGGACTGCGACCGGAAGGAGGAGGAAGGGATCGAGCGGTCCTTCGACGAGTACGGCGGGACGGCCGGGCCCCGGCACCAGGAGCAGGAGCAGCACCAGGAGCAGGATCTGCCCGAGCAGAAGGCCGGCGGAACCTGGCTCTCTCGCTTCCGCAGGTGACTCCTGGGCGAGCCTCCCGTCGGCGAAGTGCTGAACGGGAGGCTCGCCCTGAGCGGTGGCAAACAGAAGCGGCAACGGAGGTTGCCCTACAACTTGCCTTTCAACTTGCCCTACAAGTTGCCTTACAACCTGCCCTACAACTTGCCTTACAAGTTGCCCCCAGAATTTCCGGGCACGCGGAAATCCGCACGTCAGAGCGCTAGTCAAGGGGCGGCAATCGCGCTGACTACTTCTCCTAGAGACCCTGAAACGGGATATCTGCAGAAGCACGATCTGACAGGGGCCCATCGACCCGAGCGAGAGCGGGTAGTTCCATGACGGGACGGTCCGCAGAGCACCAGCATCCGGTCCGGTGGGCGGAATGGGCACCGAAGACCGCATGCCAACGCGTGGGACGGACGGGTCCATCCGACGCCACCAGCTCACCGCAGGCCCTACACAAGTCGCATGAGACGCAACCGAGAAGAGACCGCACCCCAGGATCTGCCGGGCGGCCTGTGGCAGGCCCTGGCCCAGCTCCAGCACACCCATCCCGATCCCGTGGGCCGCGTCGGACTACTCGCCCGCCCGGCCGGGCTGCTGTCCTTCACCGCGGCCACCGACACCATCCTCACGGCCCGGGTGCAGCTGACCGGCGCGGAGACGATGCGTGAGGTGAACGAGACGCTCCGCGCGATGACCGGCGACCTGCCCCATGCTCACTTCACCGGGCCCGGCGTCGCCCTGGAGCTCACGCTCAGCAGACGCCAGGACCTCCCGGTTCACGAGGCGCACGTCGCCGGACTCACCCGGCTCTTCCGGCACGCCGCCGGCACCATCGGCGCCCGGAGCACCCCGGGAGGCGGCCGGTGCTTCCACTGCGACGGGACGGGACGTGCCCGCCCGCTGTGGGAGCCGGCCGGGCTCGCGTGAACGGCACGACGCCCGCGCCCCGGGTCGCCCTCCTGGACGGCGCGGGACGCGGGCGGGCGGAAGGAACTGAGGCTCACGCCGGTACGGGCGCCGACTCCGGGCGCAGCGCCGCGAGCGGAGAGCGCCGGCCCTTCTCCACCGTGCGCAGCTGCTCCCAGTCGACCTCGGGGTGGGCGGGGACGACCGCGTCGACGGACGCCGTGGTGTAGAGCGCGACGTCGACGGCCCCGGCCCGGCTGGTACCGAAGCGGACCTCGATCGACTGCGGGGAGCGGACCCATCCGAGCCGGACCATGTGGTCGAAGTCGGCACGGCGGACCCGAAGGCGGGCGGCGGCCTGCTCAGGTCCGAGCGGGGTGTCGGCGGCGACCAGGTCCGCCAGGTCCTCGCGGCGGCAGACCTCCTCGACCTGGCCGGGGTGGTGCAGCGTCCCGTCCGGGTTCGCGCTCAGGTCGACCAGGAGGCCGCGGTCGACGAACCGGCGCACCACGAACGCCGTCACGTTCGCCGGCTCGCCGTGAATGGTCCGGTTCGGTGTGCCGAGCGCCTCGGCGATCCGGTCGGCCGCCGCGCCGCCGGAGATCGGCGGGCAAGGCATCGCGGCCCGGATGGCGTCGGCGTCCAGCGCCTCCACGGCGGCCCGGGACCACTGGAAGGACGACGCGTCCGGGGCCGGGACCAGGCCGGTGTGCCGGGCCCACCGGAAGGCGGCTACGGGCGCCTTCAGGCGCTTGGCGGCCTGGCCCTCGTCGTACTCGGTTCGTCGCATGAGATCACCTCTCGCTCATTCGCCGGAAGCGGCGGACAGAACATGACAGAACACATGAAAACCTGTCAAGAGCCTTTGAAAACAGGCAAGTTGGACGTGCTCCGCTAGGACTGCGCCCGCGTACGCGAAGGGAAATCACCCATCCGGACGGCACGGCGGCGGTCCGCGGGACCGACCCGGGCTCCAGGCCGGGCCCGGCCGCTCACGCCGCCCGTAGCAGCCCGCCGCACGCGGCTGACGCACGAGACCCCGGGCCCTGTCGGCGGGCCCGGGGTCTCACAGCGGCGGGGGAGCGGTCAGAGGTTGTCCAAGTAGCTCTCCCGCTCGGAGGGCGGCCCGAACCGCTCGATGGACCAGCAGGTGCAGTTCCCGCCCTCGTACAGCTCCTCGTCACACTCCTCGTGGTGCTCCCGCACCCGCCGCTTCGCCAGGGCCGCCAGCGTCTGTGCGGGCTGCGGGGCGGGCGGCTCCGGGGCGGTCTCGACGGCCGGGACCACGCCCGCCCACTCCATCCCCAGCGCGGCGAGGGCGGCGCGCTGCTCCTGGTCGAGCCTGTCCCGCCTCGACTTGGTGTTCGAAATCCACACCCCCAGCTTCACCGGCACCGCCTCACCGTCGACCTCGACCTCAACGACCGCGCCGCGCGGGACCGGCCGCTGCCCTTCCTTCTCCACCCACTGCGCCAGGGCCGCCAGGCCCCGCTGGAACGCCGCCTCGGCCTTGCTCCTGGCCTTCCCCGCCCCCTTGAGGGCCGCAGCCAGCGCCGGACGGAGCTCCGCCGGGGCGACAGCCGTCACGGGGATGGCGGCACCCTGTACGCCCAGCGCGGACAGCCGCTCCCGCTGCTCGGGCATCAGCTGCGCCCAGGTGCCCGGCTCCTGCTGACGCCACCTCCAGGTACCGATGTCATCACCGTCGAAGATGACGCCGGGCGCGATGTAGGGCAGGTGGCCGTCGGCGTCGACCAGGTCAGCAAGCACCCGGTAGTGGCGCTGCCAGTTCAGCGGCCACGGGCAGTTCCAGTCCGGGTCGATCTCCGCCAGCTGCTCCGCGCGTTCCGCCGCGCGCTTGGGGTCCTTGCCCAGACCGCCCTTCCGCCGGAGGTTGGCCATGTGCTGCCCGATGGGCACCATCGCCTCGCCCTCGCCCCACACCGCGTCCTGACGCGGCGCGAGGTGCCCGGTGGCCCGCCGGTAGGACCGCAGCGCGGCGAGCTTGTTCTCCCACGCCTCCTCGCCCGGCTCCCACACCATCCCGGCCTCCGGGGCGTCCAGCAGCGTCTTGCGCCGGTCCTCCAGCTCCCCGGCCCGCTGCGCCTTCCGCTGCTGATGCACCCATCGGCCAAGCGGAAACGACTTCGTCGCCCCGACCTCGACCTCGACGTCATACGGAACGGCGTAGACGCCGGTGATCTCGTTCTCCGCCCGCCACCGCAGCAGGGCCTGGTAGCCCTCCAGCCATACCAGGGACTCCGGCCGGTAGACCCGGGTGCGCAGGAACGCCGCGATGGTCGCGGAGTCGCGCGGGCTGGAGAAGTGGAGCAGCGCGGACTCGGCAGCGGCGTCGGTGTTCTCGTCGTGCTCCTGGTCCTCGCCGTCGCTCTCGCCGCCGGCGCCGACGATCCGCCCCTCCTCGTCCCGCTGCACGTGAACCTTGCGCTTCCCGCTCGTGAGCGCCCGGGAAGCGAGCTGCTCGACCAGACGTTCGTCATGCGAACGCAGGCCCTGGAGCACGGCCACGAGCGGCTTGAAGCTGGCGGAGGCGACCATGTCGGTCGGGTCCTCGTTCGGCTCCAGGAACACCGGCACGATGATCCTGGCCACCTTGGTGCTGCCGTCCTTGTTGAGGCGGAGCGCCCGGCCGATGTTCTGCACGATCTCGACCTGGGAGCCGCGGGTGTCCGCGAAGCAGATCGAGTCGACGCCCCGCTCACCGGTGATGTCGACGCCTTCCCCGAGAACGCGAACGCTCGCGAGGAAGGCCCGGTGCACCCGGCGTCCGGCCGCGTCGATGCCGTTGGCGAACTGCCGCAGGACCTCGCGCCGCTCGGCCACGAGGTGGTCGCCGCACAGCCACGCCGACCACACCCGGTCCGGCGGTACGTGGCGACCGGCCTCGAGCTCGTAGAACTCCGCGTCGATCGACGACGCCGGCAGCTTGTCGGCGGCGGCCAGGTCCTCGTCGGAGGCGTCGTTCATGTACAGCGCGGCCGCCGTCTCGGGCAGCTTCTCCGCGAACGCCGCTGCCTCCTCCACCTTCTGGTGGAACGTCATGACCGTACGCAGGTTGTACGCCGCCGCGTGCTCCAGGAGCGCCGTCTGCAAGAGCGCCAGACGCCGGCCACGCCGCGCCTCCTCCGACTCCCCGAGAACCGGCGAAGGATCGCGGATCTCCAGCACGTCGATCTCAAATCCCGCAAGGATTTCGCGCTCGATCGCCTCGCTCAGACCGAGCTCCGCGATCCACCTGCCGTAGGTCCCCTCCGGGTCGTCCGACATGGTCGCCAGCTCCACCTCCTGGCCGTCCGCGCCCTTCTGCGGCCGGGGAGCGGCGAGGATGCGCGGGGTCGCGGTGAGGTAGAGCCGGAAGTCCGCCGGGATACGCTGGTTGTCGTGGATCGCCGCCCACGGCCGACCAAGATCACCAGCGGTTCCGTGGGCCTCATCCACAATCGCGAGGTCGAAGCCGTCCATGCGCTGCCCGTACAGCCGCTCCCCGCCCGCCAGCGCCGCCTCCAGCGGCCCGCGAACCTTCCGCTGACCCTCGGGAGCGTCGACGTCCTCGCGGTCCACGAGAGAGGCGTACGTGGCGAACACGACGACCGGCCCGTGCCCGGCCCACAGGGCGAGCTGAATCGGGTTCGTGGTGGTCCGCACCCCCAGCGCGTTCAGCACGGCGTCGTTCTCCAGCGAGCACACCGCGACCATGGGGGCCCGGTGGCCCACCGCGCGCCACGCCTGGGCGGTCTGCGCGAGCAGGTCCAGGGTCGGGACGGTCACGAGGATCCGGCCGTCCGCGAAGCTCTCCAACGCGCACGCGGCGGCCATGATCGTCTTGCCTGACCCGGTCGCTGACACGATCGTGGCACGGGCACCCTGCGGGGACACGGATGATCTTGCAGGGAATCCCACCCACCTGCGAAACGCGGCGCGCTGGTCTACCTGGTGTTCCTTGAGCGGAATCGCTGACATTTCCTTGCCTCCCCTGAGCCTGAATTCCTGTGGTCTTTCAGATGGCCGCGTGCGGAATGCAGGCCGCGCCCGCGTCGTTCCAGATCGACGCGTCCGCCTTGTGCCAGCCGCCCGGCTTCCCGTCCTTGAAGGGCGGCTTGTCGTCCGGGTCGTAGTGCCCGGCATCGAGCGTGCAGACGATGACGTCCCCGTCCGCGTTCCGCGTCCGCGCGGTGCACAGACCGGCGGCCTCGCCCAGTGCCTCCAGCACCCGGCGCCGCGCCGTGGTGTGCGGGTGGGTACCCGGCAGCACGGCCCCCCGGACGAACCTCTCCAGCCGCACCAAGTCGGCCCGCTCACGCTGCCTCACGTCCGCGATATGTACGGCCAGCTCAGCGGCCCCCGCCGACCGGCCGCCACGCCGGGACCACTCCCGGTCCGCGATGCCCACCAGGGCCTCGCTCACGGTCCGGACGCCCTCGTCCCAGCCGTCCGCGAACACCGCGCCCCGAGAGGCCGGCGCCATCCCGTCCAGCTCCACCACCTGGCACTGCGCCCCGGCGACCGCCCCGGCCTCCAGCGCCGCCACCAGGTCGTCCGCCTCGCTCGCGGGCACGCCCTGCGCCTCCAGGAGCGCGAACAGCCTCAACCGGGCGTTGACGCCCGCCGTCTGGTACTGCGTCACCCGGCGCACAGAATCGCTGCTCAGCGCGGGATCGAGTCCGGTAGATTCCTGGTGACCGGTCATCTGCGGTCGTTCCTCTCGGAATTGAGGGAGGCCCCTGGGCGGTTGGGGGGTGTCCTGTGTTTCCGCCAACAGTACATGCTGCATCTCACGGATGCACGCGGTACACTGGAACCCACACGAACGAGCGACCCCCACCCCTCGTAGCCAGCCCAGCCCGCGCCAGCGGGCCCCAAGGGACTGGAGGCGCAGCCGGAAGGACCGTCAGGCGGGGGAGCGCAGCGGACCCGCCGGGAGCGCCCCGCGCTCCCCCCAACTCCCGTACTGGAGGCCCCACTAGCCGCACCCCACCGACCCGATCGGCCCGGCCGCGCGATGCGCGGCCCGCCGGGCGCGCAGCGGCCGGCCCCCTGCCTCCTGGAGCGAAGCGGAGGGAGGCGGAGGGAGGGAGCGCAGCGACCGCTTCGCTTGCACATCGCG
>NZ_SDOY01000087.1 GCF_004117935.1 Streptomyces roseicoloratus | reverse complement strand
ACTCGGAACAAGGGCGGCCGCACCAGAAGCCCACCAGACACGGCCCGCCCCACCAACCCCAGAAGCCCCACCGCACCCCCGCCCACCGCACCCCCACCCCACCACGCCCCCCACACCCCACACCCACACCCCCACCCCCGCGACGCGGGTCCCCGCGACGCGGTGGGGTTCGACGTAAAAGACGTAAGTACGGGGGGAATTACCCCACCCAACCCCTCCAGCCTCCCCTCGTCCGCCATGTCACCCACTCGGGTGATTCGCGCCAACTGGGCTGGATTTCGGGCGGGTTGCCTGGCATATGCTCACGCCACAACCCCAGACATACGTCGGCCCTCGACGGGAGTAGCAATCCCGACCGAGGGCCTGACCACCGAGGAAGAGAACGCTTCCCGATGGCTTCCCAGCACACTAGCGTGCGCCCGCACCCCTCCGGGCTCATTCACGACAACGTCCGGCACTCCACCCGCTACACCGTCGTCGGCAACCACCTCGCCCAGCACCGCAAGCTCACGCTCGTCGCCCGCGGACTGGCCCTCCTGCTCCAGTCGCTGCCCGCCGGAGCCTCCGTCGGCATCAAGGCCATCGCCGCCCAGGTCCCCGAGAGCGAGCTGCGCGTCGCCCGCGCCATGCGGGAGCTCGAGGCCCATGGCTACCTGGCCCGCCTCCGGGAGCGCCTCCCCGACGGTCGTATCGCATCGCGCACGATCTCGTACAACCGCCCGAAGGCTGAGCACCCCCACCTCCCGTCGACACCCGGGCAGGCCCCCTCCGCCCCCGAGGCCCCCGAGGCCTCCGAGGTCCCCGCCTCGGAGACGCCGGCCCCGACGTCCACCGGCCCGATGTCCGCCGACCCGGAGCCACCACCGAGCCCTCCCACACCGCCCAGCCCACCCACGACATCCACCGCACCCGCCGCACCCGCCCCGCCCACCACACTCACCCCACCCTCACCACCCACTGCTCCCGCCCCAAACACCCCGCCCGCCGACCCGCCCTCCGACCCGCCCTCCGCCGCCCGTCACCGCGCCGCCGCCGAGCTGCTCGCTCGCCTCCGGCTCCACTCACCCCGGCTCCTGCTCTCCGAGCGCGACATCCTGCGCCTCGCCCCGGACGTCACCGTCTGGCTCGAACGCCGCGTCCACCCCGACGCCGTCCTCCAGGCCCTCTCCGCCCGCCTCCCCGACGACCTCGCGCACCCCGCCGGCTTCCTCGCCCACCGCCTCCGCACGCTCCTGCCCCCGCCCCTGCCCGCGCAGCCCCCGGCTCCCGACCCGTTCCAGACGTGCGACGGGTGCGACCGGCCCTTCCGGGCGCCGCGGCCCGGACGCTGCCGCGACTGCCGCCCCGCCGAGAGAGAAGCCGCCTAGCGTGAGGCCGACGACTCGGGTCCGAGGGCACACACGAGGAGCCGGCGCGATGACGACCGCCTCCCCGCCCACCAGGCCATGCCGCCGTCGAGGACGAGCCGCAGGGCGTCACGTGCCATCCCGACGTCATGGTGATCGCCGAGGCCGACACGGAGCCGAGCCTCCTTCGCCCCTCGCACCCTCATCGCGGCCATCGAGGCCATCCAGGCCGTCTCCCGCTCCCACCCCGACAACGACCGGGTCGGCAAGCTGCGGGACCACCCGCTCATGGGCATCCCCGTCTACGCGAGCGGACGACGGACGCCAGATGTCCATCGACGGCGCCCCCACGAGATGTAGCTCGCCTCATCCTTTCGACGAGGTGAGGTCGACACCGCTCGACGGACCGACGTCGACGCCACACCCGCTGACGCCCACATGTTCGGTGAGCGAACACCCGTGACCGGTTTCTGCTCTTGACGAGAAGTCAAACTCTCCCTGAACATTCGTCACACACAGCGCAGCCGCACACGCACCATTCGTGATCACGCTCGTGTTCGTTCTCGACCGAGCTCGTGCACCACCGGGCCTGAGAGCCACCAGGCCCGTCGTTCCATCACGTTCGTGCTCCACCACGTTCCTGCTCGACAAGCTCGTGTTCCACCGAGCTCGCGCTTGATCACGCTCCAACGCCTCGCGTCACCCACGGCGCGAGGCGCTCGCACGTTCCGTCCCATCCCCAGTTCGGAATCCGGAGCCCCCACATGAAACTCTCCGCGAGACTGTCCGTCAGAATGTCGGCCCTGGCCGGCGCCTCGGCGCTGGTCCTCGGTGCCTTCGTCGGCGCCGTCCCGGCCGCCGCCGCACCGGGTGCGGGCACGGCGGGTGCCGCCGCCACGCCGCCCGACATATCGGTGACCAACGTCAAGCAGCACCTGTCCGACCTGCAGACCATCGCCACGAACAACGGCGGCAACCGCGCCCACGGCCGGGCCGGCTACAAGGCGTCCATCGACTTCGTGAAGGCCAAGCTGGACGCGGCCGGATACACCACGACGGTCCAGCAGTTCTCGTACAACGGCACCACCGGCTACAACCTGATCGCCGACTGGCCGGGCGGCGACCCGAACCAGGTGATCATGTCGGGCTCGCACCTCGACTCGGTCACCTCCGGCCCCGGCATCAACGACAACGGCTCCGGCTCGGCGGCCGTCCTGGAGACCGCGCTCGCCGTCTCCCGCGCCCAGTTCCAGCCCACCAAGCACCTGCGGTTCGGCTGGTGGGGCGCGGAGGAGCTGGGCCTGGTCGGCTCGAAGTACTACGTCAACAACCTGCCCAGCACCGAGCGTTCGAAGATCAAGGGCTACCTGAACTTCGACATGATCGGCTCGCCGAACCCGGGCTACTTCGTCTACGACGACGACCCGACGATCGAGCAGACCTTCAAGAACTACTTCGCCGGCCTGGGCGTCCCGACGGAGATCGAGACGGAGGGCGACGGCCGCTCCGACCACGCGTCGTTCAAGAACGTGGGCATTCCCGTCGGCGGTCTGTTCACGGGCGCCAGCCGTACGAAGTCCTCGGCGCAGGTGCAGAAGTGGGGCGGTACGACCACGTCCTTCGACCGCTGCTACCACTCCTCGTGCGACACGACGTCGAACATCAACGACACCGCCCTGGACCGGAACTCCGACGCCATCGCGTACGCGGTGTGGAACCTGTCGGCCGGTACGACGACCCCGCCGGACGGCACGGTCTTCGAGAACACCGCCGACGTGACCGTCCCGGACAACGGCGCCGCGGTGACGTCCTCCGTGACGGTCTCCGGCGTCAGCGGCAACGCGCCGAGCAACCTCGCGGTCGGCGTGAACATCGTCCACACCTACATCGGTGACCTGGTCGTGGACCTCATCGCGCCCGACGGCTCGGTCTACAACCTGCACAACCGGTCGGGCGGCAGCACCGACAACATCAACCAGACCTACACCGTGAACGCCTCCTCCGAGGTCGCCAACGGCGTCTGGAAGCTCCGCGTCCAGGACAAGGCGTCGTGGGACACGGGCTACATCAACAGCTTCAAGCTGACGTTCCCGTAGGCCCGAGGCGGCAGGTGCCCCGAGGCGGCGGCCCCGGGCCCTGCCGGAAGCCGAGAGTCGAGAGCCGAGAACGTAAGCCGAAAGCCGAAAGCCGAAAGCCGCGAGCCGCGAGCCGCCGCGCAGAAAGCTCCCGGGTGGGTCGGTGACCAACGCCCCGACCCACCCGGGGTCCCAATCTCCACCGGTTCCGCCGGGCAGACCCGTCTGCCCGGCGGAGCCGTTTTCCGTGCCAGTGCGGGGCGCGCGGGGCTACTTGGCGGAGTTCGCCGCGTTCACGAGCGCGTCCGGGGTGACGGCGCCGATGTAGACCTTGCCGTCGTCCGTCATCAGCGCGTTGACGATCTTCGTCTTGAAGACGGTGCCGGAACCGAACGAGCCGCTCACCTTGTCGCCGAGGGCGTCCAGGAAGCCCTGGACCTCCTTCGGCGCCTCGCCGGTCTCGGGCGCGGGGGCGCCGGTGTCGATCCGGGCGACGGTGGTCCAGCCCTCGCCGATGACGGTGGGCTCGCCGCCCTTGCCGTTCTCGATCCCGCCGAACAGCCCGCCGAGGCCGTCGCCGAGGCCACCGCCGAAGGGGCCATCGGCGGCCTTGCCGGCGTGGTCGCCGTGGAGGCCCTCGGCGCCCTCGGTGATCTTGGCGCCCTTGGGCGCCTTGAACGTGAAGGTGTCGGCGGCCGGCTTGGCGAAGTCCACCTTGGTGAAGCCCGCGTCGACGACCGGCTTGCCGCCGCTGATGGAGTCGAGGGTGAACTTCAGGGGCGTACCGGTGGACGCGTCGACCGCGATCTTGACCGACTCGACGGTGGAGCCGGACTGCTTGGGCTTGATCACGAGCTGGTAGGCGTCCCGGCCGGCGACGTTGGCGGTGCCGCCGACGGTGATGGAGGTGGTGTCGCCGGCGGCCTTCAGGACCTCGTCGGCCAGTTCCTTGGGCGTGGCGGGCAGCTCCTTGTCGCGGTCCTGGCGACCGCGGTCGTGCTTGCCGTCGGTGTTCTTCTCGTGGAAGACCTCGTTGGACTTGCTGTCGTACGCCCAGAGGTCGTCGCCGTTGTGGATGAGGCTGTACTCGTCGGAGCCGTCGAGGACCGTGAGCTTCTGCCGGTCGGGGCCGTCGGCCGCGATCCGCAGCGTGTGCGAGCCGGAGACCAGCTGGGTCAGCCGCTCGGACGGGTCTGCGGAACCGGAACCGGAACCGGAGCCGCCCGGGATCAGCCCGGCGAACGACGGCAGCCCCAGGTCGGTGCTGATCCTGAACGTGCCGGACAGCGTCTGCGTGTCCGAGGCGGCGATCTTCTCGATGAGCTGCTGCGCGGTGACGTCCGGCAGATCCGGGTCACCCGACGCGGCGAGCGCCGGGACCAGCCCGATGGTCGCCGCGGCCACCCCGGCCACCGCGACCGGGACGACGTAACGGCTCGCCTTGCGCTGTCCTGCCATGTCTGCGTTCCCTCCGTGCCTTCGTGGACCCTTCGTGATGACTCCATCCCACCAGCACGGCCACGAGGAATCGTCAGCCCCCGGACGCAACCTGACGTACGCCTACGGGATGACCCGCCCCTAGGGTTCCTCCCTCGCGCGGACACCGCGGAGGCATCGGGCAGTCCCTCAGCCCGCCCTGTGGACCACCGCGTCGCAGAGTTCTTCCAGGGCCGCCTTCGCGTAGCCGTCCGGGAGGGGGGACAGCATGGCGCGGGCTTCTTTCGCGTAGCGGACGGTTTCGCGGCGGGCCTGTTCCAGGGCCGGGTGGACGCGGAGGCGGCGGAGGGCCTCGGCGTGGCGGGCGTCGTCGGTGAGGTCGCCGTCGACGAGCGCGAGGAGTTCGAGGTCCTCGGGGCGCCCGTGGGCGGCCGCGGCGGCGCGCAGGTGGAGGACCGGCAGGGTGGGGACGCCCTCGCGGAGGTCGGTGCCGGGGGTCTTGCCGGACTCGTGGGAGTCGGAGGCGATGTCGAGCACGTCGTCGGCGAGCTGGAAGGCGACGCCGAGCCGCTCGCCGTACTGGGTGAGGATGTCGACGGTGCCCTCGTCCGCGCCGGACATCATCGCGCCGAAGCGGCAGGAGACAGCGACGAGCGAGCCGGTCTTGCCGCTGAGGACGTCGAGGTAGTGGGCGATCGGGTCGCGGCCCTCCTGCGGGCCGGCCGTCTCCAGGATCTGGCCGGTGACGAGCCGCTCGAACGCCTCGGACTGGATGCGTACGGCCTCGGGTCCGAGGTCGGCGAGCGTGTGCGAGGCGCGAGCGAAGAGGAAGTCACCCGTGAGGACGGCCAGCGAGTTGCCCCAGCGGCTGTTCGCGCTGGCGACACCGCGCCGTACGGCCGCCTCGTCCATGACGTCGTCGTGGTACAGCGTCGCCAGGTGGGTGAGCTCGACGACGACGGCCGAGGGCACGACACCCGGCGCGTAGGGGTCGCCGAACTGCGCCGCGAGCATCACGAGCAGCGGCCGGAACCGCTTGCCGCCGGCCAGCACCAGGTGCTGGGCGGCCTCCGTGATGAACGGGACATCGCTCTTGGTCGCGTCGAGGAGACCCGCCTCCACGGCGGCCAAGCCGGTCTGGACATCGGCTTCGAGAGCCTGGTCCCGCACGCTAAGACCGAACGGCCCGACGACGGTCACGAGGGGATCTCCTGTCTGCTGACGCCTGATGACGCTGCCCTTGACGCTGTTCTGACGATGTCAGGACCGCACGTCGACGACCTGCCGCGGCCTGCCGTTCCGCACGCCGACGACTCGGATTGTCGATGTGTCGGTCCATTCGCTCAAGCCAGCGTATCCGGTCACGTTTCGATCACCGTGGGCGCCTTCCCGTCACCCCCGGTATGTTCGTGATCAGCTGATACGACCAGAAGTTTTCCTTTTGTCCCGAACAGTGATCGACACCGGCCCGAACGGCGAGGCGATGAAGATCCGGACCGATTTCCCGTACGAGACCCGCCACGACGACCTCCGCATCCCCCTGCCCGACGGCACCCGCCTCTACGCGCGCGTGTGGCGCCCCCTCACCGACGAGCCCGTCCCCGCCCTGCTCGAATACCTCCCCCACCGTCTCACCGACGGGACCGCGTCCCGCGACTGGCAACGCCATCCGTGGTACGCGGGCCACGGCTACGCCTCCGTACGGGTGGACGTGCGCGGCCACGGCAACAGCGAGGGGCTGCCCGGCGACGTGCACGACGCGACCGAGCTGGCCGACGGCGTGGCCGTCGTGGAGTGGCTCGCCGCGCAGCCCTGGTGCAGCGGCCGGGTCGGCATGTTCGGCATCGGCTGGGGCGGCGGCAACAGCCTCCGGATCGCCGCGCTGGCGCCCGCGCCGCTGAAGGCCGTCGTGACCGTCTGCGCCGGCGACGACCGCTACGGCAACGACGCCCACTACCTCGGCGGCTCCGTCCTCGCCGCCGGCCTGCACGGCCGGGCCGCCGGCCTGCTCGCCCACGTGTCCCGGCCGCCGGACCCGCTCCACGTGGGCGAGCAGTGGCGCGAGACGTGGCTGAAGCGCCTGGAGGCGGTCGCGCCGTTCACCCACACCTGGCTCGCCCACCAGACCCGCGACGACTACTGGCGGCGGGGCGGCGTGGACACGGGCGGGGTGACCACGGGCAGGGTGACCACGGGCGGGGCCGAGCAGCCCCACGCGTCGATCCGGGACGTCGCCGTGCTCGCCGTGGGCGGCTGGCACGACCCGTACCGGGACACCGTGCTCCGGCTCGTCGAACACCTCCCCCAGGACCGCGTCCGCGGCGTCATCGGCCCCTGGGCGCACCGGTACCCCGACCACGGGACGTCGCCGGGCCCGGCGATCGGCTTCCTCCAGGAGACCCTCCGCTGGTGGGACCACCACCTCAAGGGCGTCGACAACGACGTGATGGCCGAGCCGCTGCTGCGTTCCTGGATCAGCGACTCGCACCCGCCGGCGACGGAGTACGGGGAGCTGCCGGGCCGCTGGGTCACGGACCCGGCCTGGCCGTCGCCGTACGTCGGCCCGGTGACGTACGGCCTCCAGGGCGATCCGGTGGTGGTGCGCTCGCCCCAGCGCACCGGGCTCGACGCGGGCGGCTTCGTCCCGTCGGGCGACGAGGCGGACCTGCCGCCGGACCAGCGCGAGGAGGACGCCCACGCCGCGTGCTTCGACTTCCCGGTGCCGGAGGCCGGTCCTGCCGTCGAGGTCCTGGGCACGCCCTCGGTGCTGCTGCACCTGATGACGCCCGCGCCCACCGGCCAGGTCGTCGCCCGTCTCTGCGACGTCGCCCCGGACGGCTCGTCCACCCTCGTCACGCGGGGCGTGCTGAACCTGTCCGCCCGGTACGGCCCGGACCGGGCGGTCGAGGCGCAGGTGGGCGAGTGGGAGAGCTACACGTTCCCGCTGAGCGCCATCGGCCACGCCTTCCGGCCCGGCCACCGGGTCCGCCTCGCCGTCTCCTCCGCGTACTGGCCGTGGATCTGGCCCCAGCCGGACGCCGCCGGCTTCACCCTCGACCCGGCGGGCTCCGCCCTCACCCTCCCGGTCCGCGCCCACACGGCCGACGCGGTCGAGTTCGGCGAACCGGAGCAGTCCGAGCCGCTGGGCGTCTCCTCCCCGGGCACCCTGGAGGAGCCGCGTCCGCAGCGGGTGGTGGTGCGTGACGTGGCCGGCGGCGAGTGGCGTCTGGAGGCGGCCCCGTGCCCGGCGGGCACCTGGGTCTTCCCGGACGGCCTGGAGGTCACCGAGGAGGCCCTGGACACGTACACGATCGACGAGTCCGACCCGCTGACGGCCCGCACCCGCTCGGACCGGACGATCCGTCTCCACCGCCCGGACGCGGAGCCGCCGTGGGACGTCCGCGTCGAGACGCGCTCGGAGATCACGTGCGACGCGGACGCGTTCTTCACGTCGGACGAGGTGGTCTGCACGGAGGGCGAGGAGGTCGTCTTCCACCGCACCTGGGAGAAGCGCATCCCCCGCACGGCGGGCTGAGCCCACCCCATGGACGAGGGCCCCTCCCGGCATCCGGGAAGGGCCCTCGCGTGTTCACGCTCCCGACGGCTTACGCGTCGGCGCCGGCCTTACGGCGACGCACGACGACCATCGCGCCCGCGCCGAGCGCGACGGCGGCGGCGCCCGTGAGGGCGATCGGCATCGTGGAGGAGCCGGCGCCGGTGGCGGCGAGCTTGCCCCCGGTGGTGGAACCGGTGGTGCCGGTCGTCACCGGAGTGGTCGACTTGCCGCCCTGCTGGGTGGTGTTGCCGTTGCCACCCGTGGTGCCGGCGCCGGTGCCGGTCGTGGAGCCGGAAGTGCTGCCACCGGTGCCGGGCTCGCCGCCCTTCTTCGCGGAGATCCTGAAGGCGCTGACATCCAGGTCCTGCGTCTTGCCGCACGAGCCGTCCGGGTTCCGGTAGTCGGCGCCGTAGACGAAGGCGCCCTCCCCGTCGGGCGCGCCCGGGTCAATGCTCAGACGCACCCTGACGTCCTTGTGTGCCTTGGGTGCGAGGGAACCGACGTCCGGGATGCCCTTCACCCGGTCGTACTTCTGCCAGGTGCCGTTCGTCGACCACTCCAGTGTCAGGTAGCGGTCGATCGACTCGTGATCCTTGCCGAAGGCGCTCACCGTCACGATCGGCCGCACCTTGGTCAGGGTCGTGGCGCCCTCGTTGGTCAGGCGCAGCGTGCTCACCTCCGAGCCGCCGGCCTTGGTCTCTCCGGCGCCCTGCATGAGCACGCTGAGGGAGAAGCCGGCGACGCAAGGGTCCCCCGCCTCTGCCGCGGCGAGGGCCGCCTTCGCCTCGTAGTAGGCCTTCCAGGCGTCAGCGGCCGCCTTCGCGGCTGCCTCCGACGTGCGGGTGGCCTCGCTGATCGCGGTCGCCAGGGCCTTCTCGGCCTGCTCCACGGCCTTGTCGGCGGCCTTCTTGGCGGTGGCGGCTGCCGCCGCCTTCTCCTTCGCCGCGTCCAGCGCCTGCTGCGCCTCGGCCCTGGCCGCGTCGTCGGTGGCGGCGTCCAGCTTGGCCTGGGCGACCCGGACGGCCTCCTCGGCGTTCGCCTGCTCACCGGAAGCCTGAGCCGCCTTGTCCTCCGCCTTGGTGACGGCGTCGTTCAGCGGACCCTTGCCGGTCTCGAGGTCGGTCAGCTCGTCGAGGCGCTGCTGAGCGATGACGTCGGCCGCATCGCCCTTCGCCTTGGCCTCGGCGACCGCGCGCCGCAGCTCCTCGATCGTCGGCTTCCGCTGCTCGCGAGCGGCGGAACCGGCAGGCTTGGTGTCCGCGAACGCCGGCGCGGCGGACAGGAGGACGACCGGGGTGGTCACGGCGGCGGCCACGGCCGTCGCCAGAGTGCGGCGAATCTTCACAAGAGCCCTTCTCGGGTCGGACGAAGACGACAGGAAGTGTGGGGGTCACGCGCCTGCGGCAACCTCACGCGGGCACGACGCTGCGGCCATCCTAGGAATGCCGCGAACAGCCACAGGCCGAATTCGTGCCGCGCTGCGTGCTTCCGCACCGCGGTCCTGCCGCGAAGTCAGGTGAATCGGGGCAGTTGCTCATGGAGGCCGGTGAACCATGTCACACCCGAGGAGCCTGGGTATGTCAGATCCGGACGCGAAGGAAGACCCGCATTCCCCTTATAGGAATGCGGGCCTTCCTTTGATCGCGCCACGCTGTGACGTCCGACGGCTTACGCGTCGGCGCCGGCCTTACGGCGACGCACGACGACCATCGCGCCCGCGCCGAGCGCGACGGCGGCGGCGCTCGTGAGGGCGATCGGCATCGTGGAGGAGCCGGCGCCGGTGGCGGCGAGCTTGCCCCCGGTGGTGGAACCGGTGGTGCCGGTCGTCACCGGAGTGGTCGACTTGCCGCCCTGCTGGGTGGTGTTGCCGTTGCCACCCGTGGTGCCGGTGCCGGGCTTGGCCGGCTTGGTGACGGTGAACTCCGTGTAGGCGCCCTCATCGGCACCGCCGCAGGAGCCGTCCTCGTTGACGTACGCGGAGCCGACGATCACGACACCGTCGCCGACGGGCGCCTTGGCGTCGACCGCGACCTTCAGCTTGATGTCGAAGGACTTGCCCGGCTTCAGGGCGGACAGGCTGGAGAAGCCGTCGTCCAGGGTGACCGGCTGCCACTTCGGGCTGTTGGCGGAGGACCAGGTCAGGCGGAAGTGCTTGGCCGTGGGGCTCTCCACGCTGAACGCCTCGGCGTAGCCGCCGACCTCGTCCAGCTCGACCGCGCCCTTGTTGGTGATGCGGATGGTGAAGACGCCGCTGGAACCGGCGGTGATCTTCTTCGGGCCGGTCACGGAGGTGACGAGGTTCGGGTCTTCCTTGCACGGTTCGCCCGGCTGCTCCGCCAGCGCCTTCTCCAGGGCCTTCTTGGCCTCGTCGAGGGCCTTCTTGGCGTCCTCGACGGCCTTCCTGGCGACGCCGATCTTCCGGAGTTCGGCGATGCGCGCGTCCGCGTAGGCGTCGTTCGCGTCGGCGAGGTCCTTGTTCTTGGCCTCGGCCGTGGTCTTGGCCGTGGCGGCGGTGGCCTGGGCGTCGGCGAGGTCCTTCTCGGCGGCGGCCTTCTGGTCCTCCGTGGCGTCGGCGGGCAGCTCGTCCAGGGCCTTCTGCGCGTCGGCCGCCTTCTGGTCGGCCGCGGCCTTGGCCGCCTTGGCCTCGTCGGCGGCCTTCTTGGCCTCCTCGACGGCCTTGACCAGGTCGGGGTGGTCCTCGTCGAACGCGTCCATGGCGGCCTGGAGCTCGTTGTGGTGCGCGACGGCGGCGTCGAGGGCGGCCTGCGCCTTGGCGACCGCGAGCTGCAGTTCCTTGACGGTCTTCTTCTGCTCCTGCGTCTGCGCGGCAGGCTTGGTGTCCGCGAACGCCGGTGCGGCGGACAGGAGGACGACCGGGGTGGTCACGGCGGCGGCCACGGCGGTCGCGAGAATGCGGCGGATCTTCAAGGGGGACCTTTTCTGGTCGGACGGAGACGAAAGACCTACGAGTGGTGGGGCGCGCGCCTGCGGATACCTCACGCGGCACAACGACGACCCGATCGTATGACCGGAACGCCTCCCGCCCGAAGCGCGTTTGACGCGCCCGTCACACCCCTCGCTCCCCACAGGACCCTCATAGGGAACGCAAAGCACGTGAACCCGGACAGTTGCCCACGGAGGCCGCACTTTCGGTGTGACACATGTCATCAGCGCCTCGGCGCACGACCCGTAACGTGTCCCCCACACACCTGGAAAGCGAGGCAAGCACCGATGCCCGAGCACAGCCCGCTCGACCTGCCCGAGGGCGACCCCTTCGGCCCGCACAACCTTCCGTACGGCGTCTTCTCCACCGCCGACGAGCCCGACCGCCGCCGGCTCGGCGTCCGGATCGGCGGGTACGTGCTCGACGCGGGGGCCGCGGCGCACGCCCTGGGGTCGCCGTACGCCGCGCTGCTCGCGCAGCCGAGCCTCAACCCGCTGCTGGCCGCCGGCCGCACCGCGTGGCGCGACGTGCGCCGGGCGCTCACCGGCTGGGTGACCGTGCCCGCGCACCGGCCGGTCGTGGAGCCGCTGCTGCACGCGCTCGACGCCGTCACGCTGCACCTGCCGTACGAGGTCGCCGACTACGTCGACTTCTACGCGAGCGAGCACCACGCCACCAACGTCGGCCGGATCTTCCGCCCCGACGGCGACGCGCTCACCCCGAACTGGAAGCACCTGCCGATCGGCTACCACGGCCGCTCCGGCACCGTCGTCGTCTCCGGCACCGACGTCGTGCGCCCGGCCGGTCAGCGCAAGACGCCGGCCGACCCGGCGCCCGTCTTCGGGCCCTCGGTCAAGCTCGACATCGAGGCCGAGGTCGGCTTCCTCGTCGGCACGCCGTCCGAGCTCGGCCGGCCGGTCGCCCTCGGCGACTTCCGCGAGCACGTCTTCGGCCTGACCCTGCTCAACGACTGGTCGGCGCGGGACGTCCAGGCCTGGGAGTACGTGCCGCTCGGCCCGTTCCTCGGCAAGTCCTTCCAGACGTCCGTCTCGGCGTGGGTGACGCCGCTCGAGGCCCTGGACGCGGCCCGGGTCGCGCCGCCCGCCCGTGACGTCGCGCTCCAGCCGTACCTGGACGACTCCGCCGAAGAGGAGCCCGGCGGCTTCGACCTGCGCATCAGCGTCGCCATCAACGGTGAGGTGGTGGCCGAGCCGCCGTTCGCCTCCATGTACTGGACGGCGGCCCAGCAGCTCGCCCACATGACCGTGAACGGCGCCTCGCTGCGCACCGGCGACCTCTACGGCTCCGGCACGGTCTCCGGCCCCGAGGTCGCCCAGCGCGGTTCGCTCCTCGAGCTCACCTGGAACGGCCGCGACGCGATCGAGCTCGCCGACGGCAAGCGCACGTTCCTCGAGGACGGCGACGAGGTCACCCTGACCGCCTGGGCCCCGGGCCCGGACGGCACCCGCGTCGCCCTCGGCGAGGTCACCGGCCGGATCGCGCCGAACACCAGCGCCTGAGGGTCCGGCCGGCCCTTCTCACCCACCTCCGCCACGGGGGCCACGGGCGCCAGAACAGCGAGGCGCGCGTGACCCCCGTGGCACACGTGGCACCCCGCGCGCTGCCGCCACCCGCGGCGCGAGCGGCGCCCGTGGTACGGGTGCCGTGGGGGCCACGCGCCCCGCGGGTGCCGCCACCGGCGCCCGCGGGCGGTGCGGCCCGCGTGACGCACGCGCAGCGCACGGCGCACATCGCGCAGACGGGCGGTCCGCCGTCCGTCACGTGGCCCGCCACAGCGCCGGGACCGTGGGCGGCTCCCAGCCGGGCTGGGCCGTGTGGGCCTGGAGGCACAGATAGCCCCGCCCGGCGTACGTGACGGCGTCCCCGGCCCGGTAGGCCGTGCCGACCGCCCACGTGCCGCCCGGGGCCGTCGAGGTCGGCGTGGGCGTCGGGCCCGGGCCCGGGTCCTGCGGCACGTCGAGGACGAAGTCGAAGGCCGCCTCCTTGGCGCCGCCCGCGTCCCGCACGGTCATCAGCAGCCGCGGGTCGAAGATCGAGTCCGTGTTGTTGCGGGGCTCGCCCGGGAAGTACAGCTGCGTGGTGAGGATCGGGCGGCCCGGCGCCTGCACCTTGACGTGGATGTGCCGGGTGCGGCCCGGGTACAGGCCCGGCACGATCGTGGTGAGCGCGAAGGCGCCGTCCGTGCCCGTGAACTGGTGGCCGCGGAAGCGGAATCCGGTGTTGTCGTACGCGCCGTTGACGTCGGCCTGCCAGAAGTCGAGCAGCGCCCCGGAGGTCGGCTTGCAGGCCCGCCCGAAGACGTAGCCGCTGAGCGTGAGCCGCACACCCGGCGTTCCCGGCTCCGACAGGCTGGTGCGGAAGGGCGAGTCGGGCTTGAAGTACGGGCCTTCGATCTGCGGGACGGTCAGGTCGTCGCCGTCGTCGCAGGCGGGGGTCAGCGGCGGGGTGCCCGCGCCGTCGGTGAGCGTCCGGGCGAGCGCCGGGACGCCCATGAGGACGACGGGCGCCGCCATGCCGGCGGCGAGCGCGGCGCGCAGCACGGTCTTGCGGCTGACGTGTCCGGTACTGGTCTCGCGGTCCATGCCTGCTCCTCTGGTGGGGGGATCGACCGGTCGACCAGCAACCTAGGCGCGGGGCGGTGCGTGCTTCGATGGACGGAGCGCGGTGGTCGTGGTGCTTTCGACGGCCCCCGGCAGGGGGCGTCCCCGGAGCCCTCCCTCAGATATCGCGCCGCTTCCTGAAGTCGCCCGGGCTCATGCCGGTTTCCCTCCGGAAGAAGCGGCAGAAGTACGCGGGGTCGTCGAAGCCGGTCCGGGCCGCTATCTGTCGTACCGTCAGTTCGGTACGGGCGAGCAGCCGTTGGGCCTCCTTCGTGCGCGCATCGCGGAGCAGGCCGGCCGGGGTGCGGCCGACGGCGGCCCGTACCGCCTCCGTGAGATAGCCGGGCGTGACGCCGATCCGCTCGGCGCAGTCGCGCACGGAGCGCGGCACGTCGGCCCCGCCGTCCCGGTCGGTCCGGGCGAGCAGCCGGGCGAACTCCTCGGCGACGGCGGCCTGTCGGCCGACCACCTGCCGACCGGCCGTGTCCCGGCCGGGCGGCGTCGCGGCCGGAACGGCCGGCCGGTCCGGTCCGGCGAGCCGGGCGGTGCGGACGAGGAGGACGTGCAGCAGCGAGCGCAGGACGGTCGCGAACCCGGCGTCCCCGTGCCCGTACTCCTCCCGCAGTTCGGCGATCAGGCGTCCGGTGCGGCTGTGCGCGGCCGGGTCGAGACGGAGCCAGGGGCGTTCGCCGATGCGGCGCAGGAGGTCCTGGTCGCCGGGGTGGTCGAGGAGGAACTCGGGGGTGAACAGGACGACGGAGCCGTCGAGTCCGCGGACGTCCTCCCAGTGGTGCAGCCGGCCGGGCAGGATGAGGCCGAGCTGCGGCGGGCGGAGTTCCCAGCGGTCGAGGTCGACGACGTGGGTGCCGGTGCCGTGGGTGACGTGCACGATCTCGTAGAAGGTGTGCCGGTGCGGGAAGGCGGCCCGGGACATCGGGCCGATGCTGTCGAAGCTGCCGACGGCGAACGGCACGTCGTCGGGCAGCCGCACCTCCAGGCGGTGCACGGGCGGTTCGCCGCGCCGGGACGCGGTGCAGGGACTGTCGGGCAACGCGGTGGTGCCGCGCATCGTGCGGCCTCCTTCTCTCTCCTCGCGGGCTCACTGGTCGAGACCAATCCGGGCGGTTACTCACGATGACACGGTGCCCCCCAATGGGTCACCCCCACGTGCGGCCTCCCCGCCTCGCGGGTGACGCTGCAGGGGACGGCGGGCGCCGGGGAGAGCCCGTCCGCGTCAGGCGGCCCGCTCGGGGCGCGCCCACCCCTTCCGAGGAGCAGACACACATGTCCGCACGACCCCGCCCCCTCATGGCCGCGCTCGCGCTGGCCGCCGTCACGTCGCTGGCCCTGGGGGCCGCCCCGGCCACCGCGCAGGCACCGGTCGGCAACGACTTCCCGCACCCGGACCTGAAGAAGACGTACGAGGCCACCAAGAAGTACCGGTCCGAGCAGGCGGCGATCGCCGACGGCTACCTGCGCACCGACGACTGCGTCGAGGATCCGGAACTCGGCGGCATGGGCTACCACTACGTGAAGCCCGGACACCTCGGCTCCACCGACCCGACGAAGCCCGCCGCCGTGCTGTACGCGCCGGACCACAAGACCGGCAAGCGCGAACTCGTCGCCGTCGAGTGGGTCGTGCCCAACACGGGTCAGCCCAGGCCGCGGCTCTTCGACCGCGGCTTCGACGGGCCGTTCGACTTCCCGCCGGTGGGACCCCACTACTCGCTGCACGCCTGGATCTTCAAGAAGAACCCGGCGGGCGTCTTCGCCCCGTACAACCAGCGGGTCCACTGCACCCCGTGCACGGAGGACGGGGCGAAGCCCGGCCACGCGAAGCCGGACCACGCGAAGCCCGATCACGGGGTGGCGGGCCAGACGAAGCCCGCGCACCCGAAGGCGTAGGAGCACGGGAGAGGGGCCCGGCCCCGCCTCGCGGCGGGATCCGGGCCCCTCTGCTGCGCGTCCGGTGTCGCTAGCGCACGAACACGCTCGCCTGGCTCGCCAGGTCCAGGAAGTACTGCGGCGCGAAGCCGAGCGCCAGCGTCACGACCACGCCGGCCGTGATCGCCACCGAGGTGAGGCCCGAGGGCACGGCGACCGTGGGGCCGTCCGCCTTCGGCTCGCTGAAGAACATCAGCACGATCACCCGGATGTAGAAGAACGCGGCGACCGCCGACGAGATCACACCGACGACGACGAGCGCGCCCGCGCCGCCGTCCGCCGCCGCCTTGAAGACCGCGAACTTCCCGGAGAAGCCGGAGGTCAGCGGGATGCCGGCGAAGGCGAGCAGGAAGACCGCGAAGACCGCCGCGACCAGCGGCGAACGGCGGCCGAGTCCGGCCCACTTGGACAGGTGCGTGGCCTCGCCGCCCGCGTCGCGCACCAGCGTGACGACGGCGAAGGCGCCGATGGTCACGAAGGAGTAGGCGGCCAGGTAGAACAGCACCGACGAGACGCCCGTCGGCGTGGCCGCGATGACACCGGCCAGGATGAAGCCGGCGTGGGCGATCGACGAGTACGCGAGCAGGCGCTTGATGTCGGTCTGGGTGATGGCGACGACGGCGCCGCCCAGCATGGTGACGATGGCGACGCCCCACATGACCGGGCGCCAGTCCCAGGTGAGGCCCGGCAGCACGACGTACAGGAACCGCAGCATGGCGCCGAACGCGGCGACCTTCGTCGCGGCCGCCATGAATCCGGTGACCGGCGTCGGGGCGCCCTGGTAGACGTCCGGGGTCCACATGTGGAACGGGACGGCGCCGACCTTGAAGAGCAGCCCCATGAGGACCATGGCGAAGCCGATGAGCAGCAGCACGTCGTTGCCCATGGTCTGGGCGAGCGCCGGGTCGACCGCGGGGACGTCGCCGCTGACGACCTGGGCGATGTCGGCGTACGAGACGGAGCCCGCGTAGCCGTAGAGCAGGGCGATCCCGAAGAGCAGGAACGCCGAGGAGAAGGCGCCGAGCAGGAAGTACTTGACCGCCGCCTCCTGCGACATCAGCCGCTTGCGGCGGGCGACGGCGCACAGCAGGTAGAGCGGGAGGGAGAAGACCTCCAGGGCGATGAACAGCGTCAGGAGGTCGTTGGCGGCCGGGAAGACCAGCATGCCGGCGACCGCGAACAGGGTCAGCGGGAAGACCTCGGTCGTGGTGAAGCCGGCCTTGACGGCGGCCTTCTCCTGGTCGCTGCCGGGCACGGCGGCGGCCTCGGCCGCGAAGGAGTCGACCCGGTGGCCGTGGTCGGCCGGGTCGAGCCTGCGCTCGGCGAAGGTGAGCACCGCGAGGACGGCGGAGAGCAGGATGACGCCCTGCAGGAACAGGGCGGGGCCGTCGACGGCGATGGCGCCCATGGCCGCGATGTGGGCCTTGGTGGAGCCGTACCCTCCGGCGGCGAGGCCGACGACCGCGGCGAACGCGGCGACGAGGGCCAGGACGCTCAGGAACACCTGGGTGTGGTGGCGGGCCTTGCGCGGCACGAAGGCTTCGACGAGGACGCTGACGACGGCCGCGCCGACGACGATGAGGACGGGTGACAGCTGGGTGTACTCGATGTGGGGTGCCGGGATCTTGTCGATCGGCCCGGCGGCCGTCGTCCACAGGGTGTGGACGACGGGTGCGACGGCGGTGGCGCTCACTTGGCCGCCTCCACTTCGGGGCTCGGGTCCTTCTGCTGGACATCGGACATGGTGTGCCGCACCGCCGGGTTGACGACGTCCGTCAGCGGCTGCGGGTAGACGCCGAGGAGGATCAGCACCGCGATCAGCGGGGCGACCACCACGAGCTCACGGGCCCGCAGGTCCGGCATGTTCCGGGTCTCCTCCTTCGCCGGTCCGGTCATCGTCCGCTGGTAGAGGACGAGGACGTAGAGCGCGGCGAGGACGATGCCGGTGGTGGCGACGATCCCCGCCACCGGGTAGCGGGCGAACGTGCCGACGAGGACCAGGAACTCACTGACGAACGGGGCGAGTCCGGGCAGTGACAGGGTGGCGAGGCCGCCGATGAGGAAGGTGCCGGCGAGCACCGGCGCGGCCTTCTGCACGCCGCCGTAGTCGGCGATGAGCCGCGAGCCGCGCCGGGAGATCAGGAAGCCGGCGACCAGCATGAGCGCGGCGGTCGAGATGCCGTGGTTGACCATGTAGAGCGTGGCGCCCGACTGGCCCTGGCTGGTCATCGCGAAGATGCCCATGATGATGAAGCCGAAGTGGGAGATCGACGCGTACGCCACCAGGCGCTTGATGTCGCGCTGCCCGACGGCGAGCAGCGCGCCGTAGACGATGCTGATCAGCGCGAGGACGATGATCGCGGGGGTGGCCCACTTGCTGGCCTCGGGGAAGAGGCCGAGGCAGAAGCGGAGCATCGCGAAGGTGCCGACCTTGTCGACGACGGCGGTGATGAGGACGGCGACCGGGGCGGTGGCCTCCCCCATCGCGTTGGGCAGCCAGGTGTGCAGCGGCCACAGCGGGGCCTTCACCGCGAAGGCGAAGAAGAAGCCGAGGAACAGCCAGCGTTCGGTGCTGGTCGCCATGTCCAGCTGTCCGTTGGCCCGCGCCTCGGCGATCTCGGTGAGCGAGAAGTTGCCGGCGACGACGTAGAGCCCGATGACGGCGGCGAGCATGATCAGGCCGCCGGCCAGGTTGTAGAGCAGGAACTTGACCGCCGCGTACGAGCGCTGGGCCGCCGCGTTCTCGTCGGTGCCGCTGTGCGCGCGGTCGCCGAAGCCGCCGATGAGGAAGTACATCGGGATGAGCATGGCTTCGAACAGGATGTAGAAGAGGAAGACGTCGGTGGCCTCGAAGGAGAGGATCACCATGGCCTCGACCATGAGGATCAGGGCGAAGAAGCCCTGGGTGGGGCGCCACCTCTTGGACTGCGTCTCCAGGGGGTCGGCGTCGTGCCAGCCGGCCAGGACGATGAACGGGATGAGCAGGGCGGTGAGCCCGATGAGCGCCACCCCGATGCCGTCGACGCCGAGTTCGTAGCGGACGCCGAAGTCCTTGATCCAGGCGTGGGACTCGGTGAGCTGGTAGCGGTCGCCGCCGGGCTCGAACCGTGCGAAGACGACAGCGGCGAGCACCAGTGTGGCGAGCGAGACGAGCAGCGCCAGCCATTTGGCGGCGGTGCGCCGGGCGGCGGGCACGGCCGCGGTGAGCACGGCGCCCACCGCGGGCACGGCCGCCGTCACCGTAAGGAGCGGGAAGGACATGACAGTTACACCGCCCTCATCAGCAGGGTCGCGGCGATGAGCACCGCCGTACCTCCGAACATGGAGACCGCGTACGACCGGGCGTAGCCGTTCTGGAGCTTGCGCAGCCGGCCGGAGAGCCCGCCGACCGAGGCCGCGGTGCCGTTGACCACCCCGTCGACGAGGCTGTGGTCGACGTAGACGAGGGAGCGGGTCAGGTGGGTGCCGCCGCGGACGAAGACGACGTGGTTGAAGTCGTCCTGGAGCAGGTCGCGGCGGGCGGCCCGGGTGAGCAGCGAGCCGCGCGGGGCGACCGCCGGCACGGGGCGGCGCCCGTACTGGAGGTAGGCGACGCCGACGCCGAGGAGCATGACGACGACGGTGGCGGTGGTGACGGCCGCCGCGCTGAGCGGCGAGTGTCCGTGCTCGAAGCCGGTGACCGGCTCCAGCCACTCGACGAATCCGGCGTACTCGAAGAAGGCGCCGGCGCCGACCGATCCGACGGCCAGCAGGATCATCGGGAGGGTCATGGACTTCGGGGACTCGTGCGGGTGGGGCAGCTCGCCCGGGTGGGCGTCGGCGCCGGGTTCGACGCTCGCCGCCTTGTCCGGGTCGGGCGCGGGCTGCCAGCGCTTCTCGCCGAAGAAGGTCATGATCATCACGCGGGTCATGTAGTACGCGGTGATGGCCGCGCCGAGGAGGGCGCAGGCGCCGAGGATCCAGCCCTCGGTGCCGCCCTTGGCGAAGGCCGCCTCGATGATCTTGTCCTTGGAGAAGAAGCCGGACAGGCCGGGGAAGCCGATGATGGCGAGGTAGCCCAGGCCGAAGGTCACGAAGGTGACCGGCATGTACTTCCGCAGGCCGCCGTACTTGCGCATGTCGACCTCGTCGTTCATGCCGTGCATGACCGAACCGGCGCCGAGGAAGAGCCCGGCCTTGAAGAAGCCGTGGGTCACCAGGTGCATGATCGCGAAGGCGTAGCCGATGGGGCCGAGGCCGGCCGCCAGGACCATGTAGCCGATCTGCGACATCGTCGAGCCGGCGAGCGCCTTCTTGATGTCGTCCTTCGCGCAACCGACGATCGCACCGAAGAGGAGCGTGACAGCGCCGACGACGGTGACGACGAGCTGGGCGTCCGGGGCGGCGTTGAAGATGTCGGCGGAGCGGACGATCAGATAGACGCCGGCCGTCACCATGGTGGCGGCGTGGATGAGGGCGGAGACCGGGGTCGGGCCCTCCATGGCGTCGCCGAGCCAGGACTGCAGCGGCACCTGGGCGGACTTGCCGCAGGCCGCGAGGAGCAGCATCAGCGCGACGGCGGTGAGCTTGCCCTCGCTCGCGTCCCCGCCGGCCGCGGCGTCCAGGACCGGCCCGAAGGCGAAGGTGCCGAAGGTGGTGAACATCAGCATGATCGCGATGGACAGGCCCATGTCGCCGACCCGGTTGACCAGGAAGGCCTTCTTGGCGGCGGTGGCCGCGCTGGGCTTGTGCTGCCAGAAGCCGATGAGGAGGTACGAGGCGAGGCCGACGCCCTCCCAGCCGAAGTACAGCAGCAGGTAGTTGTCGGCGAGGACGAGCAGCAGCATCGCCGCGACGAACAGGTTGAGGTAGCCGAAGAAGCGGCGGCGGCGCTCGTCGTGCTCCATGTACCCGATCGAGTACACGTGGATGAGCGTGCCGACGCCGGTGATCAGCAGCACGAAGGTCATCGACAGCTGGTCGAGCTGGAAGGCGATGTCCGCCTGGAAGCCCTCGACCGGGATCCAGGTGTACAGCGTCTGGTGCAGCGTCCGGTCGTCGGCGCTCTTCCCGAGCATGTCGGCGAACAGGACCAGGCCGATCACGAAGGAGACGGCCGCGAGCAGGGTGCCGAGCCAGTGCCCGGCCTTGTCGAGCCGCCGGCCGCCGGTCAGCAGGACGGCCGCTCCGAGCAGGGGCGCCGCGACGAGCAGCGCAATGAGGTTGTCCACGGTCAGCCCCTCACAGCTTCATCAGGCTGGCGTCGTCGACCGAGGCCGAGTGGCGGGCACGGAAGACGGACACGATGATCGCGAGTCCGACGACGACCTCCGCGGCGGCCACGACCATCGTGAAGAAGGCGATGACCTGGCCGTCGAGGTTGCCGTGCATGCGGGAGAAGGCGACGAACGCGAGGTTGCAGGCGTTGAGCATCAGCTCGACGCACATGAAGAGCACGATCGCGTTCCGCCGGATGAGCACCCCGGTCGCGCCGATGGTGAACAGCAGCGCGGCGAGGTACAGGTAGTTGACGGGGTTCATCGCGAGGCCTCCTCCTCGTCCCGGTCGCGGTCCGGGACCTGGTCCCGGATGTCGCGGACGTCTTCCCGGTCCCGGCCCAGGCGCTCCTCGGAGCGCTGTTCGAGGGCCTTGAGGTCGGCCAGCGCCTCGCCGGACACGTCCCGGATCTGGCCGCGCTTGCGCAGGGTCGAGATCACGGTCAGGTCGGCCGGCGTGCCGTCGGGCAGCAGGCCGGCGATGTCCACGGCGTTGTGCCGGGCGTAGACGCCGGGCGCGGGGAGCGGCGGCAGGTGCGTGCCTTCCCGTACGCGCTGCTCGGCCAGCTCGCGCTGGGTGCGGGCGCGTTCGGTGCGCTCGCGGTGGGTGAGGACCATCGCGCCGACGGCCGCGGTGATGAGCAGGGCGCCGGTGATCTCGAAGGCGAAGACGTACTTGGTGAAGACGAGGGCGGCGATGCCCTCGACGTTTCCGCCGTACGCCGCGTTCGCGGTGCCCAGGCCGTCGAACTCGGTCAGCGAGGCGTTGCCGATGCCGCCGGCGAGCAGGATGCCGAAGCCGAGCGCGCAGGCGGCGGCCCACCAGCGCTGGCCCTTGATGGTTTCCTTCACCGAGTCGGCGGCGGTGACGCCGACGAGCATGACGACGAACAGGAAGAGCATCATGATCGCGCCGGTGTAGACGACGATCTGGACGACGCCCAGGAAGTACGCGCCGTTGGCGAGGTAGAACACCGCGAGGATGATCATGGTGCCGGCGAGGCAGAGCGCCGAGTGGACGGCCTTCCTCAGCAGGATGGTGCACAGCGCGCCGATGACGGCGACGGTGCCGAGCACCCAGAACTGGACGGCCTCGCCGGTGGAGGTGGTGGAGGCGGCGAGCACGCTCATCGGCCGACCGCCTTCCCCGACGCCGGCTCGGACTCGCCGAAGGTCGACTCGGCCTCCTGCACGGTCTCGCCCCTGGAGACGGCGGGCTGGCGGACGGTCCCGGGCGCGGCCTCGGTGACCAGGCCCCGGTAGTAGTCCTGCTCGTCCGTGCCCGGGTAGATGGCGTGCGGGGTGTCGACCATGCCCTCGGTGAGGCCCGCGAGGAGCTGCTCCTTGGTGTAGATGAGGTTCTCGCGGGAGGAGTCGGCGAGTTCGAACTCGTTGGTCATCGTCAGCGCGCGCGTGGGGCACGCCTCGATGCAGAGTCCGCACAGGATGCAGCGGGCGTAGTTGATCTGGTACACCCGGCCGTACCGCTCGCCCGGCGAGTAGCGCTCCTCGTCGGTGTTGTCGGCGCCCTCCACGTAGATGGCGTCGGCGGGGCAGGCCCAGGCGCACAACTCGCAGCCGACGCACTTCTCCAGGCCGTCGGGGTGCCGGTTGAGCTGGTGCCTGCCGTGGAAGCGGGGCGCCGTCGTCTTCTGCTGCTCCGGGTACTGCTCCGTCAGCCGCTTCTTGAACATGGCCTTGAAGGTCACGCCGAAGCCGGCCACCGGATTCTGGAAATCAGACACCGTCCGTCTCCTTTCCATCACTCGCAGTAGCAGTATCGGGGCCACCACTGACAATCAGCTCCCGCTCACCGCGGGGCCGACGCCGCGGAACGGGCGGCAGGGACTGTCCGGGCTTGGGCGGTACGGGGAAGCCGCCGGCCATCGGGTCGAACGGCGCCTCGGGCGCGGCCTTCCGCTCGGCTTCCTTCGCCTTCCGGTCGCGGAACAGGTCCGCGACGAAGGAGAGCAGCAGCACCGCGAGCACCGCCCCGGCGACGTACAGCACGATCGTCTGGAAGTCGTAGTTCTCGTTGCGCAGCGCCCGGACCGTGGCGACCAGCATCAGCCAGACCACGGAGACCGGGATGAGCACCTTCCAGCCCAGCTTCATCAGCTGGTCGTAGCGGACGCGGGGCAGGGTGCCGCGCAGCCAGATGAAGAAGAACAGCAGCAGCTGGACCTTGAGGACGAACCAGAGCATCGGCCACCAGCCGTGGTTCGCGCCCTCCCAGAAGGTG
This sequence comes from Streptomyces roseicoloratus, assembly GCF_004117935.1. Taxonomy (GTDB): domain Bacteria; phylum Actinomycetota; class Actinomycetes; order Streptomycetales; family Streptomycetaceae; genus Streptomyces; species Streptomyces roseicoloratus. Next base: position 29,029 of record NZ_SDOY01000087.1, on the reverse strand, counting down.
CTGATCGGCCACGGGGCCCGCCAGCCGCCCAGGAAGAGGGTCACGGACACGGCCGAGACGGTCACCATGTTCACGTACTCGGCGAGCATGAACATCGCGAACTTGATGGACGAGTACTCGGTGTTGAAGCCGCCGACGAGGTCGCCCTCGGACTCCGGCATGTCGAACGGGGCGCGGTTGGTCTCGCCCACCATGGTGACGATGTAGATGATGAAGGAGACCGGCAGCAGGACGACGAACCAGCGGTCGGCCTGCGCCTCCACGATCTTCGAGGTCGACATCGACCCGGAGTAGAGGAAGACGGAGGCGAACGCGGCGCCCATGGCGATCTCGTACGAGATCATCTGCGCGCACGAGCGCAGTCCGCCGAGCAGCGGGTACGTCGAGCCCGAGGACCAGCCGGCGAGGACGATGCCGTAGATGCCGACGGAGGCGATCGCGAGGACGTACAGCATCGCGATCGGCAGGTCGGTCAGCTGCATCGTGGTGCGCTGACCGAAGATCGACACCTCGTTGCCGGCCGGGCCGAACGGGATCACGGCGATCGCCATGAAGGCCGGGATGGCGGCGACGATCGGCGCGAGCACGTACACGACCTTGTCGGCCCGGCGGACGATCACGTCCTCCTTCAGCATCAGCTTGATGCCGTCGGCGAGCGACTGGAGCATGCCCCAGGGACCGTGCCGGTTGGGGCCGATGCGCAGCTGCATCCAGGCGACGACCTTGCGCTCCCACACGATGGAGAAGAGCACGGTCACCATCAGGAAGGCGAAGCAGAAGACCGCCTTGATCGCGACGAGCCACCAGGGGTCCGTCCCGAACATGGACAGGTCCTCCGCGGCGAGCAGCGTGTTCACGCCTGCACCTCCGTGGACGTGGACGTGGCGGCCGTGGTGGCCGGGCCGATGCGGACCAGGTCGCCGGGGCGGGCTCCGGCGCCGGTGAGGACGCCGTGGCCCGCGGAGTTCAGCGGGAGCCAGACCACGCGGTCGGGCATCTCGGTGACGGCGAGCGGGAAGGTCACCGCGCCGGCCGGGCCGGTGACCTCGAGCAGGTCGCCGTCCTTGACGCCGGTGTCGGCGGCGGTGGCGGCCGACAGCCGGGCCACGGCGGCGTGCCGGGTGCCGGCCAGGGCCTCGTCGCCTTCCTGGAGGCGGCCGAGGTCGAGCAGCAGGCGGTGTCCGGCGAGGACGGCCTCGCCGTCGCCGGGCCGGGGCGCGGACTGGCCGGGCTCGGCGGGCTCGCCGGCCCGCTCGCCGGTCCAGCCGCCGAGCCGGTCCAGCTCGCGGCGCACCGACCGCAGGTCGGGCAGGTCGAGGCGGCCCCTCTCATCAGTGCCTTCGGCACGGGCGAGGGCGTCGGCCAGCATGTGCAGGACGCGGGCGTCGGCCGGGGCGAGCGGCCGGGTCATCTGCTCGGGCTTGAGCGCGGCCTCGAAGAGCCGGGCCCTGCCTTCCCAGTTGAGGAAGGTGCCGGGCTTCTCGGCGACCGCGGCGACCGGCAGGATCACGTCGGCCCGCTCGGTGACGGCGCCGGGGCGCAGCTCCAGGGAGACGACGAAGGCCCGGTCGAGTGCCTCACGCGCGCGTGCCGGGTCCGGCAGGTCGTCGACGTCGACGCCGCCGACGAGCAGGGCGGCGAGTTCACCGGTGGCGGCGGCCTCGACGATCTGGCCGGTGTCGCGGCCGTAGCCGTGCGGGAGTTCGCGCACGCCCCACACGGCGGCGACCTCGTCGCGCGCGCGGGGATCGGTCGCGGGCCGCCCGCCGGGCAGCAGGGAGGGGACGGCGCCCGCCTCGACGGCGCCGCGCTCGCCGGCCCGGCGCGGGATCCACACCAGCCGCGCGCCGGTGGCGGTCGCGGCCCGGACGGCGGCGGTCAGCGCGCCGGGCACCCCGGCGAGCCGTTCGCCGACGAGGATCACGGCGCCGTCCTCGCGCAGCGCCTCGGCGGCGGCGAAGCCCTCGCGGGAGAGGCCGACGCGGGAGGTGAGGGCGTCGAGCCACTCGGTCTCGGTGCCGGGCGCGGCGGCGAGCAGGGTGCCGCCGGCCTTCTCCAGGCCGCGGGTGGCGAACGGGGCGACGGCGTACGTCCGCTGGCCGCGCTTGCGCCAGGACTTGCGCAGCTTCAGGAAGACGCCGGGTGCCTCCTCCTCGGCCTCCAGGCCGACGAGGAGGACCGCCGGGGCGGCCTCCAGGGCACGGTAGGTGACGCCGCTGCCGTCGAGGTCCCGGCCGCGTCCGGCGACGACGGAGGCCAGGAAGTCGGCTTCCTCGCCGGAGTGGACGCGGGCCCGGAAGTCGACGTCGTTGGTGTCGAGGGCGACGCGGGCGAACTTGGCGTAGGCGTAGGAGTCCTCGACGGTGAGGCGGCCGCCGGCGAGGACGCCGGTGCGGCCGCGGACGAGTCCGCGGGCCGCCGCCTCCAGGGCCTCCGGCCAGGACGCCTGCTCCAGTCTGCCGGTCTCGGGGTCGCGGACGAGCGGGGTCGTGAGCCGGTCGCGCTGCTGCGCGTACCGGAACGCGAACCTGCCCTTGTCGCAGATCCACTCCTCGTTGACCTCGGGGTCCTCGGCGGCCAGCCGCCGCATGACCTTGCCGCGCCGGTGGTCGGTGCGGGTGGCGCAGCCGCCGGCGCAGTGCTCGCAGACGCTCGGCGACGACACCAGGTCGAAGGGCCGGGAGCGGAAGCGGTACGCGGCGGAGGTGAGCGCGCCGACCGGGCAGATCTGGATGGTGTTGCCGGAGAAGTACGACTCGAACGGGTCGCCGTTGCCGATGCCGACCTGCTGGAGCGCGCCGCGCTCGATCAGCTCGATCATCGGGTCGCCGGCGACCTGGTTGGAGAAGCGGGTGCAGCGCGCGCAGAGCACGCAGCGCTCGCGGTCGAGCAGCACCTGGGTGGAGAGCGGGATCGGCTTCTCGTAGGTGCGCTTCTTCCCGTCGAAGCGGGACTCGGCCTGGCCGTGCGACATGGCCTGGTTCTGCAGCGGGCACTCGCCGCCCTTGTCGCAGACCGGGCAGTCCAGCGGGTGGTTGATGAGCAGCAGCTCCATCACGCCGTGCTGGGCCTTCTCGGCGACCTGCGAGGTCAGCTGCGACCTGACGACCATGCCGTCGGTGCAGGTGATGGTGCAGGAGGCCATCGGCTTGCGCTGGCCCTCGACCTCGACGATGCACTGCCGGCAGGCGCCGGCCGGGTCGAGGAGCGGGTGGTCGCAGAAGCGCGGGATCTCGATGCCGAGCTGCTCGGCGGCGCGGATCACCAGGGTCCCCTTGGGGACGGAGACCTCGACGCCGTCGATCGTCAGCGTCACGAGGTCCTCCGGCGGAACCGCCGCGCTGCCGTTCCCTCCCGGGGATGACGTGGTGACGGTCATGCGTTCACCTCCCGGTGCTTGTCCGCCCAGGCCGTCGACTTGGCGGGGTCGAAGGGGCAGCCCTTGCCCGTGATGTGCTGCTCGTACTCGTCGCGGAAGTACTTGAGCGAGGAGAAGATCGGCGAGGCGGCGCCGTCGCCGAGGGCGCAGAAGGACTTGCCGTTGATGTTGTCGGCGATGTCGTTCAGCTTGTCGAGGTCGGACATGACGCCCTTGCCGGCCTCGATGTCGCGCATCAGCTGGACGAGCCAGTAGGTGCCCTCGCGGCAGGGCGTGCACTTGCCGCAGGACTCGTGGGCGTAGAACTCGGTCCACCGGGTGACGGCCCGCACGACGCACGTGGTCTCGTCGAAGCACTGGAGCGCCTTGGTGCCGAGCATGGAGCCGGCGGCGCCGACGCCCTCGTAGTCGAGCGGGACGTCGAGGTGCTCGTCGGTGAACATCGGGGTGGAGGAGCCGCCGGGGGTCCAGAACTTGAGCCGGTGCCCGGGCCGCATCCCGCCGCTCATGTCGAGGAGCTGGCGCAGGGTGATGCCGAGCGGGGCCTCGTACTGGCCGGGCGAGGCGACGTGGCCGCTGAGCGAGTAGAGCGTGAAGCCGGGGGACTTCTCGGTCCCCATCGACGTGAACCAGTCCTTGCCCTTGTTGAGGATCGCGGGAACCGAGGCGATGGACTCGACGTTGTTCACGACGGTGGGGCACGCGTACAGACCGGCGACCGCGGGGAAGGGGGGTCGCAGCCGGGGCTGGCCGCGGCGTCCTTCGAGCGAGTCGAGCAGGGCGGTCTCCTCGCCGCAGATGTACGCGCCGGCGCCGGCGTGGACGGTGAGTTCGACGTCGAGGCCGCTGCCGAGGATGTTCTTGCCGAGGTATCCGGCCGCGTAGGCCTCCCGTACGGCCTCGTGGAGCCGGCGCAGTACGGGGACGACCTCGCCGCGCAGGTAGACGAAGGCGTGCTGGGAGCGGATCGCGTAGCAGGCGATCACGATGCCCTCGATGAGCGAGTGCGGGTTGGCGAAGAGGAGCGGGATGTCCTTGCAGGTGCCGGGCTCGGACTCGTCGGCGTTGACGACGAGGTAGTGCGGCTTGCCGTCGCCCTGCGGGATGAACTGCCACTTCATCCCGGTGGGGAAGCCGGCGCCGCCGCGGCCGCGCAGGCCGGAGTCCTTGACGTACGCGATGAGGTCGTCGGGCGACATCGCGAGGGCCTTGCGGAGGCCCTCGTAGCCCTCGTGCCGCCGGTAGGTGTCCAGGGTCCAGGAGTCGGGCTGGTCCCAGAAGGCCGACAGGACGGGTGAGAGCAGCTTCTCGGGGCTGCTGTTGTTGATCTCGGCTGCCAAGGTCATCACTCCCCCTCCCCACTGGCCGATTCGCCGCGCGGGTGGACGATCTTGTGGTGCGGGGACTCGCCCTTGGCTAGCCGCAGCCCGACGAGCGAGGCCGGGCCGGCCCCTCCGGTGGCCTCGACGGCCCCCTCGCGCTCGTCGGGGAAGCCCGCCAGGATGCGGGCGGTCTCCTTGAAGGTGCACAGCGGCGCGCCGCGGGTGGGAGACACGGGACGGCCGGACCGCAGGTCGTCGACGAGCTCCTTCGCCGACTCGGGGGTCTGGTTGTCGAAGAACTCCCAGTTGACCATCACGACCGGCGCGTAGTCGCAGGCCGCGTTGCACTCGATGTGCTCGAGGGTGACCTTGCCGTCCGGGGTGGTCTCGTTGTTGCCGACGCCGAGGTGCTCCTTGAGCTCCTCGAAGATGGCGTCGCCGCCCATGACGGCGCACAGCGTGTTGGTGCAGACGCCGACCTGGTAGTCGCCGGACGGCTTGCGCCGGTACATGGAGTAGAAGGTGGCGACCGCGGTGACCTCGGCGGTGGTCAGGTCCAGCATGTCCGCGCAGAACCGCATGCCGGTACGGGTGACGTGCCCCTCCTCGGACTGCACGAGGTGCAGCATCGGCAGGAGCGCGGAGCGGGACCCCGGATAGCGCGCGATGATCGCCCTGGCGTCCTCCTCGAGCCGGGCGCGGACCTCGGCCGGGTAGTCGGGCGCGGGCAGCTGGGGCATGCCGAGACCGGTGGGGCCGCCGGCGGGCCCCGGGTGTCCGGCGTGCTCCGTGTGCTCGGTGTGTCCGTCCGTCATCGGTCGACGCCTCCCATCACGGGGTCGATGGACGCGACGGCGACGATGACGTCGGCGACCTGGCCGCCTTCACACATCGCGGCCATGGCCTGGAGGTTGGTGAACGAGGGGTCGCGGAAGTGGACCCGGTAGGGGCGGGTGCCGCCGTCGGAGACGACGTGGACGCCGAGTTCGCCCTTGGGCGACTCGACGGCCGCGTAGGCCTGGCCGGCCGGGACCCGGAAGCCCTCGGTGACCAGCTTGAAGTGGTGGATCAGGGCCTCCATCGAGGTGCCCATGATCTTCTTGATGTGGTCGAGGGAGTTGCCGAGCCCGTCGGGGCCGAGGGCCAGCTGGGCGGGCCAGGCGATCTTCTTGTCGCCGACCATGACCGGGCCGGGCTCCAGCCGGTCGAGGCACTGCTCGACGATCCGCAGCGACTGGCGCATCTCCTCCAGGCGGACGAGGAAGCGGCCGTAGGCGTCGCAGCTGTCGGCGGTGGGCACCTCGAAGTCGTAGGTCTCGTAGCCGCAGTACGGGTCGGTCTTGCGCAGGTCGTGCGGGAGGCCCGCGGAGCGCAGGATCGGTCCGGTGGCGCCGAGCGCCATGCAGCCGGTGAGGTCGAGGTAGCCGACGTCCTGCATGCGGGCCTTGAAGATCGGGTTGCCGGTGGCGAGCTTGTCGTACTCCGGCAGGTTCTTCTGCATGGTCTTCACGAACTCGCGCACGGCGTCGACGGCGCCGGGCGGGAGGTCCTGGGCGAGGCCCCCGGGGCGGATGAACGCGTGGTTCATGCGCAGGCCGGTGATCAGCTCGTACAGGTCCAGGATCATCTCGCGGTCCCGGAAGCCGTAGATCATGATCGTGGTGGCGCCGAGCTCCATGCCGCCGGTGGCGATGCACACCAGGTGCGAGGAGAGCCGGTTGAGCTCCATGAGGAGCACCCGGATGACGCTCGCGCGGTCCGGGACCTGGTCGGTGATGCCGAGCAGCTTCTCCACGCCGAGGCAGTACGCCGTCTCGTTGTAGAACGAGGTGAGGTAGTCCATGCGCGTGACGAAGGTGGTGCCCTGCGTCCAGGTCCGGTACTCGAGGTTCTTCTCGATGCCGGTGTGGAGGTAGCCGATGCCGCAGCGGGCCTCGGTGACGGTCTCGCCGTCGATCTCCAGGATGAGCCGCAGCACGCCGTGGGTGGACGGGTGCTGGGGGCCCATGTTGACGACGATGCGCTCGTCGTCGGCCTTGGCGGCGGACTGGACGACCTCGTCCCAGTCGCCGCCGGTGACGGTGTAGACGGTGCCTTCGGTGGTGTCCCGGGCTCCTGCCGGTGTGCTGTTCACGAGTACGACCTCCGCTGGTCCGGAGCCGGGATCTGGGCGCCCTTGTACTCGACGGCGATGCCGCCGAGCGGGTAGTCCTTGCGCTGCGGGTGGCCCTGCCAGTCGTCCGGCATCATGATCCGGGTGAGGGCGGGGTGGCCGTCGAAGACGATGCCGAAGAAGTCGTAGGTCTCGCGCTCGTGCCAGTCGTTGGTCGGGTAGACCGGGACGAGCGACGGGATGTGCGGGTCGGCGTCGGGCGCCGAGACCTCCAGGCGGATCAGCCGGCCGTGGGTGAGCGAGCGCAGGTGGTAGACGGCGTGCAGCTCGCGGCCCTTGTCGCCGCGGTAGTGGACGCCGGAGACGCCGGTGCACAGCTCGAAGCGCAGGGCCGGGTCGTCGCGCAGCGTGCGGGCGACCCGGACGAGGTGCTCGCGCGCGATGTGGAAGGTGAGCTCGTCGCGGTCGACGACGGTCTTCTCGATCGCGTTCTCGGGGACGAGACCCTGTTCCTCCAGGGCGCCCTCGAGCTCGTCGGCGACCTCGTCGAACCATCCGCCGTACGGGCGGGTGGCCGGGCCGGGGAGCCGGATCGAGCGGACCAGGCCGCCGTAGCCGGAGGTGTCGCCGCCCTTCTCGGCGCCGAACATGCCGCGCTGGACGCGGACCTCCTCGCCGTGCTCGCCGCGCTGCCCCGGCAGGTTCTGCGCGCTGAGTTCCTTCTCGGGGTTCGGGGTTTCGTCGCTCACCGTTCCGTCCCGTTCCCTTCTCCGCCCGCGCGGCGCGGAGGCGCGGCTTTCGTCGTCGGCTGCGGCCCGGCGGCCGCACGTGCGTCGGTCACCTCAGCAGGCCCTTCATCTCGATCGTCGGCAGCGCCTTCAGCGCCGCCTCCTCCGCCTCGCGGGCCGCTTCCTTCGCGTTCACGCCGAGCTTGGAGGTCTGGATCTTCTGGTGGAGCTTGAGAATGGCGTCCATCAGCATCTCGGGGCGCGGCGGACAACCCGGGAGATAGATGTCGACGGGGACGATGTGGTCGACGCCCTGCACAATCGCGTAATTGTTGAACATTCCGCCGGAAGACGCGCAAACCCCCATGGAGATGACCCACTTGGGGTTCGGCATCTGGTCGTAGACCTGCCGCAGGACGGGCGCCATCTTCTGGCTCACCCGGCCGGCCACGATCATCAGGTCGGCCTGGCGCGGAGAGCCGCGGAAGACCTCCATGCCGAACCGCGCCAGGTCGTAGCGGCCGGCGCCGGTCGTCATCATCTCGATGGCGCAGCAGGCGAGGCCGAAGGTCGCGGGGAAGACGGAGGCCTTCCGGACCCAGCCCGCGGCCTGTTCGACGGTCGTCAGCAGAAAGCCGCTCGGCAGCTTCTCTTCGAGTCCCATGGGTGCTCCTCAGCCCCTCAGTCCCATTCCAGGCCGCCGCGCCGCCACACGTACGCGTAGGCGACGAAGACGGTGAGCACGAAGAGCAGCATCTCCACGAGCCCGAAAAGCCCCAGGGCGTCGAAGGTGACGGCCCAGGGGTAGAGGAAGACGATCTCGATGTCGAAGACGATGAAGAGCATCGCCGTCAGGTAGTACTTGATCGGGAAGCGGCCGCCGCCCGCAGGCGTCGGGGTGGGCTCGATGCCGCACTCGTACGCCTCAAGTTTCGCCCGGTTGTACCTCTTTGGCCCGATAAGCGTGGCCATGACCACGGAGAAGATCGCAAACCCCGCTCCCAGGGCACCGAGCACGAGGATGGGCGCGTACGCATTCACGCTCCTCGCTCCTTCCAGTCGTCCTTGACCGTTGGACCGCACCGTCGAGCCACGGGACCTCCACGAAGATCGCCAACATGTGAGGCAGTTCACAAGCCCGACGTCCGCGTATCTTAAGCCCGCCCCTCTGTGATCTGCGACACGGGGTACGCCAAGGACTTTGTGATCTCCACCACCTGACGAACGATCATGAAGTCGGATGAGCGGTGATCTTGCCACGCGAAGCGCCCAGGTGATCACCAGATGTGACATCCGCATCGGAAATCGCTGGTCGGAGGGGGTCTTGCACTATCAAGCGATGAGGGCTACACGCAAATTGGCCCTGGGGCGCCGACGGGTGATAAAGGAACCGGCCGTCGCCCGGTCGGGGGGCCGCGCGTACGCGGGTGGACACGTGCACGCGTTCACGAGCCCGAATGTGACCTGCACCACAAGTGAGGGTCCGTCGGAAAAACGGGGCTTGGCCATCGAGGTGAAGAGGTGGTAAGTGACGGGCAATTCGGACGTTTCCTTGAAAACCCGTGATCAAGGCCCCGATGAGCCGTGCCCGTTTTGCCCGTTACGGCGTCAATAAAGGCGCAGAGGAAGCGGATTAGGGGGTTCCGAACGTAACTGTGGCGCAACCCACGTTTCTTGAAGGGAACCGTGAAGCCCTGATAGCGGTTGTACCCATGTCCCAGACCGCTCCCATACGTAGCCACCGGAAGCCCCGCCGCAGCGCCTCGAAGATGGCGCTCCGGGCCGGAGTTGCCGGTGGCGTCTTCAGCACCATCGCGGTGGCCGGTGCCGCCGCGCCGGCCAACGCCGAGCCGGTGACCGAGACGACCCTCGAGATGCCCACCCTGGGCTCCCTCAAGGCCGACCTCGCCGGCGCCGTCGCCGCCTCCGCCGAGGCGAGCCAGCAGGAGGCCCTGGACCAGAGCCTCGCGGCCCAGGAGGAGGCGGCCCTCAAGAAGGCCGCCGCGGACGCCAAGAAGGCCAAGGCCGAGGCCGACCGCAAGGCCGAGGCCGAGCGCGCCGAGAAGGCCCGCGCCGAGGCCAGGGAGCGCGCCTCCCGCACCGCCACGCGCACCACGCTCGCCGCGAAGTCGTCCTCCTCGTCGGACTCCGTCGGCAGCTCCTCCTCCAGCAGCTCGCAGGTCGCCACCGGCTCCGCAGCCGCGATCGTGGCCTTCGCCCGCGCCCAGGTCGGCGACGCCTACGTCCGCGGCGGCACCGGCCCCAACTCCTGGGACTGCTCCGGCCTCGTCCAGGCCGCCTACCGCCAGGCCAACATCGACCTGCCGCGCATCTCCAGCTCGCAGTCGAGCATGGGCACCTCCGTCTCCCTGAGCAACCTCCAGCCGGGCGACATCCTCTACTGGGGCAGCCGCAGCGGCTCGTACCACGTCGCCATCTACGTCGGCGGCGGCAAGTACGTCGGCGCGCAGAACCCGTCGACCGGTGTCGTCGAGCGCAGCCTGGACTGGGACACGCCGTCGGGCGCCGTCCGCATCCTCTGACCGGTCCGTCACCGGACACGCGGAAGGGCCGTCACTCCTCGGGGGAGCGACGGCCCTTCGCCGTCTCACCGTCCCGCGCGCCGTCCTGCGCCGGGTCGCCGTCCGCCGTGATCCGGCGGGGGCGGGCTATTCCGGCAGCGGCCAGGGCTCGTGACCGCTGAGGTCGGCGGCCGGACCCACCTCGTGGAACTCCAGGCCCAGATAGATGCGCCCCGCCCACTCCTCCGGCGTCTGGTGGCCGATGTGGTCCAGATCGCCGACCTCGGACTCGTCCGTGAGGTCCCAGTCCGCGAAGTAGGCGAAGACCCGGACGCGGGCCTCCTCCTCCGACACCCCGAACCGCCCGGCCAGCGCCGCGACGATGTGGCGCACGGTGTCCGCGCCCCGCTCGGTCACCGGCACGGGGAAGTCGGTCATCTCCTCGCCGATGTGGTGCCCGGCCGCCCGCAGCTCCGTCCGGAGGCGGTCCGCGTAGCGCCCGGCGAAGGCGTCGGCGCGCGCCCACAGCGCCTCGGTGTCCGGCTCCCGGCCGCCCTCCCGCGCCTCGGCGAGTTCCGCGAGGTCCCGGGCCCGGAGCTCACGCTCCTCCGCCACGAACTCCGGCCCCGCGAGCCGCTCGGCGAGGGCGCACGCCTCGGCGAAGCGCTCCTCGTCGGCCGGGTCCGCGACGACGTCGTAGACGGCACGGGCCAGCTCCCGCTGCCCGTCGACGGACTCCTCGGGGCGGCGGGCGGCCTCCGGCAGCTCGGTCACGCCCTTCAGGATCCAGCGGGTGAGCCCGATGTCGAAGGCGCCGACGGCGCCGTCCGGGCCGTAGCCCTCCCGCAGCAGCAGCTCGGCCGTGCCGTGCGCCCGGATCAGGCAGTTGCGCACCGGGCCGAACCACGGGGTCGCCACCACGGGCAGCAGGAGCGAGCAGTAGCGGACGACCATGAGCGCCGCCGCCCGGACCCGGTCCTCCTGCGCGCCCTCGGGGAAGGCGGCCGGTTCGAGCGCCTCGGGTCCGTCCTCCGGCTCCTCGTCGTCGTCCTCGTCGTCCTCGTCGAATTCGGGGAACTCATCATCGAATTCCGGGAACGCGTCGTCGTCTTCCATGCGGTCGTGCACAGGTCTTTCCAGTCGTTCGGTCGGGTGCGGGGAGAAGACACCGCCCCGGCACGCCTGAGCGTACCGGGGCGGTGATCAGGGACGGATCAGGTGGCTACCACGTGATGATCCCCATGAACCACTTGGCGAACCAGCGGCCCCAGAAGGAGGCGCTGAACTTCTTCACCACGTGGAAGGAGATCTGGTGACCGCCCGACACCGGCTTCGAGCGCGGGGTGTGCGGATAGACATTGCTGTTCATCAGCATCGGACCCTCCACGAAGGGACGGCTCTGCCGCAGCTTCGGCGGGTTGGAGTCCGCCCGGAACTTGGCCACCTCCTTGGCCCACTCGTCGTTGGCCTCGGTGAAGACCTTGCCCTTGAACTTGTTGAACTCCGACTTCGGGATCCGGAAGTGGATGACGGCGGGCTTGACGTGGTCGCCGCCCTTCGCCCGGTTCTCCTTGTACGTCGTCTGCCGCGTGGCCCACTGCCGCGCCTGGTCCTCGAGCTTCGTGGTGTAGAACCCGGTGCCGAAGTCCATGTTGCGCGGCTTGAAGTCCGGGTCGACGCCGTTCGCCTGGATGCTCTTCGCGGCGGCCAGTGTCGTGCCGTGGTACAGGTCGACGTACTCCTCGTCGTCGTCCTTGTCCTTCTTGCGGTTGTTGTTCTCCTGCTTCTTGGCCGGCGCCTCCTTGGTGGGAGGTGCCTGCTTCGAGAGCGAGGGGGCGTCGTCGGCCTTCTTGCCGGCCGCCTGGACCCCGTCGATCGCCTTGCCGGCGTTCTTGGCCCACTTGGCACCGGTGGCGACGTTGCCCGCCACCGGGACGGCGGAGGCCGCGGACAGGGCCGCGTTCTCCCAGTCGCCCTCGGCCGCGTAGATGCCGGCGTTGACCAGGTCCGCCGCCTCGCCGACGACCGGCACCATGCCGACGACGTCGAGGGTGGCGTGGGTGATGTCCGACCAGCCCCACAGACCGTCCGGGTCCGTGAAGGCGAGCGGGTTGTTGTACCCGTAGTTGTAGCCCTGCATCTGCAGGGGGTCGAGCATGTCGATGACCGGGTCGACGCTCAGGAACCTGCCCAGCGCCGGGTCGTACTCCCGTGCGCCCAGATGCGTCAGTCCGGTGTCGTCGAGCGTGCCGCCGACGAACCCGCGCTTGCCCGGCCAGTTGGCCGGTGCGGTGCCGCGGAGCTGGCCGTACGCCGTGAGCTTGCGCGGCGTGACGGTCATGCCCGGGGCCAGCAGCACCGCGAAGGCCGCGGTGTTGTGGTAGTCGGTGATCAGCGCGGACACCTTGTCCGTGCCGCCGGGCGCCGTGCTCGCGACGCGGACGAAGGTCGGCGCCCCGACGTGGGTGTAGTAGCGCGTGCCGGTGAGCGTGCCGTTGGGCAGTGCGGTGATCTCGGTCTCGCCGAGGTACAGCGTGCTGCCGGTGGGCGTCCTGCCGATCAGGCGGTTGCCGTCGGCGTCGTAGACGTAGGACGCGAGCTCGCCGCCGGTGTCCTTGTTCCCGACCCGCTGGAGCCGGCCTTCGGCGTCCCAGTCGAGCTTCTGGCGGACCGATCCCTCGGTGCGCTCCTCCGTGTCACCGGCCGCCGTGTAGGCGAAGTCGGTCGTGGTGGGGGCACCGCTTCCGACCTGGGTGGTGACGGAGCTGAGGGTGTGCGGCCGGGCGGCCTTCGGGTCCGGGTAGGCGTAGCGGCGCTTGACGTCCTTGGCGGTGTCACCGGAGGGGTCGTGCTTCGTCTCGGTGAGACGGCTGCCGGTCGGGCCGAAGGTGTACGAGTGCCAGTACGGCTGCGGTCCGCCCACCTCGGTGGCCGACGGCTTGGCGGCGCAGACGTCCGGGGTCTTCGACGTCCACGCCTCGGTGAGCTGGCGCAGGGTGTCGTAGACGTAGCACTGGGTGTCGGTGACCTTGCCGGCGCCGCTGCCCGTGTGCTCGGTGGCCTTCTTGACGTTGCCGATCGTGTCGTAGCTGTACCGGACGTCGTTCACGCGGTGGTCGGCGACCTCGCGGTCGTTGATCTGCTGCGTGAGCCGGCCGGTGTGCGGCTCGTAGAAGTTGGTCGTCCACATCCGGTACGGGGCGTTGCCCGCGGTCGTCTGCAGGACGCGGCCCTGGGGGTCGTACTTGGTGTCGTTGACGTACCAGTCGATGCCCGAGGTGGTGAGGGCGAGGCCCTCGGGGGTGTAGCGGTTCACCACCTGCTCGGCGGTCAGGCCGCCGCCCGCCGGGAGGGTGGTGGTGGCCGGCTTGCCGGTCGGGGTGTAGGTGTAGCGGTAGGTGTACTCGCCCTTCAGGCCGCCGGCGGCGTCCGGAATGACGATCTTGCGGCCGGTGGGCTGGTACTCGGCGTCGTAGCCGGTGACCTCGTTGACGTACTGCGCCGTGCCCTCGTACCGGGTGGACGAGGTGAGCAGACCCAGGGCGACGGTGTCGTAGAGCCAGGACGCGCGCTTGGTGCGCTTCTCGCCCTCCACCTGGTACTGGGCGGTCTTGCGGCCCAGCTCGTCGTACTCGGTCTCCAGGACGACGCCCCGGGAGTCCTTCACGGTCCGCTGGCGGCCCGCGTTGTCGTAGGTGAACGACGAGGTGCCGCGGTCCGGGTCGGTGGCCGTGAGCTCCTGGCCGCGGACGTCGTAGGTGGACGTCCACTCGACGCCTTCGGCGTCCTTGGTCCTGACGCGCTGACCGCGGACGTCGTACTCGAACGTGGTGCTGGTGAACGACGTGCGCGCCGCGTCGGTGAAGTGGTCGATCTTGACGACCCGGCCGAGCGCGTCCTTCCACGTGCGGGTGGGGGTGCCGCCCGGCGGGGGAAGGGTGGTGGTGTAGTCGCCGCCGAACTCGGTCCCGGCCTCGAACGCCTTGACGTCGCCGTGCCAGGTGGTCTGCTTCACCGAGCGGTTCATGCCGTCGTAGACCGAGGTGGTCCAGGACGGGATCTCGGTGTCGCTCTTCGGGACGTACAGCGCGTCGGACGGCTTGCCGACGGCGAAGTACTTGGCGTTGACCCGGCGCACGCCGCCGCCGGAGTTGTAGAGCGTGTCCGTGATGATGCGGCCGCCGCCCACGGCGTCCGTCTGGCTCTGCCGCTCGCGCAGCCGGCCGTCGTAGAGCGTCTTGGTGGTCGCGTAGGTGCCGTTGTCCCGGAGGGCACGGGAGGTCACGACGGTCGGCTTGAGGCCGTCGATCCGGTACGAGTACTCCAGGCCCGCCGCCTGCCCCGCGCCGGACCGTCCGGGCGACCAGACCTTGACAAGACGACCGAGCGGGTCGTGCTCGAGGCGGGTCACGCGCTTGTTGGCGTCCGTCTTCGACAGGGCCAGTCCGCGGCCCGTCTCGAAGTCGGTGGTGAGCTCGTGGCCCTTGGGGTTGGTGACGACCGTGCGGGTCGGCACCGCGTCGTCGGGCGTGTACGCGGTCCTCGTGACCTTGCCGTCGGCGTCGGTGATCGCCGTGGCGCGGCCGTACTTGTCGTACGCCGTGGCCGAGGTCAGGGAGTAGCCCGAACCGTCCGCCTGGACGTCCTCGGTGCGGGTCACCAGGCCCTTGGTGGGCACGGCGCCGAAGGCGAGGCCGTCGTAGAAGGTGCGGGTGTCGTCCATCAGCCGGTCCGGGCCGGCCGTCGCGGCCGTGGCGCAGCTGCCGGCGGTGGTGCGGATCTGCACCGGGTAGCCGAGGAGGCCGACGGCGGTGTTGTGCCGGTAGGTGATCGCCGAGCAGGTCTCGTCGCCGGGCGCGCCGGAGTCACCAGTGGTCTGCGTCCTGACCGGCAGCGGGTAGTCCGGGTCGAACTCGAGGGTCGAGTTCGTCGTCGTCCGGGTCTTCCCGCCGCTGACGTGCGCGGTGGTGGTGGTCGACAGCTGGGCCGTCTGGCGGGCGATCAGCGGGCTCGCGCCCCCGGTGCGGGCGTGGCGGCCCGTCTCCCGGGTCCACAGCCGGTTGACCACGGTGCCGTCGATGACGGCCGGGGTCGTGTCGCCCCGGTAGGTGATGGTCTCCGCCACCTGCCCCTGGAAGGCGGGCAGGTCCTCGTCGATCTTCGCGCCCGCGTGGTCGGTGACGATCTGCTTGCGGGTCTCGCCGCCGGGCAGCGGGTCGCCGTGCAGACCGCGGTAGTAACGGTTCTCGACCAGGGTGCGGGTGGTGCCCTCGTCGGCGCTCGTCTCGCCGGTGCGGACGCGCACGGCCCCGTAGCCGCGCCACTCGTTCCAGGTGCGCTGCTTGGCCTTGGTGAACTCGCTGTCGTCCTTGGCCCAGCCGGCGTCGCCCACGTAGTCGAAGGTGGTCACCTGCGGCGGCGCGCCGCCGACGTGGTCGTCCTCCTGGATCGCGGTGACGACGTACTTGTTGAACCACTCGGGCTTGGTGGTGTCCTCGCCCGACGGGGTCCAGTTGACCGGGTAGCAGCGGCTGCCGTTCGCCTCGGGCTTCGGCTTCGCCGCGCCCGGGTCGCACGGCTTGGAGTAGGTGATCTTCACGCCGGCGCCGGTCTCGGTGTAGATCGAGGCGATGCGCAGCCGCTCGAACGGCGGGCGGTCGTCGGTCGGCCGGGACACCCGGTTGGGCATCGGGTCACCGTTGGCGTGGAAGACCACCGGGGGCAGCGACTTGGCCGCGCCGGACGCGTCGTAGCCGGTGCGGACGACGCGGTCGAGCCAGAGCGGCGGGTTGGTGTCGTACCGGGTGTGCAGGAAGTTCTGCTTCAGTTCCCAGCTGTCGACCTTGCGGTAGTCGGTGCTGCCGGGGGACTTGGCGACCTCGGTGGTGATCTCGCTCAGCCGGATCCGGGTCCAGAACGTCGGCGAGGAGACGTAGCACTTCTTCTTCTCGGCGCAGTACGTGTCGGACGGGGTGTCCGGCCAGCGCTGCGCGTCCTGGCCCTTCTTGGTGAACTTCTCGGGGGCGCAGTCGAAGGTCTCGGTCGTCATGCAGCGTTCGGGGGTCGTGAAGACCACCCGCGCGGGCGCCGGAGCGGCGTAGACGTTGCCGGTGTGGTTGCTCAGTCCGTACTCGATGCGGACCGGGTGGCCGCCGCGCACGTACTCGACGGGCGTCTTGACCTTCTCGTTGCGCGCGTAGTGGTTGGTCTCCTTCTTGTGGTAGACCGCCATGGCGTTGTGCGCGGTGTCCTCGACGTAGTCGAGGTTCCAGCGGTACGCCTGCGTGCAGGAGGAGCCCGCGAAGTCACCCGACTTGTAGCAGGGCTCGCCGGGGTGGTTGCCGAAGACCGGGGCGGTGAAGACGGAGTCGGTGGTCGGCTTGCCCTCGGTCCAGCCGGGCAGCTTGTTCAGTCCGAAGTGGTAGCGGACGCCGTCCGGCGTGGTGATGATCCAGTGCTCGCCCGCGTCCTTGCCGTCGGGGTCGCTCTTGTCACCGTTGTCGGCACCGGTCTTGAACTCGACGCGCGTGCCGTCGTCGTTGGCGAGCTTCCACTTGCCGGACTTGTCGTCCTTGACGAGGGGCGCCGCGGAGCCGTTGAGGCTGAGGACCGCGTTCTCGGTCGGGCCCCACCAGCACAGGTCGCCCTTCTTCTTCGTGGTGTTCGGCAGGCGCCCGGCCGAGTCCTTGGCCCGGTCGTCGGCGCAGGTGCGGAACTGCCGCTCGATGAAGCCCGGGTGGTAGTCCCAGCCGTCACCGATCCACGAGGCCTGGTTGTTCGTGGTGGAGGTGCGGCCGTCGACCATCTGCGACGAGTAGGTCAGGGAGATGTCGGGCTTGGGCCCGGCGATCACGGGCGGAACCTGGACCGGGTAGGCCCAGCTGAAGCCGCCGGCCGCGCCACCGTGGGTCCACTTGCCGGAGGGCTGGAGCGAGGTCGCCGAGTAGTCGCCCGACGAGCCCGCGCCGCCGCCGGTCGCGGCGAGGACGAAGCCGCCGCCGGCCGCGGTCTGGATCGCGCTGTGCGAGACCCGGCTGAAGCCGGACGGGGTCACCTCGGGCTCGGGGGCCGCCGCCGCGGGGTCCACGGTGGTGGAGACGACGTCGGCGCCCGCGTCGTTGACCGATCCGGTCTCGATCGGGTCCGAGCAGCCCTCGGCGTCGGGGGTGGTCAGGAAGCACTCGGGCAGCCGGATGAGCTGGAGGCGGGAGCCCCAGTCGGCGCCGTAGAGCTGCTCGAAGGCCTTGTAGTTGACGCCGACCTGGACGGGGCCGGTGGTGCCGGCCTGCGGCTCCAGCTTCATCAGGACGCCGTCGATGCCGGCGTCCTCGGTCGCCTCGCGCGAGGCGACGGTGACCTGCCAGGTGCCGGTGGGCGCGGGATCCTCGGCCGGGGTGGCGAAGGAGGCGTTCTCGGCGGGCGTCTTCGCGCCCTCGGCGGATGCCTTGCCGCCTTCGGCGGGCGCCTTGGTCGTGGCGTCCTTGTCGAAGGTGCCGGGTACGGCACCGAGCATGACCGGCAGTCTGCCGACGCGGACCATCTCACCGGGCTTGCCGGTGACGGGCGCCGGGACGGCACGAGGTGCGCTCCAGACGGCGTGCCGCACGGAGGAGGGCTGGACCTGCGACGACTCCTGGGTCGCCGTCGCCGCACCGCCGTTGATGACGACGGTGCCGGTGCCGCTCTCCGGGGCGGCCGTGCGCTCGACCTCGTATTCCCCCTGGGTGTCGGGTGCGGGCGGGAGCTTGTACTCCGCCTCGCTTTCGGTGCCGGGTACGGGCTTGGTGCTCTGCAGGTCGGGCAGAGTGACGCCACCGCGTACCGGGCTGTCGGCCCACGCCTCGATGGGCAGGAGTGTGGCGGATATCGCGAGCGCCAGGACGGCCCCCACCGCTCCGCGTGGTCTCCCGCCACCTCCCCTCGGCGGTCCGGACCGGAACACAGACACGTTGATTCCCCCAAAGTGTCGAACAAAGAAAGTCGCCGAAGTATGACCGGAATGGCTCAGCACAGGGAAATCACCCGCATAAAGCGGGGATAAATACCCCTGATGATCATTAAACGGACATTGAGCCTTGGTCAGGAACGTGCTGGTCACGGGCGATTCGGAGCTTCCCGTGCGGGCGTGCAAAGATTCGGCCGCTATGCCGGGGGGCGCGATGAGACCGCCGTTCCGGAAAACAGAACAGGAATTGGGGGGAAGTGCCGTGACGACCACACGGCCCACGCGGCCTCGACGACGCATACGCCTGTGGGTGGCGGCGTCGTTGACGGCCGCTGTCACCGCGACGGGCCTCGCCGTGCTGCCGCAGCTCGACGACGAGGAACACCGGTCCGCGTCGCCCGCGGCGGCGCCCAAGGGACCGTACGACGAGGACGGCGCGATGCGGGAGGCCCGCAGGACGGGCAAGCGCGTCGAGGCGACCGGCCTCCGCACCACCCACGCCACCACGTACGCCAACCCTGACGGAACGTTCACTCGCGACCAGGCCACGGCCCCGGTCCGGGTGAAGGCCCCGGACGGCTCCTGGACCGCGGTCGACACCGCACTCCGGTCCGACGGCGCGGGCGGCTTCCGCACGAAGGCGACGACCGGAGCACTGACCTTCTCCGGCGGCACCGACGGACGGACGGGCACCGACGGGCGTACGGGCACCGGCAGCACCGAGCGGGCCGCCCGCGCCGCCGCCCGCCCGGCCACCGGGCCGGTCGCGGGACCGGCGGCCGGACCTGCCGCGGGCCCCGCCGCCCGTACCCCGGAACAGCCCGCGGTCCCCGCCGGAAGCCCTCTCGTGCGCTTCGCCACCGGCGGTCACACGGTCGAGGTCGGCTGGCCCGCCGCCCTGCCCGCGCCCCGCGTCGCCGGCACGCGCGCGCTCTACCCGGACGTCCTGCCCGGCGTCGACCTGCTCCTGACGGCCAGGAACGACGGCTTCGCCCAGTCCTGGATCGTCAGGAACCGCGAGGCGGCGGCCAGTCCGGCCGTCCGCGCGCTCACGCTGTCCCTGAACTCCCCCACGCTCGCCCTGAAGCGCAACGCCGCCGGCGGCCTGTCCGGCACCGACGCCTCCGGCAAGGAGGTCGTCACCGCGCCCACGCCCGTGATGTGGGACTCCTCCGGCCGCAAGGACGACGCCGGCGACACCGGCGCCGCACCGGACCGCGCCAACCTCCCCGCCGGCCTCGAAGGCCTGCACGCCCTCGAAGGCCCCGAACCCGGCACGCACAGCGCGGTCGTCGGCTCGGAACTCAAGGGCGGCACGCTCACCCTGAAGCCCGACACCGCGCTCCTGGACGACCCGAAGACCACCTACCCGGTCTTCATCGACCCGTCGTTCAACGGCCACACCCAGGCCTGGACGCTCGCCTACAAGCGCTACCCGAAGTCCAACTTCTGGAACGGCGCCGGCTTCAACGGCGGCACCGACGAGGCCCGCGTCGGCTACGAGAACCAGACCAACGGCACCGGCCGGTCCTTCTTCCGCGTCGACTGGGACCTCAAGGACGCCATCATCAAGTCCTCCACGTTCCGGCTCTACGAGACCCACTCGTGGTCCTGCTCCAAGCGCGACGTCGAACTGTGGCTGACCGGCTCCATCTCCTCGTCCACCACCTGGGACAACCAGCCGTCCTGGGCCGACCAGCTCGACAAGGTGTCCGCCTCGCACGGCTACAGCTCCAGCTGCCCGGACGACTACATCGGCTTCAACGCCAAGGACGCCGCAGTGAAGGCGAACGCGTCCGGCTGGCCCAACATCACCCTGGGCGTCAGGTCCACCAGCGA
Organism: Streptomyces roseicoloratus; assembly: GCF_004117935.1. Taxonomy (GTDB): domain Bacteria; phylum Actinomycetota; class Actinomycetes; order Streptomycetales; family Streptomycetaceae; genus Streptomyces; species Streptomyces roseicoloratus. Next base: position 9,181 of record NZ_SDOY01000087.1, on the reverse strand, counting down.
GACCAGCGTCTACTCGTGGAAGAAGTTCCGCGACAACCCGGTGATGACGACCGTCTACAACCGGCCGCCCCGGACCCCGAGCTCCCTGGCCACCAGCCCCGGCGGCAAGTGCGTCACCACCTCGCCCGGCCCGCGCCTCGGCATCGGCGACGTCACCGTCTCCGCCAAGTCGTCGGACCCCGACGACAACCTGAAGTCCGTCCACCTGAAGATCTGGCAGACCAGCCCGGCCGGCGGCCCCGTCCTGTACGACGGCAAGCCCACCCTCAGCGGTACCGGCGCGGTCAGCAAGCGGCTCACCGCCGCGACCTTCCCCGCGAACAGCGTCCGCACCTACGCCTACCGGGCGCAGGCCTGGGACACCCAGGACGCCCACTCCGCGTACTCCAGCACCTGCTACTTCACGGTCGACACCGGCAAGCCCGGCCCGCCCGTGCTCACCTCCACCGTCTGGCCCGACTGGGACGAGACGGAGAAGTGGGGCCCGGCCCTCGGCACCACCGGCCGGGTGACCATCACCGGCGGCGGCAACGACGTCGCCGGCTACTGGTACAGCGTCGACACCACCACGTACGACAAGCCGGCGACCTACGCGAACGGCGTCTGGTACATCGACTTCAAGCCCGTGCACTCCGGCCCGAACGTCCTCTACGTGAAGACCAAGGACAAGGCCGGCAACTGGTCCGACCGCGCCGACTACCTCACCTACGCCACGCCGCCCGCCGGCACCGACGGCCCCGGCGACACCACCGGCGACCGGCTGGCCGACCTGTTCGTCGTCGACGGCTACGGCGACCTGCGGCTCTACCCCAACCTGGCCAAGGGCGACGTCAACTACTCCCTCGACGCGGCCGGCCAGGCGGACGGCAAGGTCGCCCGCGGCTACTGGAAGAACGCCCTGATCACCCACAACGGCGACTACTGGGGTGCCGACGGCTTCCAGGACCTCGTCGCGCGGATGCCCGACGGCAAGCTGTGGATCTACCCCGGCAACGGCCTCGGCGGCGTCGACGTCGGCCGCCGCACCGAGATGCTGCTGCCGGCCGGCTCCCCGAGCCCGGCCGCGCTCAGCCAGCTCGTCTCCGTCGGCGACATCGACGGCGACCGCAAGCCGGACATGCTCGCCACCGAGGGCGACGCCATCTGGGCGCTCCTCGGCTACACCGGCGGCACCGTCTCCAAGTCGGTACGGCTGTCCAGCAGCCCGTGGGCGGAGCGCGACATCGTCTCCGTCGGCGACCACAACAAGGACGGCGCGGTCGACCTGGTCTACCGCACGTACGCCTCCAACCGCCTCCTCATCCGCTACGGCAAGAAGGACGGCGACGGCAGCGGCACCAGCCTCACCTCGCTCGCGGCCGCCGCGAACTCCCTCAAGGGCGAGGACGGCGTGTACGGCTCCGGCGGCTGGACCCCGACCAACGTCCGGCTGCTCACCGGCACGCCGGACGCCAACGGCGACGGCATCCCGGACATGTGGGCCGTGATGGGCGACAACTCCGCCCGCTTCTACCCCGGCGGCGCGGAGGTCCACGGCGCACCGGTCACGGTCGTCGCGGCCACCGACGGCGGCGTCGGCTGGAAGAACAAGCTGGCCATCGGCTGATCCGCGTCGTCACGCCGTCGAAGGGCCGCCGCTCCCCCCGGGGGGCGGCGGCCCTTCGCCCTTCCTCACGCGCTCCGCTTCCCGCGGAACGCCTCGACGATCCGGGCGTAGCTGTCCCCGCCGTGTCCGGCCGCCACCGCCTCCTTCATCAGCTCCAGGTGCAGCCGCGGCAGCCGGCCGTCGATCCCCCGCTCCTCGCCCGCGTGCAGCAGGTGCCCGATGCCCGCGACCTGGATGTCGATGGTGGCGTCGTCGCCCGGGTACTCCCCCGCGTCGATCTGGTCGGCGTACATGGTGAGGAACCAGGACACCGTGCGCAGCCAGCGCACCGAGACCGCCGTGAACTCCTTGGCCGGCACCCCGTCCGCGCCCACGAGCGCGGTCGCGTGCAGCCAGCCGCCGAAGACCGACCACATCAGGCCGAGCAGACCGGCGTCGTAGAGCGAGGCGAGCCCCGCGTCCGGGCCCAGGTCGACCGGGTCGCCGAGGGCGGACAGGGCCGGGCGGTGCGCGGCCTGCAGCTCGGGACCGCCGGCGTACAGGATCATGTTGGCGCTGTCGCCGATGCCGGGCGGGGTGGTCATGATCCCGCCGTCGAGATAGCCGATGCCGTGCCCGGCGGCCCACTCGGCCTCCGCGCGGGCCTGCTCGGGCGAGCCCGAGGTGAGGTTGACCAGGGTCCTGCCGCGCAGTTCGGCGGCGACCGGCTCGAGCAGGCCGCGGACGGCGTCGTAGTCGAGGACGCAGACGACGACGAGCCCGCTCGCCGCGACCGCCTCGGCGACGGTGGCGGCGCGGCGCGCGCCGCGGGCGACGAGCGGGTCGGCCTTCCCGGGGCTGCGGTTGAAGACGGTGGTGGGGTGTCCGGCGTCGAGGAAGGCGCCGGCGAGGGCGGAGCCCATCCGGCCGAGGCCGAGGACGGTGACGCTCTCCTTGCGCGTGGAGCTGTGCGTGGCGCCGTGGTTGTCGGTGTGCGTGGCGCCGTGGTTGTCGGTGTGGTTGTCGCTGTGCGTCTCGTTCATGGCTCCACGCTCGCAGCGCGCCGAGCCCGCCGACAGCGGCGTAACTGACGGGCGGCGCACGGTTCCTGCCACGGTGTCAGTCCGCTGGAGTACGGTCGTGGGCATGAGCGCTGGAACGGTCGCCGTCGTCCTCGTGCCCGACGAACAGGGCACCCTGTCGCCGTGGGACCTGTACGAACTGTCCACGGTGTCCATGGTGTTCGGGGCGCCGCACGCCGACCTGGCCGATCCCTGGTACGAGCTGCGGGTCTGCGGCCCGGCTCCGTTCGGGACCCACGGCCTGGCGGGACTCGCGGGCGCGGACACCGTGATCGTGCCGTCGGTGCCGGACGCGGTGGCCGAGGGCCGTCGGGAGCTGCCCGCCGGGCTCGGCGCGGCCCTGCGCGAGGCGTACGCGGCGGGCGCCCGCATGGTCTCGATGTGCACCGGGGCCTTCGCACTCGCGGCGGCCGGCGTCCTCGACGGCCACCGTGCCGTCGTCCACCGGAACTACGCGCCCGCGCTGGCCGCCCGCCATCCGCGGGTCACCGTCGACGCCTCCGTGCTGTACACCGACGAGGGCCGGGTGCTCACCAGCGCGGGCGCCGCCGCCGGCCTGGACCTGTGCCTGCATCTCGTGCGGAAGGACCTCGGCGCGGGGGTCGCGGCGGCCCTCGCCCGGCGCATGGTCGGCCCGGCCCACCGGCCGGGCGACCGCCCCCAGTTCGTCGAGGCCCCGCTGCCGCCGTCCGGCGAGGACGGCCTCGGGGCCGCCCTCCAGTGGGCGGTGGAGCACCTCCACGAGCCGCTGACCGTCGAGGAGCTGGCCCGCCGCGCCCACATGAGCCCGCGCACCTTCCACCGGCGGGTCCGCGAGGCGCACGGGACCACGCCGCTGCAGTGGCTGCTCGGCGAGCGCGTGGCCCGGGCCCGTACGCTCCTCGAATCCACCGACCTGCCGGTGGAACGCGTCGCCGGGGAGAGCGGTCTGGGTTCTGCGGCGAACCTGCGCCGCCACTTCACCCGCGCGCTCGGGGTGTCCCCCGGCGGCTACCGGCGCGCGTTCGCGCTCACGCCTTCGGGGCCACCTTCGACAGGCCGTTGATGATGCGGTCCATGGCGTCGCCGCCCGTCGGGTCGGTGAGGTTGGCCAGCATCTTCAGCGTGAACTTCATCAGCAGCGGGTGGGTGAGGCCACGCTGGGTCGCGATCTTCATGACCTTCGGGTTGCCGATGAGCTTCACGAAGGCGCGGCCCAGCGTGTAGTAGCCGCCGTAGGTGTCCTTGAGGATCTGCGGGTAGTTCCGCAGGGCCAGTTCGCGCTGGGCGGGCGTCTGGCGGGCGTGGGCCTGGACGATGACGTCGGCGGCGATCTGGCCGGACTCCATCGCGTAGGCGATGCCCTCGCCGTTGAACGGGTTGACGAGACCGCCGGCGTCGCCGACGAGCAGCAGGCCCTTGGTGTAGTGCGGCTGGCGGTTGAAGGCCATCGGCAGGGCGGCGCCGCGGATCGGCGTCGTCATGTTGTCCGGGGTGAAGCCCCAGTCCTCCGGCATGGACGCGCACCAGGCCTTCAGGACCTCGCGCCAGTCCAGCTCGCGGAAGGCGGAGGACGAGTCGAGGATGCCGAGGCCGACGTTGGAGGTGCCGTCGCCCATGCCGAAGATCCAGCCGTAGCCGGGCAGCAGCCGGTCCTGCGGGCCCCGCCGGTCCCACAGCTCCAGCCAGGACTCCAGGTAGTCGTCCTGGTGCCGCGCGGTCGTGAAGTACGTCCGCACGGCGACGCCCATCGGCCGGTCCTCGCGCCGGTGCAGGCCCATCGCCAGCGAGAGCCGGGTGGAGTTGCCGTCGGCGGCGACGACGAGCGGCGCGTGGAAGGTGACCTCGCGCTTCTCCTCGCCGAGCTTGGCGTGGACGCCGGTGATCCGGCCCGTGCGGTCGTCGACGATCGGGGCGCCGACGTTGCAGCGCTCGTACAGCCGCGCCCCGGCCTTCTGCGCCTGCCGGGCCAGCATCTCGTCGAAGTCGTCGCGCTTGCGGACGAGTCCGTAGTCCGGGTACGAGGCGAGATCCGGCCAGTCGAGCTCGAGCCGCACGCCGCCGCCGATGATCCGCAGGCCCTTGTTCCGCAGCCAGCCGGCCTCTTCGGAGATGTCGATGCCCATCGCGACGAGCTGCTTGGTGGCGCGCGGCGTGAGCCCGTCACCGCAGACCTTCTCGCGCGGGAACGCGGTCTTCTCCAGGAGCAGGACGTCGAGTCCCGCCTTGGCCAGGTAGTACGCGGTGGTCGAGCCGGCCGGGCCCGCCCCGACGACGATCACGTCTGCGCTGTGCTCGGAGAGGGGCTGCTCGGTCACGGCGGGGTCTCCCGAAGACTCGACGGTTGGGGGCGGTACGGACGTACTGGGGCAGTCTATGGGGGCCGATCGCGCCATCGCCCGAGGGTGTCCCGCCCGTCCGGTTCCCCCACGGCGGAATTCGAGCCGGTGCGCGGACACTGCTGTCGTGGTCATCCGATGGCCGACGGTCCTGCTCGGCCTCCAGGCCCCGCCCTGCCCGGGCTCCAAGCCCCGCCCTGCCGGGGTCGAAGCCCCGCCCTGCCCGGCCTCGAAGCCCCGCCCACTCGGCCTCGAAGCGCCGCCTACTCGGCCTTGAAGCCCCGGTGCATCGCGACGATTCCGCCCGTCAGGTTGCGCCAGGCCACCCGCTCCCAGCCGGCCTTCTGCAGCATCCCCGCGAGGGTCGGCTGGTCGGGCCAGGACCGGATGGACTCGGCGAGGTACACGTAGGCGTCGGGGTTCGAGGAGACGGCGCGCGCCACCGGCGGCAGCGCGCGCATCAGGTACTCCTCGTACACCGTGCGGAACGGCGCCCAGGTGGCGTGCGAGAACTCGCAGATGACGACCCGGCCGCCGGGCTTCGTCACCCGGTACAGCTCGCGCAGCGCCTGGTCCGTGTCCTGGATGTTGCGCAGGCCGAAGGAGATGGTGACGGCGTCGAAGACCTCGTCCTTGAACGGCAGCTTCGTGCCGTCGCCCGCGGTGAACGGCATCCACGGGTGGTTCTTCTTGCCGACCCGGAGCATGCCGAGCGAGAAGTCGCAGGGCACGACGTACGCGCCGGCGCGGGCGAAGGGCTGCGAGGACGTCGCGGTGCCGGCGGCGAGGTCGAGGACCTTCTGCGCGGGGCGCGCGTCGACCGCCTTGGCGACCTCCTTGCGCCAGCGCCGGTCCTGCCCGAGCGAGAGGACGTCGTTGGTGAGGTCGTAGTTCGCCGCCACGTCGTCGAACATCGAGGCGACTTCGTGCGGCTGCTTGTCCAGGGATGCGCGGGTCACCGGACCATTGTTGCAGCCGCCCCTCCCTCCGGGCGGGACCGGCCCCGCCGCGCTCAGCGCGCCCGGTAGACCAGGCGGCCGCCGATGACGGTGGCGACGCAGGTCGACGGGCCCAGGCGGACCAGGGCCGCGCGGTCGGGGACGTCGAAGACGGCGAACCGCGCCGGGCGGCCCGCCGACAGCGCGGGCAGCAGCACGAGCGGGCGCGGTGCGAGGGACGGCGGGCCCGGCAGGTTCGGCGGGCGCTGCCCCACGGCCAGCCCGGCCCGGCGCACCGCGTCCTGGGCGGCCCGCCCGCGCAGCTCGCCGCCGACGGCGACCGTCCCGTGCGCGAGGAGCCGCTGCACCCCGCGCCGTGCGCTGGCGCCGAGCCGTACGGGCTCGGCGTGGAACAGCTCCCGCGCCCGCTCGCCGAAGATCGGTTCGGTGCCGTACGTGTCGGCCTCGCGCGGATCCGGGTGGTAGGTCTGTTCGAGGAGTTCGGGGCCGTACGGGTTGAGCAGCCCGGGCGTGAGGATGCCGGGCCAGCGGCGCAGCCGGGCGTCCTGGTTCGCCTCGGCCAGCTCGTCGTACGGGCCGACGGCCGCGACGAACGCGCCGTCGACCAGGACCGCGGCCTCGGGCGAGGCGTCGGCGACGTGCAGCGTCAGCACAGTCCTGTCCCTTCCTGCGGCGCGCGGGCCCGGGCCCGCCCCGCCCGGTCTCAGTTGGCGTCGAGCAGCTTCAGCTCGGGGTGGGCCGTGCCGCCCTCGATCGCGATGGACGAGATGTGGGAGACCACCCGCTCGTCGACCGGGTCGTTCGCCGGGTCGTCGTGGACGACCAGGTGCTCGTACGTCGTCGCCCGCTGCGCCGGGACGCGCCCGGCCTTGCGGATGAGGTCGATGATCTCCATGCGGTTGGAGCGGTGCTTGGCACCGGCCGAGGAGACCACGTTCTCCTCCAGCATGATCGAGCCCAGGTCGTCGGCTCCGTAGTGCAGCGACAGCTGACCGGCCTCCTTGCCGACGGTCAGCCACGAGCCCTGGATGTGGGCGACGTTGTCGAGGAACAGCCGCGCGACGGCGATCATGCGCAGGTACTCGAAGATCGTGGCCTGCGTGCGGCCCTTCAGGTGGTTGTTCTCGGGCTGGTACGTGTACGGGATGAAGGCCCGGAAGCCACCCGTCCGGTCCTGCACGTCACGGATCATCCGCAGGTGCTCGATGCGCTCGGCGTTGGTCTCGCCGGTGCCCATGAGCATCGTGGAGGTGGACTCGACGCCCAGCTCGTGGGCGATCTCCATGATCTCCAGCCAGCGCTCGCCGGACTCCTTGAGCGGCGCGATGGCCTTCCGGGGCCGGGCGGGCAGCAGCTCGGCGCCGGCGCCCGCGAAGGAGTCGAGGCCGGCCTCGTGGATGCGGGTGATGGCCTCCTCGACGGAGACGCCGGAGATCCGGGCCATGTGCTCGACCTCGGACGCGCCGAGGGAGTGGATGACCAGCTGTGGGAACTCCGCCTTGATGGCCGCGAAGTGCTTCTCGTAGTACTCGACGCCGTAGTCCGGGTGGTGGCCGCCCTGGAACATGATCTGGGTGCCGCCGAGCTCCACGGTCTCCGCGCAGCGGCGCAGGATGTCGTCGAGGTCGCGGGTCCAGCCCTTCTTGGTGTCCTTCGGCGCGGCGTAGAAGGCGCAGAACTTGCACGCCGTCACACAGACGTTCGTGTAGTTGATGTTGCGCTCGATGATGTACGTCGCGATGTGCTCGGTCCCCGCGTACCGCCGGCGGCGCACCGCGTCCGCGGCGGCGCCCAGCGCGTGCAGCGGCGCCGAGCGGTAGAGGTCGAGCGCCTCCTCGGGCGTGATCCGGCCACCCGCGGCGGCACGGTCGAGAACGGCAGTGACATCAGAAGACGTGAGTTCGGCGTTCTCGGTCACCGGGTGTGTCCCTTTCGGAGGCGTGCGTACGCGAACCGGTGCGTACTGAACGGACCGAACCAGCCTACGCCAGGGCCCTCACGCGGATTGGTGCCGGTCCTGAGCCAACCGATCGGCCGCTCCGCCCCTCTCCTTTACCGGAATCCCCCGTAACCTCCGTATCGCCCGAATCGCACCCGGAGCACGTCATGAAACGTCGCCGCCGCCCGGCCCGGATCCTCGCGGCCGCCCTCGCCCTCGGCACCACGCTCGGCCTGGTCACGGGCTGCTCCGACGAGGGCGATCCGCTCTCCTTCGACACTCCGCGCGGCGAGCGCTCGGGTCAGCAGCAGGCCGCCCAGCAGCACGGGCCGGGCGGCGCGGGGACGGGCCAGGGCACGGGCGCCACCGTGCCGAGGACCGTCTTCCCCACCGGCCCCAAGTCGTCCTTCACCGTGCACCGCGCCCTCGAGGACGGCACCAGGATCGGCGTCACCGAGCTGCACGGGGAGAAGTCGGGATTCACCGGCCGGGTGTGGGTATGGGCGCCGAAGCAGTATTTCGACCCGGCCTACGCCGACAGCGGCTTCCCGGTCCTCATCACGCTGCCCGGCGGAAAGGGCTTCCCCACGAATTACTGGACGGGCAAGGGCATCGACCTCCAGGGGAACATCAGCCGCTGGGCGGAGGAAGGGAAGAGCCAGCCGTTCATCGTCGTGATGCCCGTTCTCAACCCGAGCGCCGAGTTCTACCACGACGGCAGTGATATACCCGGACAGCCGAAAATGGGGACCTGGCTGACCGAGGACGTCCCGGATTTCGTGCGGGCCAATTTCCGCACGTTCGACTCCCGGGACGGCTGGGCGTTCATGGGCTCGTCGTCGGGCGGCTTCGCCGGGCTGAAGTCCGTGCTGCAGAAGCCCGACAAGTTCAAGGCCGTCATCGCCTCCGGCCCGGACACCGTTCCGGACTCGCCGCTGTGGAAGGGCCACGAGGCCGAACGCCAGGCCAACAACCCGGAGAAGCTGGCCGCCGCCCTCGGCCGGAAGCCCGACAGGCCGGAGAACCGGACGTACGTGGCCTTCCAGATCGGCACCAAGGAGTCGGGCATGGCCAGGATCAAGGCCTTCATGCGCCGCTACACGAAGGGCCCGCTCAAGACCCGGCTCCAGGTCATCCAGGACGGCGAGCACAACGCCCGCTCGTACATGCGGGGCATGGACGACGGCACGATCGCCTGGATCAGCCGGCAGATCCAGGGCCCGATCAGGTCGGAGCCGGAGGCAGCGGCGGAGGGGTGACGGAAGGATCGGCGGGCGGGCCGGGGCGGCCGGCGGGCG
>NZ_SDOY01000086.1 GCF_004117935.1 Streptomyces roseicoloratus | reverse complement strand
ACGACGAGCATCGTGTGTGAAACGCGCGCCCCTGACCAGCCCTGATAAGAGTAGCCCCGGTCGCAGTGACCGGGGCTACGAATCCTACCGCCCGCATCTCGCCGAAGATTCACGGACGGCAGGAGCCTGTAAGGGAACCGACTCCTCCGCTTGGTATACCGGGGGACTGTACTCAAGAAGCGACCGTTTGGGTACTGACCCAAGATCGTCATCCGCCCAGCGTTGGCGGAGTGCCAGCACGACGAACACCCCTGCCCGAAGCAGTCCTCCAACGCCGCAGGGAACTCGGTGTGCGCCTCGCCGAAGCCCGCCGCGCAGCCGGCCTGTCACAGGACCAGGTAGCCGACCGCATCGGCATGGAGCGGCGCAGCATCCAGCGATACGAGCGCGGCGAGCGTGACCCGCGCTTCACGGACCTCGTCCGGATCGCCGACGCCCTGGGTGTCCCCCTTTCCGAGCTGGTGCGGTAGCCCCGGCCGGGGCGCGGGGGACGGATACCGGCCGGGGCGGTCTGGCCCTGCCCGCCGTGGTCCGCCGTGACCACGCCGGGCAGGAACTCAAGGTCGGCCGTCGCGGCCGAGAGGTACGAACCGCGGCGGCACGGTCACCCCCGGCCCGGGCAGCGGCGGCAGGCGCGGCCCGCACTCGGCTCGGTCCGTGTGCCAGTAGGCCACAGCGTGCGCTCCGCTTCCCGCGTCGTCAGCCAGCGGGGTCGCCTCGCCCCGGATCTGCCGGCCGCAGTACGCGCAGAGTTTCGTCATGACTCCTCTCCGTCCTTGGTGTGGCAGGGGCAGGTACAGGTCCGGGCGGGGAACACGAGGTCGCCGTAGCAGGTGCGGACCTCGCCGGTCTTGCACCAGGCGTGCTCGCCGAACTCGCACTCCGGCGTCACCGTGCACCGTCCTCGAGGAGGAAGACGTACAGCGGCGGTCGGCCGTGCTTCGCCGCACAGGAGCGGTGGGCGTAGATGTGCCGGCCGCCGTGCTCAGGCGGCTGGACACGGACACAACAGTCCGGGCCCGGCTCCGGGCAGTAGGTGCAGTGGCGCGCGCGTGGCGGGGCCGCCGTCGGTAACGACACGGGGCGCTCCCTCCGTAGGTCAGCAGATGACCCGACGGTAGAAGCGCCCCGGCGGAGGAGAGGACACAGATCGTGTCCCCTCCCTCAGGCAGCCAGCAGGCCCACCTTGACCGCGAGCTCCGACGCCCGACGGCGCCGGTCGGCAACCTTGGATTCGACCTCCTCCAGGATGATCGACCGGGCGTAGCCGTTGTAGCGGATCGTCTCCGGCGCAGCCTCGTACGCCTGGTCCAGCGTCGCGATCGCCACCTCGGGCTGCCCGTCGAGCTGGTAGCCGCGGGCCTGTTCGATCCGGTGCCGGGCCCGCCGCGGCCGGGATGGGATCGTGTCGGCGTCCGCGCGGGCGGCCTGCCGTACGGACTCCCGGCCGGCATGCAGCTCGACCGCAACCGTGACCGCGTGCGCGCCCATGATGGCCTGCGAGAACGACGTGATCGGGTGGTAGTAGGCGGCAGGTAGCTGGTCGGCCATCTCCCGCGCCGTGTCCCAGTACCGCCACGCATCCGCCGTGTCCCCGCGGCGGGCCGCCGTGTACCCGGCCTCGAACGTCAACGCCCCAGTGATCGCCAGCACGTCGTCCTCTGCGTCCGGGAGCAGCGGGGTGAGGTAGTCGAGGGTCTGCCGGGTGATCGTGTCCGCGGCGTCGTAGTGGTCCGGGCCGGTGTCGCGGTGTGCCTGCGCGAGGAGCCACGCCGACACGCCGATGGTGTGGGGGTCTGCGGACTGCTGCGCTGCGACCATGCTCCGCTCGGCGACCCGCCACAGCAGACTCGGGTCTGGCTGGTACGCCAGGAAGAACTGGGACAGGGAGTACACCTCGGCGAGTACGGCCTGAGCCGCCCGCCACTCTGTTGGGGCTTGGGCGTGCTGCACAGCGAGTTGTGCGTCTCGGATCAGGCCTGGCAGCAGAACGCCGATCCGTTCGCGATGGTCCGGCGCCGAATGCCGAGCTGCCCACGCGGACGCGAGCCGTGCGGCGATGTGTGCCGCCGGAGCCGGTGCGGCGGCCGGGTTGCCGATTGGTAGGGCGTCGACCGCGGCGCGGACGGCGGTGAGCCGGGGGTGGCCGGGGCCGGTGAACAGGTCGACGTGCACGTCAGGGCGTCCCGTGAGGTCGGAGAGGTTCCGGACCCGCAGCGCTTGCGCGAGGCGCATCACCATGTCCAGGCCGGGGGCCTGTAGCTGGCCGAGCTCAATCCGCTTCACCCATGACGGTGACATGCCGATGAGGCCGGCGAGGACTTCGCGGGTCATGCCGCGGCGCTCGCGAAGGATCTTCACGCGCTGCCCGAAAGCGACCGGGTGGGCGTACGGGTCCGGGGTAGCATCAGGTGACACGGCCTTGCCCCTATCTCTGTGCAGACTCGACACCTCACAGCGTAGAGGGCAAGGCCGCAGTCATGTGATCCAGAACGCAGAGAAAGCCCCCTGCCCGGCCCGAAGGCCAGACAGGGGGCTGTTCACTTCACCAGGGCGCTGATCAACCAGCCGCCCGCCGTACCACCAGCCGCCGCCAACCCGGCACCGACCCACACCAGCTTCTCCACCGCCGACAACCGCGGCCCGTGCGACGCAGACGCCTCCGCCTTCGCCTCCAGCACATCCACGCGTTCCTCGACCCGCTTCAGGCTGTCCCGGTGCTCGTCGAGCGCCCGTTCCGTCTGCCCCGTCCGCTGCAGCGCGAGGTCGAGCCGGCCGGACAGCTCAGCGAACCCGGTGCGGATCTCGCCGCGCATCTCCGCCAGCTCCACCGCCACCTGGGTGGATTCCGCCGGCGTCACGAGCGCTGCCTGGGCACCCACCCAACGGTGGACTGGTCACCCACCAGCGAGCCGACGGCGGCCTTCACCACCGACAGGGCCGCCGGTATCGCCGCGATCGCCGCCGCCTTCAGCGCGCTCACGCTGGTCAGGTCGAAACCGTCCGCGAGGACGAGACCGAGAAACGTCACGGCGTACGTGCCGATGGTGCGCTCGACCGTGTCGAGAATGAGACGAGACATGATCAGGACTCCTTGAAGACGAGGGCGGTCAGAACCGCGCCGACAACAGTGACCGGCTGACCGGCCTGGTTGGAGAGCCGGACCCGCATCCCGCGGCCCGGCCCGAGCCGCTTCACGAGCGGCACCACAGCCGTCGTGACGCCCCCGGTGCCGGCCACGTCGTGGGTCGGATGGTCGGCCTTCCACGTGCCGCCGTCGTACTCCGACATGCGGACCTGCACGACCTCGCCGGGCGGGAGGTCCGACACGGTGAGGGAGAGGCTGCCGGTGAACGAGGCAGGGCCGCGCACGGCCACGCTGCCGTTCGGCACGTGGTCGCCGGCGGTGTCCGACCACTCGTTCTCGAAGACGACCGAGGTGAAGCCGCCGCCAGGCGGCAGGGGCATCGGCGTCTTCAGGCCCAGGTTCACGTAGTTGGGCACTTCTCCTCCAGAAGCGGGCGGGGGGTTGGTGGCGCGGGCGACGATGCCCGGGAAGACGACCTCGGTGAACTGGCGGACCCGGGCATCCCCCGGACAGTCCGTGCCGTCCTTCGCCCAGTCGGCGTGGAGCCGGTGATACCCGAACCCCGGATCAGACGCGGTGCGGCAGATCCGCAGCGGGATGCCGTGCGTCCGGTGCAGCCACACCCCGAGCTCGATCAGCCGCTCGACCTGCGCAGGCGTCCACGGATCGGAGCCCTCCAGGTTCGACGCGGTCTCGATCGACACCGCGCCCGTGCCGTCCGGGCGGAGGTTCGCCCGGTAGTTGGCGTCCGCGCGGGTCTCCGTCCCGATGAACTGGCCGAGGTCGCCCTCATAGCCGAGGCCGAAGTGGCTTTCGAGGTTGGTGCTGTCGCGCCAGTACTCGTACACCCGCTTCGCCGTCCACGGCGCGATGATCGAGTGGGCGATGAACTGCGTCGGCCGGATCTCCGGCTGCTGATCCGACTCCGGCTGCAGCTCGTACTTCGTGGCGCCCGGATACCAGGCCATGCGGTGCTCCAGATGAGAAAGGCCCCGGGCCGGCGGCGCGGGGCGGGCGAGGGCGGGTCGGGTCAGGGGCCGGCGTAGGTGAGTCCGACGTACGACCGGTAGCTGCCGGTCGCGAGGTTGAGGTTGCCGCCGGAGTTCTGTGCGGGGACGAGCTCGACGTAGTCGCCGGCCGTCAGCCGGTACGGCAGGGTGCGGGCCTCCACGGTCAGCGGCACGCTTGAGATCGTGTTGGCGAACGAGCGGGCCCGGCCCGCGCCGATCGCGCCGCCGTTGACGTACCAGACGCACTCGCGTGTAGTGCCGCCCGTGGAAGCGTCGAATGCGATGGCGCCGGCGAGCTGCCAGACGCCGCTGCGGGGCACGGTGTAGCGGGTGGGGTTGGTGCCTGACCAGCCACCGAGGAGGTCTTCCTGGACGTCGTCCCAGGAGACGGCGTTTGCAGCGGCGTCACCGCCGGTCGGGATGGATTGCGCGGCCGATCGGTAGGCGCGGAACACGCAGGCGCCGATCATGGCCGAGTCGTTCATGCGGGTCGCGGTGATTCGCATGCCCGCCAGCCACGGGGTGAAGGCCATCGGCTCTCCTTACAGGGCGAGGTAGGTGGGGTCGGCCAGGGCGACCAGGGCGCCTGAGCTGTGGGCCTTGACGATGTTGTTGACGGACCGGGTGACGGTGGCGGTCTGGGTGAGGGTGGTGCCGGTGATGGCGGTGACGGTCATCTCCTCGCCGCCGACGCGGATGTTGAAGGGGAAGTCGGCCGGATGCGTCGCGGAGTCGATCCAGCGGGGGCCGGGACTGGAGACGAGCGTCAGTGACGTGTCGTCCGCGTCCACGTCCGCGCCGAGGGTGCAGCCGTCCGTGTCCGCCCGGCCCGGCGCCGCGTCGTCGACCTCGCCGACGGTCCATGGGCCGGCGGGCGAGCACGTCAGCGTGACCGTCCACTCGAGCGTCTTCAGGTCGTCCTCGACGCGCTGCACGATCAGGTCGACCGGGCCGGGCGGCATCCAGTCCGGCGTGCCGGTGATCTGGATGCGGTCGCCGATCTCCAGCGACATGACCTGCGGAATCAGGGCCGGGTACTTGTGCAGCATGATCCGCACCTGCGGATAGCGGGCCTCGTCCCACGAAGCCAGGTGCAGCCGCCACCCGGCATGGACCGGAGTCTGGGCGTCCTGGTAGAGGTTGAGGGAGACGGACTCGTCGTAGACGCCGACCTCGTCCGTCGACAGCGGCCCCTCGTCGAGAGTGGCTGTGGCGTAGCCGCCGCGGTCCCGCCGGACTTCGACGATGTTCCGCAGAGTCAAGTCGTTCTCGGTCGGCTCGAACGGCGGCGCCAGCTGGCCGTAGTCCACGACCAGCTTCGGCGCCTGGTTCTCCAGGGTGGTCCGCGTCCGGTACCTCAGGGCCGACTTCGACGCGTCCTCGTAGAGGATGCCGCCATCGGCGTCGGCCGCATCCTGGAGCACGTCAAGCAGTGCCTCCGGCAGCTGCGGGCCGAGCCGCTCGGACAGCCGGCTGGTGTCCGAGTCGACCAGCGAGATGCTGACCGTGGCCGCCTCCTCGCCCGCGAGACGCGCAATGCGGTCGCGGGCGTTCTCGCCGTTGTATCCGTGGTCCGCCTGCCCGAACGGCTGGTTCGCGAAGCTGGCGGATCCCTGCGGGAACACGGCCACATGCCCGACCCGCAGGTCAGAGATGGTTCCGAACTTGGTATTGATCGACGTCGGGATGCCCACTCCGCCAGCCAGCGACCCGGAGAAGGAGCCCGCGGATCCGCCGATATTCCACCAGGTGACCGTCCACTGCAGGTCCACGCCGGTGGTCTCGATGCGGACCTGTATGCGATTCCAGCCAGAGAAGACATCGGCGCCGATCGCGGCCGCCGAGTTGACGAGCAGGGTGCCGTCGCTGCTGTACCCCTGCAGCGTGCCCACGCCGGAGCGCATGAGGAAGCGCCAGCGGGTCACAGTGCCGCTGCTGGTGAAGGACAGGAACTCGGCGTCGGCGACGGGGGCGGCGGACACCATGTACACCATCTCGACCATCCACTCCAGGGTCGTCGAGGCAGGGGGCGGGATCAGGCCGCGCATCACGGCTCCGGACGCGACAGCCGGCAGGGGTGAGGAGCCGTCGAGGCTGTTGTCCTGCGCGAAAGTGAATCCGCTGACCGTCATCGGGCTTCCGCCGGGCAGGGCGCTCGATGCTGTGGTGGTTGACGTCTCGCCGTCCTCCATCGGCCAGTAGGCGAGCGGGCTGTAGGCGGGGATGCGGCGGCGCAGTGTGGATGAGAGGGGCTTGGTGCCCTGCTTCATGCGGCGCAGGATGCCTGCGGTCTGGATGCGGGTGCGCTGGTCGTGGCCGGAGACGTGCCAGCTGGCTGGCCAGGTGGGCACGGAGTGGGCGACGAGGGTGCGGCGGTCGGTGATGGTGGCGTTCGTGGTGGACCATGTGAGGCCGGTGCTGTCGGTGAAGCTGGTGTCCCCTGGGGTTTGGGTGGAGAAGTCGGGGTTGGCGACGATCGTGCCGTCGATGCCGGTGCGGACCTCGGCGGCGTAGATCCGGCGGGCGACGCGGGGCCAGGTGAGGGTGGAGAGATCGCCGACTTCCAGGGGTGCAGGGGAGTTGATGATGCTGGTGGTGCCGCTGCTGGTCACGACCTGGTCGAGTTGGGTCCATGGCCCGGCGAGTGTGCTCGCGGTGTAGAGGGTGGCTGTGTAGCCGCCTGCGCCGTTGTCGACGTCGAGGGTGGCGCGGAGGGCGCCGCGTTGGCCGGGGCCCCAGCGCAGCGGGTCAGTGCTGATGAT
Organism: Streptomyces roseicoloratus; assembly: GCF_004117935.1. Lineage (GTDB taxonomy): Bacteria > Actinomycetota > Actinomycetes > Streptomycetales > Streptomycetaceae > Streptomyces > Streptomyces roseicoloratus. The sequence continues at coordinate 112,728 of NZ_SDOY01000086.1, read as the reverse complement.
CTCCTCGAGGTTGGTGCCATCGGGGAACCAGGAGAAGGCGACTCGGCCGGAGGACAGGACGACGAATCGCCATGACCGGTTGGGGGCGGTGTTGTTGTACTTCCCCATCAGGGTGATGGGGTTGGCCAGGTGCCCGGCCCACATGGCGGCTGACAGGTCGATGCGTACGTCGATGTCGCCGGTGATGTCGAGGGCGGCTGTGTCGGGGGTGGTGGCGCGGCCTGCTACGGCGTCGGGGATGTCGAGGACGGTTTCCCCGGCGTAGGTGGTGATCCGGATGGGGGTGTTGCGGGGCAGGAGCCCGAAGTAGGGGCTGTTGGGGTTGCGGTTGGAGAAGAGGCCGTTGGGTGAGAGGAGGTTGAGGGAGCCGGACCCCGGGTCGACGGCGCGGCCTTCGTCGGACCGGCCGCGCACGAGCTTGATTCCGGCGGGCTGGTCGACGTAGGTGGTGACGTCGGTCCAGGTGCCGTCGATCTGGAGCTCTACGCGGGCGTCGGGGACCGGCACGGGTTCCTCCTGATGTTGTTATCGGCCGAGGGAGACTTGGACGTCGCCGCCGTCGACCTGGACGATGTCGCGGATGACGTCTTTCAGGCCGGGGCCGGTGAGTTGGATGACGATCGGCCGCTGGGCCGCGGCTGCCGTGTTGCCGTACGCGCCCGCCCCGGCGCCCATCGCCATGCCAGGCAGGCCCGTCGTGATACCGGCAAGCTGCCGCTGCAGCGCCGGCACCTGGGAGGCGATGCCGCCCATGAAGCCCTGCATCACGCTGCGGCCAGCCGGGGTGAGCAAGCGGGCGTCGCGCTCGGCAGGACCCTTCCAGTCCGGGATCATGCTCGTGACGGCGCTCAGCTGCGCGCGCAGCGGACCGAGGCTGGACCGGATGCCGGCCATGAAGCCGCCGATGATGCGCTGTCCGGCTCCGTAGAGCAGGTTCCCGATGTCGCCGAGCGCGGCCAGGATCTGGCTGGGAAGGCCCTGGAAGTAGGAGGCGGCGCGGTTGACCGCCTGCAGTACGCCGTCGACGAGGTAGTTGCGGATCTTGTTCACCCGGTCGACTACGGCGACCAGAAGCACGCTCATGATGGTGGTCACGGTGCGCTTGAAGTTTTCCCAGCTGGACAGCGCGTGCCGGACGAAAGCGGTGATCGCCTTCGTTGCCTGCCCGAGGGACTGCACGAAGTCGCTCTCGAAGATCTTCCGCAGCCAGGTGACCACCGGGATGACCACGTTCTGCAGGACCCAGTGCACGGCGCGCAGGGCGATCACGAGGACCTGGAGCAGCGTGGTGGTGAGAAGGATCGCGAAGGGCAGCTGCTCCTCCAGGATCTTCGCGATGTCCACGAGGACCGGGCCGAGCTCCTGGATGACGGGGATGAGCTCGGGGCCGATCTTCTCAATGAACTCCCTGACAACCGGCGCCAGCGCCTCGATGACCGGGGCGAGCTGGCGGAACGCCTCCAGCAGCAGCGGCAGGATCGCATCCACCAGAGTGCCAGCCGTCATCGACAGCTGATTGAGGATCGACTGGAATTCCTTGCTGGCCGTCAGCCGCATGAACGCTGCGCTGATCTTCTCCAGGATGTCGAACAGGCCGCCGCCATCCTGCGTAATGCCGGAGAAGATGTTCCTGACGCCCCTGGCGAAGTTACCGACGACGCGCAGCAGCTGCCCGACCGCCCTGATGGCCTCCTCAATGGCCCGCTGCATCGCACCGGACTCGAACGCCTTCTGCATCTTGTCGGCGAACTTGTCGAACGCTTTCCCTGCCGCGCCTGTCAGCTTCGCGAACGACGGGCCAGCCGCAGCGCCAATCTGAACGAGACCCTGCACGATCTGACCCGGAATCCGGGACAAGTTGAACAGCCCCTGGTTGGCCCAAGAAATGGCCGTGCCGAGTGTCCCGGACTTAGACAGGCCAACAGCGGTGTTGCCGACGTTCTTCGCCATCAGGTTCAGCGCACCAGACGCGTTCACGAGCCCATTGCGGAGAACAGGCAGCGTGGTCTTACCCATGTCCTTCAGGACCCCGTCGAGGCCCTTGAACAGACGCTCCTGAACGTCCTGCTGAAGCCGCTTGAACTCGGGCGCGAGGGCCTTTACCTGCTTCGCGAACGCCTGCGCCGACGGGGACAGCTTCTTCAGCGCCTCGTTGAACTCCTTGGTCTTCGACGGGTCCAGCGCAGCCGTCACCGCGTCCTCAACACCGACCATGCCCAGCTTCAAAGCGACCGCGGCCAGGCGCACTGCGATCAGGCCGGAAACCGCGACCCCCGCAGCTGGCCCGATCTCCGCCACAGCCGCAGCCACGCCGGCGGCTCCCTGCAGCACGCCGCCGAGGGCAGCACTGATCTTGGTGAAGTTGGCCAGGATCTTGCCCAGCCCGACCGCCCCGCCGCCGATCTTCCTCCAGTCGATCCTGCTCCAGGCTCGCTCAACCCGGTCGGCAACCCGCTCCAGCGTGCTGCCCATCCGCCGCGCAGCCGCCTGCACCGCACGCACCCGGCCCCGCAGCGTCCGCGACTGGGCATGCGCCACGCTGTCGAAGACGGTCGTGATCCGGGTGCCCTCACGCTCGGCCTCCGTGAACCCGTCCGCGAGCGCCCGGCCCATCACCTGCGCCTCGTCGACGAACCGGCCGCTGATGTCGCGGAGCCGGCCGTCGACGCCAAGCTGGAAGCCCTCCATACTCAGCTGGGAGCGCGCCAGGTTGCGCTCGAAGTCGGAGCCGTCGGCGCGGATGTAGCCGACGAGGTCGCCGATCGTGAGCGACATCCGGGCCTCCTACAGGGTCAGAGGGACCGCAGAGCGGCCCGGATCAGGTCGGGGTCGTCGACGACGGAGAGCTCGTCACCGGCGACGTGCCGGAACACGGACTCCGGCGAGAGGCCGTTGAGGAGGACCCAGAACCGGCGCCGGCTCAGGCCCGCGATGTCCTGCGGGCCGAGCCGGTACTCGCGCGCGAAGTCGGCTTCGACCGCCCACCAGTGCTCTTCGACTGCCCTCTGCGCTCGGCTCGGTTCTGCGGGGTCTGCGGAAACGCTTTTCCCAGGTCGCCGCTGGTGATCGCCTCGTAGGCCTGCTGAAACGTGATCGCGTTGCCGCTCGCGCGCGCCATGCCCCACGTCAGAATCGTCAGCATGCCGATCTGGCCCACGCCCGCTTCGGTGAGCTGGTCGAAAGTGTCGGGGCCGAACAGGACCGCGACGAGTTCTTCGACGTCCTCCTGCTCGGCGGAATCGGTGAGTTCGGCGAGGCGCTGCTCGAACCCGAACGGCACGTCGGCGGGGACGCGCACCTCGACGCCCTCGATGGTCTCCGTGCGGGCGCCGAAGACCTCGCGCTTGAAGTCGTCCCAGGAGCTGTTCGTCACGCGATCGCCACCGACGTCGACGGGCCGGAACGGGTCACGGTGACGGACCACGACGCCTTGTCGTTGTTGCCGCCGCCGGTGTCGCCGAGCTGGAAGTGGGCGTCGGCCCACACGGTCCAGTCGGTGTCCCCGGGCGCGGCGAAGCGGAAGCCGGTCAGGGAGTCGTTGCCGAGCCGGGCGGCCTGCAGCTCAGCCAGACTCTGGGCAGCGTCGAGGGCGCCGGTGGAAGGGTCCTTCAGCCGGAACCCCTCCAGGGTGATCGACATGCCTTCCTGCATGTTCTGCGACTCGGCGCGCCCGTTGCTGCCGAACGTGGTGGTGTCGGTCGTCTCGTACTCGTACGACAGGGTGAAGGTGTTGATGCCGCCCTCGGTGGACCCGTTCAGGGCCGTGCGGAACTCGGTCCAGGTGCCGGGATTGAGGAAGTCCTCGATCTGGAACCGGCAGTCTCGGGCGTTGTATTTCTGAGCGGGCATGTCTCCTCCGGAGCATGACGAAGGGGCCCGCGCCGGTCGGTGGGCGGGCTGAGCTGGGTGGGGTGAGTCAGGGGCGGTGCAGGCTGGTCTGCCGGATCTCCATGCGGAAGTTGCAGACGTGCTCGTGCCGCTGGTTGTTGTCGACACCCATCGACGCGGGCGCGGCCTGAATGGAGACCGACAAGATCAGGTGGGTGCCGTCCGGCAGAATCACCGGGCCGAGGCCGTGCAGATGGGAACGGATCGCAGCGCACCGGAGGCGCGACACCCGCGGATCCGTCGTGCCGCGCACGCGGACCTGGACGCGCGGCTCGTCGTACGGCAGCAGCGAGTCAGGCTCGGTGCGGTCGTCGTAGATCGTGAGGACGACGGCCTCGTCCGGCTCGGCCGGCATGTGCTCCAGGAAGCAGTCGTCGGTGAGATCGCCACCGCTGGTGTAGGTGACGAGGCCCCGCTCGGCGAGGTAGCGGGCGAGACCGTCGAGGAGATCCGTCTCATCCACGCAGCCACCTCCGCAGCGGCACCGCCATGAGCCGCAGAACGACGTCCCGCTCGCGGTTCATCGGGATCTCCAGGTACTTGGCCATGCGGCCTGGCAGGTGCTTCCAGGTGAGCTCCTCGTGCTGCCGGACGGCGTACACGGTGTCGAAGACCACGGCCCCGTTCAGGCCCTCGCGGACGACCCGCCCGGACCGCTCCAGGGTGCCCTCGTCCAAGGGGACGATCTTCTGAGCCTCGAACAGAACGTGCTCGAGGCCGCGTTGGAGGCCCTCCTCCGCCAGACGGCGACCACGGCCGGTCCACTGGCGGCGGGCGTTGCCGGGGGTGAACCGCGTGTACTGGGGGCTCACAGCAGCTGCACCTCCACATGATCCGGGGTGGGCATGCCGCCGCCGGACCGGTCCAGGACCGCGATGACCGTCGTCCGGCGGCCGGAGGGCAGCGTGACGCGGGAGTCGGCCGGGCAGTCCAGGCCCGGGCGGGCGTAGAACGTGCTGCTCGACACGACCTCGCGGCCAGCCGGGTCCCGCACGGTCCGCGTCTGCTCGTCCACGAAGCACGCCACCGTGACCGCCGGCCCGTACCTGGGGCCCACCGAAGTGCGCCCCAGGTACGGCTCCACCACCACCGAGTGGCCCAGCATGAACGCGGGCAGGGGCGTCAGCACGTCGTCACCGCCCCGACCCACAGGATGTCCGGCGTCAGGTCCGGCGACCGCAGCGCGTCCCACACCGCCGGGGCGATCTGACGCCCCGGCGCCTCGTCCCCGGACGTCGAGGTGACCGAGCGGGACAGCTTGGCCGTGCCGATCTCGACCGTGCCCCAGCCGACCCCGGCCGCGCCCGTCACGTCGCCGACCTGGACGCCCCACTCGACCTGCGCGCAGCAGGCGTTGGCGAAGGCCTCCAGAACGAGCGCGTTCGTGGGCATGCCCGTGGTGGCGTCGGTGTCGTACACACACAGCCGGAACACCTGGCTGTCGAGGAACGCCGAGGCGCGGCGGAGGCGCACGTCGATGTCGGTCGGCGGCGCCTCCCCGGTGTACTCCTGGTACTGCGAGCTGGTGGCGTAGACACGCGCCACAGCCACCACCTCCTTCAGGCGGACGCGCCGACGATGACGATGTCGTACGTGACCGACGTCCCGGAACCGGAGTTGGCGACCTTCAGCAGGTCCTCTGTACCGGCGGCCACCGCCATGCCGGTGGCGTCCGTGCTGCCGGCCATCGCGGCGAACGTGGCGCCCGGGCGGAGCGTCAGGGTTCCGGCCGCGTTGAGGAGGCCCACCCAGTCGTTCGACCCGTTCGCGCCGACGACCACGTTGTTGGTGTTGCCGGAGGCGGCGGAGATCGCGATGAACTTGATCCGGGCGAACGTGATCGCCGCCCCGTACGCGTCGGTGAGGACGCCCGCGAGGTCGAGGGTCTCGTCCGCCGACGCGGCCAGGGTCCGCCGGTCGTGGAAGACGAGGTCCGCCTTCCCTGCTCCCGTGCCGCTCTCGAGGTGGACGCCGCGGACGAAGTCGAGCGGATCCGCCGCGGTGGACAGGTCCAGCGCCTTCGTGCTGCGGACGCTGGCCCGGATCCCGAAGTCCGAGGTCACGGTCATCAGGAGTCACCTCCGTACGCCTCGATCAGGTCCGCCTTGGTCATCCCGTCGGCGTCCTCCGGGTCGGCGCCCTGGGCAGCCGCCCAGCCGACCCACTCCGCCTTCGGAGCGCTCTTGGCCGGCGCCTCCGCGGGCGGAGCGGGCACGCCGGCACCGTCCTGCTCGATGTACGGCGTGCCGTCGGCGTTGACGCGGCGGAGCAGGCCCTTGGTGAGCCGGTCCGCGATGCCATCGGGGAGAGGCAGGTCCATCGCGATGACGGCTCCGCCCTCTCCCCGGATGTGGATCGTCTCGGCCATGTCAGGTGTTCCTCGGCACTCGCAGGACGGTGATCGCGCCGGTCGTCGTCGACGACTCGAAGAGCATCGAGCCGTCGGACTGCAGGAACCGGCCGGACTCGAACGGGCCGATGAGCTCGGCCGTGCCGAACGCGACCGTCACGGCCAGGTCGCCCTGTCCGGCAGCGATCGCCGGCGGCATGTCGCCCGCCTTCACGGTGAAGGTCAGGTTGGTGTCGTCGTCGGTGTTCGTGACCCGAAGGACGGTCAGCTCCGGCTTGGCGCCGGCGAGCTGCATGTTGTTCGTCGGCGCCGCGACCAGCGACGTGCCCGCGGGCTGCGTCAGGTTGCTGTTCGGGACGAGCGGCGAGTAGGTGAGCTGGGTGGTTGCCATCGAGGGCCTCCGATCAGGACAGGACGGCGGTGGCGTAAGCCAGCGAGTCGGGGCGGATGAGCTTGGCGCCGTACAGCGCCAGACCCTTGACGGCGTCCGAGAACGAGCTCTCGGGGCGGTAGGCCTCGGTCTTGTTGATCTGCTCCGCGAAGCTGATGGCCGAGTTCACGCCCGCGGTGATGATGTAGTTGTTCGACGTCGGCACGGGCACGTTGTTCGAGGTGAGGATGTCGAACCCGGCCGCGCGGGCGACCATGCCGTTGCGCAGGCCCTGCTCGGTGCCGGACTCGTTGACCTTCACGAACCGCGGGTCGCGGAGCATGACTCCCTCCAGCCAGGGCGGCAGCACACAGTAGCGGCCCTGCTTGGGGACGTTGGCCTCGTCGAGCTTGACCTTCAGCGGGATGAGGATGTCGTTGTACGCCTTGGCGGCCTCGGCATCCCACGACGTGGGGTTCGTGGTGTCGATGGTGACCGAGGAGACGACGTTGGCGGCCTGGACGCCGGTGTACAGGCCGGCGACGTACTGGTCGACGACGTCGGCCAGCCCGTAGGCGGCCTCGGACATCGCCTGCGGCATGACGTCGCCCTTCGCCTGCCGGGCGTCGACGTCGTCGACCTTGAAGGCGAAGTACTTGCACTGGTCGACGACCAGGGTGCGCTGCGCGTCGGTCAGCTCTTCGGGGGTGATGACCGTCGAGTTCGGCACGTAGTCGCCGATCGTCGGCCGGGAGATCGACGTGATGCGGACGATGTCGCCCGCCTCGCTGATCTCGCCCTCGTAGTTGCGGTTGACGATGCCGGGGCCTGCGTAGACGAGCGACTTGCGCCATGCGACGAGCAGGCGCGCGCTCCAGATCTCCGGCCGGAAGCGGGTGATGGCCACGGGGGCCTCCTTCTGGGGTCAGCCGCCCAGCAGGTTCCGCAGCAGGCCCTTGTCCTGGGCCTCCACGATCTGCTCGGGCGTCATTCGTGAGAGGTCGTCCTCGGTGAGCTGCCGAGGTTCGTTGCCGCCTCCACCAGAGAGGTCAGCGCCACCGCGCGCCGGTCCAGCCGGAGCAGCGGAGAGGGTGGGGTTGGCGGTGAGGGCCGCCTTGGCCGCGGCCACCAGGGCTGCGGAGTCGGTGGGGTCGATGTCCTTGATCGATTCGAGGAAGGACACGGAGTCGCGGAGCGCGGAGGGGTTGGCGCCGTGCTCGGACGCGGTCTCGTAGAGGGCGGCGCGCAGGAGCGCTTCACGGCGCTCGGACTGCGCGGCGGTGAGGGAGGCCTGGAGCTGCTCGGCGTCGGGCTTGTCGCCGAGCTTGATGCCGGCGGCCTTCAGCTGGTCCATGAGGCCGGTGAAGCGGGCCTCCTGTGCCTGCTCGGACTCGCGGAGCTTGGTGCGCCACTGCGCGGCTTCCTTGCGCAGGCCGTCGACGTACGCGGCGTCGTACATGCGCGGCTGCTGCCCGTCGCTGGTCGGCTGCGGTGCCGGGTCAGCGGCGGCCGGCGCGGCGGGCGCCTGGGCGGATCCGGAGGCGGCGCCGTCCCCTCCGTCGGCATAGAAGACCGGGGAGAAAGGGGCGCGGCCGTAGGGGTGGGCCCAGCCGGGCGTGTGGGCGCGGGGAAGCGTGCGGGTCTGCATGGGTGCCCTCCTGGGGCGTGAGAGGCCCGCACCTGGCGGGCCGGTGGTCAGCGCGCGGCGCCGATCTGCTCGCGCGCGGGCTTGCGGCGAAGGTGCGGATGCGCGGCCACGTGCTCGCGCTGCGCGGCCTGCCACTTGCGGACGTACGACCCGGCGCGGCGCCGCGCCTTGTCGTCCATCGCGGCCGCCTGCACGCGCTTCCAGCGGCGGATGTGGCGTTCGATCTGCCGCTGCCGCTGCGTGTCCGCGTACGTCGTGCCCGGCGTCGCATGGTGCGGAGGCCGCGTCGTCACCCCGGGCAGATAGGCACCCAGGGAGTGCCGGCAGTTCGGGTGGAAGAGGCCCGCGGCGCGCGCCTCCACGAGGCTCCCGGCGGCGTGGACGACGACCGTCTCCGGCGGACGGACCGCAGCGCGCAGGCCGGTTGGCTGGATCGCGTGCTCCAGGCGCACGGTGTGCGGCCCGGTCTCCGGGCCGAGGGTGAGGATCTCGCCCTCCCACGGCCGGCACAGCGGGCACTCCAGCGGCGCATCCGACACGATCACGTAGCCGACACGGATCTCGGCGAGGGCATCGACGTGCCCGTCGATCGCCGCGCGCGCCGTCACGCTACGCACCGCCATCTCCGCGTACGAGGCCATGTCCCAGCGCCGTCCGGCCGAGTCGACGAACCCGGTCACCCCTGCGGCGGCGAACTCGTCGAGCGCCCTCTGGGACGCCTGCCGCCGGGTCATGCCCGTCAGCAGCTGCGTGCCGGAGACGCGGGCCACGATCCGCTGGTAGATGTCGACGATGGCCCGGGTGATCCGGGTGTACAGCGGGCGGGTGTCCTCCGCCAGCGACGCGGCGAGCCGATCGACCGCGGAGGCGTTCGGCACCGTGTCGCGGGCGACGAGTTCCCGGCCTATGTCGAGGGCCCCCAGCTCGGCCACAGCTGCCTGCCTGCCCCGGTTATAGGCGGTCACCAGGGCGTGCCGTACGGCCCCGTCGGTGTCGGTCTGGAGCGCCTCGGCGACAGCCTCGACGGCCACGCGAAGGTTGCCGATGGCCGCCAGCTTCAGCTCGGCCCACCGCGGGGACTCGATGTCGGCCTCCAGGGCCTGCGCAAGCAGCTCCAGAAGGGCGCCCTCGGCGTCGCGGTAGAGGGCGCCTACCTCACGGGCGAGATCCTCCGCCATCGCTGGGGAAACCGGCATCGGACGGGCCCTCCGCTCCGGTCAGGGTCGGATCGGCGACCAGCTGGCCGGTCTCCTCGAGGATCCGGTCGACCTCCGCCTTCACGTCCGCGTCGTCCCAGTCCGGATGCTGCATTCGCACGAGCGTGTCGCGGGATGCGGCCTCGGCCCGGTTCAGGAGCTCGACGGTCTCGGCGAGAGTCTTCGGGTCCTCGCTGATGGAGTCGCCGAACTCGATCGTCGGCTGCTCCACCGTGACGCCCGACCCGAACACTGCCTTGTCGACCGCGAGGAGGGTCTCGATGGCCTGCGCGAGCGCCGGCCGCCAGTACACGATCTTCCGGTTGCGGGTGGTGAAGCTCTGCCGCTCCCGGGCCACGACCTCCGTCGCGGTGGCCGCGGCCTGCCCCTGCTCGCCGAAAGTCTGCGATGAGTAGCCGGCGCCGCGCAGGATCTGCTCCACGAGGTTCTGCGCCGTGTCGCGGTGCTCGGCAACCCGGATCTCGAACTGCACCGCCTCGATCGTGGCGGCGTCGCCCGAACGAGGCAGCATGTTGAGGGTGGAGTAGATGCGCCGGTCGGGGTCCCAGCTTGCGCCCTTGCCGGGCCCGTTGGACTCCAGGTAGGCGCTCGGGACGATGACACGGCCCTTGCCGAGCTCCACGTCCCGCATCCACGACGAGTACACCTCGTCGAGCGCGTCGAGAAGCGGCTCCGCGCCGGCGATGTCCGGGCGGCCGAGGTGCGCAGCGGCGGGGTTGCCGCGCCACAACCGATTCGGGCGCATGTTCGGCACGTACACGGCGGTGAGCTGCTTGATGCCGGTCGGAATGGCGTCCCCTGCCGGGCCGAGCGCGCGCGCGATGCCCGCGGTGGCCGGGTGCTCGGTGAGCGGCACCCGGACGCCGAGGTCGTCGCGGCTGCCCTCGTAGAGGCCGTGGAGGATGAACCCGGGCTCGTGGCGCTCCAGGTGGCGCACGACACGGTCGCCGTCGGCCTCCAGGACCCGCCAGAACGTGACCGCGGCAAGGCGGCCCCACTGCCATTCGGGGACGGCGTTGCTGGCCGGGTGGGCGTCGAGCCACGGGGCGTCGTAGGCCTCCCTGTCCCAGACGACGCGGAGGTACACCCCGCCCAGCGCTGCCGCGAGTTCGGCGGCCTCCAGGAGGGTGCTGTGCAGGCCGTCGTCGACGAGGTAACCCAGCCGGCTGGCGGTGGTGGTGTCGTCGCTCTTGACTGTCGGCGGCTCCGAGAACAGCAGCGCCGAGGAGGTGGTGGCGATGTCGGAGGCGAGCGGCACGTGCAGCTTGGCGCGCTGCTCTCCTGAGGGCGTGGGCTGGGACCAGAACCACCGCTGCAGGGTGCGGCCGACGGCTGCTCGCCAACCTCCGTGCTCGGAGGAGAAGAACCCGGTGCCGCCGGGGTCGCTGCCGACCTGGCCGCCGTAGACGGCTGAGAGGGCGTTGGGGTCGCCGCAGTACCAGGCGTCCCACACGGTCAGCTTGTCGCGGACCGGGTCGAGCGCGGCCGGCGGCCACTGCTGGTTGCCGGAGGGCAGGGGCATCAGGCGCGCTCCCTTTCCATCAGCAGGTTGGCGATGGCCAGCCATGAGCAGGCGAGTTGGTCGAGGCGCTCCATGAGCGCCAGGTTGGTCTCCGTTTCGGCTGCCCGGAGCAGTCGCACGGCGCTCTGCAGAGCCTCTTCGACGGTCATGCGGCCACCTCCAGGGTTGGGATGTGCGGCCGCCACAGGGCCTCGGTCGTGCGCACCCCGTACCTGAGGGCGTCGCAGGAGTGGTCTTCGAGCTTGATCGGCTTGTCCTCGCCCTTCTCCGCGGCCTCGTCGTCCCACGAGTAGCCGGGCAGTTCGTCGATGAGGCCGGTGGCGGAGGCGTGGATGAACAGCCGTTCGGAGGCGAGCAGGTTGGCGACGCCGCGGATGCCGTCGAGGACGGAGTTGTCGGCGGGGGTGACGCCGGTGACGCCGTCGCGGTGGAGCTGCTCGATGAACGAGGCGGCGGACGGGTCGACGACGGTCCATTCCGGGCGTACGCCGAGGACGTTCCCGGCTTGGGGCTGCGGGACGGACGCGAGCCAGCGGCGGCGGGCGGCGGAGTACTCGGAGTCGGTGAGCTGCCGGCGGGCGGTCCGGGAGTCGTGCCTGTACTCCGACACCACGTACAGCCCGGCGCGGCCCTGGTTGTCGCGGCCGAGGCCGAGCAGCAAGTCGGCGAACGGGTTGACGGTGCCGTAGTCGATCGCGTCGCACAGCCAGCGTTCGATGTGCGGGAGTTCACGGACGACGTGCCGCTCGGCGTCGAACATCTCGTAGATCGCGCCCTCGGACTGCACCCAGTGGCCGAGGATGAACCGCCGGTACCACAGGCCCACGTACTCGGCCTTCAGCGCGGCGACGTACGCCGGGTCGAGCGAGGGGTTGTCGTCGAGGGTGAACTGCCAGTGTCTGAGGTCGAGGTGGCCGGCGCGGTTGATGAACTCCTTGCGGAGCCAGTGCCCAGGGTTGTCGGGGTTGGTGGTAGCGAAGAGGCGTGCCCCAGGGACGCTCAGGCGGCCGAGGAGCTGGTTCCAGAACCCGCGGGGGACGAGGGTGGCCTCGTCGACGTAAGCGAGGCACGCGGTGAGGCCGCGGAGCCTGCCTTCGGCACGGGAGTCGGCGGCGCCGATCAGGTGGATGGTGCGGCCGAGGATGACCGCGGTGGTGGCGCCGCGGGTGTGCTGCACGAGCCGGGCGACGGGGCCGAACAGTACTTCGTCCTGAAGGGGGTCGAGGACGTTGCGCTCGATGGTCTGCAGCGAGCGCCCGACGATCACGATCAGGCCGGATGAGGGGGCGCTCGCGATCGCGATCAGGAAGGCGATCAGGCTCGCGATCGTTTTCCCGGAGCGGATCGCGCCGTGCCACAAGTTGATGCGGGCGGTGGAGTGGGCGATCGATCGGATCTGCTTGGCGGACAGAGGGAGGGAGTCGAGCATCAGCCCTCCCCGGTGTCGTCCTCCACGGGGCCGGCCGCCTGACGGAAGGCATCGGACAGGTTGAGGAGCAGCGAAGTGGCCCCGGCGACGCCCGGGTCGCCTTCGAGCGCTTCGAGGCGGGACGTGGCGGTGATCGCGGTGCTGATGCCGGTGATCAGGGCGCGCCGGTCTTGTGCGGGGAGGCGCTCGGTGGCGAAGTGCACGGCCTTGCCGGCGGACACCTCGACGAGGTCGTAGGTGTCGGGCTTCTTCAGGTAGGCGAGGTCGGCCTCGATGACGTCGTAGAGCTGCTCCATGATGCGGGCGCGGCGGGCGCGGGCGTCGATGACCTTGGCCTCGGTCGCAGCGGCGGTGGCGGTGCGATCGAAGGTGAGGCCCATCTGGTCGGCCTGCGCGCTGATGGTGCGGGCGCTGCGCCCGACGCGGCGAGAGATCTCGTTGCGGCCGTGGCCTTCGGCGTGGAGCCGGCGGATCTCGGCGCGTTCCTCGTCGGTGACGGGGGTGTTGTAGTTGTCCACGCGGTACTGATTCGTCACCAGGCACCTCCGATCAGGCCGGTTCGGGGCCGATGTTCTCCAGGCGGAGCCGCCACGGGTACAGGGTGTGGGCGTAGACCTTGCCGGCGTTCGTGCCTTGGTGGGCGAGCGCCACGGTGACCTGCCCGGCGTTGAGGTGGCCGGCTTCGACGGTGAAGAACTCGGCGGTCGTGTAGCCCTTGAACGCGGTCGACGGGTACATGGTCGGGTTGCCCTCGCCGAGCGGCGTGGTCGTGCCGGACGCCGCGTAGGTGCCGAGGGCGCCCGCGCTGGTGAGCATGTTCCAGTCGAGGAAGTGCGCACCGTCGTACATGAACAGGCCCAGGGCGCGGATCCGGTCGCCGACGGCGGCTGTGATCGAGCACTTCAGCTGGGTGCCGGCCGATGTCTGAACGATGGTCCAGGAGGCGACGTTGGGGAGGCCGGACAGGTCGTCGTCGGTGATGCGGACGCTCGCCGTGCGGATTGTGCTGCTACCGCCGCCCTCGCTGAACCGGGGGTCATCGCCCGCCGCGACGGTGCCGGCGGTGGTGCCGACGTCGAGGGTGGCCGCGTCGCCGAGGCCGAGGTTGGTGCGGGCGGTCGCGGCGCTGGCCAGGTCGGACAGGTTGGCGCTCTTGGCCGCGAACTCGCCGGTGGCCCACGTGCGGTCGCCGTGCGGGTCACTGGCCGCGGCGTGTTCGGCGACGGCGCCCTCGGGCTCGGCGTCCACGTCCGCGTAGGTGAGGACGACCACGCCGGTCTTGCCGTTCACGGATGCCACCGCGCCGCTGCCGGCCGATCCGCCGTCGGGGGCGGGGACCTCGATCAGGGTGGAGATGTCGACGGTGCCGGTGCCCGCGACGTACGCCCAGAAAGCTCGCTTGGGGGCGCCGGTGGGTTCGATGCTGATGAGCCACCGCCAGCCGGATGGACCGATGCCTGCGGCGTCGTTGGGGACGATCGTGGCGGAGAACGCGCCGTCGACGATGGGCTTCTCTCCGCCGCCGAGGTAGATGGCGTCGCGGGTGGTGTCGACGAGGTACGACGAGGGCGTGAGGACGATCTTCCCGTCGTATCCGGTGCCTTCGACGGGGCAGGGCAGGGTGCCGGTGAGGGTGATGGTGGGGGTGCCGTCGGGGAAGGGCATGGGCACCTCCTGGTGGTGGGCCGCCGCCCGGTCGCCGACGTCGCAGGGCCCCATGGACCCTGGAGGCTCTCTACGCCCCATCGCCGGACGGCGGAGTCATGAAGAAGGCCCCGACACGGGGGAGGGTCGGGGCCTGGCGCTTGTTTCCGGGCACGCCGGAGACGGCTTCAATGTAGACGAGACGTCTCGTCCATCGCAACCCTGGCCGCGCGCACGTCAGAACTTTCCGTTGGTGATGAGCTGGCCGTCCTCGCCGTACACCGTCACGAGCCCGTTCTTCGAGTGCTTCCAGTCCGCGAACGCGGCAGCGATCAGCTTCGCCTTCCCAGCGTCGTCGCTCATCAGGCCACCCTTGAAGTCGGTGTAGATGTCGGCGGTGTCCAGGATGTTGTTCTGGTCGTCCGCGCCCGTGACCTTGACGACGTGCTTGATCGCGCCCTTCTCCGCGTCGGTACCGGACTTCGCCACGAACGCCTTGAACTCGTCAGCCTGGCTCTGCGCGGGAGCTGCGGTGGCCGGCGCCTTCGTGGACGGCTTTGCCGCGGGCGCAGCGGCGGTGCTGCGTTCCGGGCTGCTCTTGTCGCTGCTGGCGTGGGTGTCGTCGCTTACGATCGCGCCGATGACCCCGATGATGATGAACAGGCCGAAGAGCGAGCCGAGGACGATCGCGACGATCGCGCCTGCGCCCATGCCCTTCTTCGGCGGGCGGGGAGGCCCGTACGGTGCGCCGGGGTACGGCTGGCCGGGGGACGGGCTCCACTGCTGGTTGGGGCTGGGCTGTTGGGGCGGGTAGGGCTGCTGCGTCACGGTGTCCTCGCTGTGGTCTTGGTGTGGCGGAGTCGTGAACGTATCGCGCGTGCCTGGGGGATGGCGGCGGGTATGCGGAATCGGGACGTGAGGAAGCCCCGTCGGGCGCTGTTCCGGCGGGGCTGGGTCCTCCGTCGAGGCGGCGCAGCCTGGCCGCAATCGATCGGGTGCTGCGGCCACGGTACGCCCGGGGGTTCTGGCGGTCAGTGGCCGCAGTGGGGGCGGCTCCACCAGCCGCAGTGCTCGCAGTAGGTCATCGGGCGCTCCTCGTGGTGGTGGCGTGGCGGCGGCGGGTTTCGGCGGGGTCGTGGACGACGGTTCCGGCGTGGCCGATGTGCTCTACACGGAACCCCTCTCGGGGCTCCTCCTCGGGGGTGTTGTTGGTGTTGTTGTTGCTGGTCACAGCGCACCAACAACCGTCGGGAGGGGCGCCGCAGGAGCGGGGGATGGCGGTCACGTGGATGCCGGGCCCGACCTTCCCGCCCGTGCGGACTTCCTTGATCGGGATGCTGGCTTCGTCGAGGAGGGCCCGGACGGTCCGGGTGTCAGGCAGGCCGATCCCTTCGGCGAGCTGGGTGAGGCGGACGTTCGCGGTGCCGCCGGGGGAGAGCTCGTGGAGGGCGGCGACGATGTCGACGGCGTCCTCGACCTCCGGCTGCTCACCGCCCCGGCGCCCGGCGGCCCAGGTGCGGGCGCGGCGGACGCCGGCGGCGGTGAGGAGCCCGGCCGTGTAGTAGGCGGTCTCGGGGACGGTGTAGGCGATGCCTCCGGCGAGTGCGGCGCCGATGGCGAGGACGCAGCCGCCTGCGAGCTTGCTCGGCTGCTCCCCCGCCACGACGTCGGGCTGCTGTTCGGTGGTCACGAGATCATCCCGGTGAGCCAGGCGCCGGAGAGGTTGACGGCGGAGGCGAGGGGGACGGCGGCGTAGCGGGCGATGCCGGCGGAGAGGCCGAGTCCGACGCCGGCGCCCCAGCCGCGCCACTTCGACGCCTTGGCGCCGCGGTGGCGGCGGGCGAGGAAGCCGACGAGGACGAGCGCGGTCATGAACAGGCCGCCTTGGGTGAGTGGGGCTGCGGTGCTGCCGGGGGCGGTGCCGGTCTGGGCGCCGACGCCGTAGACCAACAGGCCGTCGCCGAAGGTGTTGAGGCCCCACAGGGCGGTGTCGCCGATCCAGCCGACGAGGCCGCCGACGACCATGACGGTGAGCGCGCCGACGCACCAGCAGAGGGTGAAGGGCAGGAGCTCACCGGCGGCGCCGATGAGGTTGGTCTGGAGGGTCTTGAGGCCGGGGAACCAGACGAACAGCTCCCACACGAGGAGCGCGAAGCCGACGAGGACGGCACCGAGGGTGGGGGTCATCGGTAGCCTCCGCGGGCGTCGAGCTGCTGGCGGGCGCGGCGAACGGCTGCGCCGACGGACGGGCGATCGGCGTCGGGCCGGATCGAGCAGATCGCGTCGACGGCGGGTGGGTTGGTCGGGTGGATCGCGACGTGTTCGCGGGCGAGGTCGGCGATGCTCTTCTGCTCGCGATTGGCGATCGTGCTGGTCGGGGCGGGTTCGGGGCGCTCCGAAGCGTGGGGCTGCTCGGGGGTGATCGCGATCGTGCTCGTCTCGTGCTCGGCCGTGATCGGGGCGATCGCGATCGGTGCTCGGCGGGCAAGCTCGCGGTCCTTGTCCTGCCGGGCGAGCTCGATCGTGAAGTCGGTCTCGACCTCGGCGATGAGGCGCTCGGCGGCCATCTCGCGGCGGCGGAGCTCGTGCCGGTGCCGGGCTTCCTCGAACCGCATGGCGCGCTCCTCGTTGGCGAGCAGCGCGCGGTCGTCGTCGGTGAGCGCTGCGGGGTCGCGCATGTCCGCGAGGGCGAGCAGCCATACGACCTTGGCGCCGAGGGGGAGGAACGGGCCGGCGACGGCCATGGCGGTGTGGTGCTGCTGGATGCCGTGCCAGACGAGGAAGGCTGCGACGGCGGCGAGGGCGGTCCAGCCGATGGCGGCGACGGGCCAGCGGTGGCCGCAGATTCGGAGGCTGCGGGCTTCGGCCCAGATGACGGAGGCCCAGATGATGTCGGCTCCGGCGGCGACGGTGATGCCCCAGGGGCCGGCGCCGAGGAGGTCGACGAGGCTCCAGGTGGTCCAGGCGAGGGAGCCGGCGGACAGGGTGACCGCGGGGGCGATGAGCGGGGTGCGCATCAGGCCGAGACCTCCTGGCCGACAAGGCGGCAGCGGGTGGCGTACTCGGCACGGGTGTCGTCCGGGCGGACGGGCGGGAGGGCGTCGATGAGGGCGCGCTCGGCGGCGTCGGCGGCCTCGGTGGGGCCGTAGGTGTGCTCGGCGACAACAAGGGCCTGCGCGAGGACGAGGCGCTCGTCGATGGCCTTGGTGGGGTGCTTGGCCTCGATGCGGTCGGCGAGCTTGCCGAGGAGGCTGTGGACGTTGGGAGGCTGGTCGGTACGCTCGGACACGGACCCGCTCCTTCGTGAGGTTGTGGGTGGGTCTGGCCCCGGCCATGTGGAGCTGCGAACTCCGGCCGGGGCCTTCGTTGTTGCCGGTTCGACCGTAGCGAGAAGTGTGGACAATGTCCACACCTCGCGAGAGGATGTGCCCATGTCCGTGACCCCGGAGAGTGAGGAGCCGCGGGAGACCATGACCATTCCGAAGCTCGCGGAGCGGGTGGGGCGCAGCCGTACGCTGATCCACCGGCTCGCGACGAACCCCAAGGAGGGCTGGCCTGCGCCCGCGTTCCGTCCGGGGAGCAGCCGGCCGGAGTACCCGGTGGCGTGGTTCGACGAGTACTGGGCGAAGCGGCAGGCGGGGATGACCCAGGGCCGCCGCACCGACCTGAAGCCGAAGGAGTAGCAGCGTGGATCTGGTGGAGTTCCTGACGGCCCGCCTCGACGAGGACGAGCGAACGGCTCGCGGTGTCCTGTGGGACGGGTCCGGCAACGAGCTGCAGTGGAGTCTGCCGTTCTCGGCAACCATCCAGGTGGGCACCGAGCTGTTCACGACCGATGACGGCGCGGTCGCCGAGCACATCGCCCGCCATGATCCGGCTCGTGTCCTCGCCGAGGTCGACGCCAAGCGGCGGATCCTCGCCGACTACGAACGTTTCGTTGCCGAACGGCGCCGGATGATGGGCGGCTGGGACAGCTACCCCGAGGTCTCACCAATCCTCGCGGCCCTTGCCCTGCCGTATGCCGACCACCCCGACTACGACGAGGCGTGGCGCCCGTAGCCGCGCCCGTGCAGTGGCCCCCGTCCGGGTGTATCCGGCGGGGGCCTGCTGCTGTCCGGAAGCTTCCCGGCGCCGGGAAGCGTGCAGGTCAGGCCGCGACCACGCCTCGCTCGGTCCACCAGGCGCCGCATTGGCGGCAGCGGGCGGTGGGCTGGTCGCCGGCGCCGCCGGTGATGACGATGCGCCCGCCGCAGGGGCATCGGTGCTGGGCGTCCAACTCGCGCTGCTCGACGGCGAGGTCGAGCGCTTGCTCTACGCGGTGGAGAGCCTCGCGGGCGACGTGCCTCAGGTGGCGCGCCTGAGCGTCGGTGAGGGCGCGGCCGGGCCAGAACACGTTGTCGGCCCTCGCGCTGAGCCAGAGGGCGGTCCAGGCGGCGCCGCGGGGGCGTCCGGTGAAGTGCCAGCGGTGCGGGTGGGATGTCTCGACGGCGTGCTGGTTGGCGGAGGCGATCTGGTCGGCGGTCTCGTGGAGAGCGGCTTCGACGGTCCGCATGGTGTCCATGATCCGGAGGTTGACGGGGACCGGCCGGGCGCCGAGCTGGTCGGGGGAGCGCTCCAGCATGCGGAGGGCGGCCGTCTCGGTGGCGTCGTGCTGCTCCAGGGCGGCGAGGTAGGTGCGGAGGCCGGCGGGCGGCCAGGTCGCGGCGACGGGGGTGCCGAGGGCGTCGTCGAGGTCGGGCCAGAGGGTGGCGATGGTCTGGAGCTGGGCTGCGGCGGTGGTGGTCATCGTGGCTCCGTGGGGCTGGTGTGGGCTGTACGGTGACTGCACCGTGTGGGGCGCGCCCGCAGGTGTCTTGGCGGACTGGGCGCGCCCCTTCGCGCGTTCGGGGTCAGTACTTCTCGCCGCGGGCGAGGCGCTCAGCTCGGAAGCGGGCGGACTGGTCGGCATCCCAGCGGCGCCTCTCGCGGGCCTGGCGCCTCGTCGAGATGGACGACCGCTCCCACGGCTGGCTGGGGAACGGGTCGATCGGCAGGTAGTCGGTGGTGCCGTTCGCGTCCCACGTGTAGTTGCGGTAGCGGTGGTGGCCTGTGTGGCCGCGCTTGAAGGCGCACCGCCAGTGGTGGTAGCCGCCGGTCCCGTCCGGGATCCCGCTCTTGACGGGGTGGTCGTTGCAGTAGCCGCCGAGGACGGCGAGGGCGTCGTACAGCCGGTTGGTTGTGCGGCGGGTGGCGCGCCAGACGAGGGCGCGGAGTCGGCTCACGGCTGGGGCTCCTGGGGTCCGGGGCAGAGGAACGGGTACGGCGGGTTGGTGCCCTCACAGGCGAGGCAGTCCTCGGCGTTGCCGCCGATGTGGGTGGCAGGCCCGGGCTGGGGCTCGTGGCCGGGGCAGCGCCGAATCTCCAGCCCGCCCCACGTGCAGTTGCATACGGGCTCGGGCTCGACGTCGGGCGGGTTGAGCTGCTCGTCCCAGGCGTAGGAGCAGCGCATGCACTCGCGGTGCAGCCGCTCGTTCGGCTGGAATCCGATGGAACCGATCAGGTCGCCATGAACGCAATCGCCGTGCGCCCGGTACTCAGTGAGGGCTTCGTCGTGGCTGCACTTGGGGCAGGTCGGGTTGGGGCCGCTGTACGGCGGGAGGTTGGTCACAGCTGGGGCTCCTGGGGGTCGAGGGCGGCGCGGATGTGGCGGAGGCAGGCGAGGTAGCCGCCGGCGAGATCCTGGTCGGTGGCGCTGTCGCGGACTGCTGCCTCGATCCGGTCGCACTCGGCGCGGACGCGTGCGATGGCGTCCGTGGCCCGGTCTGCGCGTTCCACTGCGCGGACGCGTTCAGTCTCGGAGGTGTTCGAGGTGTCGTTCGCGATGCGGAGGAGATCGTCCAGCTGCTCGGCGCGGGTGGTGGCGGCTTCGAGGTCGGGCACGATCGCGGCGACGTGCCGGCGGTTGCTGCGGGCGACGTGTCGCGCGACCTCGGCCCGGGTGCGGGCGCTGGTCCACGCGGTCCGGTAGCGGTCGGCGCGCTGCTCCTGTTCGACCATGGCGCGCATGTTGCTGCGCCACATGTCGCGGTACTCGTCGATGTGGGTGGCGAGCTTCGTGATCCCGTCGCGGAGTCGTGCGGCTTCGTCCGGGGTGAGTGGCCCGCGTTCGGCGCGGTCGGCGAGGTTGAGGAGCTGCTCGGTGTCGGGCTGGGTCACTGGTCCTCCTCGGCCATGCGACGGAGCTCGTTGGTGGTGGCGTTCACGTCACGCATGTGGTCGTCGGTCAGGTCGCGGAGCGTTTCGGAGTCGTCCAGTGCGTCGGCGGCGGTGCGGAGTACGGCGGCTCGGTAGGCGGTGATGAGCTTGCGGCGGCGGGACATGCTGAGGTTGCCGTCCATGGCGTCGTGGAGGGTCATCCACAGTTCGGCTTCGGTGGCTTCGGGCTGGGTCATCGGGGTGTGCCTTTCAGTCGTCGGACGGCCAGGTTCCAGGCGGGTACGAGGGGGAGTTGGGCGGTGAGCCAGAGGGTGAGGAGCCATGCCCACCAGGTCACGACTCGGCCCCGGCGGCTCGGCGGGCGCGCTCGTAGCGGGCCCGGGCGGCGATGAATGCTTCGCTGCTGCCGCCCCGGTCGGGGTGTGCGTCGGCCATGGCCTTGCGTAGCTCCGTCAGGGATGGCGGCTTGGGCGGACGCGGGATGCCCGGGGGCGTCAGGTGGAGGTGACGGCAGGTGCGGCCGTGGTAGATCTCGCCCTCCGATTCGATCTTCTTCCGGTCGAGATAGCCGGTGCGCCCGTTGTCGAGGGTGAAGTAGATCCGGCGGGCGGTCTTGCGGGTGATCTCGTGGCGGAGGATCTTCCAGTTGCCGAGGGGCCCGTCGTCCCAGTTGACGTCCCACAGTTCGTACAGGTACTCGGGCTGCGGGTTGGCGGTGAGGTCCGTGGT
Organism: Streptomyces roseicoloratus; assembly: GCF_004117935.1. GTDB lineage: Bacteria > Actinomycetota > Actinomycetes > Streptomycetales > Streptomycetaceae > Streptomyces > Streptomyces roseicoloratus. The sequence goes on along the minus strand of NZ_SDOY01000086.1, from coordinate 91,736 downwards.
CACGATGCGCTCCCGACGGCGAGACCGCGCAGGCTGGCGGCCGCGTGGGTGCGGGTGGCGCAGGGCTGACAGGGGACAACGCTGTTACAGCTGGCGTTCTCCTGCTCGATCTCGTCGGCGGCGCTGTTGAGGATCGCGGCCCGGTAGGCGGCCATGGCGGCGAGGAACTGCCTCGGCTCGACGGGGTCACTACCGGTGGCGAGCTTGATGGCCATGGCTTCGAGTACGGCGGCCGCCTCTTCCTCGTCGGCGGTCTGGGTGTCCTGCCGCCCGACGGACGGGCTGGAGAAGTCGACGCCGGACGGCTGCGTCGCGCGGATCGCCTCGCCCAGGGCTGCCGCCCCGCGGAGGGCCTGCTCGGTGGTGATGCCCAAGGCCGCGTTCGGGGCGGCGGCACGCTGGCGGTGCCACACGTCGCTGTAGCCGAGCGTGCCGCCCTGGCAGTCCATGTCCGGCGGGCAGGCCGAGTCCGCGTCGACGAGGTTGAGGCAGAGGCAGCGGTGCCAGCGCTTCGAGCCGTGGTTGACGCCGTCCTCGCACTCGGTGCCCGGGGCGTGGGCGGCATGCCCGCAGGCACAGACGGCCTCGGTGGCCGGTTGGGCGGTGGCCTGGCGGGCGGCGTCCCGGACCCCGGCGGCGTACTCGTGCGCCGCGTCTTGATCCCCGGCCGCGGCCCGCACGGCGAGGGGCAGTCCGGACCAGACGTCGCCCATCCACTCCATGGCCCACTCGTCACCGCCCTTGTGGGCGCGGTCCATGTCCTCGTGGATGAGCCGCAGTGCGTCAACGAGGGGCTGCTGGAGGGCGCGGTACTCCTGGATGCTGGCCATGAGGGCGGGGATCGTCTCGGCGGCGGTGGCGTGGAGGTCGGTCATGGGTGGTGCTCCTGTCTGGGTAGGCTCCGGGTGGCCGCCCCCGCATTGCCCGCGGGGGCGGCTGTGTTGCGTCAGGCGGGCAGGGATCAGGCGGCGGGCCACAGGCCGTCTTGGCCGGCGAGGGGACGGTTTGCCCAGACGACCTCGGTGCGGTCCTTCGCCGTCTTGGCGTTGCCGGTCATGGTCTGCTGCTCGTAGCGGTGCCAGTCGGCGTACAGGTCGGCGTACAGGGGGCTGTCGTAGCCGGACAGGACGACGGTGGCCTTGCAGTCCTGGAGTGCGGCCGCGAGGTCGCGGTGGTCCTGCTCGCCCTTCATCTCGACGCGGTAGTTCGACCACGGGCGGGTGCTGCCGAGGTACGGCGGGTCGACGTACAGCAGGGCGTCCCGCGCGGCGCCGTACTTGGCGATCACGTCGAGGGCGGGCAGGGCTTCGAGGGAAACGTGGTGGAGGCGTTCTGCAGCTGCGGCGAGCCGGTCGACGTAGGCGTCCATGTAGCCGGGCATCCCGATCGACGAGCCGGCGGGGGCGATGTAGTGCCGCCACCCGGTCTGCCGTAGGGTGCCGGACCGGCCTTGTGCGAGGCGGGACCAGATGCGGCGGGCGAGCTCCAGCTCGTCGGCGGCGGGCTCGTGCGCGTCCGCGAGCTCGACGCGGGAGTGCGGGGTGAGCGCGCAGGCGCGGATGAGTTCGGCCGGCCGGTCCCGCAGGACGCGCCAGAACGTCATCAGGTCGCCGTCGAGGTCGTTGACGGTCTCCATGTTCGACGGGGTCTTCGCCAGCAGGACGGACAGGCCGCCGCAGAACGGTTCGACGTAGTGCTCGTGGGCGGGCAGCAGCGACACGATCCAGGGGGCGATGCGCTGCTTGCTGCCGAAGTACGGGACCGGGGACTTCACGGGCGGGCTGCTCCTTCGTGGGTGGTGGTGGAACCGGGAGTCAGGCGGTGGGCTGGTTGGCGAGTTCGAGGAGTACGGCAGCGTGGCAGTGGTCGGGTTGGCCGGGCTTGGGGAGGGGGCACCAGCACAGGAGGTCGCGGCCGTGGAGGAGGGCGCGGAACAGGGCCCGGGTCGAGTCCTGTTCGGGCTGGTTGATCCAGGTGCGGTAGAGGTCGGTGGCGTAGCGGCGGGCTTCGATGCCGTCGGCGGGCCAGGTGCCAACGATGCTGCCGGTGGTGCCCCACTGGACGGCGAGGCCGTGGTCGGCGCGGATGAGGCGGGCGGGGTTGGCGAAGCGGGTGGGCCGTCCGACGTAGACGGCTCCGTCGGGTGCGCGCCAGCCCGTGGTGCGGCGGCGGCGAAGACGCTCGGGCATGGGGGTCCTCCTTCAGGTGGTGGGGGTGTTGTGTGCGGTTGTGCGGGCGCGGTGGACGTCGTTGCGGCGGGGGCGGGTGCCGCTGTGGGAGGTGCACAGTTCGCCGGGCTTGGAGCCGCATGCGGGGCATGTGACGGCGAGGGCGGGAAGGGAGAGTGCTGGGGCGGTTGTGGTGGGTTCGGCGGCGTTCATGCGGTGTGCTCCTCGGTGATGGGGCCGTGTTCGGCGACGAGGGTGCGCCAGCGGATGTGGGGGCCGCCTGAGGTCCAGCGGGTGCGGGGCTTGTTGCGGGTCCAGAGGCGGCCGGTGCGGTCTCGTACGGCGGTGACGTCGGGTGGGGCTTGGAAGCTGCCGGGGCCGTCGGGCCGCCACCGGCGGGCGGCGGTGGTCATGCGGCGCTCCTGAGGGCTGCTGTGGCGGCGTCGATGCGGGTGGGGTGGTAGTCGTGGCGGTCGCGGCCGTTGGTGCGGCAGCGCTGCCCTGAGGGGGCGCGGCAGGCGGCCCACGGGCAGGGGACGGACCGCGGGTCGGCGAGGCCGGAGCGGATGAGGCGTTCGCGTTCGACGGCGTCGGGCCGGAACTCGGCGAGGGTTTCCTTGATGGCGGGCGGCATGTAGGCGCCCATCTGCTTCAGGCGCTTGTCGACTTCTTCGGCGGCGGGGCCGGCGGTGATGGCGCGGAGTTCGTTGGGTGGTTGGTGGCCGGTGGCGACGGCGCGGCGTTCGGCCTTGAGGGCAGCAAGGTAGGCGTCGCCGTACTGGTCGTCGGGGTCGACCTCGGGGTGGGCCAGAGGTTCGAAGGTGCCGGTGTGGCGGCCGAGTCGGTCGGCGACGGCGGCGGTCCAGCGGGTGGCGATGTCGGCGGGGAGGATCGGCCACGTGCTCTTGGTGTAGTGCTCGTGGGCGTAGCGGACGGCGGCGTCGTAGGGGACGTCGGCGAGGATGCCGGCCCACATGGCGATCTGCGCGCGGAGTTCGATGGGGTCGGTGCGTCGGACGCGGTGGTCGGCGAGGGCGATCTCGGCGAGGAGTTGGGGGATCTCGGAGGGCTTCACTGCATGCCTCCTTCTGCCGCGCGGAGTTCGGCGGCGATCTGCTGCATCTCGGAGAGGTAGGACTGGGCGGCCGACGGCGGCCCGGTGATGGGGCGGGGCCCGGTGTAGGTGGTGGTCTGGAGGCCGGCCCATCCGGCGAGGAAGTAGCGGGCCGAGTAGGGCTGGGTCTTGGCGGCTTTCCAGGCGCGCTCGGCGTGGTCGACGAGGGCGGCGACCCCGACGCGGCGTACGGCGTCGCGGAGTTCGAGCCACTGCTCGCTGCTGAACGTCCAGGAGACGCGCATGCCGCGGTGCTCCATGGCCTGGATGAGGGGCTCGACCTCTCCTCGTCCGCTGCTGGCGGCCACCACCTCGGTGCTGTGGTTCACGGAGGGGGTAGGGGGAGGAGGTACTTCCGAAGGAAGTACCTGGCTAGGCGTGGATGTGGCTTGGGTAAGCGTGACGCCTGGGAGGCCCGTGCGGTGTGACAGGTGCCCCTGACCAGCGGCGGAGTCGGAAAAGTGGGGTTCGTTTCCGTCTCGATTCGGCTCCGATTCGTTGCCGATTGCACGATGAATGTTCTTCGTTTCGTCGTCGATTCCGGGGCGCTTTCTTGCGGCGCGGCTCTTCGCGGCCCGCTCGGCGGCGCCCTTCCGGCTGGCCTCAACCTGTGCGCGGGTGGCGTTCCGGCCGCCCTCGAAGAAGTCGTGGACGACGTAGTCGCCGGCGGCCGGCTGCGGGCAGCGGGAGCAGGAGTGTTTGGCGCCGTGCCAGAGGCCGACCTTGACGAGCTTGGCGGCCTGCGGGGCGGTGCCGTACAGCTGGGCGATGACGCCGGGCACGATGCCCTCGGTGAGGTGCTGAGCGGAGTAGGCCCCGCACCTCACGAACAGGCCGATCGCCGCGTTCCCCGCGGCCACGAACTTCGGGTGGCTGTGGGAAGCGTCGTCGATCTTGAACCAGGGCATCGTGCCTTCTCTCGTACGTGGGGCGGGTGGTTCAGGCGGCGACGCGCGTGAGGCGGGCGACGTGACTGGGGCGGAGGCGGCAGTAGAGGCGGTAGCGCTGATCGCCGTCGAGGCCGCCGAACACGCCGTACCGAGACTCCCGGCGGCACCCCCCTTCCACAGCCATGGCGTGCTCCAGGCACTGCTGTCGGACGGGGCAGGCCAGACAAATGGCTTGCGCAATCCGAGTGCCCCGCTTGTCGCTGGGGTCGGGGAACATGACGTCGGCGTCCTCAACACGACAGGCGGCCTGGTCGCGCCAGTCAGGCGTCTTGTCCGTACTGATGCCTCGGGTGCTCACAGGACCCCTCCGAAAATTGCGGCGAACGTGCTGTTGAGGGCGTCGCGCATGGGCCGGTCCTCGACGTGGGCCGGTGCGACGCAACGGGCCCGGCCGCAGCCCGGCGTGACCTTGCCGACGGGCTCGCGCTGGTGGCGGATGCGGAAGGCGAGGCGGGCGGCGCTGATGCGGGGGCCGTTGTGCCCGGTTCGGATGCCGACCGAGGCGTTGGGCCACAGGATGTGGCCGTCGATGGTGAATTCGACCCGGCGCCAGAACAGATCCTCAACGGTGCCGGCCGGAGTCGGGCCGGGCTTGTGCGCGGGGAGGTTGAGGGCTTCGCGGGCCTTGCGCACGCTGTTGGTGCTGACCTGGCAGTGAGCGGCGATCTTGCGGCCGGACCAGCCCGCGCGGAGGAGCTCGGCGATGTCGCTGCGGATGTTCATGCGGCCACCGCCGGGATCGTGTTGGGCCAGGCGACGCCGTTCAGGGCGCGGGTGTGGGTGGCGGGGAGGTCGGCGGCCGGGTAGCCCAGCCACGCCGCGCCGAGGCAGGCGAGGGACACGGCGTCGGCCTTGTCGTACCGACCCGCTCCCTCGCACTCGACACCGAACAGCCGCTGCACGCCGTCGCGAACCTCGCCCTTGGAGGCGTTGCCCTTACCGGTGGCGTACATGGCGCGCTGCGCCGGCGGGCACACGGCGTACGGCAGGTCACGGCGCCACAGGTCGTGGGTGATCAGCCACCACAGCCCGGCGAGCTCGTGGTGTCCCGCGAGAGCGCCGTGCCCGTACGAGGGGCCCTCGACGACGACGAGGTCGGCGGCCTTGGTGCGGTCGAAGATCTCCATGCGGAGCCAGGACAAACGGCGGTGGCCCTTGTTGCGGGGCTTGAGCTGGTCGGCCCAGTCGACTCCGGCGATCCCGGTAGAGGTGAGGGACAGGTCGAGGCCGATGACGAGCGGCTTGGTGCCCGCGGCCGGGAGGCGGGTCATCCCGGCCGCGGGGGTCTGGGTGGCGGTCACAGCGCGGCCCCGATCAGCTCGCGCTCCTCGCCAAGGACGGCCTCGGAGATCATGGCGAACAGGTCGCGGGCGGCGTTCGGGGTGACGGCGTTGCCCGCGAGGCGCACGCGCTCCCGCTTGTTGCCGAGCCACACGTAGTCGGAGGGGAACTCCATCGCTGCGGCGTACTCGGCCGGCTCCAGCATCCGGAACCCGAGGTCCTCGACCGTGTCGACGACGGCGCCATGCAACAGGGCGTGCCGGTCGACCGTGGTGACGGTGGGGATGGGCTCGGCGGCGGGGCGCGGGGTGGCGTTGCCGTAGTAGGGGACGATCAGGTCGGGGACCGCCAGGCCGTGGTGGTTGCCGGACGCGCACACGGTGGCGAGCGGGTCGCGGACGGGCCGGTGGCTGGAGCCGCCGCCTCGGAGCTCGACCATGTACGGCGGGACGGCGATGCCGGTCTCGTTGCGGGCCGTGCACGTCCGCATCGGCAGGTCCACGCTCCGGGCCTGCTTACCGTCGCGGCCCTCGACCGGCACCACCAGCGGCTGGCCGTACGCCTCGAACCCGTCGCGGATCCGCTTCATCGTCTTGTCGGCGAGCGGCCGGGCCCGGTCGGCGATCCGCTGCGCGGGCAGCGACCAGTCGATGATGTCGGAGGCCGGCCGGACCGCGGGGAAGACTTCGGTGTGGCAGCGGGTGGTGGGGCAGCGCCACACGTACTGGGCCCGGTACTTGCCGTACTGGCGGGCGGGGTTCTTCCACGCCTGGACGGCGCGGACCGGCTTGTCGCAGCGCGGGCAGTGGGCGGTCGGGCGGGTCCACTTGTCGAAGTCGGGCTCTCGTTCGCCCTCTCGCCACAGGACGGTGTATCCGCGGTCGCGGGACTGGGCGGCGCCGTCGCCGAGGGCCTGGGCGTGCATCGAGTTGAGGCACACGAACTTCGAGCGGTAGCGCAGGGCGTGCGCGGCGGAGATCCACGCGGGCCACAGGATCCAGTCGCGGACGTCGACGACGTTCTCGACGATGATGGCCCGGTAGCGGTGGTGCTCGGCGAAGCGGATGACGTCCCACATCGTGGCGCGGGATCGTTCGGCGGCCTCGTCGGGCAGGACCTCGCCGAACAGGTCCGGGGTGGCGTCGCGGTGACGGCGGGCGCCCTTGGCCACGGAGTGGTTCGTGCACGAGGGTGAGAACCAGGCGAACGTGGTGGTGGGGTACCGCCGGGGGTCGACCTGGGAGATGTCGGCGCAGTCGTGCAGGGTGTCGGGGTGGTTGGCGTTGTGGACGTCGACGGCGAGGCGCCAGTGGTTCAGCGCGGTGCGGACGATGCCGCCGGCCTGCCGGATGCCGGTCGAGGAGCCGCCTGCCCCGGCGAAGCCGTCGGTGGAGTCCGCGGCGAGAGTCCGGCGGTTGAGGAGCGCGTTCACTTCGGGTCCTCCGGGTCGAGGTCGAGCAGGGCGCGGGCGGCGGGGAGGAGCGGGTCGCCCTGGTAGCCGGTGGCGTCGAGGAGTTGGTTGGTGAGGCGGTGCTCGACACGGCGCTGCACGGCGGCCTCGGCCCGCAGCGCGGCGACGGCACGCAACGCGCGGGCCAGGCGGCCGTCGTCCGTGTGGCGCCAGCTCGCGACGGCACGCTGCTTCTTCCGTTCCTGCGTCAGGCTGGTCTCGGCCTTGCGGCGAGCGGCACGTGCGTTGGCGAGGTCGATACGGGCGTCAGCGAGCTCGGCGCGGGCGGCTTCGAGGTCGGCGCGGAGGCCTGCCGTGGCGGCGGCGACAGCACCACGGGCGTAGCGGCGGGAGACGAAGGGGAGTCGCATCACGCCACCTCCCCAACCGGGGCGTTGCCGGTGAGCTCGGACAGGGAGACGAGCGAGGGGAACTCGTCCTCGGCGCTGATCTCGCCTTGCTGGATCGAGCGGAAGCTGATCTGGAGCTGGGCGACGTCGTGGTCGGTCCACTTCGCCGGAGGCCGGCCGAGCTTGGTCTCGATACGGTCGGCGGTGATGCCGATGCCCTCGAAGGCCTTGACCGCGTCCGCGATCCGCAGGTTCAGCGGCTTGCCGCCGCCGTCCCGCAGGGTGCGGGTGCACAGCTCCTTCGCTTCCTCGACGAACCAGGGCGGGAGGATCGCGAAGATCGCCTCGCGGACCCGGCGGGCACCGTTGTTGGCGTTGTTCTCGTAGATGTCCCGCATGTCCGTGAGCTGCTTCGGACCGTTCTTCTGGTCCCTCTTGTGCGGGACGATGAAGGTGGAACTGTTGCGGGTGTTCTTCTCGACGTCCCAGGCGTACGCCTGCATCTCCGACTCGCCGTACTCGTCGTCGCGGCGGAGCTCGGCGAGGCCGTACTGGACGTTGCCCCAGCAGCGGGCGAGTTCCCGGGCGAGGTGGACGGACGGCCCGGACACGGTCTGCCCCGAGCGGGGGAAGCGGTAGAACGCGCGCTCCGCGAGGTACGGCTGCTGGCAGGACTGCCGCATCTCGGCGATCGCGGCGGAGATGTTCCGCGGGCACTGCTGCGCGACGACGATCGCGGCCTGCACCTCGGCGACGGCACGGGACTGCTCGACGGCCGTGCCCTGCCCGACCCGCCCGGGGGCGGCGGCCGGCGTCATGCGTTCGATGTTCTGCTGGGTCACAGGTACTCCTCGGTATCGCGGGCCAGGGCCCACGGGGGCAGGGAAAGGAAGTGGGGCTGGTCGTCCGAGACGTAGCCGGGCCAGCGGCCGGAGGCGGTGCACTCGGCGTAGACCTGCAGGGCGCGCCGGTTCTTCGCGGCGCCGACCCGCAGCGTCAGCAGGTCGAGCTGCACCACGGTGATCAGATACGGCGCGGTCTTCTCCTGGAAGACCAGCAAGAACACGGCGGACTCGTCGCCGAGTTCGAGGGCGCGGACGCCGTCGAGGTACCACGCGGCCTGCTGGTGGTAGCCGTACGTGTCGACCGTGCGGGCCAGCGCCTCCGGCGAGGCGGACACGGTGGTCTTGTAGTCGGCGACGATCAGCCGGCCGCCCCGCGGGTACGGCAGCCAGTCCAGCCGGGCCCGCCGCATGACCCCGGTCGGCCTGTCGGTCCAGAACAGCGACTGCTCCGGACGGCCGGCGCCCGGCGCGAACACCGCGGAGGCGATCGGGTGGCGGCGCAGCGCGTCGGCCATGTCGTGGACGCGGTCGTAGTCGGCGGCCAGCAGCGCGATCCCGCCCGCGGCCTCGACCTCGTCGCGCTCGGCACGGGCCGCCTTCGTCCGCCAGTCCCCGGCGTCGACCGCAACCAGCTCCGGGCCGTCGCCGAGCACGAGCTTGTGCGCGGCGGTGCCGAAGTCGAACACGGCCCGGCGGGGCTGCGGGTGATCCTGCTCGTGGCGGAACAGGGCCGGAGCCTTCAGGATCGTGCGGGCGCCGGTCGACGACAGGGACTCGCGGTGCGCGTGGTACTCCTCGACCGCCAGGTTCGGGTAAATGCCGGGCCCGGTGATCGGGCCGGCGGCCGGGGCCTGGACGGCCCCGGTCTGCACGGTGGTGGTCACAGGGCGCTCCAGGTGGCGATGGCGGTGAGGGCGATGAGCGCCCACAGGACGGCAGAGAGGAGCAGGCCGCAGGCGCAGCCGCGCCAGATCCCGGGCATCACCGGACACCTCCGGTGCAGGTGCAGCCCTCGAAGTTGCGGCGGCACGTCGGGCACAAGCCGCCGGGGTAGACGTGCGTCAGGCAGAGGCCGCCCGCGTAGCCGTCGACCGCCACCACGGGCCTGCCGTGGCCGAGGGTCCATGCCCGGGTTCGGGTGACCGTGTCCAGGCCGCGGGCGAGGTCGGCGTCACGGGGCTCGACGAACCGGCCCTCGGCCTTCGCCCGGCGGACGGCGACCGCGATCGGGTGATCGGGCCGGATGTTGGGGTAGGCGAGCACGCGGGTACCGACCGGGTACAGGGCGTTCCACTCGTCGGCGGTCACGCAGACCACCTCCGGTCCTGCTGACCCGGAACCGAGCGGGCCGCACCCAGCCGGCGCATCTGGTCCGCAATCCCCAACGCCTGCCTGCCGGTCAGCGCCACCTTCGTGGCCAGCCGCTCGACGAGCCGGTCCTTCAGCTCCTCGAACGCCAGGCGGTCGGGGGCGTGGCCGTCGTGCTCGCCGGTCGGCTCGGTGCAGGCGAGTTCCATGAACGCCTCGAACAGGTCCTCTTCCATGAGGAGGTCGAGGAGGTCGTGGACGTTGTTCTCGACGAGCGGGGTGACGTCGGCGGTGATGTGGAGTGCGGTGGCTTCGATGTGCATCGGGCCGCGGACGGGCTTCGGGGTGGTGCTCACAGGGCGCTCCCGGCGTCGGTGGGGTGGGCGATGGGCAGGTCGCGGCCGACCGCGTAGTCGTGGTGCAGCGGCGAGTCGTGCGGGTCCTCCAGCTGCCGGGCCGCGAGCTCGCTGGCGATGCGGGCCTCGAACTCGCAGGTGCTGCACGGCTGGCCGTACGTGTACCCGGCGCCGCAGGTCCGGCAGGTCTGGATCGGCGCGGGCGTCAACGCCTCCAGCTCGGCGACCCGCTCGACCGCCTTGGACAGCTCCTCGTTCGTCGAATGCCGCTCCGCCTCCAGCCGTCGCACCTCGGCAACCAGCCGGTGGTTCTCGGCCCGCAGCCCGTACAGCTGCGACACCCCGGTCTCGTCGTCACGGACCGCGCCGCGGCTCAGCTTGTCGGCCATCCGGCCGACCGCCTCGGACGCCGTCCTGCTGTCGCGGTTCGACGTCCCGTACTCACCGGCCTTCTTCGCCAGCCACGCGACGATCTGCGCGTCCCGCTCGGCGATGACCGTGCGACGCTGCTCGGCCGCCGACTCGGGTGACTGGAGCAGGCACGCCGACTCCAACGCGATCGCGACACCAGCCGCCGTCTGCCTCGTCTTCAGCGCCGCGAGGATCACACCCTCCGCCGCCTGCACACGCCGCGCATTCACGCCGCACGCTCCTCGTGGCGCAGCAGCGCCCACCCGCGCACCGACACACCGTCGACCCGGACCTCAGCCCACGTGTACGTCGACGTGTCCCCGTTGTAGTGCGCGTCCACCAGCACCTCGACGCAGTACCGCGCGGCGAACCGCTGCACCTGGGCGGGCTGGCGGTGGAAGTAGACCTGGACGCGGTACGCGCCGTCGTACTCGTCGATGGTCACGCTCGACGGCCGATCGGCCAGCTCGGCAATGACCTTCTCCGTGACGGCGAAGGCGTGCAGCAGCGCGTCACGCGAGTCGAACGGCGCCGGCAGCACCGGGGTCACCGGGGTCGGACGGGTAAGGTTGATGGACACGGTGTCCTCATTTCTGTGTGGTGAGGTGCCGGGGGTCGTTCCGGTCGGACGGAGCGGCCCCGTATTCGTTTGGTCAGGCAGCGGCCGCAGCGCGGCTCTTCGCGATCAGTCGCTCGTACACGGCCGTCTGCTCGGGGGAGAGGCGGCCGGCGGCGTAGTCCGCTGCAATCCGCTGGCGGGCCTTGTCCAGGACGGCGCGAGCGCCGGTGATGCACTGGGCGCGGGGGATGACGACCTGACTTTTCATGTGGCGGCCTCGGCTGGCTCGAGAAGCTGGGCGAGGGTCAGGCCGTAGGCCTTGGTGACCTTGCTGGCGGTCTCGATGCTCGGGGCGTTCTTGCCGTACCAGAGGCGCCAGGCCGTGGACTGTGCAACCTTCAAGTGGTGGGCGAGGTCTACGTAGTTGTGCTGCCCTTCGGCAGCTGCTGCGGCTCGCAGCAGGGTTCGGTCGTACATGCGTCGTACCTTTCCCGCCTGACAGATCTGTCTGGCGTGAGAGAAAGGTAGCACGTATCTGTCACGCGTGAAAGATGTGGCGGGCTGGGGTTCAGCCTTTACGGTTCCTTCACTGTTGACAGAGTGACGCCGGACTCCTACGTTCTGTAGGGCGTTCGAGGTTCAACTACAGGTCAGGGGCACCTGTTCGATTTTTAATGCGCACGCCCGAGCGATATTCGGTGGCCGAAAGGGGGTGTTCCGTGGCATCGCGTGTCGCGCTATCTTTCAAGCATGAAAAACAAGATCAGCGCCAACGCCGCGTTCGCAGCCTGGGCAAAAGAGCAGATCACCCGCCAGGGCTACGACGTCAGCGGCCTTCGCAGCGGCGGCCGCACCCGCTTCGCCGAGGACTCGGGCATCAGCGCCGCCAGCGTCGGACGTTTGATCAACTCGGGTGACGTCAAAGACATCAAGGTCCTCACCCTCTTCGCCGACGCCATCCACCACCCCCTAGGCGAGGTCCTCGTCAGGGCCGGCATCCTCGAGGAATCCGAACTCCGAGCCGTCCAGAACCCACCGCCAACCCCCCACCCCATGACTACCGACGAAGCCGCCGACGCCCTCGGGATCGACGACGAACTCGATCGGGAGCTATTCCGGAACACGGTTGACACCCTCCGTAGACGACGCCGACGGAGCGGGGGGCAGGCCGCACAGAACTGACCAGCACGGAGGTACGTCAGTGTCCACACGCATCCTGCTCACCCTGCTCAGCACACTGTTCACCATCAGCCTCGGCGTCGGGCTGACCGGCATGATCCTCGACAGCGCAACCGCCATGCGCACCGGGATCCTCGCCACCACCACCACAGCAACCGGACTCATCTGCACCACCCTCCGCCACACCGCCCGCCTCACCGACCGCGAGCGCGAAGACATCCACAACGCCGGCTACAAGCTCGGCCTCCAGCACGTCACCCTCGGCCTCCTGGACACCCCTCCGTCCGGGGGCACCGTCGTACCGATCCGCCCCGCCCTCCCACGGCAGCACGAACGGCAGGCACAGTGACACGGCGCATCCCCGAAACGTTCCAGGGCTCTCACTCCGAAGAGGAGTGGGAGCCCTGGCTCGGCTACATCCGGGTCTCCACCTGGAAAGAAGAGAAGATCAGCCCAGAGCTGCAGAAGGCAGCGATCACCGCGTGGGCTCAGCGCACCCGACGCCGGATCACTGACTGGATCACCGACCTCGACATGACCGGCCGCAACTTCAAGCGCAAGATCATGAGCGGCATCGAACGGGTCGAACGCGGCGAAGCACGCGGCATCGTCGTCTGGAAGTACAACCGCTTCGGGCGCACCCGCGACGGCGTCCCCATCAACCTCAAGCGCCTCGAGGATGTCGGCGGCCAACTCGCCTCCGCCACGGAGGAAGTCGACGCCCGCACCGCCACCGGCCGCCTCCACCGCGGCATCCTCTTCGAGTTCGCCGCCTATGAATCCGACGTCCGCGGCGAACAGTGGCGCGAGACCCATGACCACCGCCGCTACAAGCTCCACCTCCCCGCCACCGGCCGCCCCCGCTTCGGCTACATCTGGCACCCCCGACGTCTACCCGACGGCAAAGGCGGCTTCACCCTCCAGGACGAGAAGTACATCGCCGACCCCGACACCGGCCCCGTCATGGCCGACCGCTACCGGCAGTACCTCGACGGCGAGCCGTTCTACGCCCTCCTCAACGAGATGAACAGCAGCGGCTGGCGCACCACCCGCGGCGGCCTGTGGACCGTGCAGACCCTCATCCGCTACATGGACTCCGGCTTCTGCGCGGGCCTACTCCGCATCCACAACCCCGAGTGCAAATGCTCCACCTCCATGAAGGGGAACTGCCCGAACACCGTCTTCCTCCCCGGCGCCCAAGAAGAACTCATCGACCTCGAGATCTGGCAGCGATACCAGGACCGCCGGCAGCAAATGAAGAAGACCCCGCCTCGCGCCCGGACCGCTCTCTACCCGCTCACCAACCTCGTACGGTGCGCGGGCTGCCGCGGCACCACACCCATCCAGAGCGCGATCCGCATCGTCAACGGCAGCCCCACCTCGATCAAGGGCCACAACTACATGTGCGGGCGCCGCGCCACAACCAGTAAGCATGGCTGCGAAGGGGTGTACGCCGCGCGAGCCGAGGTCGAGAAGCTCGTGCACGAATGGGTGCTGAGCAAGGCTGCCGTCGACATCGACGCGGCGCCCAGCGCGCCGGCGCAGCGCGCACCGGCGGGTGACCGGCGAGCGACAGCGGCCCGCGAGCGAGCGCGCCTCGAGGGCGAAGCCGCCAAGCAGAAGAAGGCGCTGGCCAACCTCCGTGCGGACCGGGCCATGAACCCGGACGACTACGGACCGGGCGAGTACGAGGATGCTGTTGCCCGCATTCGCCAGCAGCAGGCGGCGACCATGGCGGCACTTGAGCGGGTATCCGTGGTGGAGCTCGCGCCAAGGCAGACGGACTACGAGCCTGTCATCGTCGGTCTCGCGGAGGAGTGGGAGCTGCTGAACGCGGTTGAGATGAACGGCATGCTGAAGCAGCTCCTACGCCGGGTGGCTCTGGTGCGGAAGGGGAAGGGATTCGGCGTCGAGCTGCATCCGATGTGGGAGCCTGACCCCTGGGCGTGACACGGGTGCCGCCCCGATGAGGAGCATGTTTTGTTCACACTGACGACCGCGAATGTCAATGGTCTCCGCGCCGCCGCGAAGAAGGGCTTCGTCGAATGGCTGGCCGGGACCTCCGCCGATGTGGTCTGCCTCCAGGAGGTGCGCGCCGAGGCGGCGCAGCTGCCCGCCGAGGTCCGCGACCCTGAGGGCTGGTTCACCGTCCACGCGCCCGCCGCCGCCAAGGGCCGCGCCGGCGTCTCGCTCTACACGCGGCGTGAGCCCGACGCCGTACGGATCGGCTTCGGCGTCGCGGAGTTCGACAGCAGCGGCCGGTACGTCGAGGCCGACCTGCCCGGCGTCACCGTCGCCAGCCTCTACCTGCCCTCGGGCGAGGTCGGCACCGAGCGGCAGGACGAGAAGATCCGCTTCATGGACGCCTTCCTCCCGTACCTGAAGGAGCTCAAGGAGCGCGCCGCCGCCGATGGCCGCGAGGTCGTCGTCTGCGGCGACTGGAACATCGCCCACCGCGAGGCCGACCTCAAGAACTGGAAGGCCAACCAGAAGAACGCCGGCTTCCTCCCCGAGGAGCGGGCCTGGCTGAGCCGAGTCCTCGATGAGGGCGACGGCGGTTACGTGGACGTCGTCCGCGCCCTCCATCCCGAGCAGGACGGCCCGTACTCCTGGTGGTCCTACCGCGGCCGCGCCTTCGACAACGACACCGGCTGGCGCATCGACTACCAGGTCGCCACGCCCGGACTCGCCGCCAAGGCCGTCAAGGCGTACGTGGAGCGGGCCGCCACCCACGCGGAGCGGTGGAGCGACCACGCGCCCGTCACCGCGGTCTACGAGCTCTAGGCGTCCTGGCTCCTGAAGGCCGCGGCCCGGCCCGGATGCGGGAGGCGGCGACCCGCGACACGTGTGCCGGTCGCCCTCGGGTCGGCGTCGACCCGGACCGGGAGCGGCCTGGCTCGTCCGGTACTCAGGAGGTCCCAGGTGGTGGTCTCAGGGGTTCCCAGGAGGTGGTCTCAGGCGGTCTCAGGGGTTCTCAGGAGATGGTCTCAGGGGTTCTCAGGAGGTCCCGCGCAGGCGGCGGTCGAGGGCGAGGGAGAGTTCCGCCTCCACCACGCTCTTGGCCAGCGGGCGCAGCCGCTGGACGTCGTCCTTCGCGTCGGTGTACTTGGCCAGGAGTTCCGTGAAGAGCTCCGCGAGCGCTTCCGCGTGCTCACGGACCCGACCGCCCGCCTCCAGGACGGCAGCCAGCGGAACGCCCTCGCGGACGAGCGCGGAGGAGACGTCGAGCAGGCGGCGGCTGATGTGGACGATGTCCTCGCCGTCGGTGGCCAGGTAGCCGAGGTCGAGCGCGGCCACCAGGTTCTCGGGGGTGACCTCGCCGGCGAAGTGGTCGGCGAGCTGCTCGGGCGTGAGGCGGACGGGCTCCTCCTCGGTGGGAGCGCCCAGTTCCAGGACCTCGCCGACGTCACGGCCGGACTCGAAGGCGGTGGTGAGGTCGGCGATGCCGTTCAGGGTGTGGCCGCGCTCCAGGAGGGCGGAGATGGTGCGCAGCCGGGCCAGGTGGCGTTCGTCGTACCACGCGATCCGGCCCTCGCGGCGGGGCGGCGGGACGAGCCCGCGTTCGCGGTAGAAGCGGAGCGTGCGGACGGTGATGCCGGCCGCGGCGGCGAGGTCGGCCATCCGGTACTCGCGGGGGCTGGGGCGGGAGCTGGGGCCGGGACGGGAGCTGGGGCCGGAGCCGGTGCTGGGGCCGGGGCCGGTGGGTGCGGTGTCCGCTGAGTGGGCGGTCGAGCTGCTGTCTGACGTCTCGTCGGCCGAGCCGCTCGGTGAGTCGTCGGGCGAGCTGTCGGCCGGGCCGCCGGCCGGTGCCTCGCTGCCCGCTCCCGTCCGCCCCGCGGGATCCTTCGTCCCCGCCGTACCGCCGGTCTCGGCCCTCTCCGGCACCGTACCGCCGGTCGCGTCCCTCTCCGGCGCCGTACCCGTCGCCTCCGCCGGATCCGTCTGGTCTCCCGATCGCTCTGCCACGCCGCCAGCCTATGTTGTACCGCCGGTAACTTTCCCCGGCCTTACCCCTACCGCTCGGTATGCCGCTGCTCTACAGTCCCGACTGTGCCAGTGATTGCTGGCGGAATCTTGGCCGGGCGCACGGGAGGCGGCATGGCGAAGCACGAGCACGTACGGGTGGCGGTGATCGGATCGGGATTCGGCGGGCTCGGAGCCGCCGTCCGGCTGCGCCGTGAGGGGATCACCGACTTCGTCGTCCTGGAGCGGGCCGACTCCGTCGGCGGCACCTGGCGCGACAACAGCTACCCGGGCTGCGCCTGTGACGTCCCGTCCCACCTCTACTCCTTCTCCTTCGCTCCCAACCCCGATTGGCCGCGCACCTTCTCCGGCCAGCGCCACATCCGCGCGTACCTGGAGCACGTCACCGACACCTTCGGGCTCCGGCCGCACCTCCGCCTGAACCACGAGGTCATGAGAATGGCCTGGAGCGAGGACGAGCTGCGCTGGGACATCGAGACCAGCGGCGGCACCTTCTCGGCCGACGTCGTCGTCTCCGCCACCGGCCCGCTCTCCGACCCGCGGATCCCCGACATCCCCGGACTCGCCGGCTTCACCGGCAAGGTCTTCCACTCCGCCCGCTGGGACCACGACTACGACCTCACCGGCAAGCGCGTCGCCATGGTCGGCACCGGTGCCTCCGCCATCCAGATCGTGCCGTCCATCCAGCCGAAGGTCGGCAGGCTCACCCTCTTCCAGCGCACGCCCCCGTGGGTGATGCCGCGCGTGGACCGCGCCATCACCGGCCCCGAGCGCTGGCTGCACCGACGGCTGCCGCTCACCGCGGCCGCGCGCCGCGGCATCCTGTGGGGCATCCGCGAGCTCCAGGTCAGCGCGTTCACCAAGCGGCCCGACGGGCTCGGCCTGGTCGAGCGGCTGGCCAAGGCCAACATCGCGCGGGCCATCAAGGACCCGGAGCTGCGCGCGAAGCTGACTCCCTCGTACCGCCTCGGCTGCAAGCGGATCCTGCTCTCCAACGCGTACTACCCGGCCCTCGCCCAGCCCAACGTCGACGTCGTCGCCTCCGGTCTCAAGGAGGTCCGGGGCGACGTCGTGGTCGCCGCCGACGGGACCGAGACCGAGGTCGACGCGATCATCTTCGGCACCGGCTTCCACGTCACCGACATGCCGATCGCCCCGCGCGTCATCGGCGCCGACGGCCGGTCGCTCGCCGAGCACTGGAAGACCGGCATGGAGTCGCTGCGCGGCGCGACCGCGGCCGGCTTCCCCAACTGGATGACGATCATCGGCCCCAACACCGGCCTCGGGAACTCCTCCATGATCCTCATGATCGAGTCCCAGCTGAACTACATGGCCGACTACCTGCGGCAGCTGGACCTGCTCACCCCCTCCGGCCCCGGCGGACGCGCCGCCCTCGCCGCCCGGCCCTCCGCCGTCCACGCCTGGAACCGCCGCGTGCAGTCCCGGATGGAGCGGACGGTCTGGAAGTCGGGCGGCTGCGAGAGCTGGTACCTCGACGCCAACGGCCGCAACACCACGCTGTGGCCGGGCACCACGGGCGAGTTCCGGCGCGAGACGCGGACCGTCGACCTGTCCGAGTACGAGGTGCTGCGCACTTCGGCGAAGGCGCAGCCGGTCGGGGCCTCCGGTCCCGTCTCCGGCCATACCTCCAGCGGTGACAGCGGCGGAGCTGCCGGCAGCGCCTCCCGCCGCACCGCGCGAAAGGAGGAGACCGTCCAGTGAGCCGACATGACCGCCGCCATGACCGTCCAGTGAGCCGACACGACCGTGCGGTGAACCGCCATGACCGTCCAGTGGACCGCCATGAGCGTCCAGTGAACGGCCATGACCGTGCGGTGAACCGCCGCGACATCGCCGTGACCTCCGCCGACGGCTCGTCGGTCCACGTCGAGGTGTACGGCCCCGAGGGCGCGCCCGCCGTGGTCCTGGCCCACGGCTGGACCTGCTCGACCCGCTTCTGGGACGCGCAGATACGCGACCTGGCCGTCGACCACCGGGTCGTCGCCTACGACCAGCGCGGGCACGGCGGTTCGCCGGTGCCCGACCCTCTCGCGGCCGGCAAGGGCTACTCGACGGAGGCGCTCGCCGACGACCTGGAAGCCGTGCTCGGCGCCGCGCTCGGACCCGGTGAGCGGGCCGTGGTGGCCGGGCACTCCATGGGCGGCATGACGATCATGGCCGCGGCCCGGCGCCCGCTGTTCCGGCAGCACGCCGCCGCCGCGCTGCTCTGCTCCACCGGGCCCTCGCGGCTGACGGACGAAGCCCTCGTCGTACCACTGGGCCCCGGGCGGCTGCGGACCCGGCTCAGCCGCGCGGTCCTCGGGTCGAAGGCGCCGCTCGGGCCGGTGACACCGGTCTCGAAGCGGATCCTCAGGTACGCGACCATGGGGGCCGGTTCCGCGCCCGAGCGGGTGGACGCCTGTGCCCGCATCGTGCACGCCTGTCCGCGCGCGGCACGCCACGGCTGGTCGCAGGTCCTGGCGGGGCTCGATCTGGAAGCGGACGTGCGCGAGTTGCGGCTGCCGGTGACCGTGCTCGTCGGCGCCGCCGACCGCCTGACCCCGCCCCGCCACTCACGGGCGATGGCAGAGGCGCTGCCGCACTGCACGGGACTGGTCGAGCTGGCCGGCATGGGCCACATGACGCCGGTGGAGGCGCCCGAGGCCGTCAGCGCGCAGATCCGCGAACTGACGCTCACCTACCTGGGCGCGAAGAAGAACCATCTCGTGAACGACCGGCCCGTCCCGGAGCAGACTGTGAAGGAGGAGGCAGAGGCATGAGCAGGGTGAGCCTGGAAGGACAGGTGGCTGTCGTCACCGGAGGAGCCCGTGGCGTCGGTGAACTCCTCGCCCGCAAGCTCTCCGCGCGAGGGGCGAAGATCGCGCTGGTGGGCCTGGAGCCGGAGCTCCTGAAGGAGGTGGCGGGCCGGCTGCACACCGAGGCGGACTGGTGGCACGCCGACGTCACCGACCACGAGGCGATGGCCAGGGTCGCGACGGAGGTCAAGGAACGGTTCGGCAAGGTCGACATCGTGGTCGCCAACGCCGGTGTCGCGGCCGGTGGTCCGTTCGTGGACTCCGACCCGGTCGCCTGGCGGCGGGTCATCGAGGTGAACCTGATCGGCGGCGCCGTCACGGCCCGCGCGTTCCTGCCCGTCCTCATGGAATCCCGCGGCTACTTCCTGCAGATCGCCTCGCTGGCCGCGATGACACCGGCGCCGATGATGACCGCGTACTGCGCGTCCAAGTCCGGCGTCGAGGCCTTCGCGCACAGCCTGCGCGCCGAGGTCGCCTACAAGGGCGTGAAGGTCGGCGTCGGCTACCTCTCCTGGACCGACACCGACATGGTGCGGGGCGCGGACCAGGACGACGTGATGCGCGAGCTGCGGTCGCGGCTGCCGTGGCCGTCGAACCGCACCTATCCGCTCGGCCCGGCCGTCGACCGCATCGTCGCGGGCATCGAGCGGCGCTCGGCCCATGTGTACGCCCAGTGGTGGCTGCGCGGGATGCAGTCGAGCCGCGGCTATCTGCCGGGCATCATCGCCGCCGTCGGACAGCGCGAGATGCGGAGCTTCGAGCCGCGCCTCGGGTCGGTGTCGAAGGGCCTCGTGGGCGCGGGCGGCGCGGCGGACGAGCAGGCGAGGGGGAAGCGGGTGTGAGGGCTGCCGGGTCCGGGTCTCGGTGGCGTGTGCGGCGGTCGGCGGGTCCCGGTCTCGGTGGAGGGTGTGGCGTGTGCGGCGGTCGGCGGGTCCCGGTCTCGGCGGAGGGTGTGGCGTGTGTGACGGCTGGTGCGACCTGTGGTGCGGCGGTGGGTGTCCGCCGAATGGTGACTGTCCGTAGGTGATCGAAATGCGACGCGTGTGGTGCCGTGTCAGTCTGATCGTGCCCAAGGGGCACTTCCGCCCCGCACCCCTCACACCCTTCTAGGAGTGAATACGCATGGGCATCAAGGACGAGATGCAGAACAAGGCGCAGCAGGCGAAGGAATCGCTGAGGTCGAAGAAGGACGAAGCGTCCCAGCGCGCCACCCAGGCCAAGGAGCGCGGGCAGGAGCGCTCGGGCCGGCCGGACGAGCGGTCGGAACGGTCGGACCGTCAGCGGCCCGAGACCGAGCAGCAGGACCGGCTCGACATGGACTACGACGCCTGACGCCGTTCTGTGAGGAAGGCGCACCCGGGACGCCGGGTGCGCCTTCGCGCATGTGTGTGGGGGAGAGGGAGGGAGGGAGAGAGGAAGGGCGGGAGAGAGGAAGGGCGGGAGAGAGGGAGAGAGGGAGAGAGGAAGGGAGGGAGGGAATGGCGAGGGAAGCCATCCGTGGGAAGCGGGAAAAGTACGAAGATCTGCGCAGCCTGTGGATAACCGGGGGTGCGGAGTCGCCGGGTTACGTACGGTGATGCCATGTCCGTGACTGAGTTCGTACTTGAGCGACTGCGATCCGACCACGCGCCCGCCCTGCTCGCCTTCGAGCGGGAGAACCGGGCCTACTTCGCCGCGTCCGTGCCCGACCGCGGGGACGCGTTCTTCGAGGACGACCACTTCGCCGCCCGGCACCGGGCCCTGCTCGACGAGCAGGAGGTCGGGACGATTCTCTTCCATGTGCTGGTGGCGGGCGACGGGGAGATACTCGGCCGCTTCAACCTGCTCGACGTGGACCGGGAGACCGGCAGCGCCGAGCTGGGCTACCGGATGGCCGAGAAGGCCACGGGCCGCGGGCTGGCGACCGTGATGGTCCGGGAGTTGTGCATACGGGCGCGCGAGGAGTACGGCCTGAGCCGGCTGACCGCCGTGACGACGGTGGACAACGGGCCGTCCCGGGCGGTGCTCGCCCGGGTCGGCTTCGGTGCGGTGGGCAGTGTGACGCTCGACGGCGGCGAGCCCGCTACGGCTTACGAGCTGGACCTCGGCGGCAGTTTCGGCCGGGAGTGGTCCGGCACCGACTCATAACCGGGCGGACCCGCGGGCGGGTTCTCCTCCAGGAGGGCGAGGGCCACGTGGACGGCGTCGTCGAGCTGGGCGTGCCGGCCCTCGGCCCAGTCGAGAGGGGTCCGCAGGACCGCGAGGTCCGGGGCGACGCCGTGGTTCTCGATGGACCAGCCGTATTCGGGGAACCAGGCCGCGTTCATCGGGACGGTGATCTGGGTGCCGTCGCCGAGCCGGTGGCGGCCCGTCATGCCGACGACTCCGCCCCAGGTACGGGCGCCGACGACGGGGCCGAGGCGGAGCAGTTTGAAGGCGGCGGTGATCATGTCGCCGTCGGAGGAGGTGGCCTCGTCGGCGAGGGCGACGATGGGGCCGCGTGGAGCGTTGGAGGTGTAACTGACCGGCTGGGCGTTGCGAGTGAGGTCCCAGCCGAGGATCTTGCGGGTGAGTTTCTCTATCACCAGCTCGCTGATGTGGCCGCCGGCGTTGCCGCGGACGTCCACGATGAGGGCCGGCCGGGAGACCTCCATCCGCAGGTCGCGGTTGAACTGGGCCCAGCCGGAGCCGCCCATGTCAGGGATGTGGAGATAGCCGCAGCGTCCGCCGCTGATCTCGTGCACGACGGTGCGGCGCTTGGTCACCCAGTCCTGGTAGCGCAGCGGGCGTTCGTCGACGAGCGGGACGACGGCGATGCGGCGGGAGCGGCCTTCGCCCTCGGTGGGGGTGAAGGTGAGTTCGACGGTGGTGCCACCGGTCCCGGAGAGGAGGGGATAGGGGCCGGCGACGGGGTCGACGGGTCGGCCGTCGACATGGGTGAGGACGGCGCCTTCGCGGATGCCGGTGCCGGCGAGCGGCGAGCGTGCCTTGGAGTCGGAGGAGTCGCCGGGCAGGATCCGCTTGACCTGCCAGCCGCCTTCGCGGGGCACGAAGTTGGTGCCGAGCAGGCCCTGGGGGCGCTGGTAGTGCGGCGGTCCCTCGTTGCGCCGGGCGGGCGTGACGTACGCGTGGGAGGTGCCGAGCTCGCCCATGACCTCGCGCAGCAGGTCGGCGAACTCGTCGGGGGAGGCGACCCGTTCGACGAGCGGGCGGTACTGGTCGAGGACGGCCGCCCAGTCGAGGCCGCCCATGTCCGGCTCCCAGAAGTAGGCGCGGACGATCCGCCCGGCCTCGTCGAAGGCCTGCCGCCACTCGGCGGCCGGGTCGACCTCGTGCACGATCCGCCGCAGGTCGAGGTAGACGGTGGAGTCGCCGTCGCCGGACTCGGTGGCGGGGACGGCCCGCAGGTCGCCCTCGTCGACCACGACGAGCCGGGTGCCGTCGCCGCTGACGGCGAACGAGTCGAGGTGGTCGACGAGTTCGGTCTTGCGGCCCTTGGTGATGTTGTAGTGCTCCAGCGTGGGGCGGGGGGAGGGGTCGTTGGGGTTGGCGAAGGTCTCGCCGAGGGCGCCGGAGATCGGCCAGCGCAGCCACACGAGTCCGCCGCCGGCGACCGGGTGGAGGGAGGAGTACTTGGAAGCGGTCACGGGGAAGGGCGTGACCCGGTCGGGAAGCCCCTCGGTCTCGACGGTGACCGTGCCGTCCCCGGCGCCCGCCTCCTCGTCGGCGGGGTCCAGGCCGCCGGCGGCGGGCCGTCCGTCGGGGAGCAGGGCGAAGGGAGAGGGGGTCGCGGAGGAGAGCGGTACGAGATAGGGGCGGCAGCCCAGCGGGAAGGAGAGGTCGCCGGTGTGCACGTCGTAGACGGGGTCGAAGCCCCGCCAGGAGAGGAAGGCGAGATAGCGGCCGTCGCGGGTGAAGACCGGGTTCTCGTCCTCGAAGCGGCCGTTGGTGACGTCCACGACGACGCGGGCACCGGGGCCGGAGATGCGGGCCATCTTGATGGAGCGCAGTGAGCGGCCGATGCCCGGGTGGGACCAGGTGAGCCAGCTGCCGTCGGGGGAGAAGGCGAGGTCGCGGACGGGGCCGTTGACGGAGCGGATGAGTTCGGTGACCTCTCCGTTCGACTCCTCGGTGACGTCGATCAGGAGGAGCCGGCCGTCACTGGAGGCGATGGCGAGGCGTTCGCCGTCCGGGTCGGAGACCAGTTCCTCGACCCGGCCGAGTTCACCGGAGGCGAGCCGGCGCGGTTCGCGGTCGCCGGTGGCCCGGGGCAGATAGGCGATCTCGACGGCGTCCTCGCCGTCGGCGTCGGTGACGTAGGCGACCTGGCCGCCGCTGCCGAGCATCTCGGGCAGCCGGACGCGGACGCCGGGGGTGTCGATGATGGTGCGGGCGGGGCCGTCGCGGTGGGTGAGCCAGTAGAGGCTGCCGCGCACGGTCACGGCGCTGGCCCGGCCGGTCTCGTCGACGGACAGGGCGTCCACGTGGTGGGCGGCGGGCACCTGGTAGGGGCGCCGGCCGGTGCGCGGGCCGCCGAGGCGGACGTCGAGGCGGCGGGGCCGGGAGTCGGCGGTCAGTTCGTCGACGATCCACAGCTCGCCCGCGCACTGGTAGACCACCCGGCGCCCGTCGCTGGAGGCGTTGCGGGCGTAGAACTCGTCGTGGTCGGTGTGGCGGCGCAGGTCGGTGCCGTCGGGGAGACAGGAGTAGAGGTTGCCGATGCCCTCGTGGTCGGAGAGGAACGCGATCCGGCACCCGCCGCCCTCGCCGGCGGGGGCCGCGACGAACATGGGCGCGTCCAGGTGGCCGCCGATGTCGGGGAGCAGCTGTTCGCCGTGCAGCCAGAGGCGGCCCATGGCGCCGCCGCGGTAGCGCTTCCAGGAGGCGGGCTCGTGCGGCGGGGTGCCGGTGAGGAGCAGGGTGCGCCGGTGCGCGCCGGAGCTGTCGTGCGGGGAGATCCGGGCCTCGCCCGTGTCCTCGTCGAGGTCGGCGACGGCGATGTGGGAGACCGGGCCCCAGGGCATCCGGCCGCCGGGCGAGCCGTCGGTGGGCACGGTGTAGGCCCAGGAGAAGTAGGAGAAGGGCTGGCCGTGGGAGGAGACGGCGAGGATGTCGGACCGGCCGTCGTTGTCGGGCGGGGACCAGCCGCAGACCCGGGTGTCCGTGGAGCCCCAGTAGGTGAGCCGCCGGGACGGCCCGCCGTCCACGGGCGCGAGGTGGATCTCCGGGTCGAGGCTGCGCCAGCTCGTGTAGGCGATGTGCCGTCCGTCCGGGGAGAAGCGCGGATGTCCGACCCGGGTCCGGTCGGCGGTGATCCGCCAGGCGCGGCCGGGCCGGTCGCCCTCGGGCGCGAGAGGGGCGACCCACAGGTCGTCCTCGGCGGCGAAGCACAGCAGTTCGCCGTGGAGGTGCGGGAAGCGGAGATACGCGACGTCGTCACTCACCTCCTCATGCTTTCCGCGCGAAGGGGGTGAGGCAACTCGTACGTCAGTACAGAAGGGGTGGAGAGGGGGTGGGATTGTGGTCCAGGACACGTACGAAACGGTTTCGTTTCGTTGAGGGCGGGGGTATGGTCGTGGTGTACGAAACCGTTTCGTTCGGTACGGAGGTCAGGCATGGCGCGCAGCAGGCTCACCCCGGAGCGGGAGGCCGAGCTGTACGAGGCCGTGCTCGAACTCCTCCGCGAGGTCGGTTACGACGCCCTCACCATGGACGCCGTCGCCGCCCGCACCCGGTCCAGCAAGGCCACCCTCTACCGCCAGTGGGGGAGCAAGCCGGAACTCGTCGCCAAGGCGCTGCGCCACAACAAGCCGGTCTCGCTCGCCGAGATCGACACCGGCAGCCTGCGCGGCGACTTCCGGGCGATGCTGGAGCGGACCGACGACTGCCAGATGGAGAAGGACTCCGCGCTGATGCGGGGTCTGGCCCATGCCGTCCACGACAACCCCGAACTGCTCCAGGCGCTGCGCGAGCTGCTCATCGAACCCGAGATGACCGGCCTCGGCGAGGTGCTGGAACGAGCAGTGCGGCGGGGCGAGGTCGACGCCGGAAACCCGGCGCTGACACTCGTCCCGCACATGCTGATCGGAGCGTTCGTCGCCCGCCCGCTGATCGACGATCAGCCGGTGGACCACGAGTTCCTCAGCAGCTATCTCGACGCCGTCGTGCTCCCCTCACTCGGCGCCTGACCCACCGCGCCCCGCGGTCCCGCACCTCCCGCACTTCCCGCACCACCTGACGTCGCACCGCTCACGCCGTCGGGCCGGCTCCCCATGTCCTGTCCCACTCAACACCGGGAGTACGCCCCCGTGGCCACGTTCCTCTACAAGCTCGGCCGTTCCGCCTTCCGGCGCCGACGGCTCGTCGCCCTGCTGTGGGTGGCGCTCCTCGCGCTCGCCGGAGTCGGCGCCGCCACCGCGCCCGCCGCGACCTCCAGCTCGTTCTCCATTCCCGGCACCGAGGCCCAGCGCGCCTTCGACCTGCTCGAACAGCGCTTCCCCGGCGGCAGCGCCGACGGCGCCACCGCCCGCGTGGTCTTCAAGGCCCCGGCCGGCCAGAGCATGCAGGACCCCGCCAACAAGGCCAAGGTCGAGAAGACCGTCGCCCAGCTGAAGTCCGGCTCCGGCCAGATCGCCCGCGTCACCGACCCGTACGCCGGGCAGGCGGTCTCCCGCGACGGCTCGACCGCCTACGTCTCCGTCGCGTACAAGGTCAACGCGATGGAGCTGACCGACGAGACCCGTGACGCGCTCAAGAAGACCGGTCGCGACGCGCAGGGCCAGGGCCTGACCGTCGAGATCGGCGGCGACGCCCTGCAGAGCATGCCGGAGCAGGGCGCGGGCGAGATCATCGGCGTGGTCATCGCGGGCTTCGTGCTCGTCATCACCTTCGGCTCGCTGGTCGCCGCCGGACTGCCGCTGCTCACCGCGATCATCGGCGTCGGCATCGGCATCTCCACGATCACCGCCCTCGCCAGTGTCCTCGACCTCGGCACCACCACCTCCACCCTCGCGATGATGATCGGCCTCGCGGTCGGCATCGACTACGCCCTCTTCATCGTCTCCCGCTACCGCGCGGAGCTCGCCGAGGGCCGTGAGCAGGAGGAAGCCGCCGGCCGCGCGGTCGGCACCGCAGGCTCCGCCGTGGTCTTCGCCGGCCTCACCGTCGTCATCGCGCTCGTCGGCCTGGCCGTCGTCAACATCCCGATGCTGACGAAGATGGGCTTCGCCGCCGCCGGCACGGTCGTCATCGCCGTACTGATCGCGCTCACCCTCATCCCCGCCCTGCTCGGCTTCGCCGGCAACAAGGTCGTGGCCCGCAAGGAGCGCAAGGGCCCGCAGAAGGACACGGACGGCAAGCCCAACGCCGGCACCCGCTGGGCCCGGTTCGTCATCCGCCGCCCCGTGATGGTCCTCCTCGTCGGCGTCCTCGGCCTCGGCGCCGTCGCCGTACCGGCCGCGTCCCTCGAGATGGGCCTCCCGGACGACGGCGCGAAGCCGGTCTCCGCCACCGAGCGCCGCGCCTACGACCTGCTGTCCGACGGCTTCGGCCCCGGTTTCAACGGCCCGCTGCTCGTGGTCGTCGACGGCGACAAGGCCGCTGCCGACAGGACCGTCTCCACGATCAAGGGCCTGGAGGGCTGGGCCGCCGTCACCCCGCCGACCCCGAACAAGGCCGGCGACGCCGCGATGATCACCGTGATCCCGAAGGACCGCCCGTCCTCCGTGGAGACCGAGGAGCTCGTCCACGGCATCCGCGGCGCGACCGGCGACGACGTCCTGGTCACCGGCGCCACCGCGATGAACATCGACTTCTCGCAGAAGATGAACGACGCGCTGCTGCCCTACCTGGCGCTGGTCGTCGGCCTCGCCTTCCTCCTCCTCATGGTGGTCTTCCGCTCGGTCCTGGTCCCGCTCAAGGCGGCCCTCGGCTTCCTGCTCTCCGTGGTCGCCGCCCTCGGCGCGGTCGTCGCGGTCTTCCAGTGGGGCTGGCTCGGCAGCCTGTTCGGGGTCGAGCAGACCGGCCCGATCATGTCGATGATGCCGATCTTCATGGTGGGCGTCGTCTTCGGCCTCGCGATGGACTACGAGGTCTTCCTGGTCACCCGGATGCGCGAGGCGTACGTTCACGGCGCGCGCCCCGGCGAGGCGATCGTCACGGGCTTCCGCCACGGCGCCCGGGTCGTCACCGCCGCCGCGGTGATCATGATCGCGGTCTTCGCCGGCTTCATCGGCTCCAGCGAGCAGATGGTGAAGATGATCGGCTTCGGTCTGGCCGTCGCCGTCCTCTTCGACGCGTTCGTCGTCCGCATGGCGATCGTCCCGGCCGTGCTGGCCCTGCTCGGCCACAAGGCCTGGTGGCTGCCGAAGTGGCTCGGCCGCGTCCTGCCCAACGTGGACGTCGAGGGCGAGGGCCTGGTCACCGCGCGGGACGGAGCCGCCGGCAAGGGCGACGGCAAGGGCCGGGACGGGGGCAAGGACGAGGACCGCGAGCTGGTCTCCGTCTGACCCGCGCCGACCGGGCCGGTCAGGCAGATCCGGCCGGTCGGCGTCCGGCCGGGCGTCCCGTTCCGGCCGGGCGCCCCGTTCCGGCCGGGTGTTCCGTTCCGGTCGGACGCCCGCCTCGTGAGACTCCGGGGCCGCCGCTTGAGCGGGTGGCGGGCCCCGGACCGCGCCGGAACCCGTGGGGACGGGGAGCCGACGCGGCGCGTACGCCGTCAGCGTGCCGACATCGGCGCGCCGACGGCGTACGTGTGCCGGAGGAAGCGCAGCAGGGCGGTGGTGTCGAACTGGACGACCGCGACCCCGTCGTCCGTGTGGAACTCCACCACCGTCTGCACCCGGCCGCACGGCCACACGCCGATGTCGCCGCGCCGCGCGGGCGCGCGCAGCCCGGTCTCCAGGAGGGTGCGTGGGAACGACCACTCGATGTTGCCGGGGAAGACGAAGCGGACGGTCGCGGGTTCGGCGCCGGGGTCGAAGCGGAGGGCCACCGGTACCGGGCGCGAGAGCGGGGCATCGCTGATGATCCGGCCTCTGGCGTGGTCCTCGACCGCACGGTCCGCACGGTCCGTACGGTCCGCGCGGACCGCGCGTACGTCATGGTCACCGGCGGCGTGGGGCATCGGACGGCTCCTCACACTCGGACGCGTCACACTCATTCGCGCTGTTAGTCCCTAATGTCCCACTATTTCCAGGCGTGCGCCCGGGCGGACGAGGGCTTCTCGTCCCCCTCCTGACCCCTGAGCGCTCTTGCAAACGGTTCGCAGGAGCGCCGTATCATGCGGGCGTGCATGTACCTGACGGATTCATCAACGCTCCCGTATCGGCCGCCGCCGGTGTCGTCGCCGCCGGCGCCGTCGCCGTCAGCCTGCGCGGAGCCCGCAAGGAGCTCGACGAGCGGACCGCGCCGCTGGCCGGTCTCGTCGCCGCTTTCATCTTCGCCGTGCAGATGCTCAACTTCCCCGTCGCGGCCGGCACCAGCGGACACCTCCTGGGCGGCGCGCTCGCGGCGATCCTCGTCGGGCCGTACACCGGCGTGCTCTGCATAGCCGTCGTCCTGCTCATGCAGGGCATCCTCTTCGCCGACGGCGGTCTGACCGCGCTCGGCGTGAACATCACCGTCATGGGCGTGGTGACCGTCCTCGTCGCCTACGCGCTCTTCCGCGGCCTCGTCCTCGTGCTGCCGCGCACGCGCCGCTCGGTGACCGTGGCCTCCTTCGCCGCCGCGCTGGTCTCCGTACCGGCCGCCGCCGTCGCCTTCACCGCGGTCTACGCGATCGGCGGCACCACCGACGTGCCGATCGGCAAGGTCCTCGCCGCCATGGCCGGCGTCCACACACTCATCGGCATCGGCGAGGCCGCCATCACCATGCTCACCGTCGGCGCGGTCGTCGCCGTCCGGTCCGACCTGGTGTACGGCGCCCGCGGCCTGACCGCGCCGCTCAAGCTGCGCGTGGACGGCGAGCTCGTCGACGCGGCGCCCGCCGCCGGGCCCGGCGCCGGCGACGCCCCCGCCCGCTCCCCGAAGAAGCTGTGGACCGGCGGTGTCGTCACCGCGCTGGTCCTGGCCGGCTTCGTCTCCTTCTACGCCTCGGCCAGCCCCGACGGCCTGGAGAAGGTCGCCGCCGACAAGGGCATCGACGCGAAGGTCCGCCCGCACGCCGCCGCCGACTCCCCGCTCGCCGACTACGGCGTCAAGGACGTCGACGACGCCCGCCTCTCCGGCGGCCTGGCCGGCGTGATCGGCGTGGGCGCGACCCTCGCCGTCGGCACCGGCGCCTTCTGGGCCGTGCGGCGGCGCCACGCGACCGGCGCGCAGGTCTGACATGGGAGCGGGGCACGCGCACAAGCTCTACCGGCAGGGGCACTCGCCGGTCCACGCCCTGCCCCCGCACACCAAACTCGCCGCCGTCCTCGCCTTCGTCGTCGTGGTCGCCGCCACGCCCCGCGAGGCGATGTGGGCCTTCGCCCTCTACGCGGTCCTGCTCGGCGCCGTCGCCGTGCGGGCCCGCGTCCCGGCCGGCTTCCTGCTGAAGCGGCTGCTCATCGAGATCCCGTTCGTCGCCTTCGCGCTGCTCATGCCCTTCGTGGTGCCCGGCGAGCAGACGACCGTCCTCGGCGTGTCGCTCTCCGTCCCGGGCCTGTGGGGCGCGTGGAACGTCCTCGCCAAGGGCACTCTCGGCGTCGCCGCGTCCGTGCTGCTCGCCGCCACCACCGAACTGCGCGAACTGCTCCTCGGCCTCCAGCGGCTCAAGCTGCCGCCGCTGCTCGTCCAGATCGCCTCCTTCATGATCCGCTACGGCGACGTGATCACGGACGAGATGCGGCGCATGTCGATCGCCCGCCGCTCGCGCGGCTTCGAGGCGAGGGGCGTACGGCACTGGGGCGTCCTCGCGAAGACCGCCGGAGCCCTCTTCATCCGCTCGTACGAGCGCGGCGAGCGGGTGCACCTGGCCATGGTCAGCCGCGGCTACACCGGCTCGATGCCGGTCATCGACGAGGTGACCGCGACCGCGGCCCAATGGCGCAGGGCCGCCGCCCTGCCCGCGGCCGCCCTCCTCATCTGCCTCCTGGGATGGACCCTGTGACCGAGCACCAGCCTTCCGCCGAGCCCCCCTCGCTGGACGTACGCGGCCTCGCGTACGCGTACCCCGACGGCCACCAGGCACTCTTCGGCGTGAACCTGGCCGTCGGGCGCGGCGAGCGCGTCGCGCTGCTCGGTCCCAACGGCGCCGGCAAGACCACCCTGGTGCTCCACCTCAACGGCATCCTGACCGGCGGTGCGGGCGGCGTCACCGTCGCCGGCCTGCCGGTCGGCAGGAAGCACCTCGCCGAGATCAGGCGCCGGGTCGGCATCGTCTTCCAGGACCCGGACGACCAGCTGTTCATGCCGACCGTCCGCGAGGACGTGGCCTTCGGCCCGGCGGCGGCCGGTGTCCGGGGCGCCGAGCTGGAGACCGTGGTCCGCAAGGCGCTCGCCCGGGTCGGCATGGAGGAGTTCGCCGACCGGCCGCCGCACCACCTGTCCTTCGGGCAGCGGCGGCGGGTGGCCGTGGCGACCGTGCTCGCCATGGAACCGGAGATCCTCGTCCTCGACGAGCCGTCCTCCAACCTCGACCCGGCCTCCCGGCGCGAGCTCGCCGACATCCTGCGCTCCCTGGACGTCACCGTCCTCATGGTCACCCACGACCTGCCGTACGCCCTGGAGCTCTGCCCGCGCTCGGTCATCCTCAGCGAGGGCGTGATCGCCGCCGACGGGCGGACCGCCGACATCCTGGCCGACGAGGAGCTCATGGCCCGGCACCGCCTGGAACTGCCGTACGGCTTCGTGCCGAGCTCGGTCGCCTGACGACGGGAGACCCTGAGGGTCCCGACCCGACCCCCACGGTCCCCGGGCCCCTGACCGCGGCCCCCGGAATCGGGGATGTCGGTCCCACGTTGCACCATGGGAGCAGTTCGGTCGTACGAGAGGAAGCGTGGGTTCAGGTGGACGTCCGGGGCACGGTGGCGGCGGGATTCGAGCCGGTCAGGGACGCGTTCCTGCGCAACTTCGAGCAGCGCGGGGAGCGCGGCGCTGCGGTCGCCGTCTACCGGGACGGCACCAAGGTCGTGGACCTGTGGGCGGGCACGCGCGACGTGGACGGGGACGCCCCGTGGGCGGTGGACACCGCGCAGGTCGTCCGCTCGGCCACGAAGGGCGTCGCCGCGGCCGTCCCCCTGCTCCTGCACCAGCGCGGCCGGCTCGACCTGGACGCGCCGGTCGCCACGTACTGGCCGGAGTTCAAGGCGGCGGGCAAGGAACGCGTGACCGTACGGCAGCTGCTCGCGCACCGGGCGGGCGTGCCGGTCCTCGACCGTCCGCTGAGCCTCGCCGAGGCGGTCGACCTGGACACCGCCACGCAGGCGATCGCCGCCCAGGCCCCCGCCTGGGAGCCGGGCACCGCCCACGGTTACCACGCCCACACCTTCAGCTGGCTGCTGTCCGGCCTGGTCCACCGGGTCACCGGCCGCACCATCGGCCGCTGGGTCGCCGAGGAGGTCGCCCGCCCGCTGGGCCTGGACCTGTGGATAGGCCTGCCGGAGGACGAGGCGCACCGGGTGGGGAGGCTCGGCCCGGTCGAGGAGATCGAACCGCCGGACAGCCCGGCGCTCCGGCTCCGCCCCAAGCCGGCGGTCGTCGCCGCCTACCAGGACCCGGAGTCGCTGACCCGCCGGGCGTTCGGCGTGATCGAGCCCAAGCCGGACGAGAACGACCCGGTGTACCGCGCCGCCGAGCTCCCCGGCTCCGCCGGTGTCGCCACCGCGCGCGCCCTCGCCCGCTTCTACGCCTCGACCCTGGGCCCCGTCGACGGCGGCCCCCGCCTCTTCGCCCCCGCGACCCTCGCCCTGGCGCGCACCGAGGAGTCCGCGGGTCCCGACCGGGTCCTCGTGGTCGGCACCCGCTTCGGCCTCGGCCACATGCTGCACGGCCCGGCGTCCCCGCTGCTCGGCCCCACGTCCTTCGGCCACCCGGGCCGCGGCGGCTCCCTCGGCTTCGCCGATCCGGACTCGGGCGTCTCCTTCGGCTACGTCACGAACGGCATGCGCAAGACGGTCACGGCGGACCCGCGCGCCCAGGCCCTGATACGCGCGGTGCGGGCGTCGCTGGCCGCCTAGGTGTCGCCCAGGTGTTCTGTCCCGGGAGGTTGCGGACGGGTGATGCAGGTCTCGGCTGAGGGACCTTGAACGGGTGAGGGCCTTCCGGGTTCGGTGTGGATGGCGACATCTGCACCGGCGACCAGAAAGGCCCTCGTGCCCCACCGTATGCACCCCTGACCGAGACCGCACGGCCACGCCTGGCCAGGCGCCGTCGGGGCACCCACCGCACGGCGGGTCAGACCTCCTCCGCCTGCCAGCGGAGCAGGTCGCCCGGCTGGCACGCCAGGGCCTCGCAGAGGGCTTCGAGGGTGGTGAAGCGCACCGCCTTCGCGCGGCCGTTCTTGAGGACCGCCAGGTTCGCCGGGGTGATGCCGACGCGTTCCGCGAGCTCGCCCACGGACATCTTGCGCCGGGCGAGCATCACGTCGATGTCGACGACGATCGGCATCAGATCACCTCGTCGAGCTCGGCCCGCATCCGCGTCGCCTCGACGTCGCGGTCGACCGCCTGCGCCAGCAGCATCCGCAGCACCAGCACGATGAGCGCGACCCCCAGGACCGCCACGCCCACGCCGCCGATCAGCAGGACCACGCCCGGCGCGACGGCCTCGCCCGGTGCCAGGATCACTCCGAGCGCGAACACCAGCAGGGCCGCGGCCACGAGCGCGCCGATCACGATGTGCACGTACCGGAAGGCCCTGGTCGAGAAGACCGTCCCGCGCCGCACCATCGTCACGAGCCGCCACACGCACACCAGGACGACCTGGGCGCTCACGACTCCCAGCAGGACGACCGCCAGGAGCGGCGTCCTGAGGTGGGCGAGATCGCCTTCGAGGCCGTCGAGGTCGGCGGCCAGCAGCGGCACCATCACCGCCTGCACGAACACCGAACCTCCCAGCAGGGCCACGAGCACGCCCCGCAGGGCCAGCACCGTCATGTTGCCCATCGACACCACTCCTCCACTCGATTCACGATAGGAATCTATCGAAAAACGATAGGCAAGGGAAGGGGGAGGTACGGGCAGGGGGCTTCCGGCCCCCGTCAGCTCGCGTACAGCATCAGCCCGATGCCCACCACCATCAGGCCCGCCGCCGCGACCCGGGGCCCGCCGAAGCGTTCCTTGAAGAGGAGGGCGCCGATCGCGGCGCCCACGATGATCGAGGACTCGCGCAGCGCCGCGATCGGCGCCAGCGGCGCCTGGGTCTGGGCCCACAGGACCAGGGCGTAGGCGGCGACGGACAGGGCCGCGCCGAGCAGGCCGCGGACGGCGTACGGGCGGAGTTCGGCGGCCAGCCGGCCGCGGCGGCGGTGGAGCGCGTACGCCGGGATGACCAGCCCTTCCAGCAGCATCAGCCAGGCGATGTAGCCCAGCGGCGTGCCGGAGGCGCGGACGCCGACACCGTCGACCACCGTGTACGCGGCGATCGACAGCCCGGTCGCCCCGGCGGCCAGCAGCGCCGGCCAGTGCGGGCGCGCGCCCTTGCCGCGAATGCCCCACAGGGCCAGGCCGGTGAGGCCCGCGCTGGCGACCGCGACGCCCGCGAGCTGCCCGCCGCCGGGGACCTCGCCGACGAACACCGCGGCGAGCAGCGTCACGACCAGCGGCGCCGTGCCGCGCGCGATCGGGTACATCTGCCCGAAGTCGCCGAGCTCGAAGGACTTCATCAGGAGCGCGTAGTAGGCGACATGGAGGACGGCCGAGGCGATCAGGTACGGCCACGCCCCGGCCTCCGGCAGCGGGGTGAGGCACGCGCCGACGGCGCCGATGAGGGCGCCGCCGCCGGCTATCAGGGTGAAGGACAGCAGCTGGTCGAGGATGCCCGCCGCGATCGCGTTCCAGCTCGCGTGCGTCACCGCGGCGAGCAGCACCGCCGCCGCGACCAGCGGCGTCACGCCGCACGTCCGTCGGGGCCCGCCGGCGTGCCGCCCGCGCGGGCGGCACGCGGCTCCGGGCCCGGCGCGAGGGGGCCGCGCGGGGCCCCGGCTGTCGTGGCGGAACGGGAAGCGGCATCAGCGGGTGACGTGGTCATGACCCCGCACGCTAGCGGTACGTGTACAGGGCACGCGAGGGAGCGCGGGCGGGGGCCCGGGGAACCCCGGGTGTCACCTCCCGGGACCTACGGCGCCGCGTTCAAGCGTGCTGACGGCGCCGCGGCCGGGGGCCGGCTTGGCGTCACGTCCCAGGCCTACCGCGCCGCGGCCGGGGGCCGGCTCGACGTCACGTCCCAGGCCTACCGCGCCGCGGCCCGGGGACGGCTCGACGTCACCTCCCGGGCCTACCGTGCCGCGGCCGGGGGCTCGACGTCACCTCCCGGGCCTACCGCGCCGCGTCCCGAGGAGCTGACGGTGTCGGCTTCCGCGGCCTACGGCGCCGCTTCCGAACAGTTACCGGCGTCGCTCCCGCGACTACTCCCGCGACTACGTCGCCGCACACCGCCGCACGTCGAGCCGTCAGCCCGCCCTCAGGACCTGCGCCACCACCGGGCCCGCCGCCGTCGCCCCGTGGCCCGCGCCCTGGACGAAGGCCGCTGCCGCGAGGTCGTCGGAGAAGCCCGTGAACCAGG
This sequence comes from Streptomyces roseicoloratus, assembly GCF_004117935.1. GTDB lineage: Bacteria > Actinomycetota > Actinomycetes > Streptomycetales > Streptomycetaceae > Streptomyces > Streptomyces roseicoloratus. The sequence continues at coordinate 57,284 of NZ_SDOY01000086.1, read as the reverse complement.
AGTCCGACACGCCCTGGCCGTCGACCTCCGCCGAGCCGGTCTTCGCGCCCTTGTCCCCGCCCACGGACGCCATGGCGTCCGTGGCCGTGCCGTAGCGCGCCGTCGCCGTCGTCCGCATCATCTCGCGCAGCTGCTTCGCCACCTGCGCCGGCAGTTTCCGCTCGGCCTCCGCGAACGCGCGGTTGTCGACGTCCGCCGCCACCAGATACGGCTGCTTGAACTCGCCCGCCTTCGCGGTCGCCGTGATCGACGCGACGTTCAGCGGGTTCATCGTGACGGTGCCCTGGCCTATGTACTGCTCGGCCGCCGCGGCTCCCGAAGCCTCCGGGACGCTGCCGTCCTCCGACACGATGCCGGTCTTCCAGTCCAGGCCGATACCGAAGACCTCCCGCGCCTCCCGCGCGAGTCCGAAGTCGTCGCCCTCGATGTCCTCCACGTCGTCGATCTTCTTGATGAAGGCCGTGTTGCAGGACATGGCGAAGGCGTATCCGAAGGTCTTGCCCTGCAGGGAGAAGTCGTCGAGGTTGCGGATCGTCCGCCCGTTGTACATCGCCTCGGACGGGCAGTCCGTGACGGCGTCCGCCTTCACCAGGCCCTTCTCGAGGAGCAGCGCCGCCGTGACGATCTTCATCGTCGAGCCGGGCATCTTCTTGCCCTGGAAGGCCGTGTTGAACCCGTTCGCCGGGCTGTTCGCCACCGCCCGCACCGCGCCCGTCGACGGCTGGATCGCCACCACCGACGCCGTCCCGTAGCGGGCCACCGCCTTCTCGGCCGCCGCCTGCACGTCCGCGTCGATCGTCGTCTGCAGCCTGCCGGGCTCGCCCTTGGCGAGGGTCAGCAGGGTGGTGTCGGGGACGCCCTGTTCGCCCGAGTCGACGTAGACCTCGACGCCCGGCTTGCCGCCCGTCGTCGAGCCGTACCGGTCGCGCAGCTGGGCCAGGACCGGGCCGAGCGACGGGTACTTCTCGGCGGTCAGGACCCGGCCCTTGCGGTCCACGGCCTGGATCTCGCCGGTCTTCGCGCCGCCCGTGCGGAGCGTCGCCGTCTTCGTCGTCAGCTTCGGGTGCAGCACGGCCGGCTCCCAGTCGACCAGTGGTCGGCCGGTGGTGAGGCCGCGTACCACGGTCAGCTCGGAGGCGTACGTCCACGGCTTGGAGACGCCGTCGTGGGTGACGGTCGCCTTCACCGTGAACGGCACCGAGCCCGACCCGGTCGGCGCGCCCGGGGTGATGGTCACGGCGGAGACCTTGGCCTCCTCGCGGAAGCCGAGCAGCGCGGGACCGGCCTCGACCGGGTTGTTGGTCAGTTGCGCCGCCCGGTCCGACTCGCCCGTGGCCCAGGCCGCCAGGAAGTCCTTCGCGGTCGACGTCACCTCCTCCGAGGTGACCGGGCCGGTCTTCCTGCTCTCGCTGCCCGACGTGCCCACCGCGCCGCCGGAACCGCCGGTGATCCCGCTCCAGAGGTTGTATCCCCCGTAACCGACCCCGCTCGCGACGACGACGAACGCCCCGCCCACGATCGCGACCTTCGCACCACTGCGCATGGCTGCGCCTCCCTCCCCCAGGTGTGGCCTCGAGGCAGCCTAAGCGACAGGAGTGACAGCCGACGGCGATCGTTACAGGAAAGCGACCAGAGCGTCTGTTTCCCGCCGCGCCCCGGTGTCGCCTTCCGTCACACCCACGTGTCGAGCCACATCCTGTTGCGCCATTGGTCCATCGGAATCGCCTGCCCCGTGTAGATCGGCCAGAAGTAGATGAAATTCCAGACGATGAGGAGAACGAGCACACCCGCGGCCACCGCCCCGAAGGTGCGCCGCCTTTCCGAGGAACCCGCCGGGCCCACGATCGCCCCCAGCATCATCGCCACCGCGAGGCACAGGAACGGGACGAACACCACCGCGTAGAAAAGGAAAATGGTGCGTTCCTGGTAGAGCAGCCACGGTGCCCAGCCGGCCAGGAAGGCGCAGGCGATGGCGCCCGCGCGCCAGTCGCGGCGGAAGGCCCAGCGCCACAGGACGTAGAGGAGCGCGAAGCAGGCCGCCCACCACAGCAGCGGGGTGCCGATGGCCAGGACCTCCTGGGCGCACTTCTCCTTGGCGTCGGCGGGGCAGCCCGCGGTGCCGGGGGCGGGGGACTCGTAGAAGTAGGAGACCGGGCGGCCCAGGACGAGCCAGCTCCACGGGTTGGACTCGTAGGTGTGCGGCGAGCTCAGGCCCACGTGGAACTTGTAGACCTCGGTCTCGTAGTGCCACAGGCTGCGCAGCCAGTCCGGCAGCCAGCTCCAGGCCCCGCCGCCGTTCAGCTTGTCCTGCTCGGCGGCCCAGTTCCGGAAGTAGCCCCTGTCCGTGAAGATCCAGCCCGACCAGGAGGCGAGGTACGTGGCGATGGCGACCGGGACCGTCGACACGAACGCCGGGACCAGGTCACGGCGGGCCACCGCCGCGTACGGGCGGATCGCACCGGCCGTACGCCGGGCGGCGACGTCCCACAGCACCGTCATCAGGCCGAACGCGGCCATGATGTAGAGGCCGTTCCACTTGGTGCCGGCGGCCAGGCCCAGCATCACGCCGGCCGCGAGCCGCCACGGCCGCCAGCCGAGCCCGAACCGCTCCGCGACGTCCGCGTCCGGCCGCAGCACGCCCTCCTCGTCGACGGGCAGCGCCCCGGCGAGCCGGGCCCGTGCCCGGTCCCGGTCCACGACCAGACAGCCGAAGGCGGCCAGCACGAAGAACATCAGGACCTGGTCGAGCAGCGCCGTGCGGCTCATCACGAAGTGCAGGCCGTCGACCGCCAGCAGCAGGCCCGCCAGGCAGCCCAGGAACGTCGAGCGGAACAGCCGCCGGCCGATCCGGCACAGCATCAGCACCGACAGGGTGCCCAGCAGCGCCACCATGAACCGCCAGCCCAGCGGCTCGAAGCCGATCAGCTTCTCGCCCAGACCGATGATCCACTTGCCGACCGGCGGATGGACCACGTAGCCCGGGTCCGTGGGCACCAGGACCGAGCCCGGGTCGGACAGGATCGTCTTGTCGATGTCCTTCGGCCAGGCGCCCTCGTAGCCCTGGTTGATCAGCGCCCAGGAGTCCTTGGCGTAGTACGTCTCGTCGAATATCACCGCGTGCGGCTTGTCCAGCTTCCAGAACCGCAGCAGGCCCGCGACCAGCGCGACGAGCAGCGGCCCGCCCCAGGCGGCGAGCCGCCACACCCGGTGGGCGGCCTTCGGGGACATCCCGAGCAGCGACCACAGCCGCGGCGAGGGCCGGGTGTACGGCGGCACGAGCCGCTCGCGCAGCCCGACGGCCAGGGAGCCCGTGGTGGCGGGGCGGTAACCGAAGCGCCGCAGCCTGCGCAGCCACGCGGTGCGCCCGGGCCCGGCCGGTCCCGCGAGGTCCGCGCGGTCCCAGTCGTCCCGGTCGTCCCGCGCGTCCTTGACGGCCGTGAGGTCTTCGGCGTCCCTGGGGTCCATGGGGTGCTGACCCTCCAGGGCCTCGGGTGCGGTTCTGGTCACCGCGCCATCGTAGGGAACGCGTCTGTGCGCGTCGCCTGTCCGGGCTGGGTGGACCGCCGGCGGGCTGGGAGGATGACCCTTGTGACAGGAACGCTGGTACTCGCAGGCACCCCCATCGGCGACATCGCGGACGCTCCGCCGAGGCTCGCCACCGAACTGGAGAACGCGGACGTCGTGGCCGCGGAGGACACCCGCAGGCTGCGCGGGCTCACCCGCGCGCTCGGCGTGCACACCCGGGGGCGGGTGGTCTCCTACTTCGAGGGCAACGAGTCGGCCCGCACGCCCGAGCTGGTCGAGGCGCTGGCCGGCGGCGCGCGGGTGCTGCTGGTGACCGACGCGGGCATGCCGTCCGTCTCCGACCCCGGCTACCGCCTGGTCGCCGCCGCCGTCGAGCGCGACATCAAGGTCACCGCCGTGCCCGGCCCGTCCGCGGTGCTCACCGCGCTCGCCCTGTCCGGACTGCCCGTCGACCGCTTCTGCTTCGAGGGCTTCCTGCCGCGGAAGGCCGGCGAGCGGCTCTCCCGGCTCCGCGAGGTCGCCGAGGAGCGCCGCACCCTCGTCTACTTCGAGGCCCCGCACCGGCTCGACGACACCCTCGCCGCGATGGCCGAGGTCTTCGGCGCCGACCGCCGGGCCGCCGTGTGCCGGGAGCTGACCAAGACGTACGAGGAGGTCCGGCGCGGCGCGCTCGACGAGCTCGCCGCCTGGGCGAAGGAGGGCGTGCGCGGCGAGATCACCGTCGTCGTCGAGGGCGCCCCGGAGCCCGGACCCGCCGAGCTCGACGCGACGGAGCTGGTGCGCAGGGTGCGGGTGCGCGAGGAGGCGGGGGAGCGGCGGAAGGAAGCCATCGCGGCGGTCGCCGCGGAGGCCGGTGTTCCCAAGCGCGAGGTGTTCGATGCCGTCGTGGCGGCAAAGAACGCGGAGGGTCCTGGCATGGGAAAGGACCGGTAGTTTCCGTGTAGGCCCCACGTACGGTAAAGGACTAATCTTGAAGGCAAAGCGGAAACCCGGCGGCGGGCCCGCTCGAAGGCCTTCGGGGCAAGGAAACGCCAAATGGCGTCCATGGTTTCTCCGGCGCTGATGCGTTCCGGCCCGAAAAGGCGTCCACTGGTCTCAGTGGAGAGGAGCTGGAATGAGCGAGATCACCGGCACCGGCACCGGAACGCCCGTCGCCCATGAGGCGTACGCCTTCGCCTGCATGAGATGCGGCTACGGCTGGGAGCAGGCCTACGAGATCGAGCACCACGTGGACGCGCGTGGGCACGCCTATGTCGTGTACAAGGCGGACGGGGTCCGCGTCCCGTCGCCGCTGTCCCGGCCGACCTGCATGAACTGCGGCAGTCACGTCGTACGGATCATGCGGGCGGGCCAGGTCGCCTCGGTGCTCGACACGATCGCGGCGACCGAGCACCACAGCCACGCGGCCCGGTCGGCGAAGCCCGTGTCGATCGCCGGACCCATCGGACAGGAACTGACCGAGGACATCCCCGTCGCGGGCGAGGAGCCCCCGCCCGTCCCGCACCACTGGCACCTCTCCGACCTGCTGCACCCCTTCCGCTCCAGGAAGTAGGACCGCGGTATCGCTTCGCGGCGGAACTCATGGCCCTCGTACGATCGGGCCATGAGTTCCAAGGACGCCCCGCCGCCGCTGCCCGAGCCCCTGCCGGTCCCGGTCGCGGACTCGCACACCCACCTCGACATGCAGTCCGGCACCGTCGAGGAGGCCCTCGTCAAGGCCGCCGCCGTCGGCGTCACCACGGTCGTCCAGGTCGGCTGCGACATCAAGGGCTCCCAGTGGGCCGCCGAGACCGCCGCCGCCCACGAGAACGTGCACGCGGCCGTCGCCCTGCACCCCAACGAGGCCCCCAGGATCGTCCTGGGCGACCCCGACGGCTGGTCCCGCCAGGGCGCCCGCGAGGCGGGCGGCGACGCCGCCCTCGACGACGCGCTCGCCGAGATCGACCGGCTGGCCGCCCTGCCCCACGTCCTCGGCGTCGGCGAGACCGGCCTCGACCACTTCCGCACCGGCCCCGAGGGCATGGCCGCGCAGGAGCGTTCCTTCCGCGCCCACATCGAGATCGCCAAGCGGCACGGCAAGGCCCTGGTCATCCACGACCGCGAGGCCCACGCCGACGTGCTGCGGATCCTCGACGAGGAGGGCGCGCCCGAGCGGACCGTCTTCCACTGCTACTCCGGCGACGCCGACATGGCCCGGACCTGCGCGGCCAAGGGCTACTACATGTCCTTCGCCGGCAACGTCACCTTCAAGAACGCCCAGCCGCTGCGCGACGCCCTCGCCGTCGCCCCGCTGGAGCTCGTCCTCGTCGAGACCGACGCCCCGTTCCTCACGCCCGCGCCCTTCCGCGGCCGCCCCAACGCCCCGTACCTCATCCCGGTGACCGTCCGGGCGATGGCCGCGGTGCGCGGGATCACGGAGGAGAAGCTGGCGGAGGCCCTCGCGACCAACACCGCCCGCGCCTTCGACTACTGAGCCACGGAGCCGCCGCGCTCCGAACGCCGGACCGGCCGCCGCCCGAGCCGCGCTGGTCACCGATCCATAACGGTTACGCAAGGTAGTCGCGTCGTTTTGGAGAGTGACCGGGCGCGGGGCTAGGGTCCCGGCCTCGTGAGCACTTCGCATCGATCCGGAGCCCGCCGGGCCGCCCGGCGCCGCAAGGCGAACCCGCCCGTCGCCGAGGGCCTGCGCCGGATCGTTCCGCAGGCCCTGGTCGTGGCGTTCCTCGCGGGCGGCACCACCGCCTTCGTCGCCGACGACAAGGCCGTCCGGCTATCGGTCGACGGCGTGCCGCGCACCCTGCACACCTTCGCCGACGACGTCGAGGAGCTGCTCGCCGACGAGGGCCTGGCGGTCGGCCCGCGCGACATCGTCGCACCCGCCCCCGGAGCCGCCCTGGCCGACGGCGAGGAGGTCGTCGTCCGCTACGGACGCCCCGTCGCCCTCACCCTCGACGGCCGGCGCCGCCAGGTGTGGACCACCGCCCGCACCGTCGACGGCGCCCTGCGCCAGCTCGGCGTGCGCGCCGAGGGCGCCTACCTCTCGGTCTCCCGCTCGGCGCCCATCTCCCGGCAGGGCCTCGCCCTCGACGTCCGCACCGAGCGGACCGTCACCCTGCTCGCCGACGGCCGCGAGCGGACCGTGCGCACCAACGCGGCCACCGTCCGCGAGGCCGTCGAGGCGGCCGGGATCACCCTCACCGGCCAGGACACCACCTCCGTGCCGCTCGGCTCCTTCCCGCGCGACGGCCAGACGATCTCCGTGCTGCGGATCACCGGCACCCAGGAGATCCGCGAGGAACCCGTGCCGTTCGCCGTCGAGCGGACCACCGACGCGCGGCTCTTCGCGGGCACCGAGCTCGTCGAGCGGCAGGGCGTGCCGGGCGTGCGCCGGGTCACGTACACGCTGCGGACGGTCAACGGCGTCCGGCAGCGGCCGCGCCGGGTCCGCGAGGAGACCGTCCGGGAGCCCGTCGCCCAGCGCGTCCGGATCGGCACCCGCCCGCTGCCCGCCTCCGTCGCCGGCGCCGACGGCCTGAACTGGGGCGCGCTCGCCGCCTGCGAGTCCGGCGGCCGGCCGAACGCCGTCGACCCGTCCGGCACCTACGGCGGGCTCTACCAGTTCGACCCCGGCACCTGGCGCTCCCTCGGCGGCAGCGGCGTCGCCCAGAACGCGCCCGCGGCCGAGCAGACCTTCCGCGCGAAGAAGCTGTACGTCCAGCGCGGCGCGAGCCCGTGGCCGCACTGCGGCCGGCGGCTGTACGGATGACACGGGTGAGCCGTCCGCCGGGCCCGTGGGCGCCCCGTAGGCTGTACCGGTGAGCACCACCACCGGACCCGACAGTCCCGACGCCCTCCTCGGCCCCGCCGACATCCGCGAGCTGGCCGCCGCCCTCGGCGTGCGCCCGACCAAGCAGAAGGGCCAGAACTTCGTCATCGACGCGAACACGGTCCGGCGGATCGTCCGTACGGCCGGCGTGCGCCCCGACGACGTGGTCGTGGAGGTCGGTCCCGGCCTCGGCTCCCTCACCCTCGCGCTCCTGGAGGCCGCGGACCGGGTGACGGCCGTCGAGATCGACGACATCCTCGCCGCCGCCCTGCCGTCGACGATCGCCGCGCGCATGCCGGAGCGGAAGGACCGCTTCGCGCTGGTCCACTCCGACGCCATGCTCGTCCAGGAGCTGCCGGGCCCGGCGCCGACCGCGCTCGTCGCCAACCTGCCGTACAACGTCGCCGTGCCGGTGCTGCTGCACATGCTCGACCGCTTCCCGACCATCGAGCGGACCCTCGTCATGGTGCAGGCCGAGGTCGCCGACCGGCTCGCCGCGAAGCCGGGCAACAAGGTGTACGGAGTCCCCTCCGTGAAGGCCAACTGGTACGCGGAGGTCAAGCGGGCCGGCGCCATCGGCCGCAACGTCTTCTGGCCCGCGCCCAACGTCGACTCCGGCCTGGTGTCCCTGGTGCGGCGCGCCGAGCCGCCGAAGACCACGGCGACGAAGGCCGAGGTCTTCGCGGTCGTCGACGCGGCCTTCGCCCAGCGCCGCAAGACCCTGCGCGCGGCCCTCGCCGGCTGGGCGGGCTCGCCCGCCGCGGCCGAGGCGGCCCTGGTCGCGGCCGGGATCTCGCCGCAGGCACGCGGCGAGGCCCTGACGGTCGAGGAGTTCGCCCGCATCGCCGAGAACAAGCCGGAGGCCCGGCAGTGAGCGAGGCCGTGAACCCGCGGACGGGCACGGGTACGGGTACGGAGGCCGCCGCCGGTGCCGCCGCGGGCGTGACCGTACGGGTCCCCGCCAAGGTCAACGTCCAGCTCGCGGTCGGCGGCGCCCGGCCCGACGGCTTCCACGACCTGGCCAACGTCTTCCTCGCCGTCTCCCTGTACGACGAGGTCACCGCCACGCCCGCCGCGGCGCTGACGGTCACCTGTGAGGGCCCCGACGCCGACAAGGTGCCGCTCGACCGCACCAACCTGGCCGCGCGGGCCGCCGAACTGCTCGCCGCCCGGCACGGCATCGCCCCCGACGTGCACCTGCACATCGCCAAGGACATCCCCGTCGCGGGCGGCATGGCCGGCGGCAGCGCCGACGGCGCGGGCGCGCTGCTCGCCTGCGACGCGCTGTGGGGCCTGGACTCCTCGCGCGAGGAACTCCTGGAGATCTGCGCCGAGCTGGGCAGCGACGTGCCGTTCAGCCTGGTCGGCGGCGCCGCCCTCGGCGTCGGCCGCGGCGAGCGACTCACGGAGCTGCCGGTCGGCGGTGCCTTCCACTGGGTGTTCGCGGTCGCCGACGGCGGACTGTCGACGCCGGCCGTGTACGGCGAGTTCGACCGCCTCAACGAGGGCATGACCGTGCCCGGGCCGGTCGCCTCGCCGGTGCTCCTCGACGCCCTGCGCACGGGCGACGCCACGGCGCTCGCGGGCGCCCTCGCCAACGACCTCCAGCCGGCCGCGCTCTCGCTGCGGCCCTCACTGGCCGCGACGCTGGCGGCCGGCACGGACGCGGGCGCGCTGGCCGCGCTGGTCTCCGGCTCGGGCCCGACCACGGCGTTCCTGGTGAAGGACGCCGAGTCCGCCGAGTCGGTCGCCGCCGCGCTCGTCGCCTCCGGCACCTGCCGGACGGCCCGCGTGGCGACCTCCCCGGCGGCCGGGGCGACGCTGCTCGGTTAGGGCGTGTGCCGAAAGTCCCGCCTGCCGACGCGGTCTACAGCTTGTTCTTGGAGATCCTGGCCAGGAGCAGGTTCGGGTCCGGGTTCACCGCGGTGAAGAGGGCGGCGCTGTTCACGTAGACCTTCTTGGCGTGCACCGCGAGGGAGGTCGGGCCGTCGAGGCCGTCCGCCTTGGTGAGCACGGTCTTGTGGGTGCCGTCGGGGCGGACGAGCTCCACCTTGTCGTCCATGATGAGCGCGGCGAGGACCGTGTCGCCGTGTCCGGTGAACGTGAAGTCGTCGATGAACGGGAGCCCGGTCGCCCGGGTCTCGATCGGGCCCGCCGCCTTCTCCGGCTCGGGGCCGACCGGGATGCGCAGCAGCGTGCCCCTGGCGGTGTTGGACACCCAGACGGCACCGTCGTGGACCTTGATGCCGTTGGCCCCGAACGGTGTCTCCGGGGTGGGTTCGAGCGCGGTGCCGCTCGCCCAGGCGGTCGGCGTTCCGCCGGTCACCGGCAGGCTCCACACCACGCCGCTGCCGGAGTCGGCGGCGTAGAGGGTGCCGCACTCCTCGTCGAGGGCGAGCCCGTTGGGGAAGGCGTCGGCGGGGAAGAACCCGATCTGCTCCGGCTCGCCGCCACCGGGCGCGATGCGCCAGACGCCCGTCTCGTCGGTGCCGGTGATGTAGTTGACGTACAGCGTGCCGTCCTTGGCGCGGGCGATGCCGGTGGCGGCGGGTCCGCCGACGGGCGTCGACCCGCCCGGCACGTCCGGGAGGGCGGCGATGACCGTGGTCGTGCCGTCCTTGGCGACACGGGCGACCTGGTGGGCGAAGGACCAGGTGATGTCGGCGGAGCCGTCGGGCTCGAGCGCGATGTTCTCCGCGTTCTGGCCGGCGGCGAAGTCGAAGTGGGCGACGACGTGCGGATCGGTGACGGTCGGGTCGCCGGCGGACGCGGGTCCGGCGGCGAGCACGCTGAGCGCGGCGCCTGCCGCGGTGACGGCGGCGAGGCGGGTGGTGCGGCGCATGGGTCTCTCCTTGTGGGGGGTCACCCCGTGGGGTGCGACTGCAGACGAACATGACGGACCGCCGGCCCGCCCGTCCGGCAGCCCGCGCCGCGAGGTCGCCCACGCGGCGCACCCCGGCCCGCCATCCGCCCACCCACGAGGCCCGTTCGCGTGACGGACCCGCACGGCGGCCTCACACGGGCCGCCGGGCCCGCCGGTTCGCGTGCGGGGGTTCGCGTGCGGGGGTTTGCGCTCGGCCGGTTCGCGCGCGGGGCCGGTGCGCGGGGCCCGGTGCGTACGGCTGGGTTCGCACGGGCGGTCCGCACGGGCGGTCCGCGCGGCCGGTGCGCGGGTCGGGCTCGCGTCGCTCGTACTCACGCGCGAGTTGAGTATCCGAGCGCTGACGGGGCGTCGGGCCGGGACGGGACCGTGGCCGCATGGGAATGAGTGCGCGTGACCTCGCCGCCGCGACCCCGGTGACCCGCGACCGGTACGTCGACCTGCTCCGCGTCGCCTCCCTCGCCGTCGTCGTCCTCGGCCACTGGCTGATGGCCGCCGTGACGCCCGGCGGGCAGGTGGGCAACCTGCTCGCGGTCGTGCCCGGGCTGCAGGTCCTCACCTGGGCGCTCCAGGTGATGCCCGTCTTCTTCTTCGTCGGCGGCTTCTCGCACGCCCTCGCCCACCGCTCGCGGCCGCGGTACGCGGAGTTCCTGCGCGCCCGGCTGCAGCGGCTGCTGCGGCCGACGATGGTCTTCATCGGCGTGTGGGGCGCGCTGGCGCTGGTCCTGCAACTGCTGGGCGCGGACGGCGGACTGACCGGCGTCGCGCTGCGGCTCGTCACCCAGCCGCTGTGGTTCATCGGCGTCTACCTCGCGATGGTCGCCTTCACGCCGCCGCTCCTGAGGCTCCACGGGCGGTACGGCTGGGGCGCCTTCGCCGCCCTCGCGGCCGGCGCGGTGGCGGTGGACGTGCTGCGCTTCGCGGCGGGCGTGCCGTACGTGGAGTTCCTGAACTTCGCGCTCGTCTGGCTGGCGGTCCACCAGCTCGGCTTCCTGCGCGCGGACGGCATGATCCGCCGCCCGGCGCTGCTCGCGGGCGCCGGTCTGCTCGGCGCCGCCGCGCTCGTCGCGTTCGGGCCGTACCCGCTGTCCATGGTCGGCATGCCCGGCGAGGAGGTCTCCAACATGGCCCCGCCGACCCTGGCCCTGCTCTGCCACGGCCTGTGGCTGGTGGGCGCGGTCGAGCTCCTGAAGGGGCCGGGCGCCCGCCTCACGGCCCGGGCGCGGGTGTGGCGCGGGGTCGTCGCCGCGAACGGGCTCGCGATGACGGCGTTCCTGTGGCACCTGACGGCGATGCTCGGCGTGTACGGGGCGCTGCTCGCCCTCGGCGTCCGGCTGCCGGAGCCGGCGACGGCGGCGTGGTGGGCGCAGGTCCCGCCGCGCCTCGCGGCGGCGGCGCTGGTGACCGCTCTGCTGGTCGCCGTGTTCCGGCGCTTCGAGCACCCGGTTCCGCCGGGCCCGGCGACCGCCGCGGGCGGCCCGCTCGCCGCGCTCGGCATCACGCTGGCGCTCCTCGGGGTCCTCGGCCTGTCGATGACCGGCCTCGGCGGCCTCCTGGAGGGTCACACGGCCGCCCTGATAGCCGTACGGGTGACCGCCCCGGCCGCCGTGGCCATGGCCCTGGCGGGCTGGTTCCTGGTGGAGCACGCGGGACGCTGGGGCGGCCGGGGGGCCGGCGACGTCACCTCTCGTCGAACTCGGTGAGGTCGATGGCGATGTCGATGTCGATGGCGATGTCGAAGGGGACTCCCGGCTTCAGCCGGTCGCGGTGGGTGCCGCTGCAGGTGTAGGCCTTGTCGACCGGGTCGAGCTCGTAGACCCGGACGACCGGGTGGTGGTCGTCGCCCTCCGTCTCCACGAGCCAGAAGTGCCGGATGCCGGCCGCCGCGTACTTGTGGGGCTTTTGGTGTCGCGGTCCCGTGACGCGGAGTCGGGTGGGCAGGGTGTCCGGGTCGTCCACCGTCCAGCCCTCGGGAGGAGGCACCGGCCCTTCGGGAGCCGGCCCGCTGGTCGGCCCGGTCGCCGGCTCGGCGGTCGTGGTTCCTCCCAGGGGCGGGATCCTGTGGCCTGCCGTCCACGGTGGCCGCCGGTTCCCGATCATGTCCTCACCAAGAGTGACCGCGTCGCTCCGTCGGTTCCGCCGTCTACCCTGGACCTCGTCCGATCCCCCGGTACAGGAGTGAAATGGCCGTCAACCTGGTCAATGTCGAGTCCGTCAGCAAGGTGTACGGCACCCGTGCGCTGCTCGACGGGGTCTCGCTCGGCGTCTCCGAAGGGGACCGGATCGGTGTCGTCGGGCGCAACGGCGACGGCAAGACCACCCTCATCCGGATGCTCGCCCGGCTGGAGGAGGCCGACTCCGGGCGCGTCACGCACAGCGGCGGGCTGCGGCTCGGGGTGCTCACGCAGCACGACTCGCTCGACCCGGCGGCGACGATCCGGCACGAGGTCATCGGCGTCATGGCCGACCACGAGTGGGCCGGCAGCGCCAAGATCCGCGACGTGCTCACCGGCCTCTTCGGCGGGCTCGACCTGCCCGGCTTCGAGAAGGGCCTCGACACCGTCATCGGCCCGCTGTCCGGCGGCGAGCGGCGCCGCATCGCGCTCGCCAAGCTGCTCATCGAGGACCAGGACCTGATCGTCCTCGACGAGCCCACCAACCACCTCGACGTCGAGGGCATCGCCTGGCTCGCCGGGCACCTGCAGAGCCGGCGCTCCGCGCTCGTCTGCGTCACCCACGACCGCTGGTTCCTCGACCAGGTCTGCACCCGCATGTGGGACGTGCAGCGCGGCTCCGTCTACGAGTACGAGGGCGGCTACTCCGACTACGTCTTCGCCCGTGCCGAGCGCGAGCGGATCGCCGCCACCGAGGAGGCGAAGCGGCAGAACCTGGTCCGCAAGGAGCTGGCCTGGCTGCGCCGCGGCGCGCCCGCCCGCACCTCGAAGCCGCGCTTCCGGATCGAGGCCGCCAACGCGCTCATCGCGGACGTGCCGGAGCCCCGTGACACCAGCGAGCTGATGAAGTTCGCCAACGCCCGGCTCGGCAAGACGGTGTTCGACCTGGAGGACGTGACCGTCACCGCCGGCCCGAAGACGCTGCTGCAGCACCTCACCTGGCAGCTCGGCCCGGGCGACCGCGTCGGCCTGGTCGGCGTCAACGGCGCCGGCAAGACCTCGCTGCTGCGGGCGCTCGCCGACGCCGCCGTCACCGAGGGCGACATCCAGCCCGCCGCCGGCCGGATCGTGGTCGGCAAGACCGTGCGGCTCGCCTACCTCTCGCAGGACGTCACCGAACTCCCCGCCGAGCTGCGGGTCCTGGAGGCCGTGCAGCAGATCCGCGACCGGGTCGACCTCGGCAAGGGCCGCGAGATGACCGCCGGGCAGCTGTGCGAGCAGTTCGGCTTCGGCAAGGAGAAGCAGTGGACGCCCGTCGGCGACCTGTCCGGCGGTGAGCGGCGCCGGCTCCAGCTGCTGCGGCTGCTCATGGACGAGCCCAACGTGCTCTTCCTCGACGAGCCGACCAACGACCTCGACATCGAGACCCTGACCCAGCTGGAGGACCTCCTCGACGGCTGGCCCGGCTCGATGATCGTCATCTCCCACGACCGGTTCTTCCTCGAGCGCACCACCGACCGCACCTTCGCACTGCTCGGCGACCGGGCGCTGCGGATGCTGCCGCGCGGCATCGACGAGTACCTGGAGCGGCGGCGGAGGATGACCGAGGCCGCCGCCCCGGCGCCCGCGGCGCCCGCCGACCGGCAGAAGCCCGGCGTGTCCGCCGCCGACGCGCGCGCCGCGAAGAAGGAGCTGCAGAAGGTCGAGCGACAGCTCGACAGGATCTCCGAGAAGGAGAACAAGCTGCACGCCCAGATCGCCGAAAACGCCACGGACTTCGAAAAGGTGGCCAAACTGGACACCGAGCTCCGGGAACTCGCCGGTGAGCGCGAGGAGTTGGAAATGCGGTGGCTGGAGCTCGCCGAGGACGCGTAGAGATGTCGTAGAGGACGCGTAACGGTGGCATCACGGGCCGGTCCTCCCTTGGGAACAAGGGACGGACCGGTCACTTTTGCGCCAGCGGGTGAGTGGTAGAAAGAAAACCCGCTCACATCAAGGGGGAAGCGCTGATGACCCAGCCGCCCAGCAACCAGCCGCCGGGAGGCTTCGGCGCGCCGGACCCGAACCCGGGGGCCAACGTCCCGCCGATGCCTCCGCAGGCTCCGCCCGTACCGCCGCAGGCTCCGCCGGCCGGTCCGCCGCAGGCCCCGCCCGCGCAGCCCGGCCCCTACGGATACCCGCAGCAGGCGCCCCAGCAGCCCGGCCCCTACGGCTATCCGCAGCAGGCCCCGCAGCAGCCGGGCCCGTACGGCTATCCGCAGCAGCCCGGCCCCTACGGCCAGCAGCCCGGCCCGTACGGGCAGCAGCCGGGGCAGTACGGCTCCTACCCGGCGGCCCCGATGCCGCCGGCCCCCGGAGGCGGCGGCAAGAACCCGTTCAAGGGCAAGCCCGGCCTCGTCGTCGGCGCGGCCGTCGCCGCGGCGCTCGTCATCGGCCTCGGCACCTGGTTCGTGGTCGGCGGCGACGAGGAGAAGGAGCCGGTCGCCCAGCCGACCAACTCCGCCTCCACCGGGCCGAAGCCCACCGCGTCCGTCGACAAGGGCGACGGCAAGGGCGACGGCGAGGACGGCGGCCCCGAGGACCTCAACTCCGGCCGCAAGGACGGCGAGGCGAAGGTCGCCTGGCTGCTCAAGAACGACGTCGACCTGCCGCGCAACGGCGCCGACGCCTACGGCCCCTGGATCGTCGGCGACACCGTCGTCAAGGCCATGTACAAGGGCATCGACGGCTACAGCCTCGCCGACGGCTCCCGCAAGTGGCACATCGACGTGCCCAACCAGCTGTGCGCCGCCCCGCCGCAGCCGTCCGCGAACGGCCTCATGGTCTTCGGCTACAAGGACAGCGCGGGCGACAAGGGGAAGTGCCTGGAGATGCAGCAGGTCGACCTCAACACCGGCAAGGCGGGCTGGAAGAAGTCCATCCCCAAGCCGACCGGCCTCTTCGCCTTCTCCGACAACACCCTCGCCATCGGCGGCAACACGGTCACCGCGGCCGGCTCCAGCTCCGCCTACGGCTTCTCGCTCACCAACGGCCGTCAGCTCTTCACCGGCCCCACCAGCGGCTGCAAGCCCTACGCGTACGCCGGCGGCAGCACCAAGCTGATCGCCGCCTCCCAGTGCCGCACGGGCGACGTGAACAAGGAGCAGCACGAGGTCAGCGAGGTCGACCCGAACACGGGCAAGGCCAAGTGGACCTTCAAGCTCCAGGCCACGTGGGAGGTCGACAAGGTCTACTCCGTCGACCCGCTGGTGGTCTCCGCCACCCAGCGCGAGCAGAAGAAGTGGGCGATCTTCTCCCTCACCGCCGACGGCAGGATGCGCTCGCAGATCCAGGGCGGCAAGGACAAGTTCGCCCCGCGCTGCGGCGGCACCTTCGTCATCTTCGGCAAGAACCTCTCGGGCTGCACCGGCGTCGCCGCCGACCAGAACACCTTCTACATGGCGACCGACACCTCCTACGGCACGCCCAACGAGGTCGTCGCCTTCGACCTCGGCAACGGCAAGGAGAAGTGGCGTTCCAAGGCGCCCGGTGAGCAGCAGATGACCCCGCTGCGCATGGAGGGCTCCGACGTCCTGGTCTACGTCGAGCCGCGCTACGACACCGGCGGCGCGGTCGCGACCATCGCTCCGACGGGCGGCGCCCCGAAGACGCTGCTCCAGCACCAGGCCGCCGTCTCGTCGCTGGAGAGCTCCTTCTTCTCTGCCAGGTACGCGTACGCGAACGGCTCGTTCGTGATCGCGGCCGGCCGGGTCTCCGCCAGCAACGACAAGGCGGAGAAGGAGACCAAGACGATGATGGCGTACGGCAAGTGACCCACCCCGTGACGGCCCGCGCCGCGAGCGCGCGGGCCGTCACGGCCCGTACGCCCCGCCCGTCCCGTACGCCCCGCCCCCTTCCCGATCCGACCGAGGTATCCACGTCATGACGCAGCCGCCGCCCCCGCCGAACCAGCCCCCAGGGCCTCCTCCGGGCGGGTTCGGCGCGCCGCAGGACCCTCCGCCCGGGGGCTTCGGCGCGCCGACGCCACCGCCGGCCCAGCCGCCGTACGGCTACCCGCAGCAGCCGCCCACGCAGCCGCAGCAGCCGTCGGTCCAGCCGCCCGCGCAGCAGCCGTACGGGTATCCGCAGCAGCAGCAGCCGGCTCAGGCGCAGGACTACGGCTACCCGCAGCAGCCGCCCACGCAGGCGCAGGACTACGGCCAGCCGCAGCAGCAGTACGGCCAGCCGCAGTACCAGCAGCCGCAGCAGCCGCCGTACGGCTACCCGACGCAGCCGCAGTACCCGCAGGTCCAGCAGACGCCTCCGGCGGCCCCGGGCGGCGGGAAGCTGTCCGCGCAGATGCAGATCGTCATCGCGGCGGTCGTGGCCGTCGCGCTGATCGTCGGCGGCGGCATCTGGTACGCGAACTCCGGCGGTGACGACAAGACCGACAAGGCCGGCGGAAGTTCCGGCGCCGCGAGCGCCGGCCAGGACGGCGGCAAGGGCGACGGCGTCGGCGGGGGCGGCAAGGAGAAGGCCCCGGCGAACCCGAAGTCCGCCGTGTCGTTCAAGCTCGACCTGCCGACCGTCCCGGACATCACCGACGTCACGGGCTCCTGGATCACCGACAAGGCGTACGTGAAGCCGGGCGTCGACTCGGTCGTCGGCTACGACCTGGACAAGGGAACGGTCCTGTGGACCATCCCGCTGACCGGCCAGGTCTGTGGTGCCTCGCGCCACATGACGGCCGACCACAAGGTGCCGGTGCTCTTCGAGGCCGCCAAGCGGACCCCGCCGCGCTACATCCAGCCGTGCACCGAGGTGGGTCTGCTCGACCTGTCCACCGGCAAGCTGGTGTGGTCAGCGTCGATCGGCGGGGCCAACGCCGGTGACAAGAAGCTGACGTTCGACGAGGTCACGGTGCACGGCCAGACCGTGGCGGCCGGCGGCTGGGACGGTGGCGCCGCCTTCGACCTGGCCAACGGCAACGTGCGCTGGAAGCCGCAGCCCAACGCCGGGCAGTGCAAGGACCTCGGTTACGGCGGTGGCGAGGGCGGCCTGGTCGCCGTGCGCAGGTGCGGGCCGACCGACAACGAGACCGTGACCATCCAGAACCTCAACCCGACGACCGGCGCGCCGATCTCGCAGTTCAAGATGCCGCCGGGCGTCGACGGGGCGGCCGTCGTCTCCGCCAAGCCGCTGGTGGTCGCGGCCGACGTCGGCGAGACCGCCGGCGACGGCAGCAACATCTCGGACTTCTTCTCCATCGACGAGAAGACCGGCAAGCTGAAGGCGAAGATCACGGCGGACGCCGACCGCTACGCGGCCCGCTGCCGCTCGACGGTCGAGTCCTGCTCGGGGGTCGTCGTCGGCAACAACCGGCTCTACGTCCCGACCGAGGAGCACGAGGGCAGCACGGGCGAGTACAGCGACGAGACCAACGAGATCGTCGCCTTCGACCTGAACACCGGCCAGCTGGCGCCGAGCAAGTCCGACGCGGGTGACGGCTACACCCTCATCCCGCTGCGCATGGACGGCGGCAACATCATCGCGTACAAGTGGCCCCCCTACGCCAAGGGCGGGCAGATCGTCTCGATTGACGGCGGCACCATGGAGCCCACGCTGCTCATGGAGAACCCGTCGGACAAGGACACCCGGTCCGCCGAGACGAGCTTCAGCTCGGTCGGCGCCGAGTACCGCTACGAGAACGGACGGTTCTTCGTCTCGCAGCGCCTCGTCAGCAAGACGAGGAAGGAGACCTCCTCCTACCTGAAGTCGTACCTGGCGATGAGCTTCAGGACGACCGGCTGACCGCCGGCCGCGTCACGGTGACCGTGGGGTCCCTCTCTTCCGGAGGGGCCCCGCAGTCGTCTCCGGGTCGTTTCCGGGCCTTCCCCGGGGAGTTCACGGACGGGTGACGTTTCCCGTGGGTGTCCCGGCGATTGGGGCAAAGCGGGGCGGGGGAGTGTGCGGGGAGTGTGTAGCTTGCCGGGAGGGTGGCCGGGGGAAGGCCGGCCCGGGGATGGGGGAGGAACGATGGGCGTACGGCTCATGGTGGTCGACGACCACCGACTGCACGCGGAGGCGCTCGCCTCGGCGCTGAAGCTGCGGGGGCACCGGGTGCTCGCCGCGGCGGCGCCGGTGGCGGGGGCCGCGGAGCTGGTGGTGAGCCGCGCGCCGGAGGTCTGTCTGCTCGGCACGGCGGCGCCCGCGGAGCCGGGCACCTTCGACCCGGTCGTCCGGATCAAGCGCGAGCGGCCGCAGGTGGCGGTGGTCGTGCTCGGCCCGGTGCCCTCGCCGCGCGGGATCGCGGCGGCCTTCGCGGCCGGCGCCTCGGGATACGTGCGGCACGACGAGCGGATCGAGGGCGTCGAGCGGGCCCTGGTGAAGGCGCGGGCGGGTGAGGCGGCGGTGGCGCCGCAGCTGATCCAGGGCGCCTTCGCGGAGCTCCTGAACCCGGCGGCGCAGCCCGACGACGAGGGCCAGCGGCTGCTGCGGCTGCTCACGCCGCGCGAGGCGGAGGTCCTGGTCCGGGTGGCGGAGGGCGAGGACACCCGGCTGATCGCGGCGGGCATGGCGATCGCGCCGAGCACCGCGCGCACCCATGTGCAGCGGGTGCTGATGAAGCTGGGCGTCGGTTCCCGCCTGGAGGCGGCGGCGCTGGCGGCGCGGACGGGGCTGCTCGACCGGGTGCCGGTGCAGCGGGCGTAACGGCGGAGCGTCCCGGCACCGGGCCGGCCGATCCCTGATGACTCCGGCCGGCTTCCGGCCCGATGGTGATTCCGGCCGGCTTCCGGCCGACTCCCACGGATGACACCACGCGGGGGCGCGTGGCGAGGGGTGTTGACCTTCGATGTTCGATTGTGGTTTGTTGTGGGTGGTTCTGTTCGATGGAAGCCCCCGTTCCCCGAGAAGGCCCCTCGTGAAGAAGACCGTCACCCGCCTCGCCGACGGGCGTGAGCTCCTCTACTTCGACGCGCACGACGGCACCGTCCGCGACGCCGTCGACCGGCGGACGCTCGACCCCGTGGCGTCCGCCTCCGAGATCCGGCACGACCCGCTGCTCGACGAGAGCGTCGCCATCGCCTCGCACCGGCAGGGCCGCATCCACCACCCGCCGGCCGACAGCTGTCCGCTGTGCCCCTCCACGGAGGCCTGGCAGAGCGAGATCCCGGCCCCGGACTACGAGGTCGCCGTCTTCGAGAACCGCTTCCCGTCGCTCTCCGGCGACAACGGGCGCTGCGAGGTCGTCTGCTTCACCTCCGACCACGAGGCGTCCTTCGCCGACCTGACCGAGGAGCGGGCCGCCCTCGTCCTCGCCGCCTGGACCGACCGCACCGCCGAACTCTCCGCCCGCGGCGGCGTCGAGCAGGTCTACTGCTTCGAGAACCGCGGCACCGAGATCGGCGTCACACTCGCCCACCCGCACGGCCAGATCTACGCCTTCCCCACCGTCACCCCGCGCACCGCGGCCATGCTGCGCAACGCCCTCGTCCACCGCGCCCGCACCGGCCGCAACCTCTTCGACGACGTGCTGGCGCGCGAGCGGGCCGCGGAGCGGGTGGTCCTGGCCGGCGAGCACTGGACCGCCTTCGTGCCGTACGCCGCCCGCTGGCCGTACGAGGTGCACCTCTACCCGCACCGGCGGGTCGCCGACCTCACCGGCCTCGACGCGGCGGCCCGCGCCGAGTTCCCCCGGATCTACCTGGAACTCCTGCGGCGCTTCGACCGGATCTTCGGCCCCGGCCGGCCGCCGACGCCGTACATCGCCGCCTGGCACCAGGCGCCGGTCACCGGCCCCGGCCGCGACGAGTTCGCGCTGCACCTGGAGCTTTTCACCGTCCGCCGCGCCTCTGGCAAGCTGAAGTACCTCGCGGGCACCGAATCCGGCATGGGCGCGTTCATGAACGACGTGTCGCCGGAGTCCGCGGCCGACAGACTCCGAGAGGTGGCAAGCAGTTGAGTAAGTACCTGGTGACGGGCGGAGCCGGCTATGTGGGCAGCACGGTCGCCGCCCACCTGCTGGAGGCGGGGCACGAGGTCACCGTCCTCGACGACCTCTCCACCGGATTCCGCGAGGGCGTGCCCGCCGGCGCAGCGTTCGTCGAGGGCCGCATCCAGGACGCCGCGCGCTGGCTCGACGCCTCGTACGACGGCGTGCTGCACTTCGCCGCCTTCTCGCAGGTCGGCGAGTCCGTCGCCAGGCCCGAGAAGTACTGGGACAACAACGTGCGCGGCACCATGGCGCTGATCGCCGCCATGCGCGAGGCCGGCGTGCGCAAGCTCGTCTTCTCGTCCACGGCCGCCACGTACGGCGAGCCGGAGACCGTGCCGATCACCGAGTCCGCGCCGACCGCGCCGACCAACCCGTACGGCGCGACCAAGCTCGCCGTCGACCACATGATCACCGGCGAGTGCGCCGCGCACGGTCTCGCCGCCGTCTCGCTGCGCTACTTCAACGTCGCCGGCGCCTACAAGGAGTGCGGCGAGCGGCACGACCCCGAGTCGCACCTCATCCCGCTGGTCCTCCAGGTGGCGCTCGGCAGGCGCGAGGCCATCAACGTCTACGGCGACGACTACCCGACGCCCGACGGCACCTGCGTCCGCGACTACATCCACGTCGCCGACCTCGCCGAGGCCCATCTGCTGGCCCTCGACGCGATGACGCCCGGCGAGCACCTGATCTGCAACCTCGGCAACGGCAACGGCTTCTCCGTGCGCGAGGTCGTCGAGACCGTCCGCAAGGTCACCGGCCACCCGGTGCCCGAGGTCATGGCGGAGCGCCGCGCCGGTGACCCGGCCGTGCTCGTCGCCTCCGCCGAGGCCGCGCGCGAGCGGCTCGGCTGGACCCCGTCCCGCCCGGATCTGGCGGCCATCGTCGAGGACGCGTGGGCGTTCGCGCGGAAGAAGGAGCAGGCGTAACGGATGAGCGGTGTCGCGGCGGAGTTCGGCGAGCTGTACGGGACCGCCCCCGACGGGGTCTGGGCGGCGCCCGGACGGGTCAACCTGATCGGTGAGTACACCGACTTCAACGAGGGCTTCGTCCTGCCGTCGGCTCTGCCGCACACGGCCGTGGCCGCGGTGTCCCGCCGGGACGACGGCGTGCTGCGGCTGCACTCCGCGGACGTCCCCGGCGGGGTCGTCCGGCTCGACGTCGCGGGGCTCGCACCGGGGCGGCCGGACACCGCGGCGGGTGGCTGGGCGGCGTACCCGGCGGGTGTCGTGTGGGCGCTGCGGGAGGCCGGGCACGAGGTCGGCGGCGCCGACGTGCACCTGGCCTCGACCGTGCCCACGGGCGCCGGGCTCTCCTCGTCGGCCGCCCTCGAGGTCGTCACCGCGCTCGCGCTGAGCGAGTTGTACGGGCTCGGGCTCTCCGGGCCCGAGCTCGCCCGGACCGCGCAGCGCGCCGAGAACGCGTTCGTCGGCGTGCCGTGCGGAATCATGGACCAGATGGCCTCGGCGTGCGCCGCCGAGGGACACGCGCTGTTCCTGGACACGCGCGACCTGTCGTACCGGCAGGTGCCGTTCGACCTCGCGGCCGTGGGGCTGCGGCTGCTCGTCGTCGACACCCGGGTCAAGCACGCCCTCGGGGACGGCGCGTACGCGGAGCGGCGCGCCGGGTGCGAAGCGGGTGCGCGGGCGCTCGGCGTGCGCGCGCTGCGTGACGTGGACGTCGAGCATCTGCCCGCCGCGCTCGCGCGTTTGACCGACGAAACGGTTCGTCGCTACGTCCGGCACGTCGTCTCCGACAACGACCGCGTGGCGCGGACGATCGCCCTCCTGGACGCCGGCGACCCGCGCGCGGTGGGACCGCTCCTCGTCGAGGGGCACGCCTCGCTGCGGGACGACCTGCGGGTGTCCTGCCCCGAGTTGGACCTCGCGGTCGAGACGGCCGTGGCGGCGGGCGCGCTGGGGGCGCGGATGACAGGGGGCGGGTTCGGGGGTTCCGCCGTGGTGCTGGTGGAGGACGGGCTCGCCGAGGACGTGGCCGATGCCCTCGGAAAGGCCTTCCGGGACGCGGGGTTCGGGGCGCCCGGGGTCTTCGGCGCAGTGCCGTCCGCCGGTGCGCGGCGCGTGGGGTGACGCGGGAGCCGTTCCGGGGGACTTCCGTGATTTTGCCGCCTGACCCCGGGCGCGCCCCTACTCTTGTGCGCAGCGCCGGTGGGGGCCGGTGCTGATCAGGGGTATCGAGACCCGCCGGGTACGGCGTCCGGGGCGGGGGTATCTGTCCGGGCACGGCGGCGGCCGTGTGTCGACGGGACCCGCCCCCGGCGCCGTATCCGTGCCGGGACGTTCCTCGACCGACTGGGGGTGTCCGTGGCGCGTATCCGGGTTCTTGTGGTGGACGACCACCGTGTCTTCGCCGAGTCGCTCGCTGCCGCTCTCGCGGCCGAGCCCGACGTCGACGTCGCCGCGGCGGGCAGCGGGCCCGCCGCTCTGCGCTGTCTGGACCGCGCCGCGGCGGACGGGCGGCGGTTCGACGTCATGCTCGTCGACGCCGATCTGGCGGGTGCCGACGGGGTGGAGCTGGTGGGGCAGGTGCGGGAGGGGCGGCCGGGGCTGCGCAGCGTCGTGCTGGCGGAGCGGGACGACGCCCACCGGGCGGCGCTCGCGCTGCAGGCGGGCGCGTGGGGCTGGGTGGCCAAGGACTGTTCGCTGCAGCGGCTGCTCGCGGTGGTGCGGGGTGTGCTGCGCGACGAGACGCATCTGCCTCCGGCGTTGCTGACCGGGGTGCTGCGGGAGCTGACGGAGGTGCGGCGGCACCGTACGGAGAGCGAGCGGCTGGTGGAGTCGCTGACGCCACGGGAGCGCGAGGTGCTGCGCTGCATGGTGGCGGGGCTCGGGCGGAAGGCGGTCGCGGAGCGGCTGTTCCTGTCGCCGCACACCGTGCGGACGCACATGCAGAACGTGCTGGGGAAGCTGGGCGTGCACTCGACGCTCGCGGCGGTGGCGCTGGCCCGGCGGGCGGGTGTCGCGCCGGCGGAGGACCTGGTGCCGGTGCGGGAGTCAGCCGGGGATGTTGTCGAACGGGGCGGTCAGCTGGCGTAGCAGATCGGCCAGTTCGCCGCGCTCGGTGCGGGAGAGGCGGCCCAGGATGGCGCGCTCCTGGGCGAGCAGTCCGGCCAGTGCCTGGTCGGCGCGGTCGCGGCCCTCGGGGCTGAGCCGGACGAGGACGCCGCGCCGGTCGCTGGGGTCGGGGAGGCGCTCGACGAGGCCCTTCTTGGCGAGCCGGTCGATGCGGTTGGTCATGGTGCCCGAGGTGACCAGGGTCTGGGTGAGGAGCTGGCCGGGAGAGAGCTGGTAGGGCGCGCCGGCGCGGCGCAGGGAGGTCAGGACGTCGAACTCCCAGGGCTCGAGCTGGTGCTCGGCGAAGGCGAGTCGACGGGCGCGGTCGAGGTGGCGGGCCAGGCGTGAGACGCGGCTGAGCACCTCGAGCGGTTCCACGTCGAGGTCCGGGCGCTCGCGGCGCCATGCAGCGACCAGTCGGTCGACCTCGTCCTCCATGGCGATCAGTGTAGAGGGTCTGTTGACATAAAGTCTCTTGAGTTCGTCAATCTCGATATCAAGTTTCTTGATATCGAGATATACTCTTCTGGACTATGGGGAAGGGACCGGCCGGAACTCCGTTCCGTTTCGGCACCTCATGCCAGCAAGGGGGCTTCGAACATGCATTCCGTGGACTCCGCCGCACCGACGTGGGACCCACAGCAGTACCTGCGCCACTCGGGTCACCGGACCCGGCCGTTTCTCGACCTGCTCGCCCGAATACCGCACCTGCCCGACCGGCGCCGTCCCGCCCGCATCGCCGACATCGGCTGCGGCCCGGGCAACGTCACCGCCCTGATCGCCGACCGCTGGCCCGACGCCCACATCACCGGCTTCGACCTCTCCCCGGAGATGCTGGAGCGGGCCGACAAGGACTGGGCGGGCACCACGGCGGGCGGCGGCTGGCTCGACTTCCGGCCGGCCGACGCGGCGCACTGGACGCCGGACGAGCCGTACGACGTGATCGTCTCCAACGCGGCGCTGCAGTGGGTGCCGAACCACCCGGAGTCCTTCGCCGTCTGGATCGACGGGCTGCGACCCGGCGGCACGCTCGCCTTCCAGGTCCCCGGCAACTTCACGTCGCCGAGCCACGCCCTGCTCGGCGAGCTCTGCGAGACGCCGGAGTGGCGCGACCGCGTGGGGGACCAGGGGCGGCGCTACGTGCACATCCTGGAGCCGGCCGACTACCTGCAGCGGCTGACCGACCTCGGCTGCGAGACGGACGTCTGGGAGACCACGTACATCCAGCTGCTCCAGGGCGAGGACCCCGTCCTCGACTGGGTGAAGGGCACCGCGCTGCGGCCCGTGCTGACCGCGCTCCGCGACGACGCCGAGGCCACCGAGGCCTTCCTCGCCCAGTACCGCGACCTGCTGCGCGCCGCCTATCCACCGGGCCCGCACGGGACCGCGTTCCCGTTCCGCCGGATCTTCGCCGTCGCGAGGAAGGGAGCCTGATGTTAGTCGCCGTCGATCATGTCCGGCCGGCCGGGAGCGAACCGAGGCTGCGGGCGTTCCACGAGGGCGTGCCCGGGATGACCGAGATCCCGAAGCCCCCGGTGCTCGCCGCACGCGGCGGCTGCCGGTTCGCGGCCGGTCGGGTGCGGCTGCACCTGGGCGTGGAAGCCGGCTTCCGCCCCGCCCGGAAGGCGCATCCGGGCCTCAGAGTGAGCGGAATCCACGACTACGCGGCCCGCCTGGAGAAACGTGGAGCCCCGGTCGTCCGGGACGACAACCTCCCGGGCCACCGCCGCTTCTCCACCCAGGACCCGGTGGGCAACCGCCTGGAATTCCCGGAACCCCTGGAGTAGAGCGCCGGCCCCGTCGGCGTGCGGCCACCCGAACCCGGCCGCACGCCACCGGCGACCCGGCGACCCCCGTGAACGGGCCGGGGCCCGGCCGGCGGCGGCCGGGCCCCGGGTGGGCCGTGTCGGGGGCGGGCGGGTCAGTTCTTGCGGTGGCCTATCAGGCGGGGCTTCTGCTCCAGGCCGTCCAGGCCGTGCCAGGCCAGGTTGACCAGGTGGGCGGCCACCTCCGCCTTCTTCGGCTTGCGGACGTCCAGCCACCACTGGCCCGTCAGGGCGACACTGCCCACCAGGGCCTGGGCGTACAGGGGGGCCAGCTTCGGGTCGAAGCCCCGGGCCTTGAACTCCAGGCCCAGGATGTCCTCCACCTGCGTGGCGATGTCGCTGATCAGGGAGGCGAACGTGCCGGTCGACTGGGCCACCGGCGAGTCGCGGACCAGGATCCGGAAGCCGTCCGTGTACCGCTCGATGTAGTCGAGCAGCGCGAACGCCGCCTGCTCCAGGAGCTCCCGCGGATGGCCCGCGGTCAGCGCGCCCGTCACCATGTCCAGGAGCTGACGCATCTCCCGGTCCACCACGACCGCGTACAGCCCCTCCTTGCCGCCGAAGTGCTCGTACACCACCGGCTTGGACACCCCGGCCTTCGCCGCGATCTCCTCCACGGACGTGCCCTCGAAGCCCTTCTCCGCGAACAGCGTGCGACCGATGTCGAGGAGCTGCTCACGGCGCTCCGCACCCGTCATCCTCACCCGGCGTCCACGCCGGGGCTTCTGCTCGCTCGTGCTGCTGGTACTGCCGTCGATCGCCACGTCTTCCATCATGCCGCGTCGGCGCCCGCGTCCCGGCGCCGGGCGTCGATCCGCGACCTGGCCGGCCAGCGCACGTCGTACGCCCAGCCCAGCTGCTCGAACCAGCGGATCAGCCGCGCGCTGGAGTCCACCTGGCCGCGCAGCACACCGTGCCGGGCCGAGGTCGGGTCCGCGTGGTGCAGGTTGTGCCAGGACTCGCCGCAGGACAGCACCGCCAGCCACCACACGTTGCCCGAGCGGTCACGCGACTTGAACGGGCGCTTGCCGACCGCGTGACAGATCGAGTTGATCGACCACGTCACGTGGTGCAGCAGCGCCACCCGCACCAGGGAGCCCCAGAAGAACGCCGTGAACGCGCCCCACCACGACATCGTCACCAGGCCGCCCACCAGCGGCGGGATCGCCAGCGACATGACCGTCCACAGGACGAACTGGCGGGAGATCGCGCGGATCGCCGGGTCCTTGATCAGATCGGGCGCGTACTTGTGCTGCGGCGTCTGCTCCTCGTCGAACATCCATCCGATGTGCGCCCACCACAGCCCCTTCATCAGCGCCGGGACCGTCTCGCCGAACCGCCACGGCGAGTGCGGGTCGCCGTCGGCGTCCGAGAACTTGTGGTGCTTGCGGTGGTCCGCCACCCACCGCACCAGCGGCCCCTCCACCGCCAGCGAACCCATGATCGCGAGCCCGATGCGCAGCGGACGCTTCGCCTTGAACGAACCGTGCGTGAAGTAGCGGTGGAAACCGATCGTGATGCCGTGGCAGCCGATGAAGTACATCGCCGTCAGCAGACCGAGATCCAGCCAGCTCACCCCCCACCCCCACGCCAGCGGCACCGCCGCGACCAGGGCCAGGAAGGGCACCGTGATGAACAGCAGCAGGGTGATCTGCTCGATCGAACGCTTGTTGTCCCCGCCGAGCGTGGCGGAGGGCAGGGCCTGAACGGTGTCGGCCGCCTCGGGCGTCGAGGACTCCGAGGTCAGCTCGGGGCTTGTGGTCATGGGGGTCCCCCGGGGGGTGAGGGTAGGGAAAGGACGCCCTTGGCTACGGTTCCGTAACCTACGGCGACGTAAGTATGGCAGCGCCGCGGCGCGCGGCAAGAGAGCCAAAGCCGGGGCATGCTCCGTGCCGCGAGCACGGACACCTATCCTGGGTGCGTCGGACAGCGCGGTCCGCAAGCCTCCAGTACCCCTCCAGACGTGCTCAAACACTGCAAGGAGCCGCACCTGTGAGCAGTGCCGACCAGACCTCCACCGCCAGCGCCGAGCTGCGCTCCGACATCCGCCGACTGGGCGACCTCCTCGGCGAGACGCTCGTCCGCCAGGAAGGACCGGAGCTCCTGGAGCTCGTCGAGAAGGTCCGCCGCCTCACCCGCGAGGACGGCGAGGCCGCAGCAGAGCTGCTGCGCGGCGTCGAGCTCGAGACCGCCGGCCGCCTCGTGCGCGCGTTCTCGACCTACTTCCACCTCGCCAACGTCACCGAGCAGGTCCACCGCGGCCGCGAGCTCCGCGAGCGCCGCGCCGCCGAGGGCGGCCTCCTCGCCCGCACCGCCGACATGCTCAAGGACGGCGACCACGCCCACGTACGCGAGACGATCAAGAACCTCAACGTACGGCCCGTCTTCACCGCCCACCCCACCGAGGCAGCCCGGCGCTCCGTCCTCAACAAGCTGCGCCGCATCGGCACCCTCCTGGAGACCCCGGTCATCGAGGCCGACCGGCGCCGCCACGACCTGCGACTCGCCGAGAACATCGACCTCATCTGGCAGACCGACGAGCTCCGCGTCGTCCGGCCCGAGCCCGCCGACGAGGCCCGCAACGCCATCTACTACCTCGACGAGCTCCACGCCAACGCCGTCGGCGACGTCCTCGAGGACCTCGCCGCCGAGCTGGAGCGGGTCGGCTTCGACCTCCCCGCCGGCACCCGCCCGCTCACCTTCGGCACCTGGATCGGCGGCGACCGCGACGGCAACCCCAACGTCACCCCGCAGGTCACCTGGGACGTGCTGATCCTCCAGCACGAGCACGGCATCACCGACGCCCTCGAACTCGTCGACCACCTCCGCGGACTCCTCTCCAACTCGATCCGCTACGCCGGCGCCACCGACGAGCTCCTCGCCTCCCTCCAGGCCGACCTCGAGGCCCTGCCCGAGATCAGCCCCCGCTACAAGCGGCTCAACGCCGAGGAGCCCTACCGGCTCAAGGTCACCTGCGTCCGCCAGAAGCTCCTCAACACCCGCGAGCGCCTCGCCAAGGGCACCCCGCACCAGGACGGCCGCGACTACCTCGGCACCGCCGAGCTGCTGCGCGACCTCACCCTGATCCAGACCTCGCTGCGCGAGCACCGCGGCGGCCTCTTCGCCGACGGCCGGATGGACCGCACCATCCGCACCCTCGCCGCCTTCGGCCTCCAGCTCGCCACCATGGACGTCCGCGAGCACGCCGACGCCCACCACCACGCCCTCGGCCAGCTCTTCGACCGGCTCGGCGAGGAGTCCTGGCGCTACGCCGACATGCCGCGCGACTACCGGCAGAAGCTCCTCGCCAAGGAACTCCGCTCCCGCCGCCCGCTCGCCCCCACCCCCGCGCCGCTCGACGCCGCCGGCGAGAAGACCCTCGGCGTCTTCCAGACCGTCAAGAAGGCCCTGGAGGTCTTCGGCCCCGAGGTCGTCGAGTCGTACATCATCTCGATGTGCCAGGGCGCCGACGACGTCTTCGCCGCCACCGTCCTCGCCCGCGAGGCCGGCCTCCTCGACCTGCACGCCGGCTGGGCGAAGATCGGCATCGTGCCGCTCCTGGAGACCACCGACGAGCTGCGCGCCGCCGACGTCATCCTCAACGACATGCTCGCCGACCCCTCCTACCGGCGCCTCGTCTCCCTGCGCGGCGACGTCCAGGAGGTCATGCTCGGCTACTCCGACTCCTCCAAGTTCGGCGGCATCACCACCTCCCAGTGGGAGATCCACCGCGCCCAGCGCCGCCTCCGCGACGTCGCCCACCGCTACGGCGTCCGCCTCCGCCTCTTCCACGGCCGCGGCGGCACCGTCGGCCGCGGCGGCGGCCCCTCCCACGACGCGATCCTCGCCCAGCCCTGGGGCACCCTCGAAGGCGAGATCAAGGTCACCGAGCAGGGCGAGGTCATCTCCGACAAGTACCTCATCCCGTCCCTCGCCCGGGAGAACCTCGAACTGACCGTCGCCGCCACCCTGCAGGCCTCCGCCCTGCACACCGCGCCCCGCCAGTCCGACGACGCCCTGGCCCGCTGGGACGCCGCCATGGACACCGTCTCCGAGGCCGCCCACTCCGCGTACCGGCGGCTCGTCGAGGACCCCGACCTGCCCGCGTACTTCTTCGCCTCGACGCCCGTCGACCAGCTCGCCGACCTCCACCTCGGCTCGCGCCCGTCCCGCCGGCCCGACTCCGGCGCCGGACTCGACGGACTGCGCGCCATCCCGTGGGTGTTCGGCTGGACCCAGTCCCGGCAGATCGTCCCCGGCTGGTTCGGCGTCGGCTCGGGCCTCAAGGCCCTGCGCGAGGCCGGACTCGACGCCGTCCTCGGCGAGATGTACGAGCGCTGGCACTTCTTCCGCAACTTCCTCTCCAACGTCGAGATGACGCTGGCCAAGACGGACCTGCGGATCGCCCGCCACTACGTCGACACCCTCGTCCCCGACGAGCTCAAGCACGTCTTCGCGACCATCGAGGCCGAACACGCCCTGACCGTCGCCGAGGTCCTGAAGGTCACCGGCGGCGAGGAACTCCTCGACTCCCACCCGGACCTCCAGCGCACCTTCGCCATCCGCGACGCCTACCTGGACCCGATCTCCTACCTCCAGGTCGCCCTGCTCGACCGCCAGCGCACCGCCGCCGAACGCGGCGAGGAACCCGACCCGCTGCTCTCCCGCGCGCTGCTGCTCACCGTGAACGGCGTGGCGGCCGGCCTGCGCAACACCGGCTGACCGCCCGACGCGTACGCACGACGGTGCCCCCGCCGGAGCCAGGCTCCGACGGGGGCACCGTCGCGTGCGGGCGCCGTCACGGCGCCTCGGCGTCAGCTCAGTGCTGCTGCGCCTTCTTGCGGCGGGTCACCAGGAAGGCACCGGCACCCGCGAGGGCGACGGCGACGGCCGCGATGATGCCGACCGGGGCGCTGGAGCCGGTCTCGGCGAGGTCACCCTCGGAGCCCGCGGAGGTGGAGGCCCCCGGCGTGGGCTGACCCGAGGCGCTCTCCGTGGAGGACGGGGTCGGGGACACCGACGAGCTCGGGGACTCCGAGGCCGACGGCGACGTGGACGTCGACGGGGAGGTCGACGTGCTCGGGGACGTCGAGGTCGACGGCGAGGTCGAGGTGCTCGGCGTGCCCGTGGGGGTGGGGGTGGTGGACGCGGGGCAGGTGTGGGACAGGTTGAACCAGCCCTGCTTCACCTTCGCGGACACCTCGGCCTCGGCGGAGACCAGCTTCGCGCCGGGCGCGGAACCCACGTAGGCGTGCTTGTCCGACGGCGGACCGAAGTCCGTGATGACCTGCGTGCCGCCCGGCTCGAAGGTCACGGTCAGCTTGG
Source organism: Streptomyces roseicoloratus (assembly GCF_004117935.1). Classification (GTDB taxonomy): domain Bacteria; phylum Actinomycetota; class Actinomycetes; order Streptomycetales; family Streptomycetaceae; genus Streptomyces; species Streptomyces roseicoloratus. Next base: position 26,741 of record NZ_SDOY01000086.1, on the reverse strand, counting down.
TGAACACCGCGCTGTCGCCCTTGCCGCTCCCCGGGAGGACGAAGTGCCAGCCGTCCTGGCCGGTCGGGATGTCACCGCAGACCTTCTTCTTGCCGCCGGTCCAGCCGTCGGCGGTCACCGGAAGGTCCTCCACCTGGTGAAGGGGGAGCGTGATCGGGTCGTCGGTGGCCGAGGCGGCCGGCGCCAGAACGAGAGAGCCCGCCACGGCAGCGACGAGCGCGCCGGCGGAGATGAGAGAACGTCGCATTGTCGTCCAACTTGTCGGATGAGGGATGCCGTGGGGGGCGGCGAGGGCAGCCTATCCGTCGCCTTAAGTCACCCTTAACCCAAGGGACGATAACGATTCGGCGGGAACCAGCCACACTGTCCGAAAAGCGTCAGAGTGCGAAGAACGCGCCCAGCAACAGCGCCGCACCCGCGCCCGCCACCGACCATCCCGTACGCGCCATCCGCAGACCGCCACCGACCAGCGGCGCCGCCAACAGCAGCGCACCGCCCAGCGGAAGCCACGCGTGCAGACCCCCGCCCCAGCCCGAACGCACCGCCTCGCCCGTACCCGGCTTCACCACCACCGGCAGCGTCTGGCCCTTCTGCGCCGCCACCGAATGCGCGATCGTCAACGTGTGGTGTGCCGAACCCGGAACATCCGGCACATAACGCCCGCTGCACGTCTCCTCGTTGCAGCCGGTCACCGTCAACGTGCCGTGCTCACGCCCCTTCGACAACAGCACGTGCTGCGCCGTGTCCCAGGAGGACCAGGCACCCGCCACGAGCAGGAGCAGGACGACGAGGGCCATGGCCGCGTTCCGGACGTGCGTCATGACCCGCGATCGTACAGTCGTACCGCGGCGTGTCTACGCGTTGTACGCCGACTGCGCCCGCTCCAGACCCTCCGTCACCAGGCACTCCACCGCATCCGCCGCCCGGTCCACGAAATAGTCGAGCTCCTTGCGCTCGGTCGACGAGAAGTCCCTCAGGACGAAGTCCGCCACCTGCATCCGGCCCGGCGGCCGGCCGATGCCGAACCGCAGCCGGTGGTAGTCCGCACCCATCGACTTCGTCATCGACTTCAGACCGTTGTGACCGTTGTCGCCACCGCCGATCTTCAGCCGCAGCACCCCGTAGTCGATGTCCAGCTCGTCATGGATCGCCACCACATGCGCCGTCGGCACCTTGTAGAAGTCCCGCAGCGCCGTCACCGGACCACCCGACAGGTTCATGTACGACAGCGGCTTCGCCAGCACCACCCGGCGGTTCGCGGGACCGGGCGGGCCCATCCGGCCCTCCACCACCTGCGCCTGCGCCTTCTGCGCACGCTTGAACCTGCCGCCGATCCGCTCCGCCAGCAGGTCCACCACCATGAAGCCCACGTTGTGCCGGTTGCCCGCGTACTCGGGTCCCGGATTGCCGAGGCCGACGATCAGCCAGGGCGCGTTCGCGTCGTCCGTCATCTGCGTCTCGTCTCCTCGTACCCCACGCGCATGGACAGAAAGAAACGGGGTGACCGGCCCGTGGGCCCGTCACCCCGTCACGTCAGGCAGAGCCTACGGCTCAGGCCTCGGCGCCCTCGGCCTCGCCCTCGGCGGCCTCCGCGGCCGGCTCCTCGGCCTGCGCGGCCAGGACCTGCAGGACGACGGCGTCGCCCTCGGTCACCAGGGTGATGCCCTTCGGCAGGGTGATGTCCTGCGCCAGAACGGACGCACCGGCCTCGAGACCCTCGACGGAGACCGTCACGGACTCGGGCAGGTGGGTGGCCTCGGCCTCGACCGAGAGGGTGTTCAGAACGTGCTCGAGCAGGTTGCCACCGGCGGCCAGCTCGCCCTCGGCGACGACCGGAACCTCGACGGTGACCTTCTCGCCGCGCTTCACGAGAAGCAGGTCGACGTGCTCGAGGAAGCCCTTCAGCGGGTCACGCTGGGCCGCCTTCGGGATGGCGAGCTCGGTGCCCTTGCCCTCGATGTCCAGGGACAGCAGGACGTTCGGCGTACGCAGCGCCATGACGGTCTCGTGGCCCGGGAGGGTCAGGTGGATCGGGTCCGAGCCGTGGCCGTACAGCACGGCGGGAACCTGGGCGCTGCGGCGGATCTTGCGGGCGGCGCCCTTGCCGAACTCGGTACGGACGGACGCGGCGAGCTTCACCTCGGACATGTGCACTCCTCGTAGATTGCGGTGACGAACGTGACTGTCACCCGGCCACGACTGGCGTGGGCCTGCTACGAAGAGCGCGTCGATAACGGACCGCCGGCACCACGTGCGACACGCACGGGCACGGCCTCCCTCGCCGAGCAACCACGACAGTCTAGCCGCAGGCCACCGGACCGCCCAAATGGATCACCCGAACCCGCGCACGCCCCCTGCGCGCCCGACGCATGCCCCATCCCCACGCACGCCCAGGCACACCGACGCACGCCCAGGCACACCCCGCCCCGTACCCCACGGACACATGAGTAAGGGCCGCCTCCCCAGGGAAGCGGCCCTTACTCACCACACCTCGCGCACAGCAGGGCCGTACGGCTCAGCGGACGCTCAGTGCTCCTCGAAGTCAGTGCTCCTCGAAGTCAGTGCTCCTTGAGCTCAGTGCTCCTCGAACAGGCTCGTCACCGAACCGTCCTCGAACACCTCACGCACCGCACGCGCGATCGTCGGCGCGATCGACAGCACCGTGATCTTGTCGAGCTCCAGCGAGCTCGGGTCCGGCAGCGTGTCCGTGAACACGAACTCGCTCACCTTCGAGTTCTTCAGCCGGTCCGCGGCCGGACCGGACAGGATGCCGTGCGTCGCCGTCACGATGACGTCCTCCGCACCGTGCGCGAACAGCGCGTCCGCCGCCGCACAGATCGTGCCCGCCGTGTCGACCATGTCGTCCACCAGGACACACACACGGCCCTTCACATCACCGACGACCTCGTGCACCGTCACCTGGTTGGCGACGTCCTTGTCACGGCGCTTGTGCACGATCGCCAGCGGCGCGTCCAGACGGTCGCACCAACGGTCCGCCACCCGCACGCGGCCCGCGTCCGGCGACACGATCGTCAGCTTCGTGCGGTCGACCTTCGCGCCCACGTAGTCCGCCAGAACCGGCAGCGCCGACAGGTGGTCCACCGGACCGTCGAAGAAGCCCTGGATCTGGTCCGTGTGCAGGTCCACGGTCAGGATCCGGTCCGCACCCGCCGTCTTCAGCAGATCGGCGACCAGACGGGCCGAGATCGGCTCACGACCACGGTGCTTCTTGTCCTGACGGGCATAGCCGTACGACGGGATGATCACGGTGATGCTCCGGGCCGAGGCCCGCTTCAGCGCATCGATCATGATCAGCTGCTCCATGATCCACTTGTTGATCGGAGCCGTGTGGCTCTGGATCAGGAAGCAGTCCGCGCCGCGCGCGGACTCCTGGAAGCGGACATAGATCTCGCCATTGGCGAAGTCGAACGCCTTGGTCGGCACGATGCCGACACCCAGCTGGTGTGCGACCTCCTCGGCCAGCTCGGGGTGGGCGCGGCCGGAGAAGAGCATCAGCTTCTTCTCGCCGGTCGTCTTGATCCCGGTCACAGCACTGTCTCCTCGACGGGTCTCTGGCCGCGAATCCCCGCGCTCCCGTGCGCGTGTGCGAGCCAGCCGAAATTGTGTGCACGTATCACGGTACGCCGAGTTCGACGTACCTGTTTCCGGTCAGCTTTCGCCTGCGGACTTCTCCATAGCGGCGGAGGCGGCCTGCGCGGCCGCGCTCCCCGGACGCTTACGGGCCACCCAGCCCTCGATATTCCGCTGCTGGCCACGGGCGACGGCCAGCGCGCCGGCCGGCACATCCTTGGTGATGACGGACCCGGCAGCGGTGTACGCGCCGTCCCCGACCGTGACGGGAGCCACAAACATGTTGTCCGAGCCCGTCTTGCAGTGCGAACCGATCGTCGTGTGGTGCTTCGCCTCGCCGTCGTAGTTCACGAAGACGCTCGCCGCACCGATGTTGGTGTACTCGCCGATCGTCGCGTCGCCGACATACGACAAATGGGGGACCTTCGTCCCCTCACCGATGACGGCGGCCTTCATCTCGACGTACGTACCCGCCTTGGCCTTCGCACCCAGAACCGTCTTCGGACGCAGATACGCATACGGGCCCACCGACGCGCCCTCGCCCACCACGGCCGAATCCGCCACCGTGTTGTCCACCCGGGCGCCACGGCCCACCGTGGTGTCCCTGAGCCGCGTGTTCGGCCCCACCACGGCATCCTCCGCCACATGCGACGCGCCCAGCAGCATCGTGTTCGGCAGCACCGTCGCGTCCGCCTCGAACGTCACCGTCACGTCCACGAACGTCGACGCCGGATCCACCACTGTCACACCGGCCAGCATCGCCCGCTCCAGCAGACGCCGGTTGAGCAGCACACGGGCCTCGGCGAGCTGCACCCGGTTGTTGATCCCCAGGATCTCCCGGTGGTCCACCGCCACCGACGCACCCACCCGGTGCCCCGCCTCGCGCAGGATCGACAACACGTCGGTGAGGTACTCCTCGCCCTGGCTGTTGTCCGTCCGCACCTTGCCCAGCGCGTCCGCGAGCAGCGCGCCGTCGAACGCGAACACACCGGAGTTGATCTCCCGGATCGCCCGCTGGGCGTCCGAGGCGTCCTTGTGCTCCACGATCGCGGTCACCGCGCCGGTGGCCTCGTCGCGCACGATCCGCCCGTAGCCGGTCGCGTCCGGCACCTCGGCGGTCAGCACGGTCACGGCGTTCCCGTCGGCCGCATGCGTCGCCGCCAGCGCCCTCAGCGTCTCGCCGGACAGCAGCGGCGTGTCGCCGCACACCACGACGACGGTCCCCTCCGGCGCCCGCCCGAGCTCACCGAGCGCCGTCCGCACGGCGTGCCCGGTGCCGTTCTGCTCCTCCTGCACGGCCGTCCGCGTCCCCGCGTAGTGCTCGTCCAGATGCCCCTTCACCAGCTCCCGCGCATGCCCCACGACCACGACCAGGTCCTCGGGCTCCAGCTCACGGGCGGCGGACACGACATGCCCGACGAGCGAACGCCCGGCGATCTCGTGGAGGACCTTGGGGGTCTTCGACTTCATGCGGGTGCCCTCACCCGCTGCGAGGACGACGACGGCTGCCGGGCGGTTGGCGCTCACGGGAATGCCCTTCGGCTTTCGGGTGGTGGACTTCCGAAGGATACCGGGGGGTTACGGGCGGGGAACGAGCACGGGTCCCGACCTGGAAGGTCGGGACCCGCGGGCAACTGGCTCCCCTGCCAGGACTCGAACCCGGACATAGGACTCCAAAGGTCCCAGTGCTGCCGATTACACCACAGGGGATAGCGAAGTCGACTAAATCGGACATCATGCCCTGTTGATCGAGTCGACGGCACCTACTATGCCGCACCACCAGCCTTCAATGCGACGGTACAACTCCGCACCTTGCAGGACGCGGATGACGAGACACCCCCGATAGTCGGGGCCGACGTTCTTCCGCACGGTCTTCGGGTTGTGCTTCTTGATCGTGGTCTTCTGGAAGGAGCTCGGGTCGACGCCGATCAGGTCGGCCCAGTACCGCTTCGCCCCCTCGGCGTCGGCGCTCGTGTGGATCATGACGCGGAAGGCCAATCGCCCGGGTTCGACCTTCAGCAGGCGCAGCCAGGCCAGGTACAGCCGGATGACACCCGGGTCACTGTTCACGAACTGGACGTTCTCCCGGCGGGCGTACGGCTTGTCCTTGGCTCCCTCCGCCCAGTAGAGGGCGGTGCCGACCAGCAGGAGCTCGCGCTCGCTCAGTGAGCCGATCTCCAGGGCGGCCGTCCTCTTGGTCTCCTGGCGCTTCGCGTCGCGGACCGCCAGCTCGTGCTCCCAGCGCTGTCGATTGGCGAGATCCTCGCCTGCTCGGCCGGGTCGCGGCGCTCCGGCTTCGGAAGGTCCCGTACCCACAGTGAGATCGAGCTCTTCGAGCAGCCGAGTTCGACCTGGATCTGGTCGTAGGTCATCCCTTGGAGGCGCAGCTCGCGGGCGCGGGCGCGGAGCTCGTCCTTGGCGCGGGGCCGGCGGGTCCAGTCCGGTGGGGGCTCGCCCTTGACCAGGCGGTGGAGGAGATCGTTGTTGTAGACCTGCAGGCGGTTGCGGATCTGGCGGAGGCTGAGGCCTTCGCGCCGCAAAGCGACGGCCTGGCGGCGGAGGCCCTCGAAGTCGGCATAGCGACTGGTTTCGGATGTCATGGGACGAGCGTCGTCCGGAATGCGGACGTCCGGGTCGAAAATGATGCCGATTCAACTGTTCGAGGGACTGGTGTCCACTCGTGTTGACGGGCGGCGCTCCCGGGGCGGTGGGAGGCGGGAAAATGGGTGGCCCTCGATCGTAGGGTGGGAGGCATGACCACAACGGGGGCGGACCGGGGCGCAGTGGGCGCGGGGAGTGCCGGGCGGAGCTGGTGGTGGTGGGGGAGACGGCGCGGTGTCGTGCTGGATGTCTCGCTGGCCGTGGTGTCGGCGCTGGAGTGCGGGCTCGAAGGGGTCGGGTTCGCGCAGGAGGCGTCGTTGCCTGTGCCGGTGGGCGTGCTGTTCGGGCTGGTCGTGGGGTCCGTGCTGTTGGTGCGGCGGAAGTGGCCCATCACCGTGGTGCTCGTCTCGATCGCCGTGACGCCGGCCGAGATGGGCTTCCTTATGGGGATCGTCGGTCTCTATTCGCTGGCCGCGTCCGAGGTGCCCCGTCGTTTCACCGCCGGTTTGGCCGGTATGTCGACGGTGGCCGTGTACATCGTGACCATGGTGCGGCTGCGCCAGGATGTCGCGCAGGCCGACGTGGACCAGCAGGACTTCGATCCGAGTGGCTGGTACGTGCCGGTCGTGTCGTTGTTCATGACGCTCGGGTTCAACGCGCCGCCGGTGCTTTTCGGTCTTTACATAGGGGCCCGGCGGCGGCTCATGGAGTCGTTGCGGGAGCGCGCCGACAGTCTGGAGCAGGAGCTCTCCCTTCTTGCGGACCGGGCGGAGCAGCGGGCGCAGTGGGCGCGGCAGGAGGAGCGCCGGCGGATCGCGCGGGAGATGCATGACGTGGTGGCGCACCGGGTGTCGTTGATGGTGGTGCATGCGGCGGCGTTGCAGGCGGTGGCGTTGAAGGATCCGCAGAAGGCGGTGAAGAACGCGGCGCTGGTGGGGGACATGGGCCGGCAGGCCCTGTCGGAGCTGCGGGAGATGTTGGGTGTGCTCCGGGAGGAGGTTCCCGCGGTGGTTCCGGTGGCCGGGCCGGCCTCGGTGGTGCCGCTGGCGGCGGTGGGTCGGGCGGCCGCGGCGGCTGCGGAGGCGGCTGCGGAGGGTGGGGACGGCGGGGACGGGGGTCGTCAGGGCGGGGCCGGTGGTGACGGGCCTTGTCTGGATGCCCTGGAGGCGTTGGTCGAGCAGTCGCGTCAGGCGGGTGCGGTCGTGGAGCTGCTGGTGACGGGTGAGGCCCGGCCGTACGGGGCCGAGGTGGAGCAGACGGCGTACCGGGTGGTGCAGGAGGCGTTGACGAACGTCCACAAGCATGCGGCGGGTGCCAGGGTCGTCGTCCGTCTCGCGCATCGGGAGGCGGAGGTCGCGATGCAGGTGGAGAACGGTCCGTCGGACGCGACGGTTGCCGACGCGGATCTGCCGAGCGGTGGCAACGGCCTGGTCGGGATGCGGGAGCGGGTGACCCGTCTGGGCGGTGTCTTCGTGTCGGGTCCGACGGAGGCGGGTGGCTTCCGGGTGAGTGCGGTCCTGCCGGTGCGGGAGGCCGCGGCGGCGGCCTCCTGAGCGTCCGGCCGGGTGGTTCCGGTCCTGCGGGGTCCCGGTCCTACGGGCCTGCCGCCGGGTCTCCTGGGTGGGCGGGGTGTTCCGGTCTTACGGGCCTGCCACCAGGCGGGTGGGTTGGGTGCCGGTGATCAGGGTGGCGAGGGCCGTGTCGATGTCGCGGCCGAGGTACCAGTCGCCGGTGTGGTCGATGCTGTACACCCTGCCCTCGGCGTCCATCGCGAGGACCGCCCGCTGTCCGTCGTCCTCGCCCTCCTCGCCCAGGGGGGCCAGCTCGGTGTCGAGGGCGCGGCCGAGGTCGCCGAGGGTGCGGGCCAGGTGGAGGCCGGCGAGGGGGTCGAAGCGGACGGTCGCGGGGGCTATCTGCCGGCCGTGGCCGGGTGCGGTGACGCGCAGCCCGCCGAATTCGGCCCAGGCCTCGACGACGGCGGGGAAGACGCTGTGCCGGTGGCCGCCGGCGGAGACGTGGCCGCGCAGGGCGTCGGCCCATTCCTCGGCGAGCTTGATGTCCCAGCGGCCGGGCTGCCAGCCGGCGTCGCGCAGTGCGGCGTCGACGTTGACCGGGAAGCGGGTGCTGTTCAGATCGGGCATGGGTGTCGGTCAGCTGTTCTGGGTGGTGGTCGGGTCGACCGTTCGGACTCCGAAGTGGGCCAGCATCGCCGTACAGGAGCGGCAGGGTGCGGCGTAGCTGCCGTGCAGCGGGTCGCCGTCCTCGCGGATGCGGCGTGCCGTGAGCTTGGCGTGCTTGAGGGAGCGGCGGGCCTCGCTGTGGGTGAGCGGCTTGCGCTGGGCGCGCTTGGAGCGGTTGTTCTCGGCGGCGCTGAGGTGCCGGGACAGCAGGATCGCCTCGGGGCAGCGGCCGGTGAACCGTTCGCGCTGTCCGCTGGTGAGGGTGTCGAGGAAGTCCTGGACGAGCGGGTGGAGGGTGGGCGGGAGGTCGCCGCGGGCGGCGGTGCAGGTGAGGGTTTCGCCGCGGACGGAGAGGGCCGCGCCGACGGTGGGCAGGATTCCGTCGCGGCGGTGACGCAGTAAGGGGGCCCGGTGGGTGTCGGCGTCGTGGCCCCAGCTGAGGCGTGGGTCACCCTGCGTGGGCGTTGGTGCTGGTGTGGCGCTTGCGTGCATGGTGCTGGTCTTCCCCTCCTGCAATCCCCCGAGTTGCGTGAACAGCCTGCCAAACTCGCTGCCCGATGGGGAAGCTGGGGCGCGGAAACATGCTTTCGGTGTGTCGGAATCATGGCGGTGCTGTCATGCCGTCGTGACAGTTGGTCACGATGGAGGCGGTGCAGGTGGCGGGCTCGGGGCGGGCCGGGCCGGGAGTTCCGGGCAGCGCTTAGGCTGTGCGGACCAGCCAGGGAAACAGAAGCAGTCAGGCCCTAGGCCGTTTCTTTCGGATCCGGGTCGGATAGGCCGCGGACCCGGGCGAGATCCAGAGGAAACGGCCTGGCAGCCACAGCCACTCAGGGGGCAACCGCCATGACGACAGGTCGGCTCGGCCAGGACACCGCGCCGCCGCCGAACGCGGCGTACGCCGGGCAGGTCGTGCACTTCCCGGACCCGGTCCGGGCCTCCCGTCACCCGCGAGGGGTACGGGTGGACGAGCGCGGCTACCCGGATTTCTCTCCGTACGCGCGCGCGGCGGCGGAGATCGCCGATCCGCCGGAGGGTTTCGGCGTCGACGAGCTGCGTCTGACGGACTACGTGTCGGCGAACGCGGCGCTCGCGGCGACGGGGCACGAGCTGTGGGACACGATCCCGGCGGTGGCGACGCCGCACGGCTGGACGTGGCACCACGTGGCGCACTCGCGCCGTCTTGAGTTGGTCCCGGTCGAGGTGAAGGCGCTGCTGCGGCACCACGGCGGGGTGGCGACGGCGTCGGGCGTGGACCAGTACAAGCGCGGCACGCGGCCGCTGCAGGAGACCCGGCCGGTGCACTTCGGGCTGCCGAAGCGTGTGGTGTCGGTGTCGGAGCAGCAGGTGCAGGGCGTGGAGGAGGACCTGGGCTACCGGCTGCCGGGGGCGTACCGCTCGTTCCTGAAGGCGGCGGGTGGTGCCGCTCCGGTGGGTACGGCGCTGGACGCGGAGCTGGGGCTCCTGGTGGACCAGCCGTTCTTCACGTTGCGCGAGGAGGCGGGGGTCAACGACCTCGTCTACGTCAACAAGTGTCTGCGTGACCACCTGACGAAGGACTACCTGGGCGTCGCGTTCGTGCAGGGTGGTCTGCTCGCGCTGAAGGTGCGCGGGGAGTCGGTCGGCTCGGTGTGGTTCTGCCCGTACGACGACGCGCGGGACGCCGGTGAGCTCGCGGCCGGCTGGACGGTGAACGAGCGGGTGGAGCGGTTGCTGCTGCCCTGCGGCGCGGATTTCGACGAGTTCCTGCAGCGTCTTGCGGGCAGTCCGCCGGAGCTGGAGACGGTGGCGAACCTGATGGTGGACGGCGGCTTCGCGCGTGCCGTGCCCGTGGTCCCGGTGGGGGAGTGAGCTGGCGATGGTGACGTTCGCGCAGGCGCAGGAGCGCGCCGAGGAGTGGATCAACGGCGACGTGCCCGCGTATCTGCACCGTGAGGTGCGGGTGCGGGAGTTCGCACGGGGTTTCGTGGTGTGGGCGGAGGACCGTGAGGAGGCGCCGACCTCGGACGGGGGACGGCAGCGCCTGGTCATCGCGCGGGACAGCGGTGAGGCCACGCTGTGGCCGGGGTTGCCCGTGGGCGAGGTGATCCGCCGTTACGAGGAGGAGTACGGGGCGGCCGTCGAGGCGGCTCCGGTTCCGGCGCAGTCGGCGCGGATCGACCTGAACCAGACGTCGTTCCTGCTGACTCCGCCGGAGTGGCTGCAGGAGGCGGCGGACAAGATCGGTCTGCCGCCGGTGGAGTCGAACGCGTCGCAGGCGAGCGCGGAGGCGTCGCCGGAGAGCGCGTCGTCGACGCCGGTGGGTGGGATTCCGGTGGCGTCGGGGTCGGATGAGGCTTCGGTGCCGGCTGCGGCTGCTGCTGGTGCGGGTGTGCCGGGTGTGTCGGATGTGCCGGGTGTGTCGGGGGCGGAGGCGGAGGCGGAAGCTTCGACGGTCGGCTCGGACGGCTCGGACGAGGCCGTCGCCCCGGCTTCGGCTTCCGCTCCGGCTCCGGCTTCGGCGTCCGCTTCGGCTTCGGATGCGGCGATCGATGCGGTGGCGGCGGGCGATTCCGCGTCGGCGACGGACTCGGTCGACGGCGGGGCCGCATCGGCCCCTGCCGCTGACGCGGCTCCGGAACCGGAACCGGAACCGGTCCCGGCGTCCGGTCCGGTTGCGGATTCGACGTCGGGGCCGGTGTCCGAGCCGGTCTCCCAGCCTGTTTCCGAGCCTGTGTCCGAGCCGGCTCCGGCCGGTGCTCCGTCGGCCGAGGCGTCCGACGCGCCGTGGTCGGTTCCGTCCGCCGCCGCGGCGGGTGGGCCGGTCGGCTACGAGCCGACCGCGAACGACGGCGTGCCCGCCCAGACCCCGCCGAGCCCCCAGGCTCCGCCCGCCCCCTCGGCTCCGTCGAGCCCGTGGGCGGATGCCAACGCGAGTTCGGGCGGTGCCGACGGTGCCGTACCGCTGCCGGCGACGGTGTTCGCGCCGCCGCTCTCGGGCGCGGACGACGAGGACGCGCCGCCGCCGGTGGTGGGTGCGGACGCGCCCACGGCGCTGATGAAGGGCGGCAGCGCGCTGCCGGCGACCGCCATCGCCCCGCGGCTGAACCTGGACGCCCCGCACGGTCAGGGCGGCGGCCCGGCGCTCCCGCCCCAGCCGTCGAACGCCCCGCACACCCCGGCCGCCCCTCCGGCGCCGCCCGCCCCGGGGACCCCGCCGCCGGCGCCGGCCGCTGGTCCCGGCGCGGCGGACATCGCCGACGCCGCGACGAGCAAGGCCACGACGCCGCCGCCCGGCGGCTACGTGCGCACCCAGCTGGTGTCGCAGCTGCCCGACGGCAGCTTCCCCGGCCTGGACCCCGCCCCGGCCCCGGCGGGTCCCGGTGCGCCGACGCCTCCCGGTCCGCCCGGGCCCCCGCCGCCGCCCGGGTCGACGCCTCCGCCGGCCGTGCACCACGCGGCGACGATGCTCGCCCGTCCGGACCAGATGGGTCCCGGCGGACCGGGTGCCCCGGGTGGCACCGCCGGTGGCCCTGGCGTGCCGCCTCCGCCTCCGCCGCCGGGTGTGCCCGGTGGCGGTACGCCGGCGGGCGGTGTCGCGCACGCGGCGACGATGCTGGCGCGTCCGGACCAGATGGGCCCGGGGGCGCCGGGTGCGCCAGGCACGCCGGGTGCCCCGGGTGGTACCGCCGGTGGTCCCGGTGTGCCGCCTCCGCCTCCGCCGCCGGGTGTGCCCGGTGGCGGTACGCCGGCGGGCGGCATCGAGCACGCCGCGACGATGCTGGCGCAGCCGAGCCAGATGGGCGGTCCCGCCGGGCCGCCCCCGCCGCCGCCTCCGGGTGTGCCCGCGGCCATGCAGGCACCGGTCGCGCCGCAGCCCGCCGCGTACGGCTACCCGCAGCCGCAGCCGTCGGGGATGCCGACGGTGGGGCCCGGCTACCAGGCCGTGCTGCGCTACCGCGCGCCCGACGGTTCGGAGCAGCAGATCATCCGCCGCTCCGCGCCGGGCACCCCGCACCCCGAGTGGCAGATCCTGCACGAGCTGCGCGCCATGAACGTGCCGCCGCAGCAAGTGCTGGAGCTGCACACGGAGTTGGAGTCGTGCGAGCTGCCGGGCGGCTACTGCGCGCGGATGATCCGGGAGACCTGGCCGCAGGCGCGGATCACCAACATCGCGCCGTACGGCCGTGATCACGCGGGCCGTCAGCAGGGCATGCGGCAACTGCTGACCCATCAGGGCGAGTTGCACCAGGTCGCGGACGGTCCGGCGCGGCCCGCGCCGGTGCGGGCGCCGCTGCCGCAGGTGCAGCCGGCCCCGCCGCTGCCGCCGGACGGGGTGGCGCAGGAGCTGGCCGGTGCGTTCGGTCCCGGCATCCTGCGCTTCGACCAGCGTGCGGTGTCGCGGCAGGGCGTGCCGGAGCTGGTGGCGGTGACGCTGGTGTGGTCGGGGCTGCCCGCGGACTTCGGGCCGTTCTTCTGGGCGCAGCCGGCGATGCCGGTGGTGCCGACGCTGGCGGAGCTGGCGGCGCAGCGGCAGGTGCAGCCGGCGGCGGACGCGGGCTCGTACCTGGTGCTCGGTTCGGACTTCGGGCGGGCGATCTGTGTCCAGTACGGGACGGCGAACATCGTGGCCGTCCCGGTGGAGGCGGGGCCCGGCGGGCAGTCGGTGCCGCCGCAGTTCGTGAACACCGGGCTGCCGGAGTTCGTGCGCTGTCTGGCGCTGCTGGGGCGGATGTGGCGGCTGCGGTTCGGTCTCAGCCCGGAGCAGGCGGGCCGCTGGACGGTCGATTTCCAGGCGCAGCTGGCCATGCTGGACCCGGCGGCGCTGGCGTCGCCGGAGAACTGGTGGTCGGTGCTCCTGGAGCAGATGTGGGACGGGCTGCTGTAAGGCGGCCGAACCGACCGGATGTGACGAAAGGCGCTCGACGTGTGTTCACGTCGGGCGTCTTTTGTCCGTTCTGATGGCGCATCCTTGATGTTTGAGGACATAAGGAGTCGAAGGGGCGTCAGGGATGAGTTTCTCCGTCGGACTGTTCTCCGGGGGACGCGGGCGCGGCTACCGGCCCGATCAGGTCGACCGCTACCTGTCCGCGCTGTCCGCCGAGCGGGACGGCGCACGGGAGCGGGCGGCCCGACTGGCCGTCGTCGCCGAGGAGATGGAGGCCGAGGCGATCCGGCTGCGCGAGGTGGTCGCCTCGCTCGCCCCGCAGCGCTACGAGTCCCTGAGCGAGCGGGCCCGCCGCATCCTGGAGCTCGCGGAGGCGGAGGACGAGGCGCTGGTACGGGCCGCGGAGGCGGATGCGCAGGCCCTCGCGGAGGCGGCGGCCGCGGCCGGCAAGGAGGCGGCCGAGGCGGCGGAGGCGTACGCGCAGGGCGTGACCGCGGCCGCCGAGGCGGCGGCGAAGGCCACCCTGAAGGAGGCCGCCGAGCGGGCCGAGGCGATCGTCACCGCCGCCCGCCGCGATGCCGAGGAGCAGCGCACCGCCGCCCGCACCGCCTTCGAGGCCGCCGAGCACGAGGCCGCGGCGCAGCTCGCGCGGCAGCGGGAGGAGCAGGCGGCGCTGCGGGACGAGGCCGAGCGCGCGGCGGCGGCGCTGCTCGCCGAGCAGCAGGCCCGGCACGACGGGCTCGTCGCCCGGGCCGAGGCGGCGCTCGCCGAGGCCGAACGGGCACGCGCCGAGGCCGAGGAGGCCGCCCGGCACCGCAGGGAGGACGCCGACGCGGAGGCGGCGGAACTCTTCGCCGCGGCCCGGCTGCGGCAGGAGCGGATCGAGCGCGAGACGGAGCGGGTGCTGCGCGAGCACGACGAGGCGCGCGACGAGATCCACTCCCACATGGAGCACATCCGCTCGTCGCTGTCCGCCCTGACGGGCCGCGTCACGGGCTCCGGGCCGACGGAGGACGACGACGTCTAAGGCCGCTCCGAGGCGGGGGCTCCCGCCTGCTGCTCCGTCCCCGCCGCCGCTCCCGTTCCTGCTCCCGGCCCCGTCCCCCTTTCCGCTCCCGGCCCCGTCCCCCTCTCCGCTCCTGCTCCCGTCCCCGTCACCGTGCCTGGCTCCGCCTTCGCTTCCGGCTCCGCCGTCGTTTCCGCTTCCGGCTCCTGGCCCAGGACCGGGAAGCGGCGCGGGGCGAGCGTGAGCAGGGCCAGCAGGGCGAGGGCGGCGGCGCCGGCCGCGCCCAGGTAGACGTAGTCGACGGCCGTGTCGACGGCGCGGCGCAGATGGTCGGCGGCCGGGCCGGTCAGCGCGCCGGGCGTCTCCAGGGCACGGAGCAGCCCGTCCAGGTCGGCCGCGGCGTCACCCGTATCCGTACCCGCACTCGCGCCCGTACCCGTACTCGCGCCCGTACCCGTGCTCGCATCCGCACCGCTTCCGCCGCCGAGACGGGCGGCGAGGACGCCGTTGGCGACGGCGCCGAACAGGGCGGCGCCGACGCTCTGGCCGACCTGGCGGACGAAGAGCACCGAGGCGGTGGTCGTGCCCCGCTCCTCGTACGGGACGGTCGACTGGACGCCGACGACCAGCGGCAGCTGGAAGAGGCCGAGGGCGCCGCCCAGCAGCAGCATCAGGAGCGCCGGCTGCCAGGGCTCGCCCGGGAACGGCAGCAGCGGGAAGGCCAGCAGGACCAGCAGGGCCAGGCTCATGCCGAGCAGGGCGGTCTGCCGGAAGCCGATGCGGCGGTAGATCCGGTTGGAGAACGCGGCCGACACCGGCCAGCTCAGGGTCATCGCCGACAGCACGAACCCGGCCGCGATCGGGCCGAGGCCGAGGACGGCCTGCGCGTACGTGGGCAGGAAGACGGTCGGCGCGACCATGAGGAGGCCGAGCGCGCCGAGCGCCAGGTTGACGGCGGCGATGGTGCGGCGGCGCCAGACCCAGCCGGGGATGATCGGTTCTGCGGCCCGCCGTTCGACGACGACCGTGACGGCGGCGAGCGCCGCGGCGCCGCCGAACAGGCCGAGGGACGGTGCCGAGAGCCAGGGCCAGGCGACGCCGCCCTGGACCAGGGCGGTGAGCAGGAGCGTCCCGGAGGCGAAGACGCCGAGGGCCCCGGCCCAGTCGACGGTGACCCGCGGCCCTTTCCCGGCCCCGGCCGCACCCCCGCCCCCGGCCACACCCCCGCCCCCGGCCACACCCCCGCCCCCGACCCCGCCCTTGGTCCCGACCCCGCCCTTGGTCCTGACCCCGGCCTTGGTCCTGACCCCGGCCCCGGCCGCGTCTCCGGAGACGCGGCCGCCCCGCCCGCCCTGCCCGCCCCGCCCCAGGCCGCCGCCCCCGCCCCGTACCGCCGTCGCCGTGCCCGGTTCCACCAGGTAGCGTGCCACCAGCCACAGGGCCGCCGCTCCGACCGGCAGGTTGACCAGGAAGATCCAGCGCCAGTCGGCGTAGCCGGCGAGCAGGCCGCCGGCCGCAGGGCCCGCCACCGACGCGGTGGCCCAGACCGAGGAGAGCCTGGCCTGGATGCGGGGGCGTTCCTTCAGTGGGTAGAGGTCGGCGGCGAGGGTCTGGACGGTGCCTTGGAGCGCGCCGCCGCCGAGGCCCTGGACGACCCGGAAGGCGATGAGCGAGCCCATGTCCCACGCGCAGGCGCACAGCACCGAGCCGGCCAGGAAGAGCACGATGCCCGCGAGGAGGACGGGCTTGCGGCCGAAGGTGTCGCTGAGCTTGCCGTACACGGGCAGGGTCACGGTCACGGCGAGGAGGTAGCCGGAGAACAGCCAGGAGAAGACGGACAGGCCGCCGAGGTCGCCGACGATCTGCGGGACGGCGGTGGACACGATCGTGCCGTCCAGTGCGGCGAGCGCCATGCCCAGCATCAGCGCGGCGACGACGGGTCCGCGTCGTGTGGTGTCCGTCCTCGGCGGTGCCGTCGCTCTCGTGGTCGCCTCGGACACCCCGGAACCCCTCTCCCGCCCTGGTGGGTTCTCTCCACCGTGACGGATGCCTCGTACATCCAAGTGCGCCCGGCTCAGCCTCTCACCCGTACCCAGGTCGGAGGAACCCCTAGGGGTTCCTCCCTCATTCAGCCCAGGGATGCTTCGTCCCGGCGGAGGACGAGACCGGGCCCCTCGCGTCCTTAGCTTGTTCTTACGGCGGCCCGGGCGGGTCCGGGGCCACGGCCCCGGAGGCCGGGCCCTGCGGATAACCCCCGGGCGAAGAGTGCGCCTGGCCCCAGTGCCAGGGCCCCGCCCGGCGACCAGACTCGAACGCGCCACCAGACGCGTACGACGACATAGGAGACGAACGGTGACTTCGGCTGTGACCATCCCCACGCACGGGGGCACGGGAGAGCAAACGGCCGTCGCCGCGCGGGCACGGCAGGTCGTCAAGGCCTACGGGTCCGGCGAGACGCGGGTGGTCGCGCTCGACCACGTCGACGTGGACATCGCGCGCGGGCGGTTCACCGCCATCATGGGGCCCTCCGGCTCCGGCAAGTCCACGCTCATGCACTGCCTCGCCGGGCTCGACACCGTGACCTCCGGGCAGATCTTCCTCGACGAGACCGAGATCACCGGACTCAAGGACAAGAAGCTCACCCGGCTCCGCCGCGACCGGATCGGCTTCGTCTTCCAGGCGTTCAACCTGCTGCCGACGCTCACCGCGCTCGAGAACATCACGCTGCCCATGGACATCGCGGGCCGCAAGCCCGACCAGGAGTGGCTGCGGCGGGTCGTCGACACCGTCGGTCTCGCCGGGCGGCTCGGCCACCGGCCCAACCAGCTCTCCGGCGGACAGCAGCAGCGCGTCGCCGTGGCACGCGCGCTCGCCGCCCGGCCCGAGATCATCTTCGGCGACGAGCCGACCGGAAACCTCGACTCGCGTGCCGGTGCCGAAGTCCTCGGTTTCCTGCGGCAGTCGGTCGACGAGCTCGGCCAGACCATCGTCATGGTCACCCACGACCCCGTCGCCGCCTCCTACGCGGACCGCGTGCTCTACCTCGCCGACGGCCGGATCGTCGACGAGATGCACCGCCCGACGGCCGAGGCCGTCCTCGACCGGATGAAGGACTTCGACGCCCGGGGGCGGACCTCGTGACCGTGCTCAAGACCTCCCTGCGCAACTTCCTCGCCCACAAGGGCCGCATGGCGCTCTCCGCCGTCGCGGTGCTGCTGTCGGTCGCCTTCGTCGCCGGCACCCTGGTGTTCAGCGACACCATGAACACCACCTTCGACAAGCTCTTCGCCACCACCGCGTCCGACGTCACGGTGAGCCCGAAGGACGCCGCCGCGGACGACGAGATCCCGCAGACCGGCCGCCCCGCGACCCTGCCCGCCGCCCTCGTCGAGCGGGTACGGAAGGCCGAGGGCGCCCGCAACGTCCAGGGCGCCGTCGTCTCGATGTCCGTCACCGTCGTGAACTCCCGCGACGAGAACGTCGGGCCCACCTCCGGCGGCCCGACCATCGCGGTCAACTGGACGCCCAACGAGCTGCGTTCCGTCGAGATCGCCTCCGGTCACGAGCCGCGCGGTCCCACCGAGGTGCTGATCGACGCCGGAACCGCCGAGAAGCACCGGCTGAAGATCGGTGACGAGCTGCGCACCATCGCCGTCACCGGCGACTTCACCGCGAAGATCTCCGGCATCGCCTCGTTCAGGATCACCAACCCCGGCGCCACCGTCGTCTGGTTCGACACCCCCACCGCGCAGCGCGGACTCCTCGGCAAGGAAGGTCTGTTCACGCAGATCGCGGCCGACGCCGCGCCCGGCGTCAGCGACGAGAAGCTGAAGGAGGCCGTCGCCGCCGAGATCGGCGCCGGCTACAAGCTGCAGACCGCGGCCGAGGCCACCGACGCCGGCCGTGAGGACATCGCCGGCTTCCTCGACGTCATGAAGTACGCGATGCTCGGCTTCGCCGGGATCGCCTTCCTCGTCGGCATCTTCCTCATCGTCAACACCTTCTCCATGCTGGTCGCCCAGCGCACCCGCGAGATCGGCCTCATGCGGGCCATCGGGTCGAGCCGCGGCCAGATCAACCGCTCCGTCCTCGTCGAGGCGCTGCTGCTCGGCGTCGTCGGCTCGGCCGCCGGTGTCGCGAGCGGCATCGGCCTCGCCGTCGGCCTGATGGAACTGATGTCCTCGATGGGCATGGAGCTGTCCACGCAGGACCTCACCGTCCGCTGGACGACCCCGGTCGTCGGCATCGTCCTCGGTGTCGTCGTCACCGTCCTCGCCGCGTTCGTCCCGGCCCGCCGGGCCGCCAGGGTCTCCCCGATGGCCGCGCTGCGCGACGCGGGCACGCCCGCCGACGGCAAGGCCGGCGTGGTGCGCGGCGTCCTCGGCCTCGTCCTGACCGGCGCGGGCGCCGCCGCGCTGTGGGCGGCGACCCGGGCCGACGAGGCCGGCGCGGGCTCCCTGTGGCTGGGCCTCGGCGTGGTCCTGTCGCTGCTCGGCTTCGTCATCGTCGGCCCGCTGCTGTCCGGTGGGGTCGTCCGCGTCCTCGGCCTGTTCGTGCTGCGGGTCTTCGGTCCCGTCGGCCGGATGGCCGAACGCAACGCGCTGCGCAACCCGCGCCGTACGGGCGCCACCGGCGCCGCGCTGATGATCGGGCTCGCGCTGGTCGCCGCCCTGTCGGTGGTGGGCTCCTCGATGGTCGCCTCGGCGACGGAGGAGCTCGACCGGTCCGTCGGCGCCGACTTCATCGTGCAGTCCGCCAACGGCCAGCCGGTCGTGCCGCAGGCGCAGGCCGCGGTCGAGAAGGTGCCCGGGCTCGACCACGTCACCGAGTACCGGTGGATCGACGTCACCGTCACCGACCCGCGCGGCAAGGCCGAGAAGACCGGCCTGGTCGCCGCCGACCCGACGTACGCGCAGGACGTCCGCCGTGACACCACGAGCGGCACGCTCTCCGAGGCGTACGGGCCGGACGCCATGTCCGTCGGCAGCGACTACGCGGCCGAGCACGGCGTGAAGGTCGGCGACAAGCTCACCGTGGCCTTCGCCGGCGGCGGGCGGGCGGTGCTGCGGGTCGCCGCGATCACGTCCGACGCCAACAACATCGACAAGACGGTGAAGTACACGAGCCTCGCGACGGCGGAGAAGTACGTGCCGGCGGAGAAGATGCCCAAGAGCATGATCGTCTTCGCCACGGCGAAGGACGGGCAGGAGGCGGCCGCGTACCAGGCCCTCAAGGACGCCCTGAAGCCGTACCCGCAGTACAAGGTCGCCGACCAGGCCGACTACAAGAAGGACCTCCAGGACCAGGTCGGCCAGCTCCTCAACATGGTCTACGGCCTGCTGGCCCTCGCGATCGTCGTGGCGGTCCTGGGCGTCGTGAACACCCTCGCCCTGTCGGTCGTCGAGCGGACCCGCGAGATCGGCCTGATGCGTGCCATCGGCCTCTCGCGCCGCCAGCTGCGCCGCATGATCCGCCTGGAGTCGGTCGTCATCGCCCTCTTCGGCGCCCTCCTCGGCCTCGGCCTGGGCCTGGGCTGGGGCACGGCGGCCCAGAAGCTCCTCGCCCTGGAGGGCCTGGGCGTCCTGGAGATCCCCTGGCCCACGATCACGGCGGTCTTCGTCGGCTCGGCCTTCGTCGGCCTCTTCGCCGCCCTGGTCCCGGCCTTCCGGGCGGGCCGGATGAACGTCCTGAACGCGATCGCGAGCGAGTAGCGAACGGTGGGCTTCCCGGGGGCCACCCGGGAAGCCCACCGGCAGCCGGGCGCCCCACGGGGGTGGGCGCCCGCGATGACGACGGCTCCGGACCCGGACGCGCACGGGCTTCGTCCTGGGGGATGCCGACGACTGTGCCTTCGGCCTGGCGGGCCTGGAGGACGGGCCGGCGCCGGCCCGTCCTCCAGGCCCGCCCATCGCTGCTCCAGCTCGTTCAGCTCCGTCGGGTCGACGAAGACGGCCGCGGCCTGACCGTGGTCCGTGACGGTGACGCGTTCGCGGGCGTACGCCGTCCGGCGGACAAGGGAGCCGCGTGTGCACGGGCCCCGGCGATGGGGAACGTGGCACTCGTGTACACGACTGAACGTGGCACTCGCGTACACGACTGTACGGTCGGCCGTGTCGTGGCGATCCCGCCGACGAGTGACCGTCCGTGCGTCGTCGTAGGCTGGAGGCCCCGGCCCGTGAGACGTGTCGGGTCGTTCGCGTTGCCCTCTCGCCGGGATGGACCCCTTCATGAGCCTGCACGGTCTGCTGGACGCCGTCGTCAAGGACGCCGCACTCACCGAAGCGGTGAAGGCCGCCAAGGACGGCAACCGCACCCATGTCGACCTGGTCGGCCCGCCCGCCGCCCGGCCCTTCGCCGTCGCCGCGCTCGCGCGCGAGGCCGGCCGGCCCGTGCTCGCGGTCACCGCGACCGGCCGCGAGGCCGAGGACCTCGCGGCGGCGCTGCGCTCGCTGCTCGACCCGGACACCGTCGTCGACTACCCGTCCTGGGAGACCCTGCCGCACGAGCGCCTCTCGCCCCGCTCCGACACCGTCGGCCGCCGCCTCGCCGTGCTGCGGCGCCTGGCCCACCCGTCCGCCGACGACCCGGCCGCCGGGCCCGTCAGCGTCGTCGTCGCGCCCGTCCGCTCCGTGCTGCAGCCGCAGGTCAAGGGTCTCGGCGACCTGGAGCCCGTGGCCCTCAGGAGCGGCCAGACCGCCGACCTGGAGGAGATCGTCGCCGGGCTCGCCGCCGCCGCGTACTCGCGCGTCGAGCTCGTCGAGAAGCGCGGCGAGTTCGCCGTGCGCGGCGGCATCCTGGACGTCTTCCCGCCCACCGAGGAGCACCCGCTCCGCATCGAGTTCTGGGGCGACGACGTCGAGGAGATCCGCTACTTCAAGGTCGCCGACCAGCGCTCCCTCGAAGTCGCCGAGCACGGGCTGTGGGCGCCGCCCTGCCGCGAGCTGCTGCTCACCGACGACGTCCGCGCCCGTGCGCGGGAGCTCGCCGAGGCCCACCCGGAGCTCGCCGAGCTGCTCGACAAGATCGCCGAGGGCATCGCCGTCGAGGGCATGGAGTCCCTCGCCCCCGTTCTCGTCGACGACATGGAACTGCTGCTCGACGTCCTGCCCGCCGGCTCCATGGCCGTCGTCTGCGACCCGGAGCGGGTCCGTACCCGGGCCGCCGACCTCGTCGCCACCTCGCAGGAGTTCCTGCAGGCCTCCTGGGCGGCGACGGCCGGCGGCGGCGAGGCCCCGATCGACGTCGGCGCCGCCTCGCTGTGGGGCATCGCGGACGTCCGGGACCGGGCCCGCGAGCTCGGCATGATGTGGTGGACGGTCTCGCCGTTCGCCGCCGACGAGGCCGGCACGACCGTCGACGAGGCCGACACGCTGAAGCTCGGCATGCACGCCCCGGAGTCGTACCGCGGCGACACCGCCCGGGCGCTCGCCGACACCAAGGGCTGGCTGGCCGACGGATGGCGCACGGTGTTCGTGACGGAGGCGCACGGTCCGGCGTCCCGCACCGTCGAGGTCCTCGGCGGCGAGGGCATCGCCGCCCGGCTCGACGCCGACCTCGCCGATCTCTCGCCGTCCCTGGTCCACGTCGCCTGCGGCGCCATCGACCACGGCTTCGTCGACGAGCACCTCAGGATCGCCGTCCTCACCGAGACCGACCTGTCGGGCCAGAAGGCCGCCGGCAAGGACGGCCAGCGGATGCCGGCCAAGCGCCGCAAGACGATCGACCCGCTGACCCTGGAGGCCGGCGACTACATCGTGCACGAGCAGCACGGCGTCGGCCGCTACATCGAGATGGTGCAGCGCACCGTGCAGGGCGCCACGCGCGAGTACCTGCTCGTCGAGTACGCCCCCGCCAAGCGCGGCCAGCCCGGCGACCGCCTCTACATCCCGACGGACCAGCTGGAGCAGGTCACCAAGTACGTCGGCGGCGAGGCCCCCACGCTGCACCGGCTCGGCGGCGCCGACTGGACGAAGACGAAGGCCCGTGCGAAGAAGGCGGTCAAGGAGATCGCCGCCGACCTGATCAAGCTGTACAGCGCCCGCATGGCGGCGCCCGGCCACGCCTTCGGCCCGGACACCCCGTGGCAGCGGGAGCTGGAGGACGCCTTCCCGTACGCGGAGACGCCCGACCAGCTGTCGACGATCGCCGAGGTCAAGGAGGACATGGAGAAGTCGGTCCCGATGGACCGGCTGATCTGCGGCGACGTCGGCTACGGCAAGACGGAGATCGCGGTCAGGGCCGCGTTCAAGGCGGTCCAGGACGGCAAGCAGGTCGCCGTCCTCGTGCCCACCACGCTGCTCGTGCAGCAGCACTTCGGCACGTTCAGCGAGCGCTACGGCCAGTTCCCGGTCAACGTCCGCGCCCTGTCCCGCTTCCAGACCGACACCGAGGCGAAGGCGACGCTGGAGGGCCTGAAGGAGGGCTCCGTCGACATCGTCATCGGCACCCACCGCCTGTTCTCGTCCGAGACGAAGTTCAAGGACCTGGGCCTGGTCATCGTCGACGAGGAGCAGCGCTTCGGCGTCGAGCACAAGGAGCAGCTGAAGAAGCTCCGCGCCAACGTCGACGTCCTCACCATGTCCGCCACCCCCATTCCCCGCACCCTGGAGATGGCGGTGACCGGCATCCGCGAGATGTCGACGATCACCACGCCGCCGGAGGAGCGGCACCCGGTCCTCACCTTCGTCGGCCCGTACGAGGAGAAGCAGATCGGCGCCGCCATCCGCCGCGAACTGCTGCGCGAGGGCCAGGTCTTCTACATCCACAACCGGGTCGAGTCCATCGACCGTGCCGCGGCCCGCCTCCGCGAGATCGTCCCGGAGGCGCGGATCGCGACGGCCCACGGCCAGATGTCCGAGCAGGCCCTGGAGCAGGTCGTCGTCGACTTCTGGGAGAAGAAGTTCGACGTCCTCGTCTCGACGACGATCGTCGAGTCCGGCATCGACATCTCCAACGCCAACACCCTGATCGTCGAGCGTGGCGACAACTTCGGCCTCTCGCAGCTGCACCAGCTGCGCGGCCGCGTCGGCCGTGGCCGCGAGCGCGGCTACGCGTACTTCCTGTACCCGCCGGAGAAGCCGCTCACGGAGACGGCCCACGAGCGCCTCGCGACCATCGCGCAGCACACCGAGATGGGTGCGGGCATGTACGTGGCGATGAAGGACCTGGAGATCCGCGGCGCGGGCAACCTGCTCGGCGGCGAGCAGTCCGGCCACATCGCGGGCGTCGGCTTCGACCTGTACGTCCGGATGGTCGGCGAGGCCGTCGCCGACTACCGCAAGTCCCTGGAGTCCGGCGGCGCGGAGGAGGAGCCGCCGCTGGAGGTCAAGATCGAGCTCCCGGTCGACGCGCACGTGCCGCACGACTACGCGCCGGGCGAGCGGCTGCGCCTCCAGGCCTACCGCGCCATCGCCTCCGCCGACTCGGAGGACGACATCAGGGCCGTACGGGAGGAACTCACCGACCGCTACGGCAAGCTGCCCGAGCCGGTGGAGAACCTGCTCCTGGTCGCCGGCCTGCGCATGCTGGCGCGGGCGTGCGGCGTCGGCGAGATCGTCCTGCAGGGCCCGAACATCCGCTTCGCTCCGGTGGAGTTGCGCGAGTCCCAGGAACTCCGCCTGAAGCGCCTGTACCCGCGCACGGTCATCAAGCCGGCCGTCCACCAGATCCTGGTGCCGCGCCCGACGACGGGAAAGATCGGCGGGAAGCCGGTGGTGGGCCGCGAACTGCTGGCGTGGACGGGGGAGTTCCTGGCGGAGATCCTGGGGTCGTGAGGGTCACCCGGTCGTTGCGGCCGTTCGGGCCGCAACGGCCGTTCGCGCCGGCTTACAGCTCGTCGAGGTCGAGGGCCTCGGCCATGGCGCGGTAGCCGGCGTCGTTCGGGTGGAGGTGGTCCTCGGAGTCGTACGCCCTGCGGATGCGGTCCGGGTCGGCCGGGTCGGCGACGGCCCGGTCGAAGTCGACGACGGCGTCGTACGCGCCCGAGGTGCGCACCCAGGTGTTGAAGGCCTTCCGCTTGGCCTCGTTCTCCGGGGTGTCGTAGAAGGAGCCCTTGATCGGGGTGAGGGTCGCGCCGACGACCTTCAGGCCGTGGGCGCGGGCCTGTCGGATGAGGGCGCGGTGGCCGTCGATGAGCCGGTTGACCGACACCTCGGGCGTCGGGCCGCCGGGGAAGGCCGGGCCGCTGCCGCCGAAGTCGTTGATGCCCTCCAGGAGGATCACCGTGCCGACGCCCTTCTCGGTCAGCACGTCCTTCCGGAAGCGCGTGACGGCGGCCTCGCCGGCCCAGGTGGTGTCGTTGGTGACCTGGTTGCCGCCGATGCCGTGGTTGAGGACGGCGTGCGGGCGACCGGTCGCGGCGAGGCGCTCGGCGAGCTCGTCGGGGTAGCGGTTGTCGGCGTCGGGGGCGGAGCCGACGCCGTCGGTGAGGGAGTCGCCGAAGGTGACGATGCCGTCGCGGCGGGCGGCGCCGCGCGGGCCGCCGGAGACCTCGACGCCGGAGAGGTAGTACCAGGAGGTGCTGGTCTCGGTGAACGCCTTGCCCGAGGTGTCGGCCCGGTGGTCGCCGGCGGCCCGGTGGCTGGTGGCGGACGCGAAGTGGTGGAAGGTGGCCGGGCCCGTCGGGCCGGCCAGGTAGAGCGTGACGGTGACCGATTCGAGCGCCTTGGTGCGGAACGGCACGCCGTCGCTGAGCAGGGTGCCGCCGGCCGGCACGGTGACGGAGCCGCGGCCCGCGAAGGTGAGCGTCCGGACCGAACCGGGCACCACGGCGCCGCCCTCGGCGGTACGGGCGACCGTCGCGCCGGTCACGCGCAGCGGGGTGCTGCCGTAACGGTTGGTCAGCTCGATCCGTGCCTTGGTGCCGCCGGAGGTCAGCCGCACCGACTGCCGGACGGTCTGGTCGGCGAAGCCCCGCAGGGACCAGTTCTTCGCGTCCTCGAAGGGCTGGGTGGGCGCCTGCGGGGACGCGGCCCAGGCGCCGCGCCAGGCGCCGGCGGCGGTCGGTGCGGTGGCGGCGCTCGCGGTCTCGGCGGTGGCGGTGGCGGTGCCGGCGGTGGCCGGGATGGTGGCGAGGGCCAGGGTGGCGAGCAGGGCGATGCCTGCTCGCCGGAGGGTGCTGGTGGTCATGTGCTGATCGCTTCCCCGTGGTCGTCTGTGCGGACGACAGGGCTCAAGTTCGTATCAGCTTCAACTATTCCCGGGTGAGTAGGTAATCTGGCGGAGGGTCAGATTCCGTTACGGTGCTGCCCGTTGAACGTGCCGTCCCGGCCGAAGGTCAGGCCCGCGAGCGCGTGGAAGAGCTCGCCCGGGTCGCGGCCGGCCAGGGGCTCGTCCAGGTTGTGGGTGAGGAGCAGGGTCGCGAAGCCGTGCGCCAGGGACCAGGCGGCGATGCCCGTGGTGCGCGGGTCGGTGCCGGCGCCGTCGGCGAGGTCGGTGACGCCCGCGCGGAGTTCGGCGGAGGCGCGCTCCTTGGCGGCGAGGAGTCCGGGGTCGTCTGCGCGGTGGAGGGCGGGCTCGAACATCACCCGGAAGTGTGCGGGGTGCGCGGCGGCGAAGCGTACGTAGCGGACTCCGCGTTCGCGCAGGTCGGGGGCGTCGGCGAGGGCGCGCGCGAGGAGGTCGTAGCCCTCGGCGGCGATGGCGGTCAGCAGGCCGGTGCGGTCCTTGAAGTGGTGCGCGGGAGCGGCGTGCGAGACGCCGGCGCGGCGCGCGAGGTCGCGCAGGCTGAGGGCGCCGGGACCGTCGCTCGCGATGACGTCGAGCGCGGCGGCGAGGACGGCCTGGCGCAGATCGCCGTGGTGGTAGGCGCGGCGGCCGGCGGTTCCGGGGGAGTGCTCGGTGGTCATGCTCAGCAGCGTACGCGCAATCTAGGCATTGACAAGTTCGGTCGACGCGAGGAATCTAGTCACTGACAAGATGAGTGTGAGGGACCGAAGAACCGAGGGAGAACGTCATGGACGCCGCGATGGGTGAGACCTCGACCGCGAACACCTCGACCACGGAGGGCCTGACCGTGGAGGGCCTGACCACGGAGGGCCTGACAGCGGAAGGCCAGGCCGCGGGCGGGAACACCGTCGCCGCCGCCCCCGCCCCGGCCCGAGACCAGGCTCCCGCCGCCGCAGCCGCGGATTCCGCGACCGCCCCCGCCCCCGCCCCGGCCCGGATCCGCCAGATGTGGCACCTGCTCGAACCCCTGCACGCGGTGCTCTACTACGCGCCCGAGGCCGTCGACGAGGCCGCCTCCCTCGGGTACGACGTCTCCGAGCGCTGGCCCGGCTACTTCGCCCTCCGCGCCGCCGCCCTCGGCCCGGCCGGTGCCGAGCGGGTCGCGTCCGCCTTCTACAGCTTCAGCCCGGCGATGGTCGGCCGGTACGTCCCCGCCGCCTGGGAGGTGGCGGCTCCCGCCGACGTGCTCGCCGCCCGGCTGCGCGCCGCCGACCGCACGTACCGCGCGCTCCTCGGCGACGACGTCCTCGCGAGCCCGGAGCTCGCCGAGGCC
>NZ_SDOY01000015.1 GCF_004117935.1 Streptomyces roseicoloratus | reverse complement strand
TTCCTCCGGGCTTCCTTCGTTCTTGCGTTTCCGACTCTATCAGATCTTTCCGATCCGATTTCCTCGGTGCTTTCCGGTCCCTTTCGCTTTGGCTCCGGGCCCTTCCGGCGGTTTCGAGTTTATCAGATGTTTTCGATCCGATTTCCTCTGCGCTTTCCGTTCCCGGCTTTCCGACTTTCGTCTTCTTTCCGGGGCCTTCCGGCGCGATCCGACTTTATCAGAAGTTCTGAGCCGGATTTCCCGCCTCCCGGTTCGACCCTCCCGGCACACAGCGGTGCCCGGGGCTTCCCCTCCGGCGGAGCCGTAAACGTACTGGAGGGGGGCGCCCCGATGCAAATCGAGGCGCCCCCCCTCCCGGGCCGCGGCGGACGGTCCGTCAGGATCCGCCAGGGGATCCGTCAGACCTCCACGACCACCGGGAGGATCATCGGGCGGCGGCGGTAGGTGTCGGAGACCCACTTGCCGACCGTGCGGCGGATCAGCTGCTGGAGCTGGTGCGCCTCGACCACGCCGTCCTGGGCGGACTTGTTCAGGGCCTGGTCGATCTTCGGGAGCACCGCGTCGAAGGCGGAGTCCTCGATGCCGGAGCCCCGGGCGTGGACGTTGGGGCCGCCCACGATCTTGCCGGTGGAGGAGTCCACCACCACGAAGACCGAGATGATGCCCTCTTCGCCCAGGATCCGGCGGTCCTTGAGGGAGCTCTCGGTGACGTCGCCGACCGAGAGGCCGTCGACGTACACGTAGCCGGCCTGGACCTTGCCGGTGATGCGGGCACGGCCGTCGACCAGGTCGACGACGACGCCGTCCTCGGCGATGACGATGTGGTCCTTCGGGATGCCCGTCATCGCGCCGAGCTCGGCGTTGGCGCGCAGGTGGCGCCATTCGCCGTGGACCGGCATGAGGTTCTTCGGCTTGCAGATGTTGTAGAAGTACAGCAGCTCGCCGGCCGAGGCGTGGCCCGAGACGTGCACCTTGGCGTTGCCCTTGTGGACGACGTTGGCGCCCCAGCGGGTCAGGCCGTTGATCACGCGGTAGACCGCGTTCTCGTTGCCCGGGATCAGGGAGGACGCCAGGATCACGGTGTCGCCGGGGACGATCCGGATCTGGTGGTCTCGGTTGGCCATCCGGGAGAGGGCGGCCATGGGCTCGCCCTGCGAGCCCGTGCACACGAGCACGACCTCGTCGTCCGGGAGGTCGTCGAGGGTCTTCACGTCGACGACGAGACCGGCGGGGACGCGCAGGTAGCCCAGGTCACGGGCGATGCCCATGTTGCGGACCATGGAGCGGCCGACGAAGGCGACCCTGCGGCCGTACTCGTGGGCGGCGTCCAGGATCTGCTGGATGCGGTGCACGTGGCTGGCGAAGCTGGCCACGATGATGCGCTTCTGGGCGTTGGCGAAGACGTTGCGCAGGACGCTGGAGATGTCGCGCTCGTGCGGCGTGAAGCCCGGGACCTCGGCGTTCGTCGAGTCGGTGAGCAGGAGGTCGATGCCCTCCTCGCTCAGCCGCGCGAAGGCGTGCAGGTCGGTGAGGCGGTTGTCCAGCGGCAGCTGGTCCATCTTGAAGTCGCCGGTGTGGACGACCATGCCCGCGGGGGTGCGGACGGCGACGGCCAGGGCGTCGGGGATGGAGTGGTTGACGGCGATGAACTCGCAGTCGAAGGGGCCGAACCGCTCGCGGTGCCCCTCGGCCACCTCGAGGGTGTAGGGGCGGATGCGGTGCTCCTGGAGCTTGGCCTCGATGAGGGCGAGGGTCAGCCGGGAGCCGATGAGCGGGATGTCCGGCTTGAGCCGGAGCAGGTACGGCACGGCACCGATGTGGTCCTCGTGGCCGTGGGTCAGGACGATGCCCTCGACGTCGTCCAGGCGGTCCTGGATGGTGGTGAAGTCGGGCAGGATCAGGTCGACGCCCGGCTGCTCCTCCTCGGGGAAGAGGACGCCGCAGTCGACGATCAGCA
Organism: Streptomyces roseicoloratus; assembly: GCF_004117935.1. Classification (GTDB taxonomy): domain Bacteria; phylum Actinomycetota; class Actinomycetes; order Streptomycetales; family Streptomycetaceae; genus Streptomyces; species Streptomyces roseicoloratus. The sequence continues at coordinate 34,048 of NZ_SDOY01000015.1, read as the reverse complement.
GACGGCCGTCGAACTCGAAGACCGTCATGTTGCGGCCGATCTCGCCGAGGCCGCCCAGCGGGGTGACGCGCAGGCCGCCCTTCGGCAGCTTCGGCGGGGCGCCGAGTTCAGGATGCGGATGGCTCAAAAGGTTCTCCTCACCACACGCGCCACGTACCGGCTCGGCACGTGGCGCGTATGACATTCGTGCACTTGCTGTCGTGTTCGGTTAGGGATCTTCAGTTACGGATCTTCAGTTACGCGTGTTCAGTTGTGTGTGTTCAGTTACGGATCTTCGATTGTGAAGTCTGGTGTCAGATCTGTACCCCGCCGGCGGCAAGATCGATCTTGAGCTGGGCGGTCTCCTCGGCGGAGAGCTCCACGAGCGGCAGCCGCAGCGGACCGGCCGGGAGACCCTGGAGGCCGAGGGCGGCCTTGGTGGTCATGACGCCCTGGGTGCGGAACATGCCGGTGAAGACCGGGAGCAGCCGCTGGTGGATCTCGGTGGCCTTCTGGACGTCACCGGCGAGGTAGGCGTCGACGAGGGCGCGGAGCTCCGGGGCGACGACGTGGCCGACCACCGAGACGAAGCCGCAAGCGCCCACGGAGAGCAGCGGCAGGTTGAGCATGTCGTCGCCGGAGTACCAGGCGAGGCCGCTGCGGGCGATGGCCCAGCTGGCCCGGCCGAGGTCGCCCTTGGCGTCCTTGTTGGCGACGATCCGCGGGTGCTCGGCGAGCCGGACGATGGTCTCGGTGTCGATCGGGACACCGCTGCGGCCGGGGATGTCGTAGAGCATCACCGGGAGCCCGGTGGCGTCGGCGATGGCCGAGAAGTGCCGGTAGAGGCCCTCCTGCGAGGGCTTGTTGTAGTAGGGGGTGACGGCGAGCAGGCCGTGTGCGCCGTCGCGCTCTGCGGCGCGGGCCAGCTCGAGCGTGTGGTGGGTGTCGTTGGTTCCGATGCCGGCGACGACGTGGGCGCGGTCGCCGACCGCCTCCAGTACGGCCCGTACGAGCTGCGATTTCTCCGCGTCGCTGGTGGTGGGGGACTCGCCGGTGGTGCCGTTGACGACGAGGCCGTCGTTGCCTGCGTCCACGAGGTGGGTGGCGAGTCGCTGGGCGCCGTCGAGGTCGAGTGCGCCGTCCGCCGTGAAGGGCGTGACCATGGCGGTGAGGACCCGCCCGAAGGGGGTCTGCGGAGTGGAGATCGGAGCCATGGGTAACACGCTACTCGCTGCTCAGCGCCAGGGGTCCCCTCGGGGGACGCGATAAGGGGAGCCCGGCACTGCCTGCTCGGGGGTTCAGGCAGTGCCGGGTCCGTTTGATCAGCCTAGATGAACTTCACGAAACGTCGCAATACGGACACATCGCGCGCGAATTTCGTACTTGCGTACGTGACGGGGCGACGAGCGAGGTCCCGCATGGGTCCTGCGGCCGACGCCTCCCTCCTCCTTCAGAAGGAGATTAGGCCGCTTTGATGAAAAATCGGCACCAAATCCTCGCCGTGCTCGTCTCTACCGGTGACCCACACGTTCAGCAACGCCCCGAGGAGAGTGGCCCTGATGTTGCGCCGGCGAGAGCCCGTACCGTTCGCGTTCGTCGCGGAGTCCGACCGCTTTCGCAGTAACGTCACTCCCCCGCCCCGTGAACGTCCCACCGTCTCCCAGGTCCTCGGCCGCACGCTGCTCGGCCTGACGCTCGTCGCCGGGCTCGTCGGTGCCCTCGTGCTCGGCATGCCGTCCCTGGAGCCCGGGGACGCGAGCGGTCACCGGCATCAGTCCGAGGCTTCCGACGGGCGCTGAGGTAGCCTCACCGGGCACAGTCACCGAACGTGCTTGTGAGTGGAGACCCCGCCGTGCCCCTGCCCTTCCTGACGGCCGACCGCGACTTCGACGCAGACGACGACATCGACGACGTCGCGCTGCCGTTCGCCGACCACGACCAGTGGCGTCGTCCGTACCGGCCCGGCCCGTGGCGGGTGGGGCTCGCCGCGCTCGCGCTGCTGCTGGCCTCGTTCGTGCTGCTCGCGGCGGTCGTCATCGCCGCGGCGGGCGCGGTCGGCGGGGCCCTGTTCACCTTCGGTTTCGCGCTGCTGATCATCGGCATCGCGTTGCGCGTGCTGCGCATGGGCGTCTGGGTGAGCCGGGCCGGGCTGCGGCACGTGCGCTTCTTCGTGACGCGGACCGTCCCGTGGCCGCAGGCCGGCACCGTGCGCACCGTCCAGCAGCCGGTGCGCTGGCTGGGCCTGCCCCGTACGGTCCAGGGCCAGGCCCTGGTGCTCGTCCGGCAGAACGGTGAGCAGGCGACGCTGCTCACCGACCGCAACGCCGACTTCCTCTCCCGCGTCGAGGCCTTCGACCGCGCCGCGGACACGATCGAGGCATGGAACGCGGAGTACGCGGGATCGCTCCAGGCCGTCTGACCGGCGCGGAAGCCCTCAGCCGGCCCCGTCTCCCCGGAGCCGTCAGTCGACCGCGGAAGCCCTCAGCCGGCCGCGTGCCCCGGAGCCGTCGGCGAACGCAGAAGCCGTCGGCCCACCGCGGAAGCCCTCAGCCGCCGCGTGCCCCAGAGCCGTCGGCCCACCGCGGAAGCCCTCAGCCGGCCGCGTGCAGGGTGATCGCGCGCTGCATCGCCTTGCGGGCGCGCGGGGTGTCCCGCGCGTCGTGGTAGGCCACCGCCAGCCGGAACCAGCAGCGCCAGTCGTCCGGCGAGTCCTCCGTCTCGGCCTTGCGCCGGGCGAAGACCTCGTCGGCCGAGTCGCGGTCGATGCGGCCGCCTTCCGTGCGCCTCAGCTCGTCGACGGGCAGCCCGCCCTCGGCCTCCAGCTCCGCGGCCAGCCGGTTCGCCATCCGCGCGAAGCGGGTGTTCTTCCACAGGAACCAGCCGCCGACCAGCGGCAGCAGGAACGCCACCGCGCCCATGCCCATCGCCGCCGGCTCGCCGGTCAGCAGCAGCAGGACGCCCTCCATCCCCACCACCCCGAAGACGAGCACCAGGATGGTGGAGAGGAAGACGTACGTGATCTTTCCGCCCATGACCGTCAGCCCAGGTCCAGGAAGTGTTCCAGGCCGAAGGTGAGGCCCGGAGCGGTCACCACGCGGCGGGCGCCCAGCAGGATGCCCGGCATGAAGCTGGAGTGGTGCAGCGAGTCGTGGCGGACCGTGAGGGTCTCGCCCTCGCCGCCGAGCAGCACCTCCTGGTGGGCCAGCAGGCCCCGGAGCCGTACCGCGTGCACCGGGACGCCGTCGACGTCCGCGCCCCGCGCCCCGTCGAGCGCCGTGGTCGTGGCGTCGGGCTGCGGGGCGCAGCCTGCCTTCGACCGGGCCTCGGCGATCAGCTGGGCGGTGCGGGTGGCGGTGCCGGAGGGCGCGTCGACCTTGTTCGGGTGGTGGAGCTCGACGACCTCGACCGACTCGAAGTACGGCGCCGCGATCTGCGCGAACTTCATGGTGAGGACCGCGCCGATGGAGAAGTTCGGCGCGATCAGGACACCGGTCTCCGGGGACTGGGCGAGCCAGGCGTCGAGCTGCGCGAGGCGCTCCTCGGTCCAGCCGGTGGTGCCGACCACCGCGTGGATGCCGTGGCGCACGCAGAAGTCGAGGTTGCCCATGACCGAGGCGGGAGTGGTCAGCTCGACGGCGACCTGCGCCCCCGTCTCGGCCAGGGTCTCCAGCTTGTCGCCGCGCCCCAGGGCCGCGACCAGTTCCATGTCCTCGGCGGCCTCGACGGCCTTGACCGCCTCGGAGCCGATGCGGCCCTGGGCTCCGAGGACCGCCACGCGCAGCTTGCTCATTGCTCTCTTCCCTCAGTGACTCGTGGACTCGTGGACTCGTGACCCGTGACGCCTGACGCGTCCGGGTCAGGAGACCGCTTGGTGGAGGCGATCCGCCTGCTTGTCCTTCAGCGGGCCTATCACGGACAGCGAGGGCCGCTGCTCCAGTACGTCGCGGGCGACCGCGCGCACGTCGTCCGGGGTGACCTCGGCGATCCTCGCCAGCATGTCGTCGACCGACATCTGGGCGCCCCAGCACAGCTCGCTCTTGCCGATGCGGTTCATCAGCGCGCCGGTGTCCTCCAGGCCGAGGACGGTCGAGCCGGAGAGCTGCCCGATGGCGCGGGCGATCTCGTCGTCGGTGAGTCCGTCGCTCGCGACCTTGTCGAGCTCGTCCCGGCAGATCTTCAGCACGTCGTGGATCTGGCTCGGCCGGCAGCCCGCGTACACCCCGAAGAGTCCGCAGTCGGCGAAGCCCGAGGTGTACGAGTACACGCTGTAGGCCAGCCCGCGCTTCTCCCGTACCTCCTGGAAGAGACGGGAGGACATGCCGCCGCCGAGGGCGGTGTTCAGCACGCCGAGCGCCCAGCGGCGCTCGTCGGTGCGGGCCAGGCCGGGCATGCCGAGGACCACGTGCGCCTGCTCGGTCTTCCGGCCGAGCAGCTCGACCCTGCCCGCCGTCCGGAGGGTGCGCCTGCCGTCGCGCGGGGCGACCGGGCGGGAGTCCGTACGGGTGAGGGCGCCGGCCTTCTCGAAGGCGCGGCGGACCTGCCGTACGACCGTGGCGTGGTCGACGTTGCCCGCGGCGGCGACGACCAGGTGGGTGGGGTCGTAGTGCTTCTTGTAGAAGCGGGCGATCTGGTCGCGGGTGAGCGCGTTGATCGTGTCGACGGTTCCGAGGACCGGGCGGCCCAGCGGGGTGTCGCCGAACATGGTCTGCGCGAACAGGTCGTGCACGACGTCACCGGGGTCGTCCTCGGTCATCGCGATCTCCTCGAGGATGACGCCGCGCTCGGCGTCCACGTCCTCGGGGAGGATCAGCGAGCCCGTGAGCATGTCGCAGACGACGTCGATCGCCAGCGGCAGGTCGGTGTCGAGGACCCGGGCGTAGTAGCAGGTGTACTCCTTCGCCGTGAAGGCGTTCATCTCGCCGCCGACCGCGTCGATCGCGGCGGAGATGTCGAGGGCGGACCGCTTGTGGGTGCCCTTGAAGAGGAGGTGCTCCAGGTAGTGGGTGGCGCCGTTGAGCGCCGGGGTCTCGTCGCGGGAGCCGACGTGCGCCCAGATGCCGAAGGTGGCGGAGCGCACCGACGGCAGGGTCTCGGTGACGATGCGGAGGCCGCCGGGCAGCGTGGTGCGGCGGACGGTGCCGATGCCGTCCTTGCCCGGGAGGAGCGTTTGGGTACGGGCGACGGCCCGCCCCTCGGAGGAGGGGCGGGCCGTCGCACGAGAACTGCGGGACGTCACTGGTCGGTGTCGTCCTTCGCCTCGTCCTCGCCCTCGATCACGGGGATCAGGGAGAGCTTGCCGCGCTGGTCGATCTCGGCGATCTCGACCTGGACCTTCGAGCCGATCGCGAGCACGTCCTCGACGTTCTCCACGCGCTTGCCGCCGGCGAGCTTGCGGATCTGCGAGATGTGCAGCAGGCCGTCCTTGCCCGGGAGCAGGGAGACGAAGGCACCGAAGGTGGTGGTCTTGACGACCGTGCCCAGGTAGCGCTCGCCGACCTCCGGCATGGTCGGGTTGGCGATGCCGTTGATCGTGGCACGGGCGGCCTCGGCCTGCGAGCCGACCTGGGCACCGATGTAGATGGTGCCGTCGTCCTCGATCGTGATCTCGGCGCCGGTGTCCTCCTGGATCTGGTTGATCATCTTGCCCTTGGGGCCGATGACCTCGCCGATCTTGTCCACGGGGATCTTCACGGTGATGATCCGCGGGGCGTTGGGGGACATCTCGTCCGGGGTGTCGATCGCTTCCATCATCACGTCGAGGATGTGGAGGCGGGCGTCGCGGGCCTGCTTGAGGGCCGCGGCCAGGACGGAGGCCGGGATGCCGTCCAGCTTGGTGTCGAGCTGGAGGGCGGTGACGAACTCCTTCGTACCGGCGACCTTGAAGTCCATGTCGCCGAAGGCGTCCTCCGCACCGAGGATGTCGGTGAGGGCGACGTAGTGCGTCTCGCCGTTGATCTCCTGGGAGATCAGGCCCATGGCGATGCCGGCGACGGGGGCCTTGAGGGGCACACCGGCGTTCAGCAGCGACATGGTGGAGGCGCAGACCGAACCCATGGACGTCGAGCCGTTGGAGCCGAGGGCCTCGGACACCTGGCGGATCGCGTACGGGAACTCCTCGCGCGACGGCAGGACCGGCAGGATGGCGCGCTCGGCGAGGGCGCCGTGGCCGATCTCGCGGCGCTTCGGGGAGCCGACGCGGCCGGTCTCGCCGACGGAGTACGGCGGGAAGTTGTAGTTGTGCATGTAGCGCTTGCGGGTCACCGGGGAGAGGGTGTCCAGCTGCTGCTCCATGCGGAGCATGTTGAGGGTGGTGACACCCAGGATCTGGGTCTCGCCACGCTCGAACAGCGCCGAGCCGTGCACGCGCGGGATGGCCTCGACCTCGGCGGCGAGGGTACGGATGTCCGTGATCCCGCGGCCGTCGATGCGGACCTTGTCCTTGATGACGCGCTCGCGCACCAGGGCCTTGGTGAGGCTGCGGTAGGCGGCGGAGATTTCCTTCTCGCGGCCCTCGAAGGCCGGGAGGAGCTTCTCGGCGGCGATCTCCTTGACGCGGTCCAGCTCGGCCTCGCGGTCCTGCTTGCCCGCGATGGTGAGCGCCTGGGCGAGCTCGCCCCGGACGGCGGCGGAGAGGGCCTCGTACACGTCGTCCTGGTAGTCCAGGAAGACCGGGAACTCGCCCTCGGGCTTGGCGGCCTTGGCGGCGAGGTCGGCCTGGGCCTTGCAGAGGACCTTGATGAACGGCTTCGCGGCCTCGAGGCCCGCGGCGACGATCTCCTCGGTCGGCGCCTCGGCGCCGCCCTTGACGAGCTCGATGGTCTTCTCGGTGGCCTCGGCCTCGACCATCATGATCGCGACGTCGCCGTCCTCCAGGACACGGCCGGCGACGACCATGTCGAAGACGGCCTCCTCGAGCTCGGAGTGCGTCGGGAAGGCCACCCACTGGCCGCGGATCAGCGCGACGCGGACGCCGCCGATCGGGCCGGAGAAGGGCAGGCCGGCCAGCTGCGTGGACGCGGACGCGGCGTTGATCGCGACGACGTCGTACAGGTGGTCGGGGTTGAGCGCCATGATCGTGGCGACGACCTGGATCTCGTTGCGCAGGCCCTTCTTGAAGGACGGGCGCAGCGGGCGGTCGATCAGGCGGCAGGTGAGGATCGCGTCCTCGGAGGGGCGGCCCTCGCGGCGGAAGAAGGAGCCGGGGATCTTGCCGGCCGCGTACTGCCGCTCCTCGACGTCGACCGTCAGGGGGAAGAAGTCGAGCTGGTCCTTGGGCTTCTTCGAGGCGGTGGTCGCCGAGAGGACCATGGTGTCGTCGTCCAGGTAGGCGACGGCGGCACCGGCGGCCTGCTTGGCGAGGCGGCCGGTCTCGAAGCGGATGGTGCGGGTGCCGAACGTGCCGTTGTCGATGACGGCCTCGGCGTAGTGGGTCTCGTTCTCCACTAGCGGTTTCTCCTACGTTTCGTCTTTGCGTCCGGGCGCCCGTGTGGCGCGGGGACGGTGCGGGAGAAGCGCTGTCTTGGCGGGGCCGGTCTTCGATCGAAGCTCCCGGGATGAGTCCGGGGGCCACTACCGAGGACCGGCGTCGTGCCGGCTGCTTCTCGCGCGCCTGTGTGGCGTTGTGTGACCAGACTAAGTGCCGGTGGGCACATCACGCACGTACAGCAAAGGGAGCGGCCCCCTGAAAGTGGGAACCGCTCCCTTCACGGCGTCTTACTTGGCGCCGCCGGCCGCACCGCGGCGGATGCCGAGGCGGTCGACCAGCGTACGGAAGCGCTGGATGTCCTTCTTGGCCAGGTACTGCAGCAGACGGCGGCGCTGACCGACCAGGATCAGCAGACCACGACGGGAGTGGTGGTCGTGCTTGTGGGTCTTGAGGTGCTCGGTCAGGTCCGAGATGCGGCGGGACAGCATGGCGACCTGGACCTCGGGGGAGCCGGTGTCGCCCTCCTTGGTGCCGAACTCGGCCATGATCTGCTTCTTGACGGCGGCGTCGAGAGCCACGCGGATCTCCTCTGGTTCGTGCGCCCACGAGTGCCCCTGGTCTTGGTCTCAGGGGAAACTTCCGTGACTCGCGAGCGAAGGTCCGATGAGCGCTGCTCCCCGATTCCACGGGAGACCCGTGGCGGTTTCCGGGAGCGCGTACACAAACGGCCGTCACACAGCGTACCAGCTCGGCGTACGGCCCCGGGGGCGGGGCTCCCGCAGCGGAGGCGGGGACTCCGGCGCGGAGGCCGGGACTCCCGGCGCGGAGGCCGGGGCTCCGGAGCCGTAGGGGCCGGGCTCCCGGAGCGGAGGCCGGGGCTCCGGAGCCGTAGGGGCCGGGCTCCCGGAGCGGAGGCCGGGGCTCCGGGGGCCTTACCGTCGGCGCCTCCCGCCGTGGTCGCCCCGGGGCGGGGCTGCCGGAGCCGGGCTCAGCCGGTGAGCGAGCGGGCCCGCATGAACACGTCGAGGACGGCGAGGCACAGCGGGACCAGGGAGAGCAGCACGAAGCCCTCGGCGAGGTCGAGCAGCCGGCCCCAGAAGGGCGAGAGGCCCTTCCGCGGGATGATCAGGCCGATCGCGGTGACCAGGGCGGCGCCGGCGGCGACGGCCGCGGTCAGCCAGATCGTACGGATGTCGAGGCCGCCGCGGTCCCCGTACATCAGGAGGTCCTTGACCAGGTCGACCGGCGGGTTCAGGGAGAGGCCGAGGATCAGCAGGGCGATGGCGGCGAGGCCGGCGACCAGGACGGACGCGACCTGCGAGGTGTAGCGGAAGAGCCGGGCGCGCAGCAGCATCGCGAGGCCCGCGGCGAGGGCGAGCAGCTGGCCCCAGGTGTTGCCGGCGAAGCCGAGGACCGCGCTGGAGCCGACGACGACCGCGGCGCAGCCGCCCACCAGGCCGAGGAGCATCTCGTGGCCGCGGCGGGCCTGGAGCGCGATGCGCTCGCCGTCGACGGGCTGCGCCTCCGGGGCCGGCTGGTGCGGATCGGCGAGGAACTCGTCGTCGGCGGCGCTGCGCGGGGAGGCGTAGCCGATGGGCAGCCGGGCGAAGCGGGCGGACAGGCCGGGCAGGAACGCGACCAGGCCGATGGCGACGGGCACGCACACGGCGGCGGTCTGGGTGGCCGAGGCCTCGGTGAGGATCGCGACGAAGGTGGCGAGGGTGCCGACGGTGGCCAGGAAGGTCGCGGCCACGAAGGGGGCGTCGCCGCTCGGGGTGAGGGCGACCAGCGCGACGGAGGCGACGAGGACGGTGACGCAGCCGAGGAGGAACTGGAGCCGGCCCGGGCCCTGGCCGGCGTCGGGCGCGAGGATTCCGGAGCCGGCGATCAGCAGCAGCGGCAGCGCGCCGAGGCCGAGCGCGACGGCGGTGGCGCGGTCGCCGTAGACCCGGGCGCGGACGCCCGCGAAGGCGGTGAGCAGCACGCCGGCGGCACCCGCGATGATGCCGGGCAGGCTGTGCATGTCGTGGCGGACCGGGTCGGCGAACCAGAGCACGAAGCCCATGAGGACGAGCAGCAGCACCCCGCCGACGAGACCGGCGCCGCGCAGCAGCTCGTCGCTCCACAGGTGCCGGTCGCGGGTGACGGCGGAGGCGACGGCGTCGGAGACGTCGTCGTAGACGGCGGGCGGCAGGGACTGCGCGAAGGGGCGCAGCGAGAGCACCTCGCCGTCGAGGACCTGCTGGGCGGCGAGGGTGCGGGCGCCGTCGAGGACGGTGCCGTCCCGGCGGACCAGGTGGTAGCCGGCGGGGGCGCCGGCCGGCTGGGTCTGCCCGGTGAGCCGGAGGATCTCCGGGTAGACGTCGGCGACGGCGATGTCCTCGGGGAGTGCGACGTCGATGCGGCTGTCCGGCGCCACGACGGTGACGCGGCAGAAACCGGTCGCTGCGGTCGTACTCACGTGTCTGGACCCCCTGATTCGCGGTTGCGCACGGTGCGGCGCCACCCTACCGGGGACCGGCCCGGGTGGCTGCAAGTAGGATCCTGCACTCACGGGGGAGTCCGCACGGAACGACAGCCGACGGGGGCGCAGGTGCGGAAGTTCCTCCACGAGCCCGCCCGTAACGAGGGATTGATGCGCCGGTGAGCCAGATCGTCGTCAAACGCCCGCCGAGGTCCCTTCCTCCGGAAGTACCCGGTGAGGAACTGGTCCTGGAGTCTCCGCCGGAACTGCCGCGGGGGCAGCAGGAGTCGGCGTTGATGCAGCTCCTGCCGATGCTCGGCATGGGCTCGTCCGTGGTGTTCTTCTTCATGACGCCGTCCCCGATCATGCGGATCATGGGCACGCTGATGCTGGCCTCGACGGTCGGCATGGCGATCGCCCAGTTCGTCAGATTCCGCAAGGGGTCGCAGGGGCAAATGGCCGATGTCCGGCGGGACTACCTCAAATACCTCGCGCAGACCCGGCGTACGGTGCGGCGCACCGCGCGCAGGCAGCGGGACGCGCAGCTGTATCTGCACCCGGCGCCGGAGCAGTTGTGGTCGCTCGTCGCGGAGGGTTCGCGGGTGTGGGAACGCCGCGTCGGCGACCACGACTTCGCGCAGGCCCGGGTCGGGCTCGGCGCCCAGCAGCTGTCGACTCCGCTGGTGGCGCCGGAGACGGCGCCGGTCGACGAGCTGGAGCCGCTGTGCGCGGGCGCGATGCAGCAGTTCCTGGCGGTGCACGGCACCCTGGACGGTCTGCCGATGGCGGTCTCGCTGCGGGCCTTCTACCACGTGACGGTGTCCGGTGACCCGGAGGCCGCGCAGTCCGCGGCGCGCGGTCTGGTGGCGCAGCTGGTGACGCTGCACTCCCCCGACGACCTGATGGTGGCCGTGGTGGCGGCGCGGGGCGCGCAGGAGCGCTGGGACTGGACGAAGTGGCTGCCGCACACCCAGGTGCCGGGCACGGTCGACGGGGCGGGCACGAAGCGGCTGTTCGGCGACGACCTGGGCGAGCTGGAGCAGTTGATCCGCTCGAAGCTGGACGGCCGGCCGCGGTTCAGCCGGGACAACCAGCCGGTCCTGGACCAGCCGCACGTCGTGGTGGTCCTGGACGGCGGGATGGTGCCGCCGGACTCGCTGTTCGCGGCGGCCGAGGGCCTGCAGGGCGTGACCATCGTCGAGGTGGTCTCCGGTGAGCTCGACGAACCGCGCGGCGGTCTGTCCGTCGTCGTACGGCCGGGGCGGCTGCGCCTGGAGTCGGGCGGCGGCTTCGCGTACGAGGGCGTGCCGGACGGCATGTCGCTGCCGGCCGCGGAGGCGCTGGCCCGGCAGCTGGCGCCGCTGCGAATGGGCGGCGGGGACGACGACGAACCGCTGCTCGCGAACCTGGACTTCACGGACCTGCTGAACCTGGGCGACGCCGCCTCGGTGGACGTGGCGCGCACCTGGCGGCCGCGGTCGGTCGCGGAGCGCCTCCGGGTGCCGATCGGTGTCGGCGAGGACGGGCAGCCGGTCATGCTCGACCTCAAGGAGGCCGCGCAGGAGGGCATGGGCCCGCACGGTCTGTGCGTCGGTGCGACGGGTTCCGGAAAGTCGGAGCTGCTGCGGACGCTGGTGCTGGGCCTCGCGGTGACGCACTCCTCGGAGACGCTGAACTTCGTCCTCGCGGACTTCAAGGGCGGCGCGACCTTCGCGGGCATGTCGCAGATGCCGCACGTGGCGGCCGTCATCACCAACCTCTCCGACGACCTCACGCTGGTCGACCGCATGGGCGACGCGATCCGCGGTGAGCTCCAGCGGCGCCAGGAGCTGCTGCGGTCGGCGGGCAACTACGCCAACATCCACGACTACGAGAAGGCGCGGGCGGCCGGTGCGCCGCTGGAGCCGCTGGCCTCGCTGGTCCTGGTCATCGACGAGTTCTCCGAACTCCTCACCGCCAAGCCCGACTTCATCGACATGTTCATCCAGATCGGCCGTATCGGCCGTTCGCTGGGTGTGCATCTGCTGCTGGCCTCGCAGCGCCTGGAGGAGGGCAAGCTGCGCGGCCTGGACACGTACCTGTCGTACCGGATCGGTCTGCGGACCTTCTCCGCCGCCGAGTCGCGCACCGCGATCGGCGTGCCGGACGCCTACCACCTGCCGTCGGTGCCGGGTTCGGGCTATCTGAAGTTCGGCACGGACGAGATGACCCGCTTCAAGGCGGCGTACGTCTCCGGCACGTACCGTACGGGCGGCCCGCGCCTGGAGGCGGGGAGCATGGCGATCGAGCGGCGGCCCGCGCTGTTCACGGCGTCGCCGGTGCCCGTGGTGTACGCGGCTCCGGACCCGGCGTACCTGACGGCGCAGCGCGACGAGGACGACGACGCGCTCGCGGACACGGTGCTGGACGTGATCGTGCGGCGGCTCGAGGGGCAGGGCGTGCCGGCGCACCAGGTGTGGCTGCCGCCGCTGGACCAGGCGCCGACGCTCGACCAGCTGCTGCCGGGGCTGGCGGCGACCGCGGAGCGCGGTCTCACGGCGACCGAGTACACCCGTCCGGGCGGGCTCACGGTGCCGCTCGGCCTCATCGACAAGCCGTTCGAGCAGCGGCGCGAGGTGCTCTACCGGGACTTCTCGGGCGCGGCGGGCCACATGATGGTGGTCGGCGGTCCGCAGTCCGGCAAGTCGACCCTGATGCGGACGATGATCTCGTCGTTCGCGCTCACCCACACGCCGGCCGAAGTGCAGTTCTACTGCCTGGACTTCGGTGGTGGCGGCATGTCGTCGCTGGCCGAGCTGCCGCACGTCGGTGGTGTGGCCTCGCGTCTGGACCCGGAGCGGGTGCGGCGCACGGTGGCCGAGGTGCTCGGTGTGCTCAACCGGCGGGAGGAGTTCTTCCGCGCCCACAACATCGACTCGATCGCGACCTACCGGCGCAAGCGGGCGGCGGGCGAGCTGCCGAACGAGCCGTGGGGCGACGTGTTCCTGGTCATCGACGGCTGGGGCGGCTTCCGCAACGAGTACGAGGGTCTCGAGTCCCTGGTCGCCGACCTCGCGGCCCGCGGCCTCGGCTACGGCATCCACGTCGTCATCACCGCGGCCCGCTACATGGAGGTGCGGGCGGCGCTCAAGGACCAGATGCTGGGCCGGCTGGAGCTGCGGCTCGGTGACGTCATGGACTCCGAGTTCGACCGCAAGGTGGCGGCGAACGTGCCGACCGGTGTGCCGGGCCGCGGCCAGGTGCCGGAGAAGCTGCACTTCATGGGTGCGCTGCCGCGGATCGACGGCTCGAGCTCGGCGGACGACCTCGCGTCGGGCACGGCGGCGTTCGTGGAGGCCGTACGCAGCGGCTGGCAGAACCGTCCCGGGGCGCCCGCGGTGCGGCTGCTGCCGCACAAGCTGGCGGCCGAGCAGCTGCCGAAGGGCTTCGAGTTCCCGCAGCACGGCATCGCGATCGGCATCGACGAGACGCGCCTGGAGCCGGTGTTCGTCAACTTCGACACCGACCCGTTCTTCCTGGTCTTCGGCGAGAGCGAGTCCGGCAAGACCAACCTGCTGCGGCTGATCGCCAAGCAGATCGGCGAGCGCTACTCCCCCGACGAGGCCAAGCTGGTCGTCGGCGACTACCGGCGGGCGCTGCTCGGCAGCCTGCCGGAGGAGCACCTGCTGGAGTACGCGCCGATGGCGAGCTCCATGCAGATGCACATGGAGGCGCTGTCGGGCGTCTTCGCGCGGCGCCAGCCGCCGCAGGACGTGACGCCGCAGCAGCTGCGCGACCGCAGCTGGTGGTCGGGGCCGCAGGTCTTCATCATCGTCGACGACTACGACCTGGTCGCGACGAGCGCCGGCAACCCCCTCGCCCCGCTCGCGGAGTACCTGCCCTTCGCCCGTGACACGGGCGTGCGCTTCATCATCGCGCGCAACAGCGCGGGCGCGTCGCGCTCCATGTACGAGTCGTTCATGCAGCGCATCAAGGAGCTGGGCGCGCAGGGCATCGTCCTCTCCGGCGACCCGTCGGAGGGCGACCTGATCGGCACGGCCCGCCCGCGCCCGATGCCGCCGGGCCGCGGCTACTTCGTGGGCCGACGCGGGCAGGCGTCGCTGGTGCAGACGGGGCGACTGCCGGAGCGGTAGGCCGCTGTGGTGCGGTGCGGGCCGACGGCACCGCACCACAGCGCGTCCCCGCGCGGGGACGGCGAACGATCAGGCGTACGGGAGCAGGCGGCGGCCGACACGATCGAGTGCGAGCTGGACGGCAGTACAAGGCAGGCCACGAGCGGGGCCGACGAGAGCTCCTTCGTACGGAACGACCTGGACATCCAGGCTCAGTTCGCGCCGCTCTCGAAGTCCAAGCTCCACGACACAGATCCGCCGCGATGATGACGCACCACGCCGATGGGGGAGCAGGACCATGCTGACGTACGCAGAGATCATGACCACCAACGTCGGGGCACTGACGGCCGCCGCGGACAACTGGCAGTCGATGGCGAGCGAGATCAAGAAGGTCGAGGACCGCTACGGGGTCTCCGACCACGGCATGGCGAGCTTCGACTTCTCTCAGCGCCTCTCCGCGATGGAGCAACTCACCCACGCGCCCGCAGGCAGTGGAAAGGGCCACGAGGCAGGGAAGATTCCCTCGAGCGACCTGGGCGCCGTCACCGGAGCGATGAACTCCATCGGGTCCGACGGGTCCGACGTGATCCTCGACGAACGCAACGGGAAGGTCGCGGCGGCCGACGACATGGCCAGGTACGCCCATCACGGCATCGGCGCCCCGATCACCGGCCTGCCCGTGTTCGGCGACACCGCCCAGCGCTTGGTGCACGCGGCGACGTACGAGTGGTCGAAGGACGTCATCTCGGCGGCCTCGGCGGCAGCGCGGGAGAAGGACTCGGACCACTACTCGGCCGGGCTCGACGGCACGTACAGCCTCATCGACGCCTGGGCCACCGATCGCGGTGGACACCAACGACGAGCACAACGCGAAGAGGGACCCGAACGGGGACGCGTGGCAGGCCATGCGGCGTGAGGCGAAGCAGTCCTACTCGGCGTCCCGCGGCGATGCCGTGGTCAACCTCGGCTGGGAGTAAGTCGGTATGACCAGATCTCGGCGTCTTTCCCGCGGCGCACGCTGGACGGGGGCGCTCACGTTGGTGCTCCTCGTGGTGGCGGGACTCTTCGTGGGTACCGCCACCAACGTGTTCGGACCGGATCGCCTCTGTCACGGCTGGCTGACGCCGGCAGACGTGCAGAAGGCCGTGGGCGGCAGCGGAAGACTCTCGTACACGGATGATTCCGACTCGGCCTGCACGGTGGAGCGCAGCGGATGGGGAATCGGCGGCAGCGACCTCCGGCTGTCCCTCACGGTCACTGCGGAGCCCTCCCGGTTCCCCTTCGAGTCGGGTGCATGGCAGATGTCCGCCGGTGACGGCGTGATGGCCGGAAATACGTCCGGCGCGGTCAACGAGCAAGGCGGCTGGATTCTTCTGCCTGCATCCTGCACATCCGTTACGGAGGGCACGGACAGGAAGGAGCGCCCGGTGCTTCGCGCCACGCTGTCGGGCGTGAAGGCCGATCGGAACGGAATGGCGGGACTTCTCGGAGTCGCCGCCGCCGCCCTCGCCGAAACCTCCGGTTGCGCTCCCGGAGATGCGACGGCGGTCGGAGAGCCTTCGAATCCCTCGAACATCTCCGCCACGCATTTCGGAAAGGTCTGCGCGCTGCCCGGATTCGCCCTGCACAAGATCAGCGGGCCGCGGGGGCAGTCAGTGCACGAGCAGACGTCCGGTTCCACGGACTCGGTGTGGCTCTGCGACCTGTCGTTCACGGACGACGGGAAGAACGGACCCTTCACCCGTCTGGCGATCGTCCGTGATCCTTCCTTCGCCGCCTCGTTGAAGGGCACCCGAGTGGCTCAGGCGCGGTGCGATGGCATCGCCATCTCCTTCCTCCTCGACAACAACACGTACCCCTGGGAGCCCCAGGAACGTGCGGCGTCGGGACTCCCTTCAGAACGGGACGTCGAGGCGGCCTTCGTTGACGCAGCGCGCGCATCGCTCGGCTGCCGGTAAGGACCGCCTCGGTGAGCCCGGGGCAGGAAGAGTGAACGTGACTATTGCGACGCGCCTCGTGAAGGCAGGTCCTGGCCCTGGCGATGGCCTCGCCTCCCCAGCCGGACGAACCGGCGGGGCTGATTCCGCGAGCGGCTGACAGCCGGTCCCCGTGGCACCCATGATGGACACGCAACGAGAGGAGCAGAGCCAGATGGGCACTCAGCAGGAGAAGGACGAGCTGTACGCGCTCGACATCAGCGGCGTCGAGTGGCAGGGCGCTCCCGGTACGAGCCCCGACGAGGAGCGCGTGGAGATCGCCCACCTGCCGGGCGGTGCGATCGCGATGCGCTCGTCGCTCGACCACGACACCGTGCTCCGGTACACGAAGGCGGAGTGGGACGCGTTCGTCCTGGGCGCGAAGGACGGGGAGTTCGACCTGAAGTAGGGCGAGGTCACGCGCAAGGGGTCCGCACCTCCGTGAGGGAGGTGCGGACCCCTTGCACGTGACGCTGTATGCACTTCGGCATCGGGTCACTCCTGCTGAGCGCCGTTGTTCTCGACGGCGCCGCTGGATGCCCTGTTCAGACCGGGAGGGCCGCCGAGGGTACGGCTTCGCCGCTGGACATGAACACTTCCAAGATGCAAACATCGGCGTGGATCTTGAAGAGGGCACGGGGGGGGCGGTCATGCGGCTGAGGCATCGGGGACCGGGCACAGGGGGGCCTGACGGGACCGACGGAGTCAGCCGGGCCGGCAGGTGTCATGTCGCGGATGGGCCCGCACGGCGGCGCGGCAGGCCACCGTGGGTGGGCGTCGTGGCGGGAATGACCGCGGCGGTGCTGACCCTGGCGGGCTGCGGCGCGGGCGATCCGCTGGTCGAGGACGCCAACGAGCAGCTCCGTTCGACGTCGTTCCACTCCTCCGGGACCACGACGGCGTTCTCCGGCGGGACGCAGGAGGCGTGGTGGGACCCGAAGCAGGGCTACCACGTGAAGGCGTCCTGGATCGGCGGCTCAGGCGAGATGTTCTGCAAGGACGGCCGGACGTACACCGGCGTCACCCTCCTCGCCAACGCCCTGAAGGAGAAGGGGCAACCGGTCACGGTGCCGGAGCGGTTGGCCGGCGAGTTCGTGGTCACGGAGACGGAGGGCGGCTGCGAGACGTTCTTCGAGATCCCGGAAGAAGCGGAACGCGCCGCGGGCAACGACCGCACGCTGCACGGCCGGAAGGCCCAGGCCTTCACCATCTCCGCGGCCGGGGGCGCCCGCGACACGTACTACGTCGACGGCGAATCGTCCCGTCTCCTCCTGCTGGAGTCGGCCCGCGGCGGGCGGTCGAGCACGACGGAGTACGACGACTACGGCGAACTGTTCCCGTTCTCGATGCCACAGGACGGCAACACGATGTCGATGGAGGAGTTCCGCCGGCAGGTCACGCCGGGCTGAGCGGGCGAGTCGTGACGCGACAGCGCTGAGCAGGACAGGCGTGCCGGTCGGACGAGCGCCGCTCGCGGACGACGGCAGGCAGAATGCAGCACGGCCCGGGGAGGGCCGGAAGCGGGGAGATCATGGGTTTCGACGAGGAGTGGAGCGCGATGCGCGCTCAGGCTGCCGATCAGCAGGAATCAAGCATGCGGCTGAACCAGCTGCCTGCCGGCCCTTCGGGACCGACGCCGCCGGGGAACCCGGACTTCGGCTCCTCACCGGCGCAGAAACGTGCGGCTGCCGACGCGATCCACAACGAGCTGGAACGCAGCACGAAGACGGCGACGAAGTGGGCCGACGAATCATCGGACGCCGCCGTCAAGGCCTTCGAGGGCTGGCAGACAGCCGTCGGCCTCAAGAAGGTACAGAGCACCTGGGACGATCAGGTCAGGGTTCTTCTGGGCCGCCTGTACGCGGAGGAGAGCAGGCTGCGCAGTGCGTCCGGCTACTTCCTCGGCAACGACCAGCACATCCGAGGGCAGTTCGCGCCCCTGGGAAAGTCACGGATCCACGACATAGAGCCGCCGCGATGACGAGGCACCACGGCAACGGGGGGACGACAGCATGCTGACCTACGCAGAGGTCATGACCACCGACTTCGGGGCCCTGACGACGGCTGCCGACAAGTGGGAATCGATGGCGGGCGAGATCAAGAAGGTCGAGGACCGCTACCGGGACACCGTCCAGAAGATCACCCTCGGACCCGACTGGACCGGCATCAGCGCCGGTGCCGCCCACGTCAACTTCGCCGGCACCCGCTACGAGTACGCAGCCGCCCAGACGCAGGCCAAGGCCGTGGCGTCCCTGCTGCGCGATGCCCATACGCAGTTCGTCGACCTCAAGGGGAAGCTCGACTCGGCGCGGGCCGATGCCGTCGAGGCCGGGATGAAGGTCTCGGAAGCGGGACACGTCTCCTTCGACTACGCCCGGCTCTCCGCGGCCGATCGTCGGGCCTACACCAACGACCCCGAGGGCCAGCGAGTGGTCCGCGAAGGGGTCGCCAAGTGGCAGAAGCACCTCGACGACCGGGTGAAGGCCATCTCCGACGCCGACGAGGGCGTCAAACTCGCTCTCAACGCCGTCGTCGTCGACAGCAACAAGGACATCGGCGGCAAGGGCGACGACCAGTACAACGGCTTCAACGCCGGTGCCAAGGGCGACATCGAACTCTACGAGGCCGACAACGCCAAGGACATCGCCACCCGCATCAACAACGGCGAGAAGGTTTCCGCCGCCGACTACGCCGAGCTCAACCGTTCCTTCCGCGACAACTCTGCGAACAAGGCCTTCAGCCAGACCTTCCTCGCCGGTATCGGTACCGACGGAACGATCAAGCTGGCCAACAAGCTCAACACGAAGGAACACAGGGACCTGGAGCGTGGCCTGGCCAACACTGTGGCAGGAGCGACCCAGGTACCGGGGAAGGTCTCAGACGCGCCCCCGGGGTCGAAGAAGTTCAACGAGTGGCTCAGCAGTCCGGACGGCAGGTTCTACAAGGAGTGGACCGAGAGCCTCGACAAGTCCGGCATCAAGAACTTCGGCTCCAACAGCCAGCCGCTCCACGGCTACCAGACGTTCGTCAGCATGATGCAGCACGCCGACGCGAAGTACGACGACCAGTTCCTCTACCAGCTCGGTGACGACCTGATCGCCGCGGAGAAGAAGAACGAGGGCATCTTCACCAAGTGGGGCGGCGGTTGGGAGGAGAGGGGAATCGAGAGCGACCCGATCGACGGCCTTCTCGGTGTGATGAGCAGGAACCCGGAAGCCGCGACCGCGTTCTTCGACCCTCAAGGCAACGGACCGGCCAGCGACCACGTCGGCAACGACCACCTGAAGTATCTCCTCGGCAGCGGCGACGGAGCCCGGGACTGGCCCGACAATGTCATCACGGGATACAGGGCCACCACCTTCGATGACTACACGAGCCGGATCGGCCTCGGCGCCGCACTCGAAGCCGCCACCACCGGTCGGGAGCCCAACTCGGCCGGAGCCGCCTTCGCACACCACTCCGAGGCCCAGGCCCGAGTGATGCAGGAGACCATCAATGTCCTGGACAAGGACAGCAAGGGCGACACCATCCACCAGAACCTGAAGGTTCCCCTCGGTCGCGCCCTGGCCGACTACACCGTCGACACCCATGCCATTCTCAGCGGCACCGAGCCGAGCAGCCCCGAGGGCAGCTCCGGCATCAACGCCCGTGGCGAGGACTCCAGCATTACCAACAGCAAGCACAGTCTGCTCCGTGTGATGCGGGGTGTGTCCGACGCGGCGTACGAAACGACTTCCGATGGGAAGCCCGTTCTCGTCTACGAGCTTCTGTACGAGAACGAGAAGCGCTACTCGGCCGAGTATCTGGCCACCGCGCGGGATGCCTCTGCCGAAGAGCGAGGAAACGTGGTCGGCGACTGGGACAACAAGGCACGCCACGTCGGCGAAGTGTACGGCGCGATGACGGCCATCGGCTCCGACATGACCCTCGACGACCGCGACACCAAGATCGGCAACCTCAACGATGCCATGCGCTACACGTACCACGGTGTCGGTGGCCTCTTCACCCAGATACCCGTCGTGGGCGACCCCGTCCAGCGCATGATCGACGCAGCCACCTACGAGTACTCCAAGGACGTGTCGGCAGCGGCGGAAGACGTTGCGAGGGACAAGGACAGCAGGACGACCTCAACAGGAGTCGGTGGCACGAACGCCATGATCGATGGATGGGGCACCGCGCAAGGCATCCGGCACACGGAAGCACATGAACACGCGAAGGGCGAGGCCAAGCAGAGCTTCATCACAGGACGCGAGGACGCCTACTCCGCTCTGCGAACGAGGAAATAGCATGAACCACGTCAGCAAACTGGCGGCGGTCGGCCGGAAGGTCGTCGTGCCCCTTCTTGCCCTGGCCGTTCTGGCGGTTGGTGCTCACCTGTGGCTGAACACCAACGTCTTCGGGCGGGACGAGGTGTGCGGAGGGCTCGTGTCCACGGATTCGGCCGCAGCCGTGTTCTCGTCGTCCGGCCGTGTCTCCGACGACAACGGTCTGGACGAACGGTCGGGCGACCGGCTCGCCTTCACCTGTACCGTGACGGCCTCATCCGTTCTGCCAGGCACGGACGACGAACGCATCCGCATCTCGGCAAGCCGGGAACGCGGCGACTTCCCCTTCACCGACAACGGCCGCTTCCCCAACCCGGCAACAGCGTCCTTCTTCTCGGACGGTGCGACCGGAGGAGTCGGCGACGGCCACGGTTGGGTCCTGTTGCCGAGTACCTGCACCACCGGGGCCGGCCCCGCCGTCGTCGAGGGTTACGCACCGCGGGGCTCGGATCCCGTACGGCTCGCCCGCCTCCTGACCGACGTGGCCGGCAAGGCGGCCGAGCGCGCGGGCTGCCGCGCCAAGGAGCCCCTTCGTGCTCCCTCCGCCCTCTCCCGGACTCCCGTCCCTCGACCGATCGAGGGCGGCACGGTATGCGGTCTCACCGGGTTGACGTTTCCCGGGGCTCCGCGGCCCGGCACGATGGAGAGCGTTCAGGACCGCGTCCGCCCCACGTGGGCATGCCGCATCGAGGGGTACGCCACCTACACCGTGACCCAGGACCCGCAGATGGTCGAGGCCATCCGTTCCTCACCCGGATTCGAAGAGCAGCCACCGGCGGGCGACCGACGTGCCTCGGGTTTCGATCCCTGGCATGTGGTGGCCGACTGCGCCGGCGCATCGACGTATTTCTCCCTGGAATTCGGCCCGCGCTACGACGACGCCGCTGGAACGCCCGGAACTCCACGCAGGCAGGACCTGTTCCGCAACTTCGTCGAATCGGCCGGCAAACGGCTCGGCTGCTGACAGAAGCTGGCGAAAGCCTTCGCTGTGGCAGCGGGTTTGCCGAGTCGGCCCGCGGCGGGCGGTCGAGCACGACGGAGTACGACGGAGTACGACGAACTGTTCCCGTTCTCGATGCCACAGGACGGCAGCACGATGTCGATGGAGGAGTTCCGCCGGCAGGTCACGCCGGGCTGAGCGGGCGAGTCGTGACGCGACAGCGCTGAACAGGACAGGCGTGCCGGTCGGACGAGCGCCGCGCGCGTCACCGGAATCCCGGTGATCAGCGGCATGGCACAGCGGACCGTCGACATCGTCCTCAGCGAGCGCCTCTCCATGATCCAGGCCGAGAACGGCCTCCTGACGAAGGAAGGCCTCGCCGCCCGGAACGACCCGGCGAGCGAACCTCAACCGTCAACGTCCACCCGAGACAACGAGTGAGTCATGAAACAGGAGAACGGCCGCCGGATTCCGGCGGCTACGAAGGTCATCGTGCTCGGAGTGTGCCTGGCAGTGCTCGGCGGGATCGGGTCCTGGCTGCTGCTCGGCGGGAACACCGCCGAGGCGTGCAACGGCCTGCCTGAGAACGAGCGGGTGCGGAAGTCCCTGGGCGCGGCCGTGCAACCGGCATGAGCTGTGCCGCCTTCGGCGAGGCTCTGGTGAAGGCCACCGTAGGGAACAAGCCCGGGCTTCACACGCGACAGCAGGCCCAGTCCCTCAAGGACGTGCTCTTCGCCCTCGGGCCGACACAACCCGACGGCATATCCCTCGATCCCGCGCTGCGACTCCCGCTCGCGACGGCGCTGGCGGACTACACGCCCGACGTCCACGAAATGCTCGCCGGTCTCGACTCGACGTACCTCGAGCACGCGGGTCGAGCCGCCCCGCCCTGGGAAGCGGAGGGGACTTACCGCCTCTCGGTTTACGACACGTTCCTTCGTGACGCGCTGCTCGCGGTCTCCGAGGACCCTCACGCCTACGCCGTGCTGAGGACGGCTGACAGCCGTCACGTGCCACGGGCACTGGCCGCGGTCCCCCGTGACGCGAAGGGGTCCGCCATGGCGCTGCCTCCGAGGAAGGGCGCGCGCGTGCTCGGCGTCTTCGACGGCTTGGCGTCCATGGTGACGGACGGCATGGGCGAGGACGACGCGAAGGCCTGGCGGGCCACGGTCGCCCAGGAGGTCGCGGGCGGCCTGGCCACCTCCGGAGCAGGAACGGTCGATACCGGAGCGGACCTTTCGGCC
Source organism: Streptomyces roseicoloratus (assembly GCF_004117935.1). Taxonomy (GTDB): domain Bacteria; phylum Actinomycetota; class Actinomycetes; order Streptomycetales; family Streptomycetaceae; genus Streptomyces; species Streptomyces roseicoloratus. Next base: position 11,582 of record NZ_SDOY01000015.1, on the reverse strand, counting down.
CGCTGGCTCGCGGACTTCCGGAAGGTCCCGGAGGAGGGGCGTTTCGGCCGCTTGAGCGAGCAAGGTGTCGATCTCACCCGCATCTGGCTCACGAGCAGGAACGCGGGCCAGGCAGCAGAGGACCTGCTTGACGAAGTGGCGGACAGCGCGCAGTCCGGTCGGCTTTCCGTGGATCTTCCGTGAACAACGGGTGGCCCCGGTAACGGCCCGCGTGACGCGCAGGAGGATGACTTGTCCCTGACTCCGCACAAGGCGGCCCGTGCGCTCGGCGCTCCTGACGGTGTGGCTTCCCAGGCCATGACGAGACGGGACGGCGGGACGGCGAGCGGTTGGCGTGCCTCGGTCGTCCAGGACCTCGCACTCCGCCTGGCGACTCCGGCGGCGATGACGACCGACGTCGGCGCCGATGCCGGTGCCGGTGCCGGTGCCGGTGCCGATCTCTCCGCCCGCTGGCTCGCGGACTTCGGGAAGGTCCCGGAGGGCGAGCGCTTCGACCGCTTGAGCACGCAAGCAGTCGGCCTCACGCGCATCTGGCTCACGAGCAGGAACACAGGCCAGGTGGCGGAGCACTTCCTCCTTGAGGTGGCGGACAGCGCTGATTCCGGTCGGCGTTCCATGGATCCTTCGTAGGCCACAGGACGGAACGTCCACGGGGGTGTCAGCCAGGGGCGGCGAGTACGGGGGAACGCGAGGAAGGGCTCGCTCCGGTCGGAGCGAGCCCTTCCTCGTTCTCTTGGCGTCCCCGCCGCCAGGGCGGGATCAGCGCAGCGGCCGCGTACCGCGGATCAGTACGCCTCGGTGAACAGGCGCGAGGCCTTGACGTCGGTGGAGCGGTAGCTGTCCTTGCCCTGCTCGACGATCTTGGCGGTCTGCTCGAGGCGGTTCTTCATGTCCTCGGCGCGCTTCTTGTACTTGCCCTGGAGGATCTCGTACTCACGGTGAGCGTCACCGTCCCAGGTGTCGGTGACGACCTTGAGCGCGGTGTCCATCTCGGCGAGGTCCTTGACGATGTTCTGCGAGACCGCGCGGATGCGGTTCGCCATCTCCTGGACGCTCTCGTACCGGACCTTGGTACCCGCGTTGTCGACAGACATGCTGGTTCCCCCTTTACGTCAGATGTTGTTGAGCGACGAGTGGTTCACGGCGGCGAAGGTGGCGCGCACCTCGTCGTCGTTCGCGTTGCTGAGGTTCTTCGTCTCGCCGACGGCGTTGAGGAGAACGCCCAGCAGGCGGCGGATGGTGTCGTGGTCCTCGTTGAGGTTGACCTGGGCCGTCTTGAAGCCCGCCGCACCGACACCGGTCCAGCCGGCCGCGCAGGTCTCGAGGATGTTGGCGAGCTCACGCGCCTGCTTGGTGACCGCGTCGGCCGTCTCCGTGATCTTGTTCTTCGCCTTGACGATCGGATCGTCTGCGAGTCCGAACCCACCGGGAGTGCTCATCTGAAGCTCCTCATGTTGTCGATGCAGTTGTTCATGCGTCTGTCGACGCTCTCCTGCGTACTCCCGCCGCTACGACGAGGCCGATGACGGCGACGACGGCGACGGCACTCGCGGCGATGGCCCAGAGCGGAAAGCCGCCCTCGTCGGACTCCGCGGCCCGGCCGTTGTCCTTGGCCTGGTCGCTACCGCTTGCCCCCGTGTTCTCAGGAGAGGGGGAGGTCTGGGAAGGCTCGGAAGCCTTCGATGTCGGTGTCGTGCTCACACCTCGAGCTGCGAGCAGCGGGTTGACATCGGGGTCACCCGGGTTGCCCTTGCCCTCCAGGAGGACCTGGGCGGGGCGGACGGTCCCGTAACCGATGTACTTGGACGGAACGGGTCCGTCGTGGCCGGCCGTCTCCATCATGACCCGGAGGACCTGGTTCCCGGTCCAGTCGGGGTGGGCGGACCAGATGAGGGCGGCGGTGCCGGAGGCGATGGCGGTGGCTTGGCTGGTGCCGTCGCCGAAGCAGTCCTCGTTCTTGTCCGTGAGGCAGCGCCCGGGAATCTTGACTCCCGGTGCGGCGAGGGCGAGGTGGGAACCGTAGTTGGAGAACTTGGCCACCTTCCCGTTCGGGTCGAGAGCGCCGACTGCGATCACTCCGGGGATGGACGCCGGGTACATCGGATCTCCGATTCCCTCGTTACCGGAGCCGGCGAAGATCAAGGCACCCTTTTTCAGGGCGTAGTCAACCGTTTCCCGCCATTCGGCGGTTCTCTCGGCGTTCGCGTCACCGCCCAAGGAGATGTTGATGACGCGAGCACCGTTGTCCACGGCGTAGCGGATGCCGTCGAACTTCGTCTTGGAGCCGCTCTGCCATGCGTCACCGACCTTCACAGGAAGGATCGTCGCACCTGGGGCGATGCCCTTCACGCCACCGTCGGCCCCCGTGCCGGCGATCGCGAGGGCCATGTTCGTGCCATGGCGGTCGGAGTCGTCCACGATACGACCCGGGCCGCCCGTGTCGACATTTCGTCCAGGAAGCACCTTTCCTCGGAGCTCCGGAAGCGACCCGTCGACACCGGTGTCGATCACAGCGACGGTGATGCCCTTGCCCGTGGCCACCTTCCACATCTCGTCGGCCTTCATCGCGTCCAGGTACCACTGGTGCGATCGCATGTCGTCCGCCGTCGCGGCGGGCGCCGCGACGGTCCAGGTGGCGACGACCGCCGACATGGCGCCGAGCAGCGCTGCCGCGCGGCGCCCGGCGACGCGGGTGAGGGGGGACATCAGGAACGTGCTCCTAGCCGATGACGGGCGGGACGATCTGGCGCTGGCCCGAGGTCCACGTCTCCTCGTCCTCGGACAGGTAGTCGGGGCGGTTGCGCGGCGTGCGCCGCTCCTCCCCTTCCTGCTGCGTCGAAGCGGGCGGACGCACCAGACCCGTACCCCCGGGCGTAAACGCCGGGCGTCCACTCACACCGGACGTCGAGGGCGCACCGATGGTTCCGCCGGGCTGGGTCGCCAGACGGCGGCCGGCGCCGTTCTGGCCGCCCATGGGGCCACCGTGCGGTCCGACGCCGCCCGGGCCGTGCATGCCCGTGGCGCCGCGGCCGTACTGCGCCGCCCGCTCCTCGCCGACGACGGTGCTCATGGGCATGCGGCCCATCGGCTGCCCCGTGACGGGACGGCCGGGCACCTGCTTGCCACCGGTGATGCCTTCGACCCGGCCCATGGGGCCTAGAGTGCTCGGGCCCGGAAGTCCGGTGCGCGGAGCCTGGCTCGGCAGACCCGTGACGGGCAGGCGCGACTGCTGGCCACCGTTCTGCTGGGCCATCGGCGGAGCCACGGGCGGCAGTGAGACGGGGGGCAGCGGCTGGTTGGTCGCCGGAGGAGGCGTCGTGGTGAGTGGAGGCTGCGCCGGCGGCCTGTTCGTGGTCTCCGGCGGCGGCGTCAGCGTCACGGAGTCGAGGTTGGTGTCCACCTCGCTGTCCGGACGGGCCGGCGCGACCGGCGGCGGAGTCGACGGCGGATTCACCGGGTCGGGGATCCGTCGCCCCGTGTCGTTCGGGGTCGACACCTCGGCCCTCGCGAGCGTCGTGTGGCCGGTCTGAGTGGTACCCGAACCTGAGCCCGTACCCGACCCCGCGTACGTCCCTGAACCGGTGCCGTTGCCGACGCCGTACTCCCGCTCGCCGATGACGCCGCTCTCCGTCATCGGCTTGAAGTCCGGCGTCCGCTGCGCCTGCATCTGGTTGCCGGTCGACTCGTAGAACGACGACAGGCGTCGGAGTACGTCGATCCCTTCCTGCAGCTTCGGGCCGGTCTCCGCCTCGATGCGGGCCTTTTCCTTCTCCGGGTCGGCGAAGCACATGCCGGCCGGCTTCGGGAAGCTGGCCTTCGCCTCCGTGAGCGCCTGCGCGGCGGTCCTCATCTCATCGGCCACGACCTTGGTGAAGTCACCGAGGACCAAGGTCTCCCTGACCATCCCCGCGCCCCACTCACGGAAGGCGTTGCCGCCCTCGCCCTCCCACTCCACGCGGGAGATGTAGTGCCGCAGATCACTGGCGATGGACAGGATCTTCGGCGCAGCCGCCGCGAGTGCCTGGCCGGCGCCCGAGAGGTCCTCGGGCTTGGCCGACGCGATCATCGCGTACAGAGCGTCCAGGGACTTCCCCTCGAACTCTCCAGACATCGTGTTCCCTCCCCCGTTTTAGCTGAATCCGCCGGAATCCGTGTCCGCCGTCGGCTTGGCCGGCTTGGCCGGATCCTGCGTCTCGGCCGGATGCTGCTTCCTGTAGTCCTCACGCGCGGTCTCCAGGATCTGGCGGTAGCGGTCGCGCTGTTCCTGGTTCACGTTGTCATAGCCCTTGTGAGCGATCTGCGCCCGGATCCCCATCGCCTCGATCGTCTCGCCGAAGATCTTCGTCAGCTCTTCGAGCCGCGTGCGCACCTTCTCGTACGCCCCGTGCATCTCCGACGCCGCGCTGAAGCCCGTGCCGTACGACGCGGCCGTGACCTTCTGCTCGCCGATCTTCGTGTGCTCGGCCGGCGAGCCCTTCAGCTCGTCGACCAGCTTCTGCATACGCGTCTGGAAGGTCAGGAGCGTCACTTCGCCGACTTCGAGCCCCTGCTTGCCGCCGTCCCCGTTCGGCCCTGCCACTTCAGTTCCCCCTCGTCACACGCACGAACACGCCCACTCTAACGACTTGGTACGACAGTTCCAACTGCAAAGGTACCTACGGATCTCCTGGTAGCGCCTAGGTATGCGCACTCATCTGACGGGCCGTCCGGCGGTTCGTCCCGAGGCGTCGCCGTCGGCCGTCCCTGATCACCACGGCCGTTCCCGACACCACCGCGACCAGCACTCCCGCGATGCCCAGCGCGTACGTGGCCAGGCGTTCCGTGCGTTCCTGCGGGGTTTCCGACAGGGCCATGTAGGCCGGTTCGGGGGCCGGGGGCTTCGGGGGGCCCGGGTCCGGGGTGGGGCCCGTCATGGGTGGTTCGGGGCCGTCCGCCAGGGCGCGGACCGGGTCGACGACGCCCCAACCCACGTGGTTGTCATGGCCGTTGATCGAGCGGATGGCCGTCTGCTCGATCCGGGTGACGACCTGCGAGGCCTTCCACTTCGGGTACTTGGCGCGCAGCAGCGTCGCGACGCCCGCGACGTACGGGGCCGAGAAGCTGGTGCCGTTGTCGACGCACTGGCCGCCGCCGGGCACCGTGGAGACCATGTCGACGCCCGGTGCGGCGACGCCGACGAAGGTGCCGGACTGGGAGAAGGCGGCGCGTTCGTTGTTGCGGTCGGAGGAGGCGACGGCGAGGACGCCGGGGAAGGCCGCCGGGTAGGTGTTCTTCAGTTTGCCGTCCATGCCGTCGTTGCCGGCGGACGCGACGACCACGACGTCCGCGGCGAGCGCGCGGGCCACCGCCTTGGCCAGCGTCGACTCGGGGCCGAGCGGCTGGGTGGTGTCCTGCGAGATGTTGATGACCTTGGCGCCCTTGGCCACGGCGTGGTCGATGGCCTGGGCCATCGTGTCGGACTTGCCGCTGTTCTTCTCGTCGTTCTGCCGGATCGGGATGATGGTCGCCTCGGGTGCGAGGCCGACGAATCCGGTGCCCTTCCGGGGGCGGGCGGCGATGATGCCCGCGACCTTGGTGCCGTGCCCGACCTCGTCGACGGTGCCGTCGGTCTTGCCGCGCTGGTCGTTGCCCGCGGTCGCGTTCTCCTTGAGCGGCTTCAGGTAGTCCTTGCCGGACTTGGCGTCGACGGCGGACTTGAGCTGCGGGTTGACGTCGTCGACGCCGGTGTCGATGACGGCGACGCGGACGCCCTTGCCCTTGGTGTCCTGCCACAGTTCGTCGAGCAGCACCCGCTGGAGCGACCAGGGGGTGCCCTCGATCTGCTTCTTCATCGGGAAGGTGCATTCGCCGCTGCCGTCGATCCCGATCGGCCGGGGAGCGGTAGCGCCGTAGGCCGCGCCGGCCGTCGAAGCCCCGCCGGGCGCGCCGGCCGCCAAGGCTCCGCCGGCCGCCGCAGCCTGCGGGGCCGTCGCGAGGACGGTGGTCAGGGTCGCGGTCGCCAGCAGCGTCCCCGGGCGGGTACGCCGAATACGGCGGGTACGCCGGGCACGGCGGGTACGGGACGTCGTCACCGGTGCCTCCCCTCTCACGAACCCTGCGGCTGACGCGCGCTGTTGGTGTCCAGGCGCGGGCCCTTCGACAGGAACTCGGACCACTCGATCGGGACGAGCACGGGCGTGACCTTCTCGTACCCGAGGCGCTTCTGCGCGTCGGACGGCTCCGGCCGCCCGTCGCTGGGCTTCTGCTGGTTGCCGGTGCCGATCTCGGAGCGGTCGGAGTCGCTGTCGCCGTTGGCCTGGACGGCGTAGCGCAGTCCGGTGTCGGTCACGAGGAAGAGCGAGCCGCCGGAGGCGGACTGCCCGCCCTGGATCTGGGTGTAGAGCAGGCCGGTGCCGGGGGTGACGTACGTGCTGGTGCCGCCGGCGGTGATGTCGGCGGGGTACGCGGGGCCGGCCCAGGTCGACAGGGTGGTCCTGCCCTTGCCGTCGACCTTCTCCAGGACGGAGCAGATCGTGTCGCGGGAGCCGTCGCCGCCCACCGAGTTGACCTGCTCGGACTGGCGCTCGGGCCAGCGCAGTTCGGCGCCGAACATCTTGCTCTCGGGGGTGAGCGAGGCCGCGTCCACGGGCGTGGCCTTGCCGGCCATGTCGAGGATGTCGGTCTTCGGGGACTGGATGATCAGCCAGGCGGTGAAGGGGGAGACGGGCTGCACCTTGCCCTCCAGCACCACGTAGTGCTGGGGGCCGGAGCCGGTCTGGGCGAGGAGCACCATGCCGACCTTGTCCTGGGCGGGCGTGAGGCCGCCGCGGACGTGGGCGTCGGCGCCCACCGCGCCGGGGATCTCCGGGTAGTCGACGGGGCTGCCGGTCTTGAGGGTGGCCAGCCAGTCGTCGGTGACCTGCTGCGGCTCGCGGTTGACGCCGAACAGCGCGGTGACGAGGCCCTGGGACTTCTCGTTGACGCGGTACTTGGTGCCGGTGTGGTCGATCAGGTACTGGGCGCTCTCCTTCTGGCCCTTCACGTACAGGACCTGACCGGCTTTCAGCTTGTTGCCGTTGTCGGTGCGGCCCAGGTCCCGCTTGGCGAAGAGGAAGGTGGCCTTCTGCACGTTGCCGCCGTTGCCGCCGCCGGGCTGTTCGCACACGGCCCAGCGCTTGGCGGTGCCCGCGTCCGTCTCGCCGGGGAGGCGGTCGGGGGCGTACGGGATGCCGAGGATCGGACCGCGCGGCGGCTTGCCCATGTCCAGCGTCTTGTCGTCGACCTGGATGACCTTGAAGTCGTCCGGGTTGAGCAGCAGCCGCGCGGAGGCGAGGTTGAGCACCGGGTGGAGCAGGGTCTTCTTGTCCTTGCCCTTGCCGGTGGTGAGGACCACGTAGCGGGTGGTCGACTGCTTGCCGACGATGACCTTCTTGCCGGGCTCGTCCCAGCCCTTGGGCGCGGTCGGCTTGAACATGCCCCAGGCGCCGAAGCCGGCGATGACGAGGGCACCGACGATGACCCCGGGAAGCACCGCCCGCAGCGCCTTGGGCGCTCCCTCTTCCGTGCCCGAGGGCGAAGGTTGGAGGAATGCCGCGACCGTGCGCTTCTTCGCAAAGGTGTACGCGTTGAGCTCGTCCCGCCGTGATGCCATGAGTCCCCATTTTCGTCAGGCGCAGTCTTCGCGCGGGTGTCCGGGGAGCATGGCGCCCGGGCCCCGGCTGGTCGGACCGGCCCCCTACTATGCCTGCTGTCCGTCGGTGCTCGTGGGGCGGGTAGGGTGATCCGGCCGCCAAAGGCCTGGCGGGCCAGGGTGATCGGGACGAATTGAGGGGGATTCTCCATCATGGCTTCCGCGACGCGGACGCGCTCCGCTGCGGCCGGGTCCACTGCCGCGCCCCCCACCGCTCCCCTTCCGGGGCCCGGTTCGCCGGTTTCGTCGTCGGTGTCGCCGAGGCTCCAGGCACGTCCGGGACACTTCGGTGCGTTCCGATTGCAACAGCTCGTACTGATCGAGGTGGCGGCGGCGGTGCTCGTCGTGGCCGCGGTCGTCGACAAGCTGATGCTGGTGCCCGCCGGTGTGGTCGCGGCGCTGCTGGTGCTGCTCGCCGTCGTGCGGCGGCACCGGCGCTCGCTTCCCGAGTGGCTCTCCACCTTCTTCGCGCTGCGCGCCAGGGCCCGCCGGGCCGCGTCCTTCACCGTGCCGGAGGGCACGGAGCCGGGTCTCGCCCCGGTCGTGGAGTGCGATCCGGCGCTGCGGACCTACGCGTACAGCGACCGCGACCGGCGCCCGATCGGGATGATCGGCGACGGGACCTTCCTCACCGCCGTCGTGCGGGTCGAGTCGGAGTCCTCGGCGCTGCGTCCGGACCGCGGGGCGCACCCGCTGCCGATGGGGCTCGTCCGGGACGTGCTGTCCGTGGACGGCATCCGGCTCGAGTCGGCGCAGGTCGTGCAGCACACCCAGCCGGCGCCCGCGCCGCACCTGCCCGCGCAGTCGATGGCGGCCCGCAACTACGGGCCGCTGCAGGCCCAGACGGGTTCGCCCGCGGTCCGGATCACCTGGATCGCGCTCAAGCTGGATCCGGAGCTGTGCGCCGAGGCGGTCGAGGCGCGCGGCGGCGGCATGCAGGGTGCGCAGAAGTGCCTGGTGCGGGCGGCGGACCAGCTGGCGAGCCGGCTGGCCGGTGCGGGCTTCAAGGCCACGGTGCTCACCGAGCAGGAGCTGACCTCGGCGCTCGCCACGTCCACCTGCGCGAGCCCGATGGCGATAGCGCAGGCGGGTCGCGGCCAGGCGCAGGCGCGGCGCACCCAGGAGACGGCGCGCACCTGGCGGGTCGACGACCGGCGCCACACGACGTACTGGGTGGGGCGCTGGCCCCAGCTGGGCGCCGGAGGCGGCGCGGGCGCGTCGATGCCGCAGCTGGTGGCGCTGCTGACCTCGCTTCCGGCGCTCGCGACGACCTTCAGCCTGACGCTGAGCGGCGGTGACCGTCAGGAGGTGACGGTCACCGGTCATGTACGGATCACCGGGCGCAGCGACGAGGAGCTGGTGGCGGCCCGGCACGAACTGGAGCGCGCGGCGCGCGGCGTGAAGACGGGTCTGGTGCGGCTCGACCGCGAACAGGTGCCGGGCATGCTGGCGACGCTGCCGCTGGGGGGTGCGCGCTGATGACGACTTCGACGGGTCCGGGAAACCCGGCGAACCAGCAGGGGAACCGCACCCTTGCCCCAGGGCAGGTCCAGGGTTACGGCCAGGGCCAGGTCCCGGTGAACCCGCCGTACCAGGCGGGCTCCCAGGGTCCCGCGCATCAGGCCGGAGCCGGACCGGCCGCCGGTGGTCAGGCCGCCGGCGGGCCCCTGCCGGGCGGCGCGGGCGGTGGGGTCGTCGGCGGGGTTCCCGGTGGCGGCAGAGCCGCGGCGCGGCGGTCCCGTACGGGCGGTGCCCGCACCGGGCGGCGTACGGGCGGCCGCGGCGGCGCGCCCCGGTTCGGCTTCGGGCTCATCGGCCCGCGCCGCGACCGCCACGCGGCGCCCATGGACCAACTCGACGCGCTGGCACTGCCGTTGGGCGACGACGGCGTGGTCATCGGCGTGGACGCCGAGAGCAGGCCGGCGGTGCTCGGCATCAACCGGCCCGCCCCGTACGACGTCACGCTGATCGGCGGTCTGTGGACCGCGCAGGTGCTCGCGCTGCGCGCGGCGGCGACCGGCGTCCGCATCGCCGTCGAGACCGGCCGCGCGCAGGCCTGGACGGCGCTCGCCCAGGCGGCGGGCGGCGGGCAGCCCTGCATCACCCTGCACGACGTGGGCCGGGTGCCGCCGCAGGGCGCGTCCGCGGGCAGCCCGGTGGTCGTCGTCCGCGACTGCGGCATGCGCCCGCCACGCGGCCGGGTCGTGTCCGGCCCCTGGCAGTCGGTGGTGACGCTGCTCCCCTATCTGAGCCCGGTGGCGCCGCGGCTCCTGGAGAAGTCCTCGCTCGTCGGCGTGCAGCGGGTCTCGCCCGACGAGGCCACGCAGATCGGACGCATCATGGGTCTGCAGCGCGCCGAGTGGGAGGCCCTGTCGACGCTGGCCGACGGGGTGACCCTCTGGTGCACGCCGCGCGACCGGCAGTTCGTGATGACGCAGGCCACGGACGCCGAGACCGGATTGTTGGGCGCCGCCCGCCGGATGGACTGAGCCGGAGCGTCGGCACGACATCTTCACGAACCTGTCCGGTTTTGTGCAGGTTTGGAGCACCGGGGTTTCACTCTCCGGTACCCGTGGGTCACTTGAGGGACCCGGCCGATCCGCGCGGCGGGCGGCGGCGGGCCGTCGGCCCTGCCCCAGGGGCACGGCTGGCGTTTAGGGTGGGAGGTGCCCGCCCACGACGGCACAAGGGTGCGCGACCACACCAGGAGGCAAAGTGAACCGCGATCGGGACGAGATCAACGGGGGTTGGAACCCACCCGTCGACGATCAGTCCGACGCAGATCCCGCAGAGATGACGGGTGAGTTCACCATCGACTACACCCCGCCGGCCTGGTACACGCAGAACGCGACGGTCGGTACGGGTGGCGGTGCGCCCACGCCTCCGCCGCCGACCGGCGCGCCGGTCGCCGTCCCCGGCGTCCCGGCGGGCGGCGGTTTCGAGCCCAACTGGGGCGCCGTACCGCCCTCTCCGGCGCCCCCCGCCCCGGCCGCCCCGGCCCCGGTCCCCGCTGCTCCGGCCCCGTTCCCGGCTGCTCCGGATCCGGCCAACCAGACTCCCGCCCCGCCCGCCCCGGCTCCGGTGGCCCCGGCTCCGGTCGTGCCCGCGCAGACCGCTCCCGCCGTACCGGCCCCGGGCGCGCACGCCCCGGGCGATCCGGCCCCGGCCGTACCCGCTCCGTTCGCGCCGCCTGCCTCCGGTCCGGCCGGGCCTGTTCCTCCGGTCGCGCCCGTTCCTCCGGTCGCGCCCACGACCGACGCGTCCGCGTCCGCATCCGCGCCCGGCGCCGTGCCGTTCGGCGGCGGGGACGTGGAGAGCGGCGCGACCATGCGCTTCTCCCCCGCCGCTCTGAAGCGCGAGATGGCGGAGCTGGCCGAGCAGCAGCAGGCCGGTGCGGAGGACCCCCGTGCCACGGCCACGGCGTCCGCGCCCGACCCCTCCGAGCCCGCGCCCCTTCCCGAGGCCGCCCCGCTGGACACGTCCGGTGAAGCGGCCGCCTCCTCCGCCTCCGCGCCCGAGGAGACGCCGGGTGCGGCCGAGGCGAGCGAGGCGCCCTCCGTCGCGCCCACGGCCTCCGAGGACGGCGCGAACCCGTCGACCGCCGACGGCGGACCGGCCCCGGCAGACGCGGAGCCCGAGACGAACGAGGCCGCCGAGCACAGCGCGGCCGGCACGCCGCAGCCCGCGGACGCCGCAGCCGCGACTACCTCCGCCCCGGCGGACGCCACCGACGGCCCCGCCACCACCGAGGCCGCCGAGCCGACCGGATCCGGCCCGGCGGACGCCGGCCAAGGCACCGGCGCGGACGCCGGCCCCGGCACCGATGCGGAAGCCGCCACCGAAGCGGCACCCGAATCCGATGCCGCTCCCACGCTCGCCGCCCCCACGCCCGCCGCCCCGGCGCCGGCCTCCG
>NZ_SDOY01000085.1 GCF_004117935.1 Streptomyces roseicoloratus | reverse complement strand
GGGGGCGTTCGGGGGTGGCGGGGCGCCGTGGGCGGGTGGCGGCTGCGTGGGTGGGGGCGTGTGGCGGGGCTTGGTGGGGCGGTGCCCCGCCGGTTGGGGGTGCGCGGTAGTGGAGTGGGGTGCCCCTTCCCGGCTTAGCGGCCTGCGGGTTGTTGTTTTGGCGGGGGTGCATGCCCCGCTGGTCATTCCCGGTGGGTGGGGAGGAGGAGGCGGGGGCGAGCAAAGTGGGATCTCGACGGGCCTTGGTCGCCTCCCAGATCACAGCAGTTCACTGTTGTCACACGACGGCCGGGGAGATCGCTGTTTGCATCGCGATGCCAGGCCGACTCCCGCCGCGAAGAGGTTCGCGGGATCTCAGGCGTCACACGAG
>NZ_SDOY01000084.1 GCF_004117935.1 Streptomyces roseicoloratus | reverse complement strand
TGTTCTGTCCCGGGAGGTTGTGGACGGGTGAGCCAGGTCTCGGCTGAGGGATCTTGAACGGGTGAGTGCCTTCCGGTTCGGTGTGGATTGCGACGTCTACACCTGACCGAAAGGCCCTCATGCCCCACCGTAATGCACCCCTGACCGAAACCGGACGGCTGCGCCTGGCCCGCTGCGTGGTCGAGGACAACTGGCCCCTTCGGC
>NZ_SDOY01000083.1 GCF_004117935.1 Streptomyces roseicoloratus | reverse complement strand
GCGGGACGATTGCCCACACGGAGGGGAGCGACGCCCGCACCGCCCAGCCCAGGTGCCGCGCCCCGCACGGAGGGGGGTGACGACCACGCCGGCCAGCCCAGGTGCCGCGCCCCACACGGGGGTTGCGACGCCCGCACCGCCCAGCCCAGGTGCCGCGCCCCGCACGGAGGGGGGCGACGACCACGCCGCCCAGCCAGGTGCCGCGCCCCACACGGGGGGTGCGACGCCCGCACCGCCCAGCCCAGGTGCCGCGCCCCTCGCACAAGGGGTGCGACGCCCGCACCGTCCAGCCGGGCGCCGCGCCCCGCACTGGGGGTGGCGACGCCCGCACCGCCCAACAGGGCACGCCCGCACGGAGGGG
>NZ_SDOY01000082.1 GCF_004117935.1 Streptomyces roseicoloratus | reverse complement strand
CCCTGTGGGAGAGTAGGACGCCGCCGAACAATCATTGTGGGAAAGCCCCGCACCTTATGGTGCGGGGCTTTTCTGCGTTCACCGACCCTTTCCGCGGCCAAGGCCGTCGGAAGGGCGGCTCTCGATCAGAGCTTGCCGGCGGCCTTCAGGGTGAGGTACGCGTCCGCCAGTGCCGGGGCCAGCTCGTCGGGAGTGGCGTCGACGACGGTGACGCCGTGACGCTGGAGCTGTTCCGCCGTGCGGGCGCGCTGGTTCCGGGCCTGGGTCGCGGCGGCGGCCTCGTAGACGTTCTCGATCGTGCCGCGCCTGCCCGCCATCTCGGCCACGTACGGGTCGGAAGGCGAGGCGACGACGACGGTGTGGCGCTGGGTGAGCTGAGGGAGGACCGGGAGCAGGCCTTCCTCCACCGGCGCCGCGTCGAGGCTGGTGAGCAGGACGATGAGGGAGCGGCGCGGGGCGCGGGCCAGGGCGGTGGCGGCGAGGCCGCGGGCGTCCGTCTCGACGAGCTCCGGTTCGAGGCCGGCCAGGGCGTCGACCACGGCCGGCAGGACGTCGCCTGCCGAGCGGCCCTGGACCTGGGCGCGGAGGCGGCGGTCGTGGGCCAGGAGGTCGACGCGGTCGCCGGCGCGGGAGGCCAGGGCGGTGAGGAGGAGTGCGGCGTCCATCGCGGCGTCGAGACGAGGGACGTCGCCGACGCGGCCCGCGGAGGTGCGGCCGGTGTCGAGGACGACGAGGATGTGGCGGTCGCGTTCGGGGCGCCAGGTGCGGACGGCGACCGTGGTCTGCCGGGCGGTGGCCCGCCAGTCGATGGAGCGGGTGTCGTCGCCGGGGACGTACTCGCGGAGGCTGTCGAACTCGGTGCCCTCACCGCGGGTGAGGACGCTGGTGCGGCCGTCGAGTTCTCGCAGGCGGGCCAGTCGTGAGGGCAGGTGCTTGCGGCTGGTGAACGGCGGCAGGACGCGTACGGTCCAGGGAACCCGGTGGTCGCCCTGGCGGGCGGCGAGGCCGAGGGGGCCGTAGGAGCGGACCGTGACGCGCTCGGCGCGACGGTCGCCGCGGCGGGTGGGCCGGAGGGTCGTGGTGATGCGGCGGCGTTCGCCGGCCGGGACCGTCAGTCGCTCGTGGCCGGGGTTCTGGGCGCTGCTCGGGGGCCAGGCGTCGCGGAGGCGGGCGCGGAGACGGCGACGGGACGGGTTGGTGACCGTGAGCTGGACTTCGGCGCCGTCACCCAGTCGAACGGATGTATCACCACTTCGGGTGAACTGGAGCGTTCGCACTGGCGCGGCCATCGCGTAGTCGCACAGAATTGCGAGAGTGAGCGGAGCGTTCACCGCGAGCATCCCGGTCCAGCTGGGAGCGAGGATGCCCACGGGGAGCGACCCGATGGCGGCGAGCAGGGCGGTTCGTCCGGTGAGGGCCATGGGGCGCCGTTCTCAGCGGGGTACGGGGACGTGGGCGAGGATCGAGGTGAGAACGGAGTCCGAAGTGACTCCCTCCATCTCGGCCTCGGGCCGCAGTTGGACGCGATGGCGCAGGGTCGGCAGGGCCAGGGCCTTCACATCGTCCGGGGTGACGTAGTCCCGGCCGGTGAGCCAGGCCCAGGCGCGGGCGGTGGAGAGCAGGGCGGTGGCTCCTCGGGGGGAGACGCCGAGAGTGAGCGAGGGGGATTCACGCGTGGCACGGCAGATATCGACGACATAGCCGGCGATCTCGGCGGACACCGAGACCTTGGTGACCGCTTCGCGGGCGGCCTCCAGGTCGGCGGGGCCGGCGACGGGGCGGACGCCGGCGGCCTTCAGGTCGCGCGGGTCGAAGCCCTGGGCGTGCCGGGTGAGGACGCTGATCTCGTCCTCGCGTGAGGGCAGCGGGACCGTCAGCTTCAGCAGGAAGCGGTCGAGTTGGGCCTCGGGCAGCGGATAGGTGCCTTCGTACTCGACGGGGTTCTGCGTCGCGGCGACGAGGAACGGCTCGGGCAGAGGGCGGGGTGTTCCGTCGACGGTGACCTGACGTTCCTCCATGGCTTCCAGGAGGGAGGACTGGGTCTTCGGGGGAGTGCGGTTGATCTCGTCCGCGAGCAGCAGGTTGGTGAAGACGGGGCCGGGCTGGAAGGAGAACTCCGCGGTCCGGGCGTCGTAGACGAGCGAGCCGGTGATGTCGCTCGGCATCAGATCGGGGGTGAACTGGACGCGCTTGGTGTCGAGTTCGAGTGCGGAGGCGAGAGCGCGCACCAGGAGGGTCTTCGCGACGCCGGGGACTCCTTCGAGCAGGACGTGGCCCTTGCACAGCAGGGCGACGACGAGACCGGTGACGGCGGGGTCCTGGCCGACCACGGCCTTCCCGATCTCGGTGCGCAGGTCCTCCAGGGAGGCGCGGGCGCTGTCCGAGCTCGTCATGGTCTCGGGGGTCGGGGCGCTCATGAGGTGCGTACCTCTCTTTCGAGGGCGTCGAGTTGGTCCGCGAGGCGGACGAGGGCGGCGTCATCGGCGGGAGCCGGGCCGAAGAGGAGGTTCCGGTGGACCGCGGCGGCCGTGGGGAGCCGGGCGGCGAGTGCGGAGAGGAGCAGATCGGGGGAGTGGGCGTCCTTGGCGGGAACGCCGAGGAGCCGGGCCAGCCGGTCGCGGGTGGCGGTGCGCAGGACGGTGGCCGCGCGGTCGCGGGCGTCGGTCTTGCGGTAGAGGCGGGCGCGGCCCTCGGTGGTCTCGGAGGCGCGGATGGCGACGGGCAGCCGTTCGGGCACGAGGGCGCCGAGGCGGCGGCCGCGCCAGACGGCGGCGAGGACGGCCGCGACGGCGAGCTGGAGGGTGCCCCACAGCCAGCCGGATGGAATCAGTTCGAGGAAGGTGGCTTCGGGGTCCTGAGAGTCCTCGGAGGCTGCGGGTACGTCGGTGAGCGAGGGGAGGTACCAGACGAGATGCGGTCGGGAGCCGAGGAGCTGGAGCGCGAGGGACGCGTTGCCCTCGTGAGCGAGGCGCTTGTTGGAGAGGAGCTCGGGGGAGCCGAGGAGGATCGTGTCGGCCCTGTCGTCGCCGGGGAGGCGGACGAGGGTCGGGAGGCCGTCGGACAGGTAGCAGGATTCGGCGGCGGTCGTGCCGGTGACATAGCGCTCGCCGCCGAGGTCGACGCGTCCCGCGCGGATCGCTGCGGGCAGGGAGCAGCCGGGATCGAGCGGGGCGACGGTGGCGCTCAGGGCCGTGCTCGTTCCGGGGGCGAGAGCGTCGAGGGAGGCGGGGCCGGGGCCGAGGAGGACGGTGCGTCCTGCCGAGCGGGTCATCTCCCCGCGCAGAGTGGCCTGTTGCTCCGGCGTGAGCAGGTCGGGGGTGGCGACGAGCAGGGTGGTGTCGGCGCCGGTGGCGGCGGTCGCCTCGGTGAGGGTCTCGGCGACGTCGACGGTCACGCCCTGGGCCCTGAGGAGTTCGGCGACGGCGCGGCTGCCGTAGGGGTCGGCGGAGCGGGGGTCGAGGCGGCCGTGGTGGCCGCCGGAACGCATCGTCGCGAGGACGAGTCCGCCGATCAGGAGCAGGGCGAGCACCAGGAGGGCGCCGCGGGCACGGGTCCACAGCCGGCGGGGCGTGAGCGAGGTGGAGGTGCCGGTCGTGGCCGGTCGGCTCATCGGGGCGCCTCCGAGAAGCCGGCGGTGGTGGTGAGCGTCGGTCTGGTGCGCTCCAGAGCGCCGTCCAGCTGTTCGATGCGGCGGTATCCGGGTTCGTCGGCGCTGCGGCCGCCGTATGTGACGTCGTCGAAGGCGCGGGCCGCCGAGCGCAGTTCGTCGGCGTGCACGGGCAGCGAGCGGCCCGCTTCGGCGGCGGCCTCGTCGGCGGTGCGCCCGGGGCGCGGGTCGAGGAGGGTGCGTTCCTCGAGGGAGCGGACGATGGCGCGCATGCGTTCCTGGACGGCCTGGTTCCACTGGCCGGCCGAGGCGTGGCGGGCGGCGGCGGCGCGGTGTTCGGCGGCGGTGCGGGGACCGTCGTCGAAGAGCGAGTCGCCGCCGGCGGCGGCGGGTGGGCGACGGGGGGTGCCGAGGCGCCACCAGAGGGCGGCGATCAGGGCGAGCACGACGACGGCGACGGCGACGACACCGACGGCGCCGCCGGGCGTCGCTCCGGAGACGCTGTCGAAGAGGCCGCCGACCCAGTCCCAGAAACGGTCGAGACCGCGCTGGAGAAGACTGGGGTCGTTCTCGTGGTACATCGGTTTGGACAGTTCGCGCTCCGCCGCCTCCCGGGCGGGGACGCGCGGAACGTCCGCTGGTACGTCTCCGGTCGTGCCCCCCGTGACCGTCACGCCATCAGCCTCCGTAGCCGGGGAGTCCGGCTGCGCGGGCGAGTTCGAGGTCGAGGGCCTCGCGCCGGATGCGCTGGTCGACGTAGAGGAGGGCGGTGACGCCTGCGGTCAGCGGGTAGGTGAGGGCGCCGGTGATGACGCCGCCGATGCCGGAGACGATCAGGAAGGGCCAGCTGGTCTCGGCGACGGTGCCGTCCAGGAAGCCGCTGAGGCCGTCGCCGGAGACGGCGATCCCGAGGATGAGGAAGGGGATGCCGACGATCATCGTGAAGAGGAAGACCAGCAGCTGGGTGAGGATCATGATGCCGAAGATGCGCCACCAGGCGCCCTGCACCAGCTTGGCCGAGCGCTTCAGCGCCTTGACGATGCCCTGGCGCTCCAGCATGAGGGCGGGAGAGGCGAGGGCCAGAGTGATCGTCAGCCAGATGACGGCGCCGAAGGCGCAGGTGCCGCCGATGAACGCGAGGAAGCCTCCGGCGCCGCCGCCGAGGAGCATGCCCGGCAGGAGTCCGACGGTCATGACGACGACGGTGCCGAGCAGGATCAGCAGGGTCATGCCGAGCAGCTGGAGCAGCCGAGGGCGGGCCTCCCGCCAGGCCTCGCCGAGCGTGACGGGGCGGCCGAGGACGGCGCGGCTGACGACGACGGTGAGCAGCGCGGAGGTGAAGACCCCGGCGGCGATCAGGATGACGTAGGCCGGGCCCATGCTGATGAGGCTGGTCTTCAGGGACTCGAGGCTCTGCGAGAGCTGCTCGGCCGGGCTGGCGTCCGGGTTGACCGGCACGGGGGCGGGGACGAGATAGCGCTGGGCGAGGATCTCCGCGACCTGCGCGACGACGGCGACGGTGATGGTGATGGCGAGGACGGTCTGCCAGTAGCGGCGCATGGTCGTCACGGCACCGTCGAGGATGTCGCCCAGGGTCAGCGGGCGCAGCGCGATCACGCCGGGTTTGGCGGCCGGCGGCGGGCCCCAGTGGCCGTGCGGGGGCATGCCCGGGCCGGGGGCGCCGTGTGCGGGCGCCGGGGGCGGCGGCGGGACGTCGTGTCCGGCGCCGGTCGGCGGCTGCCACTGCCCGGCGGGCGGCTGGTCCCGGGACCACTGCGGGGCGGGTCCGGTCGCGTCGCCGGGCGAGGCGGGCCGGGGGACGCCGGCGCCGTCGTGGCCGTCGGAGGGGGCAGATCCGGGCGAGGCCCAGCCCGGAGTGTCGTTCACGGTCGTCCACCTCGAGGAATGGTCGCGGGGCCGGATCGCCGAACCGGCTCGGTCTCTGCGCCCGTACGCCCGTCAGGGCGTCGGACCGGGAGCCATCGTGCCACGCGAGCCCCGCCGGCGGTCGGGCCCGGGGTTTCCGGCACCCCTTCCTCGCACAGGAGGATCGGCGCGGGTCACGGAGGAGTCGGATTCGGCCAGTCTTCCCATAGGCCGAGGGCGGGGGCTCGGGGTACGGTTCTCGGCGACCACGGGGGTCACGGGGGTGACATCCATGTCTGGCATCAACACCCACAGGCACCGGCGGACAACGGTGGGCAATCACGGACGTCACCGCAGGTCAGTGAGGTATCTCACCAGCCGCCTTGAGACTGATACGGAAATGGGATGATGTCGATATGAAGGGACGCGTTCTTGTCGTCGATGACGACACCGCACTGGCCGAGATGCTCGGGATCGTGCTGCGAGGTGAAGGGTTCGAGCCGTCGTTCGTCTCTGACGGCGACAAGGCGCTCGCGGCGTTCCGGGAGGCCAAGCCGGACCTGGTGCTGCTCGATCTGATGCTGCCCGGTCGGGACGGCATCGAGGTGTGCCGGCTCATCCGCGCCGAGTCCGGTGTGCCGATCGTCATGCTCACGGCCAAGAGCGACACCGTCGACGTCGTCGTGGGCCTGGAGTCCGGCGCCGACGACTACATCGTGAAGCCGTTCAAGCCGAAGGAACTCGTCGCCCGTATCCGGGCGCGGCTGCGGAGGTCGGAGGAGCCGGCGCCCGAGCAGCTCGCCATCGGCGACCTGGTCATCGACGTTGCCGGTCACTCCGTGAAGCGGGACGGGCAGTCCATCGCCCTGACGCCGCTGGAGTTCGACCTGCTCGTCGCGCTCGCCCGCAAGCCGTGGCAGGTGTTCACGCGTGAGGTGCTCCTGGAGCAGGTCTGGGGCTACCGGCACGCGGCGGACACCCGTCTGGTGAACGTCCATGTCCAGCGGCTGCGCTCCAAGGTCGAGAAGGACCCCGAGCGCCCGGAGATCGTGGTCACCGTCCGCGGTGTCGGGTACAAGGCGGGGCCGAGCTGACATGAGCACAGGCAGTACTGCTCCGATGCCCGGGGACTCGCGGGCCCGTACGGGGCGGGCTGCCGGACCGGGACGGGGGGGCTCGCGTTTCGGCCGTCTGCTTCAGGACGGGACCCCGGGCGGGCCCGTCTTCCGGCTGGTCGTGCGCTGGGTGCGCCGTCCGCTGCTGCCCGCCGTACGGCTGTGGCGGCGCAATCTGCAGGTGCGGGTGGTCGCCGGCACCCTCCTGATGTCCCTCGGCGTCGTGCTGCTGCTCGGCCTGGTCGTCATCGGCCAGGTGCGCAACGGGCTGCTCGACGCCAAGGAGAAGGCCGCGCAGAGTCAGGCGGCCGGCGGGTTCTCCGCCGCCCAGGACCGGGCGGCGACCACGCCGTCCGTGCCGGGCGAGCAGGACCGGGGCCGGACCGGCGCGTCGGTGAACTGGCGCTCGACGCTGGTCGAGCAGCTCGCCAGCGGCGGCCAGAGCGCCTACAACGTGGTCGCGCTGTCGCTGGAGACCGGCAACACGGCCAGCCGCGGCGCCCGCGCGTCCGGCGAGGTCGACCCGACCACCAGCATCCCCGCGGACCTGCGGCACAACGTCGCGCAGGGCACCAACACGTACCAGAAGTTCGCGCGCATCCAGTACACCAACGGCAAGCCGTCCGAGGCGGGCCTGGTGATCGGCAAGCGGCTCAACGACGCCGACGGCACCCCGTACGAGCTGTACTACCTCTTTCCGCTGACGCAGGAGGAGGACTCCCTCGCCCTGGTCAAGACCACCCTGGCGACGGCGGGACTGTTCCTCCTGGTGCTGCTGGGCGCCATCACCTGGCTCATGGTGCGCCAGGTCCTCACGCCGGTGCGGATGGCCGCGGGGATCGCCGAGCGGCTGTCCGTCGGCAAGCTGCAGGAGCGGATGAAGGTCACCGGCGAGGACGACATCGCGCGCCTCGGCGAGGCCTTCAACAAGATGGCGCAGAACCTCCAGCTGAAGATCCAGCAGCTCGAGGAGCTGTCGCGGATGCAGCGGCGGTTCGTCTCCGACGTCTCGCACGAGTTGCGCACCCCGCTGACGACCGTGCGGATGGCGGCCGACGTCATCCATGACGCGCGTGCCGACTTCGACCCGGTGACGGCGCGCTCCGCCGAGCTCCTGGGCGACCAGCTCGACCGCTTCGAGTCGTTGCTGTCCGACCTGCTGGAGATCAGCCGGTTCGACGCCGGCGCCGCCGCCCTGGAGGCCGCGCCGATAGACCTGCGCGAGGTGGTGCAGCGGGTGATCAGCGGCGCGGAGCCGCTGGCCGAGCGCAAGGGCAGCCGGGTCGTCGTCGTCGGCGACGAGCAGCCGGTGGTGGCCGAGGCGGACGCCCGCCGGGTCGAGCGGGTGCTGCGGAACCTGGTCGTGAACGCCGTCGAGCACGGCGAGGGCCGGGACGTCATCGTGAAGCTGGCCGCCGCGGGCGGAGCCGTCGCCGTCGCCGTGCGCGACTACGGCGTGGGCCTGAAGCCGGGCGAGGCGACCCGGGTGTTCAACCGGTTCTGGCGTGCCGACCCGGCACGCGCGCGTACCACCGGCGGTACGGGCCTCGGCCTGTCCATCGCGGTGGAGGACGCGCGGCTGCACGGCGGCTGGCTCCAGGCCTGGGGCGAGGCGGGCGGTGGCTCGCAGTTCCGGCTGACCCTGCCGCGCACGGCGGACGAGCCGCTGCGCGGCTCCCCGATCCCGCTGGAGCCGGAGGACTCGCGGCGCAACCGGGAGCAGGCGGCGGCCGGCCCGGCGGGCGGACCGGGCCGGGGCACGGCCGCCGGTACGGGCTCCGCCGCCGGCGGCGGCACGGGTGCCGGGGCACGCCTGTCGGCGGTGCCGGCGCAGCCGCCGGCCGGTGGCCGCCAGGCCCTGCCCGTACCGCCGCGGATGCCGTCGGTCCCGCGGGCCACGGCGGATCCGACGGCCCTGCCGGGCAGTGGCGCGCGCGTGGTGGCCCGCCCGTCGGATCAGGCGGGGAGTACCGGAGCCGCCGGAGACGGCGACGGTGGTGAGGCGATGGCGTCGACGCGCGCCGAGCGGGAGGACGGGACTGGTGGGCGCTGACCTTCGAGGGAAGCGGGAGACCCTGGGGCGGGGAAGGCCGGTGCGCGGCGTGCTGCTCGCGGCGTGCGGTTCGCTGCTGGTGGCCGGCTGCGCGAGCATGCCCGACAGCGGTGACGTTCAGATCGTGAAGGCGTCCAACCCCGGTGACTCGCAGGTGCGCGTGTACGCGGTGGCGCCGCGGGAGAACGCCGACCCGGACGAGATCGTCGACGGCTTCCTCGAGGCCATGACGAGTGACGACCCCGGGTTCGCCACGGCACGCAAGTACCTGACGCGGGACGCCGCGCGGAACTGGAAGCCGGAGGAGAGCATCACGGTGCTCACCAACGCGCCCGGCCGCGACCAGGCCGTCCGCATGGCCGATCCGGAGAGCAAGGGACGGACCTTCCCGCTGTCCGGGCGGCAGATCGCGACGGTCGACGCGAGCCGCGCGTACCAGCCGAAGACGCCCGCCGACTACCACCAGTCGATCCACGTGGTCCAGCAGCCCTCGGCGGACGGCAAGGGCAAGGAATGGCGCATCGACAGCCTGCCGAAGGGCCTGGTGCTCGGTGAGGCGGACTTCCTGCGCAACTACCGCTCGGTCAACAAGTACTACTTCGCCTCCGGCGAGAACTGGGTGGTCGCCGACCCCGTCTACATCCGGCAGCGGCAGGACCCGGTGACCCGCATGGACCCGGTGACGCAGACCGTCAAGGCGCTCCTGGAGGGCCCGACGGGCTGGCTGGAGCCCGCGGTCGACTCGCGCTTCCCGACCGGGACGGAACTGCGCGAGGGCGTCACCACGCTCGTGACGGACGACCAGTCGACGCTGAAGGTGCCGCTCAACCGCAAGGCCGACCTCGTGAGCACGCCGGCCTGCAAGGGCATGGCGGCGCAGCTGCTGTTCACGCTCGGCGACCTGACGTCGGTGCGGGTCGAGCAGGTCGAGATCCAGGGCAGCAACGGCCAGCGGCTGTGCCTGCTCGGCAAGGGGCAGGCACGCGACGAGTTCTCGCCGGTGCGCAACCCGGGCCGGGTCGAGAACCCGTACTTCGTCGACGACGACGGCAAGCTGATGTCGCTGTCGGTCGACGGACGGCAGCCCGACAGGCCTGTCGCGGTGCCCGGGCCCTTCGGGAAGGGCGTGGTCGCCCTGGGGTCCGTCGCGGTGGACCGCGAGGAGAGCCACGCGGCGGCGGTCCTTCAGGAAGGACGGGAGCTGCGGGTCGGTTCGCTCACGACCGACGAGGAGCTGCCGGCGCCGGTCGTGACCAGCGCGGGGCTCAGGCCCGAGGACCGGCTGTCCGCGCCGAGCTGGGACGGCCGCGGCGACCTGTGGGTGGCCGACCGCAACAGGGCGAAGCCGCGCCTGTGGATGGTGCCGGGCGGCCAGGGCGAGCGGATCGAGGTCGGCACGCCGTGGCTGCGGGACGGCGCGCGCGTCGAGTCGCTGCGGGTCTCCGCGGACGGCGTGCGCATCGCCCTGCTCGTCACCAAGGACGACCGCACCACCCTGCAGATCGGGCGGATCGAGCGCACCTTCGCCGAGGGCCGGCAGACCGTCGCCGTCACGGACCTGGAGGACGCGGCACCGCGCCTGGAGTCCGTCACCGCCGTGTCGTGGGCGGGCCCGAGCCGGCTCGTCGTGGTCGGCACGGAGGCCGGCGGCGTGCAGCAGGTGCGGTACGTGCAGACGGACGGCTCGACGTCGGCCACGTCGGTGCTGCCGGGTCTGAACGGTGTCGACGCGGTGGCAGCGCCGTACGGCGAGCAGGCCCCGGTGGTCGCGGACTCCGGCAGCGACGGCATCGTGAGGCTCGGACCGGGCGCGAACTGGCAGCCCGTCGTCAAGGCGGGCGGCTCGCCGGTCTACCCGGGCTGAGACCCGGAGGCCCGCGGCGCCCGTGGCTTGTCCACAGGGTGCCGCCGGGCGTTGTCCACAGGGGTGGCCGGAGGGGCTCCGGTGGAGGACAGTGGAGCCATGCGGGGGTGGTGGCGAGAGGTCGCCGGGCTGGTGCTGCCGGTCTCCTGCGGTGGCTGCGGGAGACCGCGTACGGCGCTGTGCCCGTCGTGCGAGGACGAACTGACCGGGGCGGGGGCCGGGCCGCGGCGCGTGCGGCCGTCGCCCGAGCCTCCGGGGCTGCCCGAGGTGTACGCGGCGGCGCCGTACGAGGGCGGGGTACGGGCGCTGCTCCTCGCCCACAAGGAGCGCGGCGCGCTGCCGCTCGCCAAGCCCCTGGGCGTGGCGCTGGCCGGGGCCGTGACGGCTGCCGCAGGGGGCCTGGACGCGATCCGGGGCGGTGCCCTGCTCCTCGTACCGGTGCCGTCGTCGCGGTGCTCCGTACGGGCCCGTGGCCATGATCCGACGCGGCGGATCGCGCTGGCGGCGGCCGGGCGGCTGCGGCGTACGGGCCGGACAGCGCGGGTCCTTCCGGTGCTGCGGCAGCGCCGGAGCGTGGCGGACCAGTCGGGTCTGGGCGCGCGGGAACGGCTCGCCAACCTGGCGGGGGCCCTGGAGATGACCGCGGGCGGGCGCCGGCTGCTGGGCGAGGCCGTGCGGGCGGGTGGCCGTGTGGTGCTCGTGGACGACCTCATGACCACCGGCGCGTCGCTCGCGGAAGCCGCGCGAGCGGTCACGGCGGAGGGCAGGACGGAGGCTTCCGGCGCGGGCGCCGGACACCGTCCGTTCACGTTTACCGGATTTACGGGCGCTCCGAAGGGAGCTGTGACGGAAGGGCTTTTCGAACAGCCGACGGCAGCGGTGATCGCATCTTCTCCGTCCTCGTTCGAAATAAACAGGAACTCTCCGGGAAGTTGCATCGTTGCAGGTGGTGAGAGGTGAAAGCACCCGAACGGAGGTAACTGGCCCCAGCGGGTGCCGACACCCGTCCGAACGAGCTATGTTCGGTTGTGAGGAATGGCGAATGCCACGCCTCACCGAATGCACGGGTGCGCCTACAGGACAGGAGTTCAGGGCGAATTAACCTCGGGTTGGTGGGGTGGGGAGCTTGTTGGCTGGGGAGGAGGAGGTCAGGTCGCCAAGTCCGAGGCTCCGGTAATCGCCGGAGTCTGGTGCAAAGGGAGAAGCTCGCCGGCCAAGGAGCCGGGTCGAGCCATCCGGGAACGGAGTTCTGCGTGGACATCGTCGTCAAGGGCCGCAAGACCGAGGTGCCCGAGCGGTTCCGGAAGCACGTGGCCGAGAAGCTGAATCTGGAGAAGATCCAGAAGCTCGACGGCAAGGTGATCAGCCTCGACGTCGAGGTGTCCAAGGAGACCAACCCGCGGCAGGCCGACCGGTCCGACCGCGTGGAGATCACCGTCCATTCCCGAGGTCCGGTGATCCGGGCGGAGGCGGCGGCAGGCGACCCGTACGCAGCGCTGGACCTCGCCCACGGCAAGCTCGAGGCGCGACTGCGCAAGCAGCACGACAAGCGGTTCACCCGCCGCGGGGCCGGCAGGCTGTCGGCGGCCGAGGTCGGTGACGTGGTGCACGGCGCCGCCCAGCTCAACGGCAGTGGCCAGCTGGTCGCCGACGAGACCGAGAACGTCCCCACCACGATGATGGGCACGATCGAGGTCCAGGGCGAAGGACCGCTGGTGGTCCGGGAGAAGACCCACACGGCCGCCCCCATGAGCCTCGACCAGGCGCTCTACGAGATGGAGCTGGTCGGGCACGACTTCTATCTCTTCATCGACTCCGACACCAAGCAGCCGAGCGTCGTCTACCGGCGGCACGCGTACGACTACGGCGTCATCCACCTCGAGAGCGACCCGCTCGCCCAAGGCGGCGGCGCGGGCGGCGCACTCGGCGGCTGATGCCCCGGGCCGTGCCCCGGCCGAAGACCAAGACACGGTGCCCCTGGAGCGCCCCGCGCGCTCCCAGGGGCACCCCTGTGCGCCCGTGTGCCACCACAGGATCACCGCTTCCGCGCCGGGGCATGAAATCATGACGTGCACGCCAACCGGTGCTCCCCGAGCAGTGGTTGGGATCCAAAGGGAAACCCGTACACGACTTCAGGCCACGGCCTTCAGGGGGAGGAACGATGGCGGACGGCTTCGGGCCGGTGCACAGCGGGCGAGGGCTCGACAGCACGATGAACCCGGAGGGAATGGATTCGGCCAACGGTGCGTCAAGGGACGAGCCGATCCGGGTCCTTGTCGTGGACGATCACGCCCTTTTCCGTCGCGGTCTGGAGATCGTCCTCGCCCAGGAAGAGGACATCCAGGTCGTCGGCGAGGCCGGTGACGGTGCCGAAGCCGTCGACAAAGCGGCCGATCTCCTGCCCGACATCGTCCTGATGGACGTTCGGATGCCCAAGCGGGGCGGAATCGAGGCCTGCACCTCCATCAAGGAGGTCGCCCCCAGCGCGAAGATCATCATGCTGACGATCAGCGACGAGGAGGCGGACCTCTACGACGCGATCAAGGCGGGTGCGACGGGCTACCTCCTCAAGGAGATCTCCACCGACGAGGTCGCCACCGCGATCCGTGCCGTCGCCGACGGCCAGTCGCAGATCAGCCCGTCGATGGCGTCGAAGCTGCTCACCGAGTTCAAGTCGATGATCCAGCGCACCGACGAGCGCAGGCTGGTGCCCGCGCCCCGGCTCACCGACCGCGAGCTGGAGGTCCTCAAGCTCGTCGCGACCGGGATGAACAACCGGGACATCGCCAAGGAGCTGTTCATCTCCGAGAACACCGTGAAGAACCACGTGCGCAACATCCTGGAGAAGCTGCAGTTGCACTCCCGGATGGAGGCCGTGGTCTACGCGATGCGGGAGAAGATCCTCGAGATCCGCTGACCGAGCCCCGCGGGCCGAGGCCCCTCCCCCGCGGGGACCCCCCGTGGGCCGAACCTCGCGGACCGAGCTTCGCTGGCCGCCCCGCGTGGCAGGGCCCTGCGGCCGGGCTGCCCGGCCGCACGCGCCCGGATGCCCGGACGCCCGGGCCCCGGACGTCCGCCCCCCGGGGCTAGCCCAGGGCCTTCACCAGATCGGGGGCCAGCTCCGGGGCGTCGACCCGTTCCACGGCCACCGCGTCGCAGCCCACCCACTCCGCGGCCTCGCGCAGCGCCTGGGCCACCGCGGGCACCGCCTTGGGCCCGTCCAGCGTGACCTGCCGGGCGACCAGCGTCCGGCCGTCCCGCGCCGGGTCGATCCGGCCCACGAGGCGCCCGCCCGCCAGGACGGGCATCGCGAAGTACCCGTACACCCGCTTCGGCTTCGGCACGTACGCCTCCAGGCGGTGCGTGAAGCCGAAGATGCGCTCGGTGCGGGGCCGCTCCCAGATCAGCGAGTCGAACGGCGAGAGCAGCGTCGTACGGTGCCGGCCGCGCGGCTCGGTGGCGAGCGCCGCGGGATCGGCCCAGGCCGGCTTCCCCCAGCCCGCCACCGTCACCGGCACCAGACCCGAGTCCGCCACCACCGCGTCGAAGGCCTCGCCCTTGATCCGGTGGTAGTCCGCGATGTCCGCGCGGGTGCCGACGCCGAGGGCCTCGCCCGCCTGCCGCACCAGCCGGCGCAGACACTCCGTGTCGTCCAGGTCGTCGTGCAGGAGCGCGTCCGGGATCGCGCGCTCGGCGAGGTCGTACACCCGCTTCCAGCCGCGCCGCTCGGTGACCACGACCTCGCCGTACATCAACGCCCGCTCGACGGCGATCTTCGAATCCGACCAGTCCCACCACTCGCCCTTGTTCTTGGCGCCGCCGAGCTCGGTCGCGGTCTGCGGGCCCTCGGCCCTGAGCTGGGCGATCACCGCCTCGTACGCGCCGTCCGCCAGCTTGTGGGACCAGTGCGGGCGGTTCCGGTAGGCGCGGCGGCGGAAGGCGAAGTGCGGCCACTCCTCGACGGGCAGGATGCAGGCGGCGTGCGACCAGTACTCGAAGGCGTGACCATCCGTCCAGTACGCCTCCTCGACGGTGCGGCGACCCACCGCGCCGAGGCGCGCGTACGGGATCAGCTCGTGCGAGCGGGCGAGCACCGAGATGGTGTCCAGCTGGACCTGGCCGAGGTGGCGCAGCACCCCCCGGACACCGGCCCGCCGGTCGGGCGCGCCGAGGAATCCCTGGGCCCGCAGGGCGATCCGGCGGGCTTCGTCGGCGGACAGTTCGGCTGCGGGGCGCGAGGCGGTCGTCATGATCCCGACCCTAGACGGCGGCGCTGACAGCGCGCGGGGGATTCGGACAGCCTCCCCGGACCCGCGCCGAGGGGCTCCCGCCCCGGCCCGGGCCCCGCCCGGGCCCCGCTCTCAGGCCTGCGCGCCCGCCTGCGCCGGGAGGTAGGGCAGGGGCGACGGGAAGCCCAGGTCGGACGGGAGGAGGGAGGCCACCCAGGCGTCGCGGACCGTGCCCTTGTTGGCCAGGCCGGCCCGCTCGACGCCCTCCATGACGAAACCGGCCCGCTCGGCGACCGCCCGCGACGGCCCGTTGCCGACCTCCGCGCGCCACACCAGCCGGTGGACGTCGAGCGAGGTGAAGGCCCAGCGGGCGAGGGCGGTGACGACCTCGGTCATGTAGCCGTGGCCGCGGTGCTCCTTGATCAGCCAGAAACCGACCTCGCGGACGCCCGGGCCCCTGGCGTGCAGGCCGGTGGCGGCCAGCAGCGGGCCGCCGTCCAGCGGCTCGACGGCGAAGGTGTACTCCCCGTCCTGGCGCCAGCCGTCCGGGACGAGGCGGTTCACGAAGAAGTCGGCGTCCGCGCGGGTGTACGGGGACGGGACCTGGGTCCAGCGCTGGATGCCGGGGTCCTGGCAGGCGGCCGTCACGGCGTCCACGTCCTCCGGGACGAACGGGCGCAGGCGCAGTCGGTCGGTGGTGAGAGTGATGGGCTCCATGACGGAATTCTGGTGACCCGCCCGGACCGATGCGAACACTTTTCGGGCGGGGCGGCACCTTCGGGCGTCCTCGAGCGTTCTCCCTTGAGCGAGGTGTCACGGGCGGCGGCGGGGCCCTCGGCGCCGCGGCCGCACCGCTCCGGCACTGCGGGCCTCCCTCCCCGAGGGCGGTCTCGCTTACGATGGCCGTTGCGGTGGGGACCACCTGCCGTGCCCGCGCCCGAGTCATGACAAGACCCAGTGCCAGGCCCGACCGGCAAGGAGACCAGCCTCAGTGTCCGTCTTCAACAAGCTCATGCGTGCAGGCGAAGGCAAGATCCTGCGCAAACTGCACCGCATCGCGGACCAGGTCAACTCCATCGAAGAGGATTTCGTCAACCTCTCCGACGCCGAGTTGCGGGCGCTCACCGACGAGTACAAGCAGCGGTACGCGGACGGTGAGAGCCTCGACGACCTGCTGCCCGAGGCGTTCGCCACGGTCCGCGAGGCCGCCAAGCGCGTCCTCGGCCAGCGCCACTACGACGTGCAGCTCATGGGTGGCGCCGCGCTCCACCTCGGTTACGTCGCCGAGATGAAGACCGGTGAGGGCAAGACCCTCGTCGGCACGCTCCCGGCGTACCTGAACGCGCTGTCCGGCAAGGGCGTGCACCTGATCACGGTGAACGACTACCTGGCCGAGCGCGACTCCGAGATGATGGGCCGGGTCCACCGCTTCCTCGGTCTGACCGTTGGCTGCATCCTCGCCAACATGACCCCGGCCCAGCGCCGCGAGCAGTACGCCTGCGACATCACGTACGGCACGAACAACGAGTTCGGCTTCGACTACCTGCGCGACAACATGGCGTGGTCCCAGGACGAGCTCGTCCAGCGCGGCCACAACTTCGCGTGCGTCGACGAGGTCGACTCCATCCTCGTCGACGAGGCCCGTACGCCGCTGATCATCTCCGGCCCGGCCGACCAGGCCACCAAGTGGTACGGCGACTTCGCGAAGCTCGTGACCCGCCTCACCAAGGGCGAGCCCGGCAACCCGCTCAAGGGCATCGAAGAGACCGGCGACTACGAGGTCGACGAGAAGAAGCGCACCGTCGGCATCCACGAGTCCGGCGTCGCCAAGGTCGAGGACTGGCTGGGCATCGACAACCTGTACGAGTCGGTCAACACGCCGCTCGTCGGTTACCTGAACAACGCCATCAAGGCCAAGGAGCTCTTCAAGCGCGACAAGGACTACGTCGTCATCGACGGCGAGGTCATGATCGTCGACGAGCACACCGGCCGTATCCTCGCCGGCCGCCGCTACAACGAGGGCATGCACCAGGCCATCGAGGCCAAGGAGGGCGTGCCGATCAAGGACGAGAACCAGACGCTCGCCACGATCACCCTCCAGAACTTCTTCCGCCTCTACGACAAGCTCTCCGGCATGACCGGTACGGCCATGACCGAGGCGGCCGAGTTCCACCAGATCTACAAGCTGGGCGTCGTCCCGATCCCGACGAACAAGCCCATGCAGCGCAAGGACCAGCCGGACCTGATCTACCGGACCGAGGTCGCCAAGTTCGCCGCCGTCGTCGACGACATCGCGGAGAAGTACGAGAAGGGCCAGCCGGTCCTCGTCGGCACCACCTCGGTCGAGAAGTCCGAGTACCTGTCGCAGCAGCTCAGCAAGCGGGGCATCCCGCACGAGGTGCTCAACGCCAAGCACCACGAGCGCGAGGCCGCGATCGTCGCGCAGGCGGGCCGCAAGGGCGCCGTGACGGTCGCCACGAACATGGCCGGCCGTGGTACGGACATCAAGCTCGGCGGCAACCCCGACGACCTCGCCGAGGCGGAGCTCCGCCAGTCGGGCCTCGACCCGGTCGAGCACGTCGAGGAGTGGGCCGCGGCGCTGCCGGCCGCCCTGGAGCGTGCCGAGAAGGCCGTGAAGGCGGAGTTCGAGGAGGTCAAGGAGCTCGGCGGACTGTACGTCCTGGGCACCGAGCGCCACGAGTCGCGCCGTATCGACAACCAGCTCCGCGGCCGTTCCGGCCGTCAGGGCGACCCCGGTGAGTCCCGCTTCTACCTGTCGCTCGGCGACGACCTGATGCGCCTGTTCAAGGCGGCGATGGTCGAGCGCGTGATGGCGATGGCGAACGTGCCGGACGACGTGCCGATCGAGAACAAGATGGTCACCCGCGCCATCGCCTCCGCGCAGGGTCAGGTCGAGAGCCAGAACTTCGAGACGCGCAAGAACGTCCTGAAGTACGACGAGGTCCTCAACCGGCAGCGTGAGGTCATCTACGGGGAGCGCCGCCGCGTCCTGGAGGGCGAGGACCTGTACGAGCAGATCCGCCACTTCATGGACGACACGATCGACGACTACATCCGCCAGGAGACCGCCGAGGGCTTCGCGGAGGAGTGGGACCTGGACCGGCTGTGGAGCGCCTTCAAGCAGCTCTACCCGGTGAAGGTCACCGTGGAGGACCTGGAGGACGCGGCGGGCGACCGCGCGGGCATCACCGCCGAGTTCATCGCCGAGTCCATCAAGGACGACATCCACGAGCAGTACGACGCGCGCGAGAAGCAGCTCGGCTCGGACATCATGCGCGAGCTGGAGCGGCGCGTGGTCCTGTCGGTCCTCGACCGCAAGTGGCGCGAGCACCTCTACGAGATGGACTACCTCCAGGAGGGCATCGGCCTGCGCGCGATGGCGCAGAAGGACCCGCTGGTCGAGTACCAGCGCGAGGGCTTCGACATGTTCACCGCGATGATGGAGGGCATCAAGGAGGAGTCCGTCGGCTACCTGTTCAACCTGGAGGTCCAGGTCGAGCAGCAGGTCGAGGAGGTCCCGGTGCAGGACGCGGCGCCGTCCCTGCAGAAGGACGCCGTCCCGGCGGGCGCGAACGGCCGCCCGGAGATCCGCGCGAAGGGCCTCGACGCCCCGCAGCGTCCGGACCGGCTGCACTTCTCCGCGCCGAAGGTCGACGGTGACGGCTCGGTCGTCGAGGGCGACTTCGTCTCCGAGGGCGCGGCTGACGCGGGCGACGGCATGACCCGCGCGGAGCGCCGCAAGGCCCAGAAGAACGCGGGCGGCCGCCGCCGCAAGAAGTAACGCGAGGCACGCGCGAGCGTGCGTCGGAAAGAGGCCGCCCC
>NZ_SDOY01000081.1 GCF_004117935.1 Streptomyces roseicoloratus | reverse complement strand
CGTACTCCTTGCGGATGGCCATCAGGCCCGGCATCTCGTGCTCGGCCAGCGTGATCTCCTTGCGGCCGAACTCCGCGAGACCGATGTCGGCGACCTTGAAGTCGGTGAATCCGGGGTCCGTGAACTCAGACACGTGCGAGGCTCCTTGAGGCGTGGATCGATCGGTGGATTTCGAGTGCGGCCGTCGACTTGTTGAGCGTGATGTAGTGCAGTCCCGGCGCGCCCTCGGCGAGCAGCCGCTCGCCCATCGCGGTCGCGTGCTCGACGCCGGTCCGGTACGCGGCGGCCGGGTCGTCCTTCGCCGCCTCCAGGCGGTGCGCCAGGTCCTCGGGGAAGGCCGCGTCCGACAGCTCGGCGAAGCGGCGGATCTGCCGGACGTCGGTGGCGGGCATGATCTCCGGGATGATCGGGGTGTCGCAGCCGGCCGCGGCGACCCGGTCGCGCAGCCGCAGGTAGTCCTCGGGGTCGAAGAACATCTGGGTGATCGCGTAGTCCGCGCCCGCCCGGCACTTGGCGACGAAGTGCGCGAGGTCGGCGGCCGGGTCCGCCGAGCGCGGATGGCACTCGGGGAAGGCCGCCACTCCGATCCGGAACTCGCCCAGTGACCGCACGAGTTCGACGAGTTCGTACGCGTACGTGAAGCCGTCCGGGTGTGGCGTCCACGTGCCGCGCGGGTCGCCCGGCGGGTCGCCGCGCAGGACGAGGACGTCCCGTACGCCCGCGTCCGCGTACGCGCCGATGATCGCGCGCAGCTCGGCGACCGAGTGGCCGACGGCCGTCAGGTGCGCCACCGGCCGCAGCGTCGTCTCCGTGACGATCCGCTTCGTCACCTCGATCGTCCGGTCCCGGGACGAGCCGCCGGCGCCGTACGTCACGGAGACGAAGTCCGGTGCCAGCGCCTCGACCCGCCGGATCGCGTC
>NZ_SDOY01000014.1 GCF_004117935.1 Streptomyces roseicoloratus | reverse complement strand
CGGCCGGAGCGGCGGTCTGCTCGGTGGCGGCGGCCTCGTCGGCGACCGTGGCACCGCCACGGGTACGGCGGCGCTGACGCGGCGTACGGGTGCGGGCCGGGCGCTCCTCGGTCTTCTCCTGGCGCGGGCCGCGGGCGCGGCGGCCGCCCGGCTCGCCGAGGTCCTCGAGCTCCTCCGCGTCGAGACCGGCGCGGGTGCGCTCGGAACGCGGCAGGACGCCCTTGGTGCCCTCGGGGATGTCGAGCAGCTCGTACAGGTGCGGCGAGCTGGAGTACGTCTCGACCGGGTCGTGGAAGTCCAGCTGCAGCGCCTTGTTGATCAGCTGCCAGCGCGGGATGTCGTCCCAGTCGACCAGCGTGACCGCCGTACCGCTCGCGCCCGCGCGGCCGGTGCGGCCGATGCGGTGCAGGTAGGTCTTCTCGTCCTCGGGGGACTGGTAGTTGATGACGTGCGTGACGCCCTCGACGTCGATGCCGCGCGCGGCCACGTCGGTGCAGACGAGCACGTCGACCTTGCCGTTGCGGAAGGCGCGCAGCGCCTGCTCGCGGGCGCCCTGGCCGAGGTCGCCGTGGACCGCGCCGGAGGCGAAGCCGCGCCGCTCCAGCTGCTCGGCGATGTCGGCGGCCGTCCGCTTGGTACGGCAGAAGATCATCACGAGGCCGCGACCGCGGGCCTGCAGGATGCGGGCGACCATCTCCGGCTTGTCCATGGAGTGGGCGCGGAAGACGCGCTGCGTGATGTTCGCGTGGGTCGCGCCCTCGTCGTCCGGCGAGGTGGCGCGGATGTGGGTGGGCTTCGACATGTAGCGGCGGGCCAGGCCGATGACCGCGCCCGGCATGGTCGCCGAGAACAGCATGGTCTGGCGCTTCGCCGGAAGCATGTTGATGATCTTCTCGACGTCGGGCAGGAAGCCCAGGTCGAGCATCTCGTCGGCCTCGTCGAGGACCAGCGCCTTGACGTGGGAGAGGTCGAGCTTGCGCTGGCCGGCCAGGTCGAGCAGGCGGCCGGGGGTGCCGACGATCACGTCGACGCCCTTCTTCAGCGCCTCGACCTGGGGCTCGTAGGCCCGGCCGCCGTAGATGGCGAGGACGCGCACGTTGCGCACCTTGCCGGCGGTCAGCAGGTCGTTGGTGACCTGCTGGCACAGCTCACGGGTGGGGACGACGATCAGCGCCTGCGGGGCGTCGGTGAGCTGCTCGGGGCGTGCCCGGCCGGCCTCGACGTCCGCGGGGACGATGACGCGCTCCAGGAGCGGGAGGCCGAAACCGAGGGTCTTGCCCGTACCGGTCTTGGCCTGGCCGATGACGTCGGTGCCTGCGAGGGCGACCGGAAGGGTCATCTCCTGGATGGGAAAGGGGGAAACGATGCCGACGGCCTCGAGGGCCTCGGCCGTCTCGGGAAGAATCCCGAGGTCTCGGAACGTAGTCAGGGTGCTGCCTCTTCTGTGAGACGCGGCGCGAGGCGAACGAAGGGGGTCTCACCGTGCCGGGAACCGCCGACGGGACCGGGAAGATCACCGTCAGGTGGCGCGGGACCACTGCCGTCGCTCGAGCGTCTTGCCGCTGAGGGACCCCTCGGCGGGCCGCCGGAAGGGCTGTCGGGCCGGAGCCGATCGGGCCACCGACCGGGCATCCTCATTCATCAGTCGGCCCACCGAGTACGTCCGAACGTGCGAAAGCATGTCCGCATACTCAGCAGGCGCATTACCACTGTACCCCGGATTCGCGCATGTGTGTCGGGAGAATTCCCGGCGAGACCGGGGTCACTTCCGCCGGCGAGCGCCCCGTACGTGTCCTCGCCTGGGCCCCTCGGAGCCGGGGAGCCCCAGGGCCGCCGCCCCGTCGCCGTCCGGCCGCCGTACGGCCGGGGCCCCGGGCGCCTCGCGGGGCGGGCTATTGTGCGCTTCATGGAGACGCCTGACAACGCCACACTCACCGGTATCGCCGCCCAGGACTGGGCCACCGCCTCCGCCGTACCGCAGTACCGCGCGGCCGTGATCGACCTGCTCGGCGCACTGGCCTACGGCGAGCTCGCGGCCTTCGAGCGGCTCGCCGAGGACGCCAAGCTGGCGCCGAGCCTCGCGGACAAGGCGGAGCTGGCGAAGATGGCCTCCGCCGAGTTCCACCACTTCGAGCAGCTGCGCGACCGGCTCGCCGCCGTCGACGCCGAGCCGACCACCGCGATGGAACCCTTCGCGAAGGCGCTGGACGACTTCCACCGGCAGACCGCGCCGTCGGACTGGCTGGAGGGCCTGGTCAAGGCGTACGTGGGCGACTCGATCGCCAGCGACTTCTACCGCGAGGTCGCGGCCCGGCTCGACGCCGACACCCGCGCGCTGGTGCTGTCCGTGCTCGACGACACGGGTCACGGCAACTTCGCCGTGGAGAAGGTCCGCGCGGCGATCGACGCCGACCCGCGGGTCGGCGGCCGGCTCGCGCTGTGGGCCCGCCGGCTGATGGGCGAGGCCCTGTCGCAGGCGCAGCGCGTGGTCGCGGAGCGCGACGCGCTGTCGACGATGCTCGTCGGCGGCGTGGACGGGATGGCCGCGGGCTTCGACCTCGCCGAGGTCGGCCGCATGTTCTCCCGCATCACCGAGGCCCACACCAAGCGGATGGCGGCGCTGGGCCTGGCGGCGTAAGACACCGAAGGCGCCGGTCGGACCCCCAGGGGGCCGACCGGACTCCCCGGAGTCCGATGCCCTGTCACCCGGACCCTGCCGATGGCCTGTCACCCGGACCCTGCCGGGGCCTTGCCGCCCGGACCCTGCCGGGGCTCTGTCGCCCGGACCCTGTCGACAGGGCGATCCTGTCGACACGCACTGTCGCCCGGCCCCTGCGATCCGGGGCCCCGGGGTCGGGTCAGACCGTGGCTGATCGGCGCAGGCGGCGCGACGCGGGGCGGAGCAGCAGCGACAGCAGCACCGCCGCGACCGCCACGGCGCCGATCAGGGTGGCCAGGAAGTGCCCGGGGCCGAGTGCCCCGTGGGTCACCAGGGCTCCGAAGACACCGCCGAGCGCACCCGTCGTCAGGACGACGATCCGGGCGGGGAGGCGATCGGGGAGCCGGTGCACGGCCGCCCAGGCCAGGGCGAATCCGAGCAGTGCGGCACCGAGGGCTTCCAGGAACACGGCGAATCACCTCGCGTGGGGTGCGGGGCGGGCAGTTCGGTCACACCCGTCCTACCCGGTCACTCGTGAGGACAATCCTCCCCGTACGCCCTGACGTGGGCGTACGGCCACATGCGAGAGGCCCGGCGGACCGAAGTCCACCGGGCCTCCCCGTGATGCGGGAGTCGCTCCCGGAGTCGCTCAGAGGGTGCCGAAGCCCACCCGGCGCACCGCCTGCTCGCCGATCTCGATGTACGCGATCTTGTCGGACGGCACCAGGATCTTGCGACCCTTCTCGTCCGTCAGGCTGAGCAGCTGCGACGTGCCGGCCAGTGCGGCGGCCACCGCGCTCTCGACCTCGTCGGCGGACTGCCCGCTCTCCAGCACGATCTCCCGGGGTGCGTACTGCACGCCGATCTTGACCTCCACGGCTATGTCCCTCCGAACCGTCAGTCCTGCGCGTGGGTCCCGCGCCGTACTCGCCACACATTAGCCCGGTAAGGGGACGGACACGGCGCGGCCGGACAACGCCAAGAGCGAACACCCCGCCCCGGGCGGCGGAACCGTCCGTGCGGCCGACGCGCGGCGGGGCGGGCGGGGTGGTCGGGTCGGTCGGCGGCCGCGCCGAACGGCCGACGCGTCAGTGGCCCTCGGCGGCCGGCTGGCCGTCCGCGCCGTGCAGCGGGAAGCCCGCGATGCCGCGCCAGGCGAGCGAGGTCAGCAGCGCGACCGCCTTGTCGCGGGGGACCGGGGACTCGCTGGAGAGCCAGTACCGCGCCACGACCTGGGACACGCCGCCGAGGCCCACGGCGAGCAGCATCGACTCGTCCTTGGACAGACCGGTGTCCTCGGCGATGACGTCGGAGATGGCCTCCGCGCACTGCATCGACACCCGGTCGACGCGCTCGCGCACGGCCGGCTCGTTGGTCAGGTCGGACTCGAAGACCAGCCGGAAGGCACCGCCCTCGTCCTCCACGTACGCGAAGTACGCGTCCATGGTCGCCGCGACCCGGAGCTTGTTGTCGGTGGTGGACCCGAGGGCCGTGCGCACCGACTGGAGCAGCGCCTCGCAGTGCTGGTCGAGCAGGGCGAGGTAGAGCTCCAGCTTGCCCGGGAAGTGCTGGTAGAGAACCGGCTTGCTGACTCCGGCCCGCTCGGCGATGTCGTCCATGGCCGCCGAGTGGTACCCCTGGGCGACGAACACCTCCTGGGCCGCGCCGAGGAGCTGGTTCCGACGGGCACGGCGCGGCAGGCGCGTGCCCCGAGGGCGTGCTGCCTCTGTCTGCTCGATGGCGCTCACGCCGCCTCCCAAAGATCGATCCATGCGCGCATTGGCGTCGCGCCGCCATCGTACTTTTGGGTAACCCGGCTGTGCGCGGTGCGAACGCAGAATTTCACGGACCGGACGCCCGGGGCGAGAGGCGGCGGGCAACAAGATGGTCATGTAAGCGAACAGGAAGCACCGCTCACGGCGACGTGCGACCGGGGCGGCGACGCCCGATGTCCGCCGTGGGCGGCGTGCGCACGCCGTTCGCCGGCGGCGCTCACATCGGCCGGGCAGGGCTCGCGTCGGCTGTACGGGACACGGCCGGGCGGCGCTCGCGCCCGCCGTGCGGCGCTCGCGTCCGCTGTACAGGGACCACGGACCACGAAGCGCGGCACGCGCGTTCTGCGCGCACCGAGACCGCGGCCTGGCGCTGTGCGCCATGCGCCGTCAGCGCCGTCGGTGCCGTCAGCGCCACGGGGACGGGCCCCGGCGCCCCCGGGGCCGGCCTCCCGGCGCGCACGTCCTCAGCGGTAGTCGTCCTCGTCGAGCGCGACGACCCGCGCCTGTTCCGCGGCGTCCGCGTCGTCGGCGCTGTCGCGCCTGACCTGGCTGAGCGGTTCGTCCTCGCGCTGCTGCAGTTCGGCGTGCTGTTCGGCCGCGTCGGCCTCGGGGATCTCCTCGTCGAGCACGTCGTCCTCTTCCTCGGCGAATGTGTCCGGCTCGTCCGGGTCGACAGTCATGCGGTTCCTTCCGGCGGGGCGGGTCCGCGGGCCCTGTCCGATGACCCTCATCTCCGAGCCTAGGAGCTCCGCGGGCGCGGCGCACCCGATCCTGTGACGCCACCCACACGCGCCCGGGCGTGATCGTCTCGTAATATCGCCTCCATGTCGTCGACCGAGCTGCCGGAAACCCCGACCGCCGCACCGCCCGCGACCCGGTCGCGCGCCGTGCGCGTCGCCGAAGGCGAGCGACTGCGCTCGGTCACGCTGCCCGGGCTCACCCTGAGCGTGCGTTCCCGGCCCGGCACCCGGACCGGCCTGCCGCCCGCCCTCTGCATCCACGGTCTCGGGGGCTCCTCGCAGAACTGGTCGGCCCTGATGCCGCTGCTCGCGGACGTCGTGGACGGCGAGGCGGTCGACCTGCCCGGCTTCGGCGACTCGCCGCCGCCGGACGACGGCAACTACTCGGTGACCGGACACGCCCGCGCGGTCATCCGGCTGCTCGACGCGTCCGGCCGCGGGCCGGTGCACCTCTTCGGCAACTCGATGGGCGGGGCCGTCGCCACCCGGGTCGCCGCCGTGCGGCCCGACCTGGTCCGCACCCTCACACTGATCTCCCCGGCGCTGCCGGAGCTCCGCGCCCAGCGCACCGCCTGGCCGACCGCGCTGCTCGCACTGCCCGGCACCGCCGCGCTCTTCGCGCGGCTCACCCGGGACTGGACGGCCGAGCAGCGGGTCCGCGGCGTCCTCGGCCTCTGTTACGGAGATCCCGGCCGGGTCAGCGAGGAGGGCTTCCGGCACGCCGTCGAGGAGATGGAACGGCGCCTGGAGCTGCCGTACTTCTGGGACGCGATGGTCCGCTCCTCGCGCGGCATCGTCGACGCGTACACGCTGGGCGGCCAGCACGGGCTGTGGCGGCAGGCGGAGCGCGTGCTGGCCCCGACGCTGCTCGTCTACGGCGGGCGCGACCGGCTCGTCGGCTACCGGATGGCACGCCGGGCGGCCGCCGCGTTCCGCGGCTCGCGGCTGCTGACGCTTCCGGAGGCCGGGCACGTGGCCATGATGGAGTATCCGGAGACCGTCGCCGCGGCGGTCCGGGAGCTGATCACCGATGCCGCGCGGCACGCGGCCGAGGGCGGGAGCTGAGCCGGACCGTGGGACGACATAGTCGCAAGGGCGCCGCCGCGCCGGTGGCCGACACCGGGCAGCAGCGGGAGCCCGCCGGGCCGGGCCCGGGAACGGGCCGGCGCCGCAAGTCGCAGGACCGACAGCCCCCGACGGGGCCCCAGAACCCGGGGGCCGCTCAGAACCCGCCGGGCTCCCAGCCCCCTGCGGCCGCGCCCCAGGGCCGTCCGGCCCCCCAGGCCCGGACCGCCCCCCAGGCCCGGACCGCGCCTCCGCCGCAGGCCGGCCCCCGTCCTCCGGCGGGACCCCGGCCCCAGGCGGGCCCGCGCCCCACCACCGGCTTCCAGAACCAGACGCCACAGCGGAACCCGCGCCCGAACGGCCCCCAGGGCCACGCCCCCCAGGCGTACGCGCCGCAGCGCAACCCCCAGGGCCCCCCGCAGGGTTACGGCGCTCCGGCGCCCGGCACGCTCGCGTACGACGGCACCCCGGCGCACGGCTTCCCCGCGTACCCCGACGGCACCCCGGCCCACGGCACGCCCCGGTACGGCACTCCCGCCCGCGGCATTCCCACCCACGGCACTCCCGCCCACGGCACTCCCGCGTACGACGGCACCCCCGCCCGCGGCATCCCGGCCTACGGCGCCGCCCAGGCCTCCGGTCCCGCGCCGCTCTTCGACACGCCCATGCACGGCACACCGCGCTACCAGGGGCCGTACGACCCCGGCGCCGACGGCGGCTCCTTCGTCCGCGGCGGGCATCCGGTGCACGAGGACACCGGTCAGACCGCCGTGCCCGCCGCCGCTCCCTCCATCCCCGGCCCGCGCCGCGAGACGCCGGCGCCCGGGCTCCCGCAGGAGCGGGAGGACGACCCGTCGGCCGGGAACGGGGCCGAAGCGGAGGAGGAGGCCGCCGCGCGGCAGCCCGGACGCTCCGGCGGCATGGGCCGCACGCTCACCGGCATCGCCGCCGCGGCGATCACCACGGTGCTCGCCGTGGTCGTGGCCGGGCAGGTCGCCGGGCACGACGGCGGCGCAGCGCCGCAGACCCGTGCGGCCGAGGAACCGTCCGGCCGGGCCGGCGCGGAGAGCCCGGCGTCCCGCTCGGACGACCGCCCCACCCGTACCCCCTCGGCGAGGCCGTTCGTGCCGCCCACGTACGAGGAGCTGATGGCCCGACAGTTCCCGATCGATCCGAAGCTGGACGGTTCCGGCACGTTCGAGACCGTGCCCGGCTTCGACCGGGCGCCCGGGAAGGGCCGCAAGATCCGCTATCGCGTGGACGTGGAGAAGGGACTCGGGCTCGACGGCGCGCTGTTCGCGCAGGCGGTGCAGAAGACGCTCAACGACCGGCGCTCCTGGGCCGGGAACGGCGAGATGGCCTTCGAGCGGATCTCCAGCGGCGAAGCCGAATGGGTCATCACCCTGGCCAGCCCGGGGACCACCGGCGACTGGTGCCGGAAATCCGGCCTCGACACCACGGTCGACAACGTGTCCTGCGACTCCGCCTCCACCCAGCGCGTGATGATCAACGCCTTCCGGTGGGCGCGGGGCGCCGAGACCTTCGGTCCGGAGGCGATGTTCGCCTACCGCCAGATGCTCATCAACCACGAGGTCGGGCACCGGCTCGGGCACAGCCACGTGAACTGCCGCACGCCCGGCGCGCTCGCGCCCGTGATGCAGCAGCAGACGAAGACGCTCGACGTCGACGGCGTCAAGTGCCGCCCCAATCCCTGGGTGCATCCCGGCAGTTGATCACCCAGGAGCCTGACCGAGGGTGACCGAACCGCTCTGTAGCGCGACAGAACGCGACCGGGGCGGGAAAGTTACGTGCATTCACCCCTTCCGGTGGTGCGACGGACAACCGTCCGTCGCACCACCGTCATGTCCGCTTACGTTCTTCCCGCTGCGGGTCACCGGACCGATCGGTGACCGCCGTCGTCACGGGAGAACGGGGGTGTGCTCATGCGGATCGGACTGCTCACGGAGGGCGGCTACCCGTACGCCGTCGGCGAGTCC
This sequence comes from Streptomyces roseicoloratus, assembly GCF_004117935.1. Lineage (GTDB taxonomy): Bacteria > Actinomycetota > Actinomycetes > Streptomycetales > Streptomycetaceae > Streptomyces > Streptomyces roseicoloratus. The sequence goes on along the minus strand of NZ_SDOY01000014.1, from coordinate 14,761 downwards.
GGGCTCTGGTGCGACCGGCTCGTCCGCGGGCTCGCCCCGCACGAGTTCGACCTGTACGCCCTCAGCCGCGACGCCCGGCAGGAGGCCGGCGGCCGGCTGCCGCTGCCGCCCAACGTACGGAGCGTGCACACCGCGCCGCTGTGGACCGCCGGCGACGCGGGCCGCACGCGGGGCCAGGGCCGCGGCCTCGGCTACGGCCGGGGCCAGGAGCGAGGCCACGGATACGCGCACGGCCGCGGCTACGGGCGGCGCGAACGGCGGCTCTTCGAGGAGGCGTTCCGGGACCTGGCCGAGGGCGTCTGCGCCGACGACGCCCTCCGCCCCGGCGCCGTCCAGGAGATCCCCGAGCGCTTCGCCGCCGGGCTCTACGGGCTCGCCGACCTCGCCCGCGCCCACGGCGGGCTGACCGCCGCCCTCCGCTCGGAGACCGCCGTCCGCGTCCTGGAGTCCGCCTGCCGCGCCCCCGGCGCACGCCGGAGCGTGGCCGCCGCCACCGTGCCCGACCAACTCGCCTTCACCGAGCAGCTGGAGCGCGCCCTGCGCCCCCTCTCGCTCGACTGGTACGGCGAGGAGGAGGGCCCCGACGGCGCCGGCGGCCTCGGCCTTGCCGACCTCTGCCACGCCGCCTCCGCGGGCGCCGCGGCCCTCCCGGGGCTGCTGGCCAAACGCTTCTTCGGCACCCCGCTGCTCGTCACCGAGTACGGCGTCCAGCTGCGCGCCCACTACCTCGCCGCCGCGGGCGCGCCCCTCGCCACGCCCGTACGGGCCCTGCTCGCCGCCTTCCACGGCCGGCTCGCCGGCGAGGTCTACCGCCAGGCCGCGCTCCTCACCCCGGGCAACGCCCACGCCCGCCGCTGGCAGGAGCGGTGCGGCGCCGACCGGGCCAGGCTCCGCACCGTCCACCCCGGCATGGACGCCGAGCGCTTCGCCGAGGTCGGCGAGAACGAGGAGAGCGGCGACCCGGCCACCCTCTCCTGGATCGGCCGGGTCGAGCCCGCCAAGGACCTCGTCGCCCTCCTCCACGCCTTCGCCGAGGTGCGGCGGCAGCAGCCCGACGCCCGGCTGCGGATCATCGCCGCGCCGGTGCGCGAGCCCGGCGCCGCCGCCTACCTCGCCCACTGCCGGGGCCTCGCCGAACAGCTCTTCCCCGACGAGGCCGCGGGCGCCCACGCCGTCGGCGAGAACCCGGTCTCCTTCGAGGAACTCGGCGGGCCCGAGGCCCCCACCCTGGAGGAGGCCTACGCCGCCGGCGCCGTCGTCGTGAGCTCCAGCGTCGTGGAGGGCTTCCCGGTCGGCCTCGTCGAGGCCATGTTCTGCGCCCGGGCCACCGTCTCCACCGACGTCGGCGCGGTCGTCGAGGTCATCGGCGGCACCGGGCTCGTCGTCCCGCCGCGCAACCCCAAGGCGCTCGCCGACGCCTGCCTCGCGCTGCTGCGCGACCCCGGGCGGCGGCACCGCCTCGGCGCCGCCGCCCGCGCCCGCGCCCTGGAGCTGTTCACCGTCGAACAGAACCTCGCGGCGTTCCGGGGCATCTACCTCGAACTTCTCTCCCGCTCGCCGGTCCGCCGCCGCACCACCAGCGGCGTGCCCTTCGCCCACCCGGCCGAGTCCCATGTGCCGGGCAGCTGGGCCGACCAGCCCGTCACGGCCGCGGCCTGTCAGGGAGACCCCGATGTCTGAAGGAGGCACACCCATGCGCGGCCCCGCCGCTCCCACCAGCCCCGGCCCCTGGGACTCCCGCTCCGAGGCGCTGCTCGGCGCCCCGGCCCTCGCGACCCGGGCCGCCCCCGCGCGGCCCCTCCCGCCCGGCGCCCTCGACCTGTCCTCCGCTCCGGTCGCGGCACCGGAGCCCGTCACCGCGCCGGTCACGGTGTCCGTCGCGCCCGTCCTGCCCGTCGCGGAGCCGGTCACCGCACCCGCCGCCGAGCCGGCGTCCCCGCCGTCCTCCGCCGAGCCGGCCGCCCTGGCCGCAGCGCCCGCCACCGCCCCCGCCGCCGGGTCTCCCGCGGCGACCGGGGAGCCGGCGTCCCCGCCGTCCTCCGCCGTGCCGGCCGCGCATGCCGAAGCGATTCAGCAGCCGCCCGCGCGACCCGCGCGGCGCGGTCCCGCCGACCCGGTCAAGGCCCTGATGCACCGCCACCGCGAGCTGTGCGAGCGGGCCGTCGACCCGCTGGAGATCGCCGCCGGGCTCGAGGCGCACGGAGTGACCGACCGGACCGCCGCCCGCTTCCGGCACCGGGACGTCTTCTCCCTCGCCGAGGAGCTGTACGCGCGCGTCCCCCGCGGCGACGGCACACCAGCCCCGACCACGGCCGCCCCGGCGGCCGGCACCGGACGCGCGCGGCGCGGCGCCTGGGCCCTGGCCGCCTGCGCTCCCGGTGCCGTCGCCGCCCTCGCCACCGCCGCGCTCACCGTCAGCACCGGCGGGCTCCGCGTCGCCGCCGCGCTCCTCGGGGCGCTCGGACTGGCCGCCGCCCTCGCCCTCGTGCTGCGCGGCGGGCCGCTGCGCGCCACCGGCGGCACCGTGTCCGCCACCGCTCTGGGAGCCCTCCGCACCCTCTGGCTCCTGGGCTACGCGGCGGCCGGCGACGGCCTGCTCGACCAGCTGCTCAGCGGCGGACCCGACGCCGGCCCGGCCGTCGTCACCGTCCTGGGCGGCCCGGTCACCGGCGGAGGCTGGGCGTTCGACACCGGCCCGCTGCTCGCCCTCGCCCTGTCCGCCGCCCCGGCCGCCTGGTGCGCCCGGCTCTTCGCGGTCCGCGCCCGCCGCAGACTCGACGCGAGCCGCGGACTGGCCGACTTCGCCGCCGGGGCCCGCCCGCTGCTGTTCGGCAGCGTCGTCCTCCACCACGCCGCCCTCGCCGGACTGCTCGCCCTCACCGGCTTCCACCCCGGCGCCCTCGCGCTCGGCACGCTGCTGCTGCTCGCCCGGATGCTCGCCGCGCACGGCTTCCCCGAGGCCGCGGCCGCCGCCCTCACCGCCGTGTGCGCCGCCGAGGTCCTCGCCCTCGCGAGCGTCCTCGCCGCCCGGCTGCCGGGCTTCGACGTCCTCGCCGTCCCGGTCCGCGCCCTCGTGGCGTTCGGCGGACCGGCCGCGCTGCCCGCCCTGGTCTGCGGCCTCGCCGCTCTCGTCCTGCTCGCCCACGCCACGGACGCGCTGTCCCGGGCCTCCGCCCACGCCTGAACCCGCCGCACCCGCGGAGCCGACGCCGCGGGCGCGCCGCCCCCCAGTGACACGTCCACATGACACGTCCCAAGGAGAAGAAAGAGACATGACACCCCGATCCCACGCCACGGCCGGTCGGCACGAAGGGGCCGCACGATGAGGGTGCTGCTGCTCGGAGCCAACGGATTCATCGGCCGCTTCGTCGCCGACCGCCTCCTCGCCGACCCGGCGGTCCACCTCACCGCCCTCGGCCGCGGCGACGACGCCGACGTCCGGTTCGACCTCGCGACCGGCAGCCCCGGCGCGCTGACCCGGTTCCTCGACGCCGTCCACCCCGGAGTCGTCGTCAACTGCGCGGGCGCCACCCGCGGCGGCGCCCGCGAGCTGACCCGGCACAACACCGTCGCCGTCGCCACCGTCTGCGAGGCGCTGCGCCGCAGCGGCTGCGGCGCCCGTCTGGTCCAGGTCGGCTGCGCGTCCGAGTACGGTCCGAGCCAGCCCGGTTCGTCCACGGCCGAGGACGCGGTGCCCCGGCCCGGCGGCCCGTACGGCGTGTCCAAGCTGGCCGCGACCGAACTCGTCCTCGGCTCCGGCCTCGACGCGGTCGTGCTGCGGGTCTTCTCGCCGGTCGGCCCCGGCACCCCGGCCGGTTCCCCGCTCGGCCGGCTCGCCGAGGCGATGCGCCGCGCCATCCAGGCCGGCGACGGCGAGCTGAAGCTCAGCGGCCTGGGCGTCCAGCGGGACTTCGTGGACGTCCGCGACGTGGCCCGCGCCGTCCACGCCGCCTCGCTGTCCGCCGCCCAGGGCGTCGTCAACATCGGCACCGGCCGCGCCGTGAAGCTCCGCGACGCCGCCGCCGTGCTGGCCCGGGTCGCCGGATACGCCGGCCAGCTGCACGAGGTCGACGGCCCGCCGCCGCGCCCGGTGATCGGCGCGCCGCGCACCGAGGCGACCATCGCCGAACAGCTGGCCGCCGCGCCCTACCCGTACCCCGACGGCTGCGGACCCTGGCAGCAGGCCGACGTCCGCACCGCCCGCGACCGGCTCGGCTGGCGGCCCCGGATCAACCTGGAGGAGTCGCTGGCGGACATCTGGATGGAGGCGGCATGTCGCATCTGACCGCCGCCCAGGCGGCGACCGGGACGGTCACCGACACCGGGCTCGGCGTGCCGGGCTACGCCCACCCGCTGCTCGCGCCCGTCGAGTGGGCCGAGCTCACCCGCCCCGGCACGCCCGTCCACTGGGCCGTGCTCGACGTCGCCGACGGGCCGGGCGAGCGGCCCGACCCGCACTGCCTGGAGACGGCGGGCCGGCTGCGCGCCGCGGGCGTCCGGCTGCTCGGCCACCTCGGCCTCGACCACGGCGCGCGGCCCTTCGGCGACGTCGTCTCCGACGCGCAGCGCTACCTGGACTGGTACAAGGCGGACGGCTTCTACCTGGACCGGGCGCCGGCCGACCGGGCCGGCCTGCCCGGGGTGCGGCGGATCTCCGCGACCCTGGAGGCGCTCCGCGAGGACAAGGTCCACCTGGTCCTCGGCCACGGCACCCACCCGTATCCGGGCTACGCGGAGGTCGCCGACCAGCTGGTCACCTTCCGCGGCGGCTGGACGGACTACCGCTGGTCGCAGGTGGCGGAGTGGACGGCCGACTACCCGGCGGGCAGGTTCGTGCACCTGGTCCACGGCGTGCCGCGCACACACCTGGACGAAGCACTGCGGATCGCCCGCTGGCAAGGGGCCGGAACCGTGTTCATGACCGACCGAAGAGGGCATCCGGGGCAAAGCGACCAATTCCACACGCTGCCCGGCTACTGGGACGAAATTGTCTCGCGTATCGGACGGGGTGTCTCGGAATGAGGAGGGCCGTGGCAGTGTTGTGCGGAGAACAAGTGTCGTACTGACATCCCGACCATCTGTATTGACGAGGTCTCCGTGTCGCTGCCACCCCTGGTCGAGCCGGCCGCCGAGCTCACCGTAGACGAGGTCCGCAGGTACTCCCGTCATCTGATCATCCCGGATGTCGGGATGGACGGACAGAAGCGGCTGAAGAACGCCAAGGTGCTCTGTGTGGGTGCCGGCGGTCTCGGCTCCCCGGCCCTGATGTACCTGGCCGCGGCCGGTGTCGGCACGCTCGGCATCGTGGAGTTCGACGAGGTCGACGAGTCGAACCTGCAGCGCCAGATCATCCACAGCCAGTCCGACATCGGCCGTTCCAAGGCCGAGTCCGCGCGCGACAGCGTGCTCGGCATCAACCCGTACGTGAACGTGATCCTTCACGAAGAGCGGCTCGAGGCCGAGAACGTGATGGACATCTTCGGCCAGTACGACCTGATCGTCGACGGCACGGACAACTTCGCGACCCGCTACCTGGTCAACGACGCGTGCGTGCTCCTCAACAAGCCGTACGTGTGGGGCTCGATCTACCGCTTCGACGGCCAGGCCTCGGTCTTCTGGTCCGAGTACGGCCCCTGCTACCGCTGCCTCTACCCGGAGCCCCCGCCGCCGGGCATGGTCCCGTCCTGCGCCGAGGGCGGCGTCCTGGGCGTGCTGTGCGCGTCCATCGGCTCCATCCAGGTCACCGAGGCCATCAAGGTCCTGGCCGGCGTGGGCGACCCGCTGGTCGGCCGCCTGATGATCTACGACGCCCTGGAGATGCAGTACCGCCAGGTCAAGGTCCGCAAGGACCCCAACTGCGCGGTCTGCGGCGAGAACCCGACCGTCACCGAGCTCATCGACTACGAGGCCTTCTGCGGCGTCGTGTCGGAGGAGGCCCAGGAGGCGGCGCTCGGCTCCACGATCACTCCGAAGCAGCTCAAGGAGTGGATCGACGACGGCGAGAACATCGACATCATCGACGTCCGCGAGCCGAACGAGTACGAGATCGTCTCGATCCCCGGCGCCCGTCTGATCCCGAAGAACGAGTTCCTGCTGGGCAACGCCCTCCAGGACCTCCCGCAGGACAAGCGCATCGTCTTGCATTGCAAGACGGGTGTCCGCAGTGCGGAAGTCCTCGCGGTCCTCAAGTCCGCGGGCTTCTCGGACGCGGTCCACGTCGGCGGCGGCGTCATCGGCTGGGTCCACCAGATCGAGCCCGAGAAGCCGGTCTACTAGCAGCCGCGAGACGAAGCCGTACGAGCACGTCGTACGAGCACGTCGTACGAGGAAGGCCCCGCACCCGGTCGCCAGGTGCGGGGCCTTCCCGCGTGCGGAGCCTGCCCGCCGTGCGCGGGCCGGGCCGTCAGGAGCAGGTCGTGCCGTTCGCCGGGACCTCGCCCTTCAGGAGGTACGCGTCGATCCTCTTCGTCGCGCACGCGCCGGAGCCGTACGCGCCGTGCCCCTCGCCCTTGTTGGTGACCAGGACGCCCACCCCCGCGCCCAGCGCCTTCGCCATCTTCTCGGCGCCCTCGTACGGCGTGGCCGGGTCGCCCGTCGTGCCGACGACCAGGATCGGGGCGGCACCGGGAGCGCTCGCGTCCATCACCTCGTACTCGCCCTTCACCGGCCAGTCCGCGCACCAGCCGGCGGTGTCCCAGGCCAGGTAGGAGCCGAAGACGGGGGAGAGCCGGCGGAACTCCGGGAGCAGCGCCCGCGCCTCGTCGAGGGTGGGACGCTCGGCGGAGTCGGCGCACGAGATCGCCCGCTGCGCGTGCGACTGGGTCGCGTAGTGCCCGGTGGCGTCCCGGTCGTTGTACCAGTCGGCGAGCGAGAGGAGTTCGGCGCCCGAACCGTTCTCCGCCTTGGCCAGCGCCGAGGTGAGCAGCGGCCAGCTCTGCTGCGAGTACAGCGGCATGACCACGCCGGTCAGCGCCAGCGAGTCGGTGAGGCGGCGGTCGCCGACCGGGAGCGGCCGGCGGTCGAGCTTCTCCAGGAGCCGCGCGATCCGTGCCGTGCCGTCCTTCGGGTCCTGGCCGGTGGACCGCAGGTAGTTGTCCAGGGCCCGCTGGAAGCCGATGGTCTGGTTGCGGGCGTGACCGACCGCGTCGGCGGTCGGGTCGACGACCGCGTCGAGCACCATCCGGCCCACGTTCCCGGGGAAGAGGTGGGCGTAGGCGGCACCCAGCTGCGTTCCGTACGAGATGCCGAAGTAGTGCAGCTTCGCGTCGCCGAGGACCCGGCGGATCAGGTCCATGTCGCGGGCGGTGTTGCTGGTGGTGGTGTACGGGATGACGGCGCCGGAGCGGCGCTCGCAGCCCTGGCCGAACGCGACCGCGTCGGCGCGGAAGGCGCGCTCCTCGGCGGCCGTGTCGGGCGTGTAGTCGACCGTCCGCTCGGCCTTCGCCTGCTCCTTGTCGTCCCGGCACGCCACGCCCGCGCTGCGCTGGACGCCGCGCGGGTCGAAGGAGACCAGGTCGTAGCGGGTGGCGAGGGCCGTGTACTCGGCGGCGCCGCGCGGCAGGATGTCGACGCCGGAGCCGCCGGGGCCGCCGAAGTTGAAGAGCAGCGAGCCGATCCGCGCCTCCTTGGACCCGGCCTCCTTGCGGATCAGCGCGATCGGGATCGTCGGCCCGTCGGGCTTCGCGTAGTCGAGCGGCACCTTGACGGTGGCGCAGCGCCACGCGGAGCCGGGCGCCTCGCCGCCCTCGGGGGCGGTGCAGCGCCGCCAGTCCGGCCGCTGCCCGGTGAGCGCGGCGGGCAGCGCCGGGCCGCCCGCGGGGCCGCCCGCGGACGCGGACGGCGTGCCGGACGGGGCGGTCGCCGAGGACTTGGGGTCGTCACCCGGGGCGGCGGCGCCGCCGGAGGCCGTACAGCCCGCCGCGAGCAGCCCTCCGAGGGCGAGGACCGCCCCCGTCCGTATGCCGCCGCCTATGAACGAGCGCCCCATGCGCCACCCCCTGATCCGTCCCGGACCGCCATCGTAGGCGGCCGGGGACGCCCGGAGGACGCATGCCGATCATGCCGTGCGCCCCGGCGGTCCGGACCGGACAGGCGCGGGGCCACGGGCTACGGGCACACGGTCCCGGAGGCCGGCACCTTGCCGTCGAGCAGATAGGCGTCCGTCGTGGTCTTCACGCACCGGTCCCCGCTGCTGTAGGCGCCGTGGCCCTGGCCCTTGTACGTCAGCTCCACGCCGACGCCCTTGCCGAGCGCCTCGGCCATGGAACGGGCACCCTCGTACGGAGTGGCCGGGTCGCCGGTGTTGCCGACGACCAGGATCGGCGCGGAGCCGGCGGCGGAGACGTCCGGGTGCTCCCAGCCGCCGGGCACCGGCCACTGGGAGCAGCCGGCGAGCGCCCAGCCCATGAAGTCGCCGAAGACCGGCGAGGCCTCGCGGAACTCCGGGAGCCGCTCCTTGGCCTGGCCGAGGGTGTAGCGCTCCTTGAAGTCGACGCAGTTGACGGCGGCGTTCGCGGCCTGGATGTTGCTGTAACTCCCGCTCTGGCTGCGGCCGTTCATGGAGTCCGACAGGGCGAGCAGCAGCGCGCCGTTGCCGCCGTCGGCCTCGTCGAGGCCCTGCTCCAGATACGGCCAGAACTCCTTGGAGTACAGCGCCTGTGCGACGCCGTTGGTGGCCTGGGTCTGGGTGAGCTTGCGGTCGCCGATGCCCGCGATCGGCTCCTCGTCGAGCTCGGCGAGCAGGTCGACGATGAACGCCTCGATCTCGGCGACCGTCGAGCCGGGCAGGACGCACTCGTCGGCGCGGTCCACGCAGTCCTTCGCGAAGTTGTCGAGCGCCAGCTGGAAGCCGCGTGCCTGGCCGAGCGCACCGTCCACCACACCGGCCTCCGGGTCGACGACCGCGTCGAAGACGGCGCGGCCGACGTTCTCCGGGAAGAGGTGGGCGTACACGCCGCCGAGCTCGGTGCCGTACGAGATGCCGAAGTAGTGGAGCTTGTCGTCGCCGAGGACCCGGCGCATCAGGTCCATGTCGCGGGCGGCGTTCTCCGTGCCGACGTGCGGGAGCTGCCGGCCGGAGTTGCGCTCGCAGCCCCCCGCGTACTTCTTCTGCGCGTCGGAGAGGGTGCGTTCCTCGGCGGCGTCGTCGGGCGTGAAGTCCAGCGCGTAGTAGGCGTCGAGCTCCTTGTCGCTCGCGCACTCGACGGGCGCGCTGCGGCCGACCCCGCGCGGGTCGAAGGAGACCAGGTCGTAGCGGGAGCGCAGGCTCTCGAAGTCGCTCGCGAAGCCGGGCAGTCCGGTGATGCCCGAGCCGCCGGGGCCGCCGAAGTTGAACAGGAGCGAGCCGATCCGCCGGCCCCGGTCGGCCGCCTTGACGCGGATCAGGGCCAGGTCGACGGTCTCGCCTCCGGGCTCGTCGTAGTCGAGCGGCGCCGTCATGAAGGTGCACTCCCACGTCGCCCCGTCGGGCAGCGGCGTGGGCGCCGGCCCGCCGCCCTCCGCGGGGGACGGCGGCAGGCACGGCCCCCAGTCGAGCTCCTGCGCCGCGAGCCGGTCGAGCCCGCTCGGACCGCCGCTGGTCTCGGGCGTCGCCGAGCCCCCGTCGTCGGAGCACCCGGCGGTCGTGGCGAGCAGAGCGGTCACGGTGAGGAGCGCGGCGCTCTGGGCAGCACGCCGGGCGGTGCGCTGGGCGGCGGAGATCGGCATGCCCCCATCGTGGGCCGCGCGCCGTACCCCCGCGCGGGGCAGGGGGCCAAGCGGGTGGCGGCCCCGCGGCGGGCCGAGCGGGCGGCGCCCGGCCCCCCGGACGGCCCTCGGGAGGGCCCCGGGACGGCCTACAGGGCCTCGCGCTTCGTCAGCCAGTTGAAGCAGATCCAGCCCGGCAGGACCGGCAGCCACAGCGTCAGGAGCCGGTACAGCAGCACCGCCGGGGTGGCGACCTCGATGGGCAGGCCCACCGCCACCAGACCGACGGTCAGCGCGGTCTCGACCGCGCCCACACCGCCCGGCGTCGGTGCCGCCGAGCCGAGCGCGTTGCCGGCGAGGAAGACGACGGCCACGCTCGCGTAGCTGATCGGCTGGTGGCCGTGCCCGAACGCGCGGATCGAGGCGTCCAGGCAGAGCACGAACGCGCCGGTCAGCAGCAGCATGCCGCCGATGCCGGTGAGCAGCTTCATCGGCCGCTGCAGCACGTCCAGCATGCGCGGCACCACACCCGCGAACAGCGAGCGCAGCCGGGTCGACACGAACTTCCGCATGAACGGGATCGCCGTGACGACGAGCACCAGCACCGCGGACGTCAGCAGGCCCGCGATCACCGTCCTCGACGGCGTGAACGACTGCGACTTCTCCGTGCCGGTCAGATAGCCGAAGGACAGCAGCAGCAGGATGTGCGCCCCCAGCCCGAAGAGCTGCGACGCGCCGACGCTCGCGACCGCGAGCCCCGGCCGTACGCCGGAACGCTGCAGGAAACGGGTGTTCAGGGCCACGCCGCCGACCGCCGCCGGGGCCACGATCTTCACGAACGACCCGGCGACCTGTGCCATCACCGTCCGCCAGAACCCCACCCGCTCCGGCACGAAGCCGAGCAGGCTCATCGCCGCCGCCAGATAGCTGAGCGCCGAGAACAGCACGGCCGCGGACACCCACCGCCAGTCCGCGTCGCCGACCGTCGACAGCGGCGTCCGGGCGATCTGCGACAGCAGGAAGTACGCGGCGACCGCGCCCGCGATCAGACTGACCAGCGTCCGTGGCTTGATCCGCTCCAGCCGGACCGGCTCCACCGGAGCCTGCGGCCGGATCAGCAGCACCTGCTGGCGGATCTGCGCCAGCAGGTCCTCCTCGCGGGCCTCGTCCAGCGCCTCGTCGAGCGCCCGCTTCTCCGCCTTCTTGTCGGCCAGCTTCTCCGCCCGCGCGACCTTGCGGTCCGGCGCCAGGTTCGCCTGCGCCCGGGCCAGCTTCGCCGCCTCCGAGGCCGCGAGCACCGCCTCGCGCTCCCGCTTCGACCGCTCGCGCGCCAGCCGCCGCAGCTCCGCACGGGTCGACCGGCTCAGCGCGATCGGCTGGAGCAGCGGCAGACAGTCCGCGACCGCGTCCGGGCCGAGCACCTCCACGGCCGCCGCCACCGCCCGCTCCGCACCCACCCGCAGACCCAGCGTGGTGAGCAGCTGCGCGATGTCCATCCGCAGCACCAGATCGCCCGCGGCGATCTCACCGCCCCGCAGATCCGTGAGGATCACCCTGCCGGAACGATCCACCAGAATCGCGTCCCCCGCGAGCCTCCGGTGCGCGATCCGGCGCGACTGGAGCGCCTTCACCTGCCGCCAGGCGCTGTGCACGAGGTCGTCGGTGATCTCCGCGTCCTCCAGCGTGTCCAGCGTCCGGCCGCCCAGGTGCTCGTACACGAGCATCACCGCGTCCGGACCGAGCTCGGAGGTGGCGATCAGCTTCGGCGCGTTCGCGCCCGCCGCGATCGCCGCGTACGCCAGCAGCGCCTCCTGCTCCAGGGCCTGCCGCAGCGACACGATCGAGCGGCGGGTGGTGACCGTACGCAGCGTGATGCGGCGCCAGACGCGGTAGAAGAAGCCGTGCGCCTGCTGCTCGCGGTCGACGACCGTCACGTCCAGCGGCGGCCCGTCCTCCAGGGTCACGATGTAGCGGCGGCCCCGGTCCCCGCTGTCCTTGTCCGCCGACTCCGGCACGCCCTCGGCGCGCAGCGCCGTCACCGGCTTGAAGCCGACCCGGCGCAGACCGGCGAGCAGTGTCTGCCCGGTCGGCCGGACGTTCGGCGAACCGACCGCGTACAGCGTGCCGTACGCCACGGTCCAGCCGATCAGCACGGTCAGGATGATCGAGAAGGCCGTGGTGTAGCCGGCGACCAGCATCGTGAACGCGTCGAGCAGCAGCACCACCCACAGCACCACGCGCCAGCGCGGTCTGCGGGCCATGCCGACGGCGGTCATGTACGCGATGACCGGCGCGAGGTAGTTGTGCACCGGGTCGGTGAGCCCGCCGCCGGACTGCGGCTGGGTCAGCGCGTCCTGGATGGTGCCGGGCGCCGCCCGCGCCACCCACAGGTCGGTGGCGAGCGTCACACCGTGCGCGAGGACGGCCGCGAGGACGCCGTCGGCGATCCGCAGTCCGTCCCGTTTGACCAGACGTTCGATGGCGAAGGCCACCGGTACGAGCAGGACGGCGATGGACGAGACGAGACCGGCGATCTTGACGAAGACGTCGGGGGCACCGCCGGCGCCCTTGTTGATGTCCTGCTCCAGGCCGGAGGTGGTGCCGTGGGCGAAGGCGGCGATGGCGAGGACGACGGCGATGGCGAGCACGCCGATGAGCAGCCGCATCAGGTCGGACGGCCGGTGCACCCGCGCGGCGAGCAGCGGCTCGTCGCCGGATACGCGCTCGGGCAGGTTGGGCGTGCCAGGCCCGGCCTCCCCGGGAGGCGGGATGTCGTGCGCCATCACCATGTCCGTCTCTGCATGCCGTTCCGTCGTTGCCGCTGCTTCTCGCCCGCGCGGCTGCTGTCGCCGCTGTTCTTGCTGGTGCTCGTGCTCGTGTTCTTGATCGTGCTCTTGCTCTTGTTCCTGCTGTCGCTGCTCGTGCTCAGGCGTGTGCCCGTGCGCGTGTTCTTGTTCTCGTATCACCAGTCACCGCCCGGACGATGGTGGCACGAAGAGGGGCCGTTCGGAGGCATCAGGGGGTTGTCGGTGGGGTGAGGCAGGATGGGCCGAATGGAGAATCAGGAGCTGCCCGAGCTGCCCGAGTATGCGGAACGGGTCCTTCAGGTCGCCGAGGAGATCCCGCCCGGCCGGGTGATGACGTACGGGGACGTCGCGGAGTGGCTCGGCGAGGGCGGGCCACGCCAGGTCGGCCGCGTCATGGCGCTGTACGGCGGCTCCGTGCCGTGGTGGCGCGTGGTCCGCGCGGACGGCGCCCTGCTCCCGGGCCACGAACACCGGGCCCTCGGACACTACCGAGCGGAGGGCACACCCCTGCGGGACCCGAAGGTCGGGGGAGCGATCAAGGTCGACATGCGCCAGGCGAGGTGGGACGGCACGGCGGAGGCGTGAGGACACGGCCGCCGGTGCGGGGCGGGAGCCTCCGGGCCCGGGCCCGGGTTCGCGTCGGGGGGCCGGCTCGGCGGATGGCGCGCCTGACGGCGTGACACGTGAGGTACGGCGCCGGGATCGCGTAACGTCGAAGCCCGCGTTTCTCATCGGAGACCTCCGAGCACCCCGAGCACCCCGTGCACTCCGCGCACCCCGTGCGCCCCGCACACAGACCAGCAGGACCGGCGACCCACGTGACTTCCTCCTCCACCCTCGTGTCCACGCGGGGCCCCGGCGCGTACCGGCTGGTGCGGGCCGTGCCGGCACCGGTGCGGCCCCCTGTGCTTGACGCAGCGCAGCAGGCGGTGGTTGAGCACGCGGACGGACCCCTTCTCGTCCTCGCCGGACCGGGCACCGGGAAGACCACGACCCTGGTCGAGGCCGTCGCGGCGCGCATCGAGCGGGGCGCCGACCCCGAGCGCATCCTGGTCCTCACCTTCAGCCGCAAGGCCGCGGTGGAACTCCGCGACCGGATGGCGGCCCGGCTCGGCGGAAGCCGCCCGCCGCAGGCCACCACCTTCCATTCGTACTGCTACGCGCTCGTCCGCGCCCACCAGGACGCCGACCTGTTCGCGGAGCCGCTGCGCCTGCTGTCCGGCCCGGAGCAGGACCTGGCCGTACGGGAACTGCTCGCCGGGCAGATCGACCTGGAGAAACTCGGCCTCGGGCACGTCCGCTGGCCCGACGAACTGCGCGCCTGCCTCACCACGCGCGGCTTCGCCGACGAGGTGCGCGCCGTCATCGCGCGCTCCCGCGAACTGGGCCTCGGGCCCGACGCCCTCGACGCCTTCGCGCGCCGGGTCGGCCGCCCGGACTGGCGGGCCGCGGCCGGCTTCCTCGCGGAGTACCTGGACGTCATGGACCTCCAGGGCGTCCTCGACTACACGGAGCTGGTCCACCGGGCGGTCCTCCTGGTGGAGTCCGCCCCGGCCGGCACGCTGCCGCCGTACGACGCGATCTTCGTCGACGAGTACCAGGACACCGACCCGGCACAGGTGCGGCTCCTGCGCGGGCTCGCTGCCGGGTCGGCCGCGCCGGTCGTCGCGTTCGGCGACCCGGACCAGTCGATCTACGCGTTCCGCGGCGCCGACGTGAACGGCATCCTCGACTTCCCGGCCACGTTCGACGGGAGCGTCAAGGTGCTCGGCACCTCGCGCCGCTCCGGCGCCGCGCTCCTGGGGGCCACCCGGCTGCTCACCCAGCGGATGCCGCTGCCCCGGCTGCCCGCCGACCGGGTCCGCGCCCACCGCGAGCTCACGCCGGTACGGGACGGCGGCCGCGCCGAGGTCTACACGTACCCGACGCCGTCCACCGAGACGGACAACATCGCCGACCTCCTGCGCCGCGCGCACCTGGAGGACGGCGTGCCCTGGCACGACATGGCCGTCCTCACCCGCTCCACGGCCCCGCTCGGCACCCTCCGCCGCGCCCTCACCTCGGCCGGCGTCCCGGTCGAAACCGACGCGGCGGACACCCCCCTGCGCCACGAACCGGCGGTGGCCCCGCTCCTCCTCGCGCTGCGCGCGGCGGCTACGGCGGCAGGAACGGCACAGGAGGAGCCGGAGGCTTGGGGGGCTTCGGGGGCTTCGGCTTCTGCGTCTGCCACTTCTACGGCTCCGGCTTCGGCTTCGGGGCCGGCTCCGGGG
>NZ_SDOY01000080.1 GCF_004117935.1 Streptomyces roseicoloratus | reverse complement strand
TTGTGGATACCGCATGCCTCCGGTGATACCGCAGCAGACGACCAGCCGTCAGCCCCTGCGACACCACGAGTTCAGCCTCAGTAATCACGCGAATGCGTGAGCTGGTTACGGGATAATCGAGTGCGTTTCCGCCGCTTCGGATTGGGGCGCGTCGTGATCGTCTGGTGTGGCTCGATCGGAGTGAGCGACCGCAAATCTGAAGCCCCGCCAGGTGCGTCCCGGCGGGGCTTCTGCGTGGGGTGAGGCAGTGAGGCTTTTCCATCATCGGTCTGAGCTGGCCAAATGCAGTGTGAGCACGGCTTGGACGAGGCCGGTGATCCGGGTGGTC
>NZ_SDOY01000013.1 GCF_004117935.1 Streptomyces roseicoloratus | reverse complement strand
GCGCCGGCACCTGGACACCGCCCGCCGCGCGCTGCGCGACGCGTCACCCGCGCCCACGGCGGCGCGGCACCTGGAGGGCCTGTTCACGTACGTACTCGACCGCACCCGCTGACTGCCGTTCCGCCCCGCAGGCCCCCGCCCCACCGCCCGCCGGTCACCCCACGGGCGACGACTCCACCACCGGCACCCGCAGCGGGGCGCGGAAGGACAGCAGGCCGAGCACGGGTGCCTCCGCCGCTTCCGGTGCGAGCCGGACGTCCGGCAGGCGGCGGGCGGCCGCGCGCAGCGCCACCGCCGCCTCCGTACGCGCGAGGGCCGCGCCCGGGCAGCGGTGGCGTCCCACGCCGAAGGACAGGTGGTGGCGGATGTTCTCGCGTCCGGGAAGCATCCGCCCGGGTGACGCGAAGACATCCGGGTCCGAGCCGCTGCCCATGAGCATCAGCAGCAGTTCGGCGCCAGCGGGGAGTTCCACGCCGCCCAGTTCCAGCGGCCGTGCGGTGACCCGGCGCCAGGAGGTCACGGGCGGCTCGCGCCGCAGCACCTCCTCGACCCACTCCGCGGCGAAGGCCTCGTCGTGCGCGGCGCGCGGCCACGCCCCGGGCTCGGCGAGCGCGCCGCGCAGGACGGTGGAGATGAGCTGTCCCGTCGTGGACTGCCCGGCGATGAAGACGAAGAAGCACGCGCCGACCGCCGTGCCCGGGTCGAGCAGGCTCCCGTCGGGCAGCCGGTGGCGGGCCAGCGCCCCGACGAAGCTGTCCGCCGGCACCGCCGGATCCCGCACCAGTTCCGTCAGCCACTGGTGGAACTCGCCCACGAGCGACGCCAGTTCGAGCTGACGCTCCGGCGCGGGCCGACCGTAGAAGAGCTCCAGCGAGGCGTCGCTCCACCGCACCAGGGTGGCGGTGTCCAGTCCGTCGATGCCGAGGAGCTCCGTCATCACCCGGCACGGCAGGGTGTGCGCGTACGCGGAGAACAGGTCGGCGCCGCCGGTGGCGTCGAGCTCCGCCCGCACCCCGTCCAGCAGCCGGCCGGCGATCCGCTCGACCACCGGGACCGCCGCGGCCACCCGCTGGGCGTTGAAGAAGCGCATGACGAGCCGACGCAGGCCCGCGTGGCTCTCCGACGCGTTGTTGGCGAGTGCGGGCCCCAGCCGGAAGCCCGCACGGGCGAGCCGCCGGAGCACCGGGACGCCCAGGGGCGTCACCGCGTGCTGGGCGTTGTCCGGCCGGAACGCGACCGGGTCCAGCAGCACCCGCCGGATGTCCTCGTACCGGCTGACCAGCCACAGGCCCGTGGCGTCGTCACGGTGGACCGGGGATGAGGACCGCAGGCGGTCGAGCCACGGGTACGGATCGCGGACGAACCCCTCGTCGAACAGGTCGAGCAGGCCGAGCGGACCCGACGGGTCCTGCGGGGGCGCCTGGTGTGCGTACGGGCAGGAGCGGGTCGTGTCCGTGCCCGTGTCCGGGCGGGGCGCGGCGGTGTCGAGGGCGGAGGTCACGCGGGCGGACGCTAGCACGCGAAAGGGCACGTACCGGCCGGTGTGTGCGGGGGATCACCCGCACGCGGCCGGTCGGGCCGGTACGCAGCCCGTCCGAGGAACACGCGGCCGGCTGGGATAAGGTCTGCCGGGTTTCACAAGCCGCATATCGGTCGTCGCCCGCCCCGGAAGGACCCGCCCTGAACACCCCGCTCGCCGAGGCCCTCTCCGTCGCCCTGCTCGCCCTGGTCCTCGCCTGCGCCGTCGTCCGGCCCTTCGGCTGGTCGGAGGCCGTGGTCGCCGTTCCGGCGGCGGGTCTGGTGCTGCTCACCGGGGCGGTCTCCCCGGCCGACGCGCTGGCCGAGGCCGAGCGGCTCGGGCCGGTGGTCGGCTTCCTCGCCGCCGTGCTGGTCCTGGCTCAGCTCTGCGACGACGAGGGGCTGTTCCGCGCCTGCGGGGCGTGGATGGCGCGCCGGGCAGCCGGCCGGCCGCGCCGGCTGCTGACGCAGGTGTTCCTGGCGGCGTCCGCGATCACGGCCGTCCTGAGCCTGGACGCCACGGTCGTGCTGCTCACCCCGGTGGTGTTCGCCACTGCCGCGCGCCTCGGCGTGCGCCCCAAGCCGCACGTCTACGCCTGCACCCACCTGTCCAACACGGCGTCCCTGCTGCTGCCGGTGTCCAACCTGACCAACCTGCTGGCCTTCACCGTCAGCGGACTGACCTTCACCCGCTTCGCCGCCCTGATGGCGCTGCCGTGGCTGGCCGCGATCGCGGTCGAGTACCTGGTCTTCCGCCGCTTCTTCGCCACCGACCTGGACGCCGGGGCGGACACCCCGCCGACCACGGAGGCCCCCGAGCCGCCACTGTTCGCGCTGGTGACGGTCGGCTGCACGCTGGTGGGTTTCGCCGTGTCCTCCGCGATCGGCGTCGACCCGGCCTGGATCGCGTGCGCCGGGGCGCTCGTGCTCGCCGTACGGGCCCTGATCCGCCGCCGGGTGACGCCCGCGGGCCTGCTGCGGTCGGCGTCGGTGCCGTTCCTCGCCTTCGTCCTGGCCCTGGGGATCGTGGTCAGGGCCGTCGTGGACAACGGCCTCGACGACGCCCTCGGCCAGGTGATCCCGGCCGGTGACTCGCTGCCGGTGCTGCTCGCCCTCGCCGCCCTGGCCGCGCTCCTGGCCAACCTGATCAACAACCTGCCCGCGGTCCTGGTGCTCCTGCCGCTGACGGTGCCCTCGGGCCCGGGCGCGGTCCTCGCGGTGCTGCTGGGCGTCAACATCGGGCCCAACCTCACGTACGCGGGCTCACTGGCCACCCTGCTGTGGCGGCGCATCGTGCACTCCCACGACACCGAGGTGAACCTGAGGGAGTTCACCCGGCTCGGGGTGTACACCGTACCGTTGGGGCTCGGCGCCGCGGTGACCGCGCTGTGGGCCTCGCTGGCCGTCGTCGGAGGAGGCTGAGCCATGGCCGTGGTGGTGTGGATCGTGGAGGGCACCTGGCCCGCCTGTGTGGACGCCGCTCGCGCCCACGCCCCGGAGGACGCCGAGATCGTCCTGTTGCACGTCACGCCGACCGAGGTACCGGGCGCGGCGCACGGAGCGTTCGCCGGACTGCTCGGGCGCGGCCACCCGGAGCGCGACCCGGGTAACCGCGTGGAGAGCCTCGCCACGGCCTCGGGCGAACGGCTCCTGCGGTCCGCCGGCGCACGCCTCGGACGCCCCGGCACCCGTGTCGAACGGACCGGACGCGTCGAACGCGAGGTCGTCGCGGCCGCCGAGCACGCCGATCTGCTCGTCCTCGCCCGGGACGGCGACCGCACCCATCTGGGTCCGCACAGCCTCGGCCCGGCCTCCCGCTTCGTCGTCGACCACGCGCCCTGCCCGGTCCTGCTGGTCTGGCCGGAACCGTCCCCCGGCCTGGCCACCCTCCCGCCGCCGCCCACGGCGTAGCCGCGACGGTGACGTCCTTCCGGCCTCGCGGCACGGTACGAGCCGCCGCTATCGCTGCTGTGCCGCGTCCCGCGCCTGCTGGGCGATCCGCTCCAGCACCGCCTTCGGATCGGCCGACGGGGCGACGGCCTTGCCGATGTTCCGCTTGATGGTGTTGCTGACCTGCAGCCAGGACGGCTCGTTCACCGGGTACAGCTCGGCGGTGCGCAGCGCGGTCAGGAACTGCTCGGTGCTCGGGTCCGCCTTCGTGCCCCGGGCACCCTGGTTGGCGGTCACCGTCGACGGCAGCAGCTGGTAGCGGCCGGCGAACTCGTTGAGGTTCTTGTCCTCGAAGACGAAGTTCAGGAACGCGCCCACGAGTTCGCGGTTGCCCTCGTGCCGGAAGCCCATCATCCAGTCGGCGACTCCCGCCGCGGGCGGGGTCTTGCCCTCGGGGATCGTGTCGGACACCGGCATCCGCAGCGTGCCGACCTTCATGCCCTTCGCCCGTGCCTGCCTCAGGAGCGAGGGATAGCCGTTGACCATGCCGACGTCGCCGCGCAGGAAGGCGGCGAAGGCGTCCTGGCGGTTGAGTTCGGCGGGCGGGACCGGGCCGGTCAGCGCGGGGGCGACCAGGTTGTCCCTGATCCAGCGGAAGGTCTGGGCGTTCTGCTCCGACGCGATGTTGTAGCTGCCGTTGTTGTCGGTGTACCCGCCGCCGTTGCTCAGTTCCCAGATCAGGGCTTCGGCGTGCGCCTCCTCGGGGCCGAGCGGAAGGGCGTACGGATAGAGCACGTCCTCCTCCTTCAGCGCCTCGGCCGCCTCCTTCAGGTCCGACCAGGTCTTCGGCGGCTCGGCGCCGGCCTTGTCGAACAGCTCCTCGTTGTAGAAGAGCAGCCGGCTGCTGGCGACGAAGGGCAGACCGTAGAGGGTGTTGTCCACCGAGCCCGCCTCGGCGAGCGGCGGCAGGAAGTTCGCCTCCGTCCTGATCGACAGCACCTCACTGGCCGGATACAGCCGGTCCTGCGCGGCGAAGTCCGAGTACGCGCCCATCAGGGCCACGTCGGGGGCGTCGCCTTCCTCGACCATGCGGGTCACCTCACGGTCGATGTCCGCCCACGGATAGAGGGTCACCTGGATCTTCTTGCCGGGATGGGCGGCCGTGAACGCGACGGACAGCTTGTCCCAGTACGCCTTGGAGCTGTTCGCCGGGCCGTCGCCGTACTCGGGGACCACCAGGCGCAGTGTCGTCCCGTCGCTCCCGGACAGCGAACCGCAGCCGGTGACGAGGGAGCCCAGCAGTCCGAACGCGGCCACGGAGGCGGTCATGCCGAAGAGTCTCGGTCGCACGATCATTCCTCTTGATCTTTTTTGGACAGTGCGTCCGGAATTCTCGCCTGACGATGGCCGTAATTGCGCCCCCTGCCGGGCTTTTGTGGTCGTAGCTCCAACCGGCCCCATTCGCTTTGGTGTTTTCCGATATGCGGCGCCGGAATCCGACGCGCGTAGAACTCTCCACCGTGTCCAAAAGGACGTCGGAAAGGAACATTGACGAGAGGTCCGACCGGCGGCGGTGCCCGGCGGGAGCACCCCGGCCCCGGGGTCCGCTGAGCCCGCTCGGGCCGGTGCCCCCGGCCATGGCATGAGGCGGCCCCGCCGCCTCACCGGCGCGGGCCGCCGCCCGTGCCGCCCGCACGGGCACGGGCCCGGCCCCACCCGGCGACGCGGGCGGGGCCGGGCCCGTACGGACGGACGTTGTCGACGGGACGGCTAGCGGCTCTGCCGCGACCCGCGCCTGCTCATCCACCACACCAGCGCACCGCCCGCCACGAGCACCGCCGCGGCGATGCCGGCGATCAGCCCCAGCGGGGCGTCGGAGCCGGTGTCGGCGAGGTCGCCGTCCGGGTCGTGGGCCGGAGGGGTCTGGCCGCCGCCGGTCGTGGACGTCCCGGGCGCCGGGGTCGGCGGGGTGCCGCTCGGCTTCGGGTCGTCCGGCCCGGTCGGGGTCGGGGTCGGCGTCGGCTTCGGGTCCGGCGGGGTGGTGGGCTGGTCGGCCGTGGACCCGCCGAGGTAGGCGGCGTTGCCGCCCCGGTAGGTCACCTCGGTCTGGACGGACGACCTGGTCGTCGTGTCGAGTCCGCGGTGCTCGGTGTCGAACTGGGCGCGGGAGATGTTCCGCTTCGGCGCCTTCGAGAAGTCGACGCCGCCCATGGACAGGATCCACACCTTGCCGCCGTAGACCCGCTCGAACGTGTAGTCCCCGTTCCGGAACGAGTGGACGTACTTGTCGTAGACCGTCTTCTTGTCCCAGTTCGCGTTCTCGCCCCGGAGGGGCCAGCGCGACACGTCGT
Source organism: Streptomyces roseicoloratus (assembly GCF_004117935.1). Lineage (GTDB taxonomy): Bacteria > Actinomycetota > Actinomycetes > Streptomycetales > Streptomycetaceae > Streptomyces > Streptomyces roseicoloratus. Next base: position 68,811 of record NZ_SDOY01000013.1, on the reverse strand, counting down.
TGCTGTTGATGATCTTCCGGAAGTCGGTCGGAGCGGCGGCGTCCTGACGGCGGATGTACTCGGCGGCCACCCGCGAGGAGTAGACGCGGCGCAGGTCGGCGTAGGACGGCTCGTCGTTGACCCGGCGCTCCAGCTCCGGCTGGATCATCGTCAGGATCAGCGCCTCGGCCTGCCTGGTCTGCGCCTCGGTGAGTTTGCAGCCGCCGGCCGGCACGTCGGGCCCGGTGGGGACCTCCATGTTGACCTTGAGAGGGGCGTCGAGGATGTAGATGCCGCCGTCCTGCTCGCGCACCTTGGCCGGCTTCGGGGTGATCCACTGCCGGATGACCGGGAGGCACGGCATGCCCTCCGGCGTCCGCGGTGCCGCGCGCCAGAAGCGTTCCCCGCGCTCGTACTTGTCGGGGTTCATCGCGTCGGCGTAGTCGTGCTTGAGGGTCAGGTCGGCCTCCAGGAGGACGCGCCCCGCGTCGGTCTTCGCGAACTCCTTGTCCATGATCACGTCCGGACGGATCGGGTTGAGGTTGACCCAGAAGCGGTCGGGCGTGAGGGCGAGCCAGGTGAAGAAGGCGTCCGAGGCGAGCTGCAGCTTGGCGTCACCGCCGTAGCCGGGGTGGGCGTCCGGGTCCTGGACGTAGTCCGCCTTCATCGAGTAGTCGAGGCCCTCGCCCTTGACCGGGGTGCCGACGTAGTTGATCTCCAGGGTGGAGAAGTCGATGCCGCCGGGTCCGCGGTTGAAGTAGCCGCCGCCGTTGTTCTGGTTGTACATCGCCTGGAGGCGGCGGGCCTCCTCGAGGGTCCTCCCGGAGCGCAGGGCCTGGTCGATGATCGGGCCGCGGCCGCCCTTGAGCGGGTCGGGGTTGAAGCGCTTGTCGTACTTGGTGTACACGGTCGGCTTCTGCGTGCGCTCGATGGCGTTCGAGCGGCGCTCGGTGACCCCGGCCTGGGTGCGGTTGGTGCCGCGCTCCCGCTTCAGGTCGTCGTCGAACTGCTTGATGCTGTCCTTCGTCGCCTTCTCGGTCGCGGCACCGGTGATGTAGCGGAACGTCGACTTCGGGTACTGCCTGGCGATCTGACGGTCGGCCTTCACCTGGTCCGGCTCGGCCCTGCCGTTGGACTTGGTCTCGATCTTGAACTCGGTGCGGCGGTTGTGGACGTCGACGACGCGCCAGCGCTTCTCGCCGTTCTCGTCGATGTACGAGATGACGTCCTGGCACCACCAGTCGGGCCCGACCATGTTGTACTTCTTGACCATGCGGGCCTCGAAGGCCTCGCCCCGGCGCGGGTTGCCGTGGTTGCCGACGTACTTCACGTCGAGGAAGCGGGTGAAGTCCTTGTAACCCTTGGGGCTGTCGTACTGCGCGTTGTAGCGGGCGTAGATCTCCATGACCCGGTCGGCCGGGTTCTTCGACTTCTCGAACGCCCGCTGCCACGTGCGGTAGTCCTTGCCGGCCTTCTCGCGCTGCGCGTCGGTGGGCGGCAGCACCCCGTCGTACGCCTTGGCGGGGTTGTCGTACGTGTAGTTCTCGTCGTTCGGCCAGGCGTCGTACGTCAGATCGGCCGGCGGCCCGGAATCGGGCGGCGTGGTCGGGAACTGCTTCTTGAGGTACTTCTCGTCGCACCGGACCGGCTTGACGTTCGGCGGCTTCGCGGCATGGGCCTGGTCGAGGCCCGGCAGGCCGGTGAGGGTGAGGGCCGTCGCGGTGGCGAACGCCGCCCCGAGCCGGCCCCACACATGCCTGCGGCGCGCGCGTTGTCGTATGTGCATGCTCACTGACTTCTCCCCCTGGGAACCCCGTGATGTGCAGGAGACGTGGCGGCGGCACGGGCTCCGAGGTCAACTGGTCGGAATTCGCCGCTCGTTGGCCACTCTAGGGGCGGGGGCCTCCGGGGTCCCGGAGTTCGACGGGCATGTCCCCGACAGGGCGTGAGGATGTTGCGACCGTAACGGTCAGAAATCGTCGAGCCCGCCGAGCCAGGTGTCCTCCAGGTCACCGGTGGTCTTCTCGGTGTGCCGCACCCGGAAGACCGAGAGGACGCGGCCCCCGCGGTGCATCGGGGTGACGGAGAGGAGCGCGAGGCGGGCGAGGCCCTGCCAGTACAGGGAACCGGGCGGGGCGTCGAGGTCGACGCCCTCGCGCGCCAGTGCGCCGGGCCCGATGCCGAAGGCCTCGGCGACCGCGTGCGCGCTGCCGTCGTGCAGCCAGTCGCCCTCGCCGCTCCAGCCGGCCCCGAACAGCCGGGCACCACCGGGGTGGTGGATGACATGGGTCCCGTAGGTGGTGGGGTGGTCGACGGTCGCGGACCCGACGACCACGGCCCCGGGAAAGCCCGCGGCGAGGGCCTCGGCCTGCTCCAGAAGCGTGTGATCCACCTCCGCGCACGCGAGTGCGGGGTCGTTCACCTCGGTCACGGTGCCCCAGCATCCGACGGAGACGAGGTCGAGGTCGGCGCGGGTGGCGAAGTCCGGACGGTCGACGGCCTCGATCCGCTCGACCTCGGCGAGCACGTCCTCGACGGCGAGCAGGGAGCCGGCGAACTCCCGGGCCCGCACGGCGTCGTGGTCGGGGAGCGTCGTCGCGGGCGCGGGGAAGGGCGGTTGCACGAGGGTGAGCCGGAACTCCCCGTACCGGGCGATGTCCTGGTCCGCCGGGCGGATCCAGTAGTCGTCGTGATGGTCGGTCATCGTTCCCTCCATGGGATCGGTTCGCGTCGGCCGGGGGAGGTCAGCGCGGGGTGAAGAGCACCGCGTCCGCTCCGTCGAGGACGAACCCGTTGTCGAAGCGGACCCGGACCGTCACCCGCTCCCGGGTGTTCCGGTGCTCGGTCCACGCGGGCTCCAGGGCCGCGATCTCCTCGTCGAGCCGCTGCCTGCTCGCCGGAGGCATCTGGGCGCCGAAGTCGTCGCGGAGGGACGTGAGCCGTACGTACTCGCGGACCTCGGGGCCCTCTTTCCGCGGGTGTGCGTCCACCCGTTCCACCGTGCCCTCGGTCCCCGCCGCCAGAGACAGGAACCCGGCGACCGCACCTGCCGTCGCCGGCGCGTCCCCGGCCGGCTCCGGCGACCCGGGCAGCCTGAGCTCCGTCGCCAGCCTCACTCGCCGGCCCTGTTCGAGCACCATCGGTCTTTCGCCCTCCGTCACCCGCGTCCGCGCCACCGCGCGGCATCCCTGCCGCGGGTCATTATGCGGTGGGGCGGGATCGCGCCATGTGCGATCGAGGCGCGCAGGTGTCTTCCGGGACTCGCGGGACGGCCCTATGCTCCTGCGCCGGATGTCGGGTTACCGTCGGTAAAGGGGCTGGGGATGAACCGTCAGGGCAACTCACGACGCACGTTCGTGGCGGGAGCGGCCGCCGTGACCGGGGCGGCCGCCGTCGGGGGAGCGGCCCTCGGCGCCGCACCCGCCGTCGCCGCCGCGCCGTCCTCGGGTCCGTCCGGGTCGCCGACCGTGGCCGTGCTCGGCGGCGGCGTCGCCGGACTGACCGCCGCCCACGAGCTCGCCGAACGCGGCTTCCGCGTCACCGTCTACGAGCGCCGCGCCCTGGGCGGCAAGGCCCGCTCCATGGACGTGCCGGACAGCGCCCGCGGCGGCCGGCGCCCGCTCCCCGCCGAACACGGCTTCCGCTTCATCCCGGGCATCTACCACAACCTCCCCGACACCCTGCGGCGCATCCCCTTCCCCGGGAACGCCAACGGCGTCTGGGACAACCTCGTCGCCCCGCCGGAGATGTCCTTCGCCCGCACCGGCCGCGAAGACCTGCGCATCCCGCTCCCCTGGCCGGGCCACCGCCCCGCCGAACTCACCCTCGACGAGATCCGCCGCGCCCTGACCGGCCTCCTGGACACCGTCCGCTCCATCCCGCTCCACGAGACCGCGTACTTCGTCAACCGCTTCCTCGTCTTCCTGACCAGCTGCGACGAACGGCGCAACGAGGAATGGGAGCGGACACCCTGGTGGGACTTCCTCGGCGCGGCGCGGATGAGCTACGACTACCAGCGCATCCTCGCCGTCGGACTCACCCGCAACATCGTCGCGACGAAGGCCGAGGAGGCCAGCACGCGTACCGTCGCCACCCTCCTGGAGGCCTTCGCCTTCAACGCCCTCGGACGCGGCGCCGACGGACCGCTCGACCGGATCCTGAACCTGCCCACGAACGAGGCCTGGATCGACCCGTGGGCCGCCCACCTCTCCGCGCTCGGCGTGGAGTTCCGCATCGGCTGGACCCTGCGCGAACTGGCCTACGACTCCGCAAGCGGGCGGATCGGGGCCGCCGTCGTCGAGGACCCGCAGGGCGTCCGCCGCTCGGTGACCGCCGACCACTACCTCTCCGCCATCCCGGTCGAGCACGCCCGGCGGACCTGGGGCACCGCCCTGCGCGCGGCGGATCCGCAGCTCGCGCGGTGCGACAAGCTGGAAACCGACTGGATGACGGGCATCCAGTTCTATCTGACCGAGCACGCGCCGCTGCTCGCCGGACACGCCAACTGCATCGACTCGCCGTGGTCCCTGACGGCGATCCAGCAGGCGGGCCACTGGCCGTCCCGCGACTTCCCGGCCGACTACGGCGACGGCGCCGTGGTCGACTGTCTCTCGGTGGACATCTCCGAGTGGGACCAACCCGGCATCCTGTACGGCAAGACGGCCAAGCAGTGCACCCGCGCGGAGGTCGCCCGGGAGGTGTGGGCGCAGCTGAAGGCCGCGTTCAACGACACGGGCCGCACGGTGCTGAAGGACGGCGCGCTGCACTCCTGGTTCCTCGACCCGGGCGTCGACGGCCTCGGCACCCCGAACCCGACCAACGAGGACCAGCTCCTCATCCACCCCGTCGGCACCTTCCACAACCGGCCGCAGGCCGCCACGAGAATCCCCAACCTGTTCCTGGCCGGCGACTACGTGGCCGTCGACATCGACCTGGCGACGATGGAAGGCGCCAACGCCTCCGCCCGCCAGGCCGTCAACGCCCTGCTCGACCGGACGGGTTCGACCGCCCCGCGCTGCACGGTGCAGAAGCTGTTCCGGGCCCCGGAGATGGAGGGACTCAAGCGCCACGACCGACTGCGCCACCGGCTCGGCCTGCCCAACGCGCTCGACGTGGGCTGAGGCCTGATCCGGAAGGAACGGCCCGGGCACGCCGGACCGGCCGTAGCCGCGCCGTGACATCGTCACGGAACGGCCACCACATGGTGATCGGTCGGTCCGGACGCCTTCTCAGCGGCCTCGTGACCGCCATAAGCTTGCCCTGCGTGCCGGTCCCGTCGCGGTGTGTGAGGCAAGGGGGGCTTTCCGGGTGACCGGTTTCGCATGTCGTCATCGGATCCGTGACTCATGGAATTGGGTGACCCATGCCTCCTCGGCTCGTCGGCCATCAAGGCTCTCTGGCAGGACAGCAGTTCCCGATCGGCGCCGCACCGCTGACCCTCGGGCGCAACGGCGACAACAGCGTGGTGATAACGGTGGGAAACGTCTCGCGTTTCCACGCCGAAGTGCGTCGCGAGGGCCACGGATTCGTCCTGTACGACAGCGGCAGCAGCAACGGCACACGCGTCAACGGCACGCGCGTGACCTCGCACGAACTGCGGCCCGGAGACCTCATCGAGATCGGCACCGAAACCTTCCGCTTCGAAGCGGTCGACACGATGGAGACCATCCTCGACCTCTCCGTGCTGGCGCCGCTCACCCCCTCCGAGGAAACCCTCGCGGAAGGGTCCGTGCTCAACGTGACGGTGTCCGGCGGCGGCCCCGTCGGCCTGAGCTTCGCCCTGCTCCTCGAACACCTCATGGGGCCACGCGTGGCCGTCACCGTCCACGACGGCCGCTGGGTCCAGGACGGGGCGAAGGTCGTCTGGAAGACCGAAGGCCAGGGCAACGTCCGGCGCCAGCAGGTCGTCACCGTGCAGAGCCGCCAGTACCTGAACCTCCCCGAGGAGGTGCAGGCACGGCTCTTCCGCGGCGACGCGTACACCGAGATGTGGCCGGTCGGTCCCGACTCGCTCCGCGGCCACAAGCCGAGGAACCTCCGGATCGCCTACATCGAGGACACCCTCCTCGAACTGGCCAACGAGAAGCGGGGACGCATCAGGCTGGTCCCCGACGTGTTCGACCCGGCCGCCCACGACGGGGCAGACGCCCGCGACCACGTCCTCGCCATCTGCGAGGGCGGCCGCTCCCGGACGCGCGAGCACTACATCGACAGGTTCGGCAACGCCGACACGTCCATCTACTCGCTGCACGGCCGGCACATCCAGGACGTCGTCCTCGGACTGCGCGTGAAGTCGACCCTGACGGACCCCATGACGGTCCTGCTGACCGTCGCCCAGAACCGCTTCCTCCTCAACGCCCTCCGCGGACAGGGATTCCTCAACATGAGGCTCACCGACGCCGAGGCCGCGGAAGTGGTCGGCATCGATCCCGTCCGGCACGTCTTCGAGGAATGCATCGCCTCGCGCCCGTGCGTCATGGGACGGGACGACCACGGCGACTTCCAGTGCCCGACGCACAGCACCCTCTTCCTGCCCGCCATGGTCAGGGGCTCGGCCCTCTGGAAGCGGGTGCTGGAGGGGCTGACCCTGTTCGGCGTCGCCGAGCGGGACCTGAGCGCGGTCACGGCCTTCCGGCTCGACATGGTGCAGCGGCCCAGGTTCACCACACGGCTGCGCCCGGCCACGTCGACCTCCCCGGGGACCTACGGGTTCCTGCTCGGCGACGCGGCCAACGCCATCCACTTCTGGCCCGGCCGAGGGCTCAACAGCGGACTCGGATCCGCCATCTCCCTGGCCCGGTCCCTCAACGGCGCGTGGACCGGCAGGCCGTTCCGGGACGCCGATTTCGCGCGCCACGAGGCGGCCATGTCCATGCTCCAGTACCGGCACAAGAGCCGGGCCTGGAACACGATGATCACGACCGACGAGAACGGCGTCAGCCGCCCGATCAAGGAGAAGATCGCCCAGAGCATCGAGGAGTCGGAAGGCGTCAAGGACCTGGACAGGAAGGCGGACACCGACGCCTTCATGGAACGGCTCCGGGGCATCCGGGACCGGCTGGCGTCACGCGTGCCCGGCATGCCGGACGACGCCACCCTCCGGAACCATCTGGAGAAGCTCGGCTCCTCCACCCTGCGGACCCTGCTGGAGAGCGGGGCGTGGGACACGCTGATCGTCGGCGGCGAGGAAGTGGACATCGACATCTTCTACCGGCAGGACGCGGCGCCCCCGAAGGACCCGAGGACGGGTCCCCGGCCCGATCCGACGAGGGCCCCCGCGACGAACTGATCCCGCGGGCCGGTCGGATGCCGCCGACACCGGCACGCGGGCGTCGGCGGCATCCTCGGCACGGCAGCGGTTCAGTGCTCGCAGAGCGAGAACTCGCGCTCGTAGACCTGCTCGTTGTGCTCGTCGGTGAAGAACTTGCGTTCCCGCATGAGCTGTTCGCGATAGTCCCGGGCCTGCTCGAGCGTCATGGTCGAGGTGTCGGCCCACGGCTGCTGCGGTGCCACGTCCGACGTCGAGACGATCGGCGTCGACGGGTCGACCAGGAAGAACGCGAGGATCTTGCGGTGTCCCGGACGCGTCGGGTCCGCGAGGCGGAACGGTCCGACCCGGTGCTGCAGGACGTTCGGGAAGGCCAGGCAGCGGCCCGCCGGCGTCGACGCCGAGCCCAGGACCTGGTTCAGCGCGTCCTCGTCCTCCAGGCCGTAGACCTCACGGAGCCCGTCGTCGTCGTTCTGCTCGTAGTACGGGTCGTCGAGCGCCGCGCGGAAGCTCAGCCGGCTCTCGGTGATGTTCTCGCTGTCCCAGTAGTAGATGCCGGTCGACACGATCCGCTCGTTCAGCATCCCCTCCACGTGCCAGGAACCGCCCGCGTACTCGGGCTCCTCCGGGGTGAGATGGATGGTGGCGAGCTTCGTGATGACCTGGAGACGACGCCCGCGCAGACCGACCCGGGCGGACGCCTCGGGCAGCGCGGGCGGGGCGAACTCCGGGGCGTCCGGAACGACCGGACGCCGGTTCTGATACCAGTGGTCCATCTGCTCCGACCAGGCCTTGCGGGCCTCCGTGTAGGCGGCGGCGTCGCTGGAGGAGGAAGGGGCCGGGTACGTGGGCTCGTCGTCGTACCACTCGTGCGGATCGGCCTCGATCCGCAGCGGCCGCGGATGACGCAGATCGGTCAGGACGTTCTCCCACAGCGGGAGCAGGCGCGCGAACAGGTCCGGGAGGACGGCGGACAGGGCGTGGTGCTCCTCGGGATGGACGTTGTTGACGTACGAGAGGAACCTGACGTCGCCGTCGTCACCGACCTCGACGTCGGTGGGCAGCCACTGGAACTTCTCCGAGAACTCGTGCTTCGCGTAGTGGTTCGTCGGGTTCCGCCAGGCCTGTTCGGGCGCGGCGCTCACGTCCCGCACGAGGCAGAACAGCGACGGGTGGACCAGATCCAGCACCTGGCCGTCGGAGCCGGGGTGCCAGTCCTTCTCCGCTTCCGGGACCTCCTCCAGGACCCGGACCGCCTCGCGCAGCCGGGACCGGAGCTTGTCGTCGACCAGCGTGTCCGACTGCCACACCCCGTCGACGGCGGACACCTCGATGCCGGTCCGCGCGTCCCGCAGCGCCGCGTAGTGCGCGAGCTCGGCCAGCACGTAGCGCGCCTGCGCCTCGGTGAGGCCCTGGTCGAGCATCTCCCGCGTCCACCGGGCGGCGATGCCGGCGTCGTTCCGCTTGTCGAACCACCCCGGCTTCGCCCGGATATGGGCGCTGCACTCCATGATCTCCAGCTCACGCAGCGTCCGGGGCTTGGCGAACGGCAGGGCGCGGGACGTCTCGAAGGGCAGTGGGTAGGCGGTCTGGCTGGTCAATTGATCTGATCCTCCCCGGTCGGTGTGCGGTGGCGGGAAGGATATGCCAGCGGACTGACATCGCCGTCGGGCCCGGTCCCGACCGGGCGGGGGCCGCACCCCGGACCGGGATGCGGCCCCCGGCGCCGGTGTTACGAGGGCCGGCCGCCGTACGGCACGGTGATCAGCTCCATCGCGTGGCCCGCCGGGTCCATGAAGTACACGCCGCGGCCACCGTCGTTGTGGTTGACGGTCCCGGGGTGCTGCCGGTGCGGGTCCGCGTAGTGCTCGATGCCGCGCTCGGTGATGCGCGCGTACGCGGTGTCGAACTCCTCTTCGGAGATCAGGAAGGCGTAGTGCTGCGGGGCGATGTCGTCCGCGGGGACGGTGGCGAAGTCCAGGGTGACGCCGTTGCTCAGGGCGACGGCGATGAACGGGCCCCATTCCGCGGTGATCTCAAGATTCAGCAGGTCCGCGAAGAAGCGGGCGGACTCCCGGTTGTCCCGGGCGTGGACGATCGTGTGGTTCAACTCGACTGACAAGGAATGCCTCCGAAGGCATCTCCCGACACCTCCATGCCTCACCCAGCCGGTGACCGGCACGCGATGTCGCGGAAGATCATAGTCGCCGTCGCCGGCAAAGGGAACCGGCGGAGGGAACCGGCAGACGCGACGAGGACATCGGAGCCGGTTCGCCCGCTCCGGTCCCTATCTCCTGCTCCATCCGGCCGGACCGGAGTACACGTCGATCAGGTCCACCACGAAGACCAGGGTCGACTCCGGCGGGATCAGCGGTGAGGGCGACTGCTTGCCGTAGCCGAGCCGCGGCGGAACGACGATCTCGCGCCGGCCGCCGACCCGCATGCCCCTCACCCCGCGGTCCCAGCCCTTGATGACCCGGCCGCCGCCCAGGGCGAACTTGAACGGCTCGCCCCGGTCCCAGGAGGCGTCGAACTCCTTCCCGGACGCGAAGGTCACCCCGACGTAGTGGACCCTGAGGACCATGCCCGGCTTCGCCTCGGGCCCGTCCCCGACGACCAGGTCACGGATGGTCAGCTCGGCGGGAGCGTCACCCTCCGGCACGACGACCTCGGGCTTCGTCGGTTCGCTCATGGCAGCCTCGTCACTCTCCACCGCCGGCCCTCGCGCGGACCGGCCGGACGCGCGGACACCCCACGCACCAGGTGGTCACGCTACCGGGAACGCCGGCGCGCGGCACTCTCCGCCCCGTCAGGGAAGCGGTGTTCCGCCCGTGGCGTTGACGATCTCCCCGGTGATGTACGAGGCCCGGGCCGAGGCGAGGAACACGTACACGGGCGCCATCTCCGCCGGCTGGGCGGGCCGGCCCAGGGGTGACTGCTCACCGAACGTCGTCGCGTCCGGCATCGTCGCCGGGATCAGCGGCGTCCAGACCGGTCCGGGGGCGACGGCGTTGACCCGGATGCCCCGCTCGGCGAGCATCTGCGCCAGCCCGTGGGTGAAGGAGATGATCGCCGACTTCGTCATCGCGTAGTCGAGGAGGTGGGGGCTCGGCTGGTAGCCCTGCACGGAGGTGGTGTTGATGACGGAACCGCCGCGCGGCATGTGGGCCAGCGCGGCACGGGTGAGCCAGAACATCCCGTACAGATTGGTCTTCATCACCCGGTCGAACTGCTCGGTGGTGATCGCCTCGATCCCGTCCGGCTGCGACATCTGGTACGCGGCGTTGTTGACCAGCAGGTCGACCCGGCCCAGCTCGGCCACGGCCCGCTCCACGAGGTCGCTGCACTGCTCCTCGTACCGGATGTCACAGGCGACGGGCACGGCCGTACGGCCCGCCTCCCGCACGAGGCGCGCGGTCTCCCCGGCCTCTCCCGCCTCCTCGGGCAGGTGGGTGAAGACGACGTCGGCCCCTTCCCGCGCGAAGGCCAGACAGACGGCGCGGCCGATCCCCGAGTCCCCGCCCGTGACGAGCGCCTTGCGGCCGAGGAGCGCGTCGTGGCCGCGGTAGTCGGCCTCGCCGTGGTCGGGCCGCGGATCCATCGCCTCGGTCGAGCCGGGGTGGTCCTGGTCCTGATCGGGGAACGGCGGGCGGGGGTGGAGTCCCACCGGGTCGGGGAGCGGGGCACCGGGGCCGTCGGGCGCGTTCATCGAGATCACCATCCTTGTCGTTCGCGTGCTTCTGTCGTGCCTGCCGTCACTGACGACCGGCCGCGGGGGCCGTCAGGAGGAGGGCGGATAGGGGGCGGACCTGAGGCGGCGGGCCGGGCTCCTTCCCGTGCCCCCGTGCTCGGAGAGCGCCGCCGGCGTCTGGTCCGCGAGCAGCTGCGAGCTGGAGCGCTCGGGGCTGGGGGGAGCGCGTGCAGACGAGGGCGACGGCGCGAAGTGGTGCCGATTCGAGGGTGTCCATGCCGTCCGGCTACCCGGGTGCCGCGGATATGTCCCATCTTTCACCCGAATACGATCGGAATCTCCGGTGATTGGGGTGCGTTCGCCCGGGTAGGCGCGGCAATGCCGGTAAATCCCCCAAGTGAGGAACCCGAGGAGGACGCTGTGAGCATGGTGAAGCAGTCCATCGACGTGGATTCACCACTGAGGAACGTCTACAACCAGTGGACGCAGTTCGAGGACTTCCCGAGCTTCATGGAAGGTGTGGAAGAAGTCCGTCAGCTGGACGACAAGCACTGCCACTGGCGCACCAAGGTCGGAGGCTCCCGGCGCGAGTTCGACACGGAGATCATCGACCAGCGTCCGGACGACCGCATCGCCTGGCGCACGGTCGGCGGCGACGTGAAGCAGAAGGGAGTGGTCAGCTTCGAGCCGCTGGACGAGACGCACACCCGAGTGAGCCTCGCCATGGACGTGGAGTCCGTGGGCATGGCCGAGAAGGCGGCGGACGCGCTCGGCGTGCTGGACCGTCGGGTCAAGGGCGACCTGAAGAGGTTCAAGGGCTTCATGGAGGAGCGCGGGCACGGGACGGGCGGCTGGCGCGGCCGGATCGCACCCTCCGATTCCGCCGGCATGCCGCCGGACGACATGCGCCGTCCGTGACGCCGCGTCACCAGGCTCCTCGAGCGGAGTCCGCCGGCTCTAGCGGAGCCTGCCGGCCGGTGTCGTCGGGCCGCTGAGCCGACGCCGGGCCGCTGCCGTCGGGCCCCGGCCGCTTCCCGCGGCCGGGGCCCGTGACGTGTCCGCCGGACGTCAGGGCGGCAGGAGCGTGCCGAGGGGGCCGAGGTCGAGGTTGAGGTCCTCCAGCGTCAGGCCGTAGTGGTCGCAGAGCTCCACCATCCGGTCGTGCAGGAGCATCAGCGTCAGGCCGAGCCGTTCTTCCTGCTCCTCGGTGAGATCGCCCTGGTCCACGCGGTGCAGGGCCTGGCGTTCCATGAGCTGGCGCAGCAACTCGACGAGGGTCAGGACGAGGGTGACGAGGTCCCGCTCCACCGTCTCCGGATCCGCGCGCAGACGGCGTGCGGGCTGGTGCGTCCGGCGGTCGGCGTCCGGCAGTTCCTCCGCGCGCGCCGGCAGCACGGCGAACGCGCGTCGCGCGGCATCCGCGACCTCGCGCCGACGGTCGGGCCCGGCGCCCGCGCTCGGGTCAGTCGAACCGGTCACCGTCGGCACCCTCCGCCCCGTGCGGGGCACCCGGCACGAGCGTGCTGAGGCCCCACCGGTCGTCCTCCTGCACGCCCACGATGACGGCGCGCAGGGCGATCCTCACCAGGTCGATGTCCGCGATCGACAGGACCAGGTCGCCGGTCAGGACGACGCCTCCGCTCAGCAGCCGGTCCAGGAGGTCGATCAGGGCCACCTGGCGCTGCGCGAGGACCGCCTCGTCGTGAGCCGTCACGGCCCGCCCACCTCTCCTGGCGCCTCCGGCTCCTCGGTCAGCACCGCGAAGGAGTACGGCGCCCACGGCCCCGTGATCTCGACCCGCACTCCCCGGAGATCCCGTGTCGAACGCCGGACCCGGTCGCGGAACTCCTCGGAGCGCTCGCCCGGCACGAGGTACGCGTCGTTGGCGACGTTCTCTCCCGTACCGACCGCCAGCCGGCCCTGCTGCGGGCGGTGCCGCGCCAGCCGCACGGCGATCTCGCCGGCCTCCGCCTCGATCCGGCGCACGGCCTCGGCCGCCTCGGACCAGGCGGTCCCGCGTTCCTCGCGCTGCTGCCGGCGCCGCCGCAGGTAGGCCCGCCCGGGATCCGAGGCGCCGGCGTCGTCGGCCGCGGGAGCGGCCGGGGCCCGGGGCACTTCGGCGTAGACCTTCACTCCCCATTCGACGTGACCGGTGAGCCGGTCCAGCATGCGCGTGAACGTCTCCTCGCCGCGCCGGAGCACGTCCCGCACCCGGTCGTCGTCCACGTAGACCGTCGCCAGCCGGAGCGGCAGCACCGTGGTGCGCGCGGCGAGGGCCTCCACGACGCCGTGGTGGGCCCGCGCCACGCGCTCGAGCCAGTCCAGGTCCTCCAGACGGACCTTGAGCGCGGCTTCGGAGAAGTCGCTCCGCGGTACGGAACCGACGGCGGCGGCCAGCGCCCCGGCACCCACCACCCGGACGGCTCCGGAGGCGACCCCCGTGACGCCGGGTACGGGGCCCTCCGCCAGGTCCGGGGTGGGGCGGACGACGGCGTACGCGTAGCTGAGCTCCTCGTTCATGACGTCAGTCCGTGTCGCGGTCGTCGTCCTCGACGTCCCTGTCCGCGTTCACACGGCTCCGGGACTTCTTTCCTTCGGACGCCGCCCGCCGGCCGGCCTTCCGTTCCGGCGCGGCGGCCCGCCGGCCGTCGTCCGGCGCGGTCGTGCGCCGACGGCGGTTCGTGGATCCCTCCGACAGCTCGGAGCGGGAGCCGGAGCGGGCGACGGGCCGTGCGCGGAGCGACTCGAGCTCGGCCCGCAGGCGGGCGTTCTCCTCCTCCAGCTCCTGCCGGGGCTCGGCGCGCGAGGAGAGGGCGGGATCGTGCTCCCACCAGTCGATGCCGATCTCCCTCGCCTTGTCGACGGAGGCCACCAGAAGCCGGAGACGGATGGTCAGCAGCTCGATGTCGAGCAGGTTGATCCGGATGTCCCCGACGATGACGATGCCCTTGTCGAGCACGCGCTCGAGGATGTCGGCGAGGTTCGCGCCCTGGGTCTGCCCGTACGGGGACAGGGGGTGGGCGGCCGAGGGGCCGGTGGGGTCCGATGCAGCCACGGCGGATTCGACCTCGCTCCCTGGGCGTCAGCCCTTGCGGCTCCGACGGGCGCGGGGTTCTTCGTCCTCCGCCTCCCCGTCGTCCTCGTCCTCGTCGTCGTACTCGTCCTCTCCGGGGGCCTCCTCCTCGTCCTCGTCGTCCTCTTCGTCGTCGTCCTCCGCGTCCTCCGCGTCCTCCGCGTCCTCCGCGTACTCCTCGTCCTCTTCGGCCGGCTGCTCCCCGGCCTCGTACTCGTACGCGTCCTCGTCGTCCTCGTCCTCGTCTTCCAGGTCGTCCTCGTCCTCGGCCTCGTCGTCCCGGGCCTCGCCCTCGTAGCCGGACCCGTCCTCCTCGCCCTCGGCGCTCTCGTCCGTGTCCGTGTCCGTGTCCGCGTCCTCGCCCCCGTCGGACTCCTCGTCGGGGCCCGCGACGACCTTGCCGCCCTGGATCTCACCGCGCCAACTGCCGGTGGCCTCGCCCTTCATCATCACGAACGTGCGGAAGGCCTTGAGGTCGAGCCGGGCCCGCCGGCCCTGTGCCCGTACGAGGCTGCCCGTCTTCTCGACGATGCCCTTCGGGTAGTACTCCATGACCAGCAGGACCTTGGTCAGGTTCTCGCCCAGCGAGTGGAACGTGACCACGCCCCTCGTGGTGCCCTTGGCTCCCTCCGCCGTCCAGGCGATGCGCTCGTCGGGGATCTGCTCGGTGACGGTCGCCTTGTAGGCACGGTTCGACTTGGCGACCTTGACCTGCCACTGGGTGGTGGTCTCGTCCTCCTGGTCAACGGAGACGACGCCCTTCGCGAACCGGCTGAACTCCTGGAACTGCGTCCACTGGTTGTACGCCTCCTGGACCGGGACCCCGACGTCGATGTCCTCGATGATCGTCAGGTTCTTGCGGCCCGAGTCGGCGGCCGACGACCGCGGCTCGTCCGAGCCGCCGGGCGTCATCTTGTCCACGAGGACGTCCTTGGCGTGCAGGGCCGTGCCCGCGGCGTGGGCCGCCTTCGAGGCGAAGGAGCCCTTTCCGGGTGCCATGTGCTCGACCAGTTTCCTGCCCGCGCCACCGGCTCCGTGGAGGAGGGCGCGGGGCCCGAGGTGGGCCGCGCCCACCTTCTCCGCCGCTCCGCCGATGCGGTCGCCGACGCCGTTGAGCGCGCGTTCGAGGCGTGCCTGGACGTAGGACTCGAACTCCTCGGCCAGGTGGTTGGCACCGGGGTTCCGGTCCAGCAGCTTCTGCGTCCCGGAGTCGCCGGACGACGTACGGGTGTCGTCCGCACCGTCCTCGGCGTCCCGTCGCGAAGCCTTCCTGTCGTCAACCATCGTCCCGCCTCCCGGTGCCACCGGAATGGGTGCTCTTCGACGCTCCGGACGCGGACGTCCTGCTCGTCGACCGCTTCGCCGTTCCCTCCGACTTCTTCGCCGAGGCCGAGCCGCGGCTCGATGAGGAGGCCGCGCGCCGGGCGCGGGGCTTGCCGTTCTCCTCCTCGTCCTTCGAGGCGCCCTTCGAAGTGCCCTTCGAAGCCCTCTTCGGGGAGTCCCGCGTCGTGTCCTCGGCGGACGACTCGTCGCGCTCTTCGTCGCCGTCTCCCTGCCGTCCGCCGCGTATGCCCGCGGTCCGGTCGTGCAGGGCGTCGGCCAGGTGCTCGGCCTTGGCGTTGAGCACCGTCGTGGCCGCTGCCTTGCTCGCGGTCATGAGTTCACCGCGGACCTGCTGGTTGACGCTGCTGAGGAGCGGCGAGTGCGCGAGCGACTTGCCCAGCTGTCCGGGCTTGACCCGCGACCCCGCCAGGGCCATCGCCAGTCCGAGCGCGAGCTTTCCCTTCTTCGTGCGCCCCAGCAGGTATCCACCGATCAGAGCGGTGCCGATCTTGGCGTTGTCCATGATGTCGCTTCTCTCCTCGCCTACGCGCCGCCCGGCCCGGCCTGGCCGAGCTGGTAGGCCCGGATCTCCTCGAGACGCCTCATGAGCGCCTGCTCACGCTGCTCGAACTCCTCGTCGTCGTCGACGCCGCCTTCCTGCCGCTCCCTTTCGAGGGCGGCGAGTGCCTCCTGGACCGGGCCGGGGTCGTAGTACTCCCGCTCGGCGGCGCGTACCACCTTGTCCAGCACCCACATCACCCCGCGGAGCGGGGCGGCGGGCAGCGCGACGATCTCCGTTACCAACCCCACGGTCTCTCCTTGTGCTCTCCTGGTGCTCTCTGTGCTCTCTCCTCGTCCCGTATCTCTCCTCGTCCCGATCTCTCCTCGTGCCGTACGGCGCCGGCCCGGCCGGTCAGGTGAAGCTGTACGGGGGCAGCGGCCCCCTGACACGGACCTCGACGCCCTCCGGCAGTTCCCCGGACGCCTCTTCCGCCGCCCGCGTGAACTCCTCGACGCCCTGCCGGTCCACCAGGAACGAGGCGCTCAGGAAGTACTGCTGGGACGGTTCCCCCAGGCGTTCCGCGTGTGCGTGCGGCCTGAGCGCGGCCAGCACGGACTCGGCGAGTGCCGTCTGCCGGGCGAGCACCTCGTCGTTGAGGAGCCTGCCGAGCTCAAGGCGCTGGTCGTAGGTTCCGCCGCCATCACGGGTGGCCTCGTTGAGCTGCCGTACCGGTTCGGAATCGGCCAGGATCCGGCGCAGGATCGCTTCCTCCTCCTGGACGCCCTTCACGTTGAACTCGACGCGGTCGGCGAGCTCGTCGAGACGCTCCGCGAACTGCTCGGCCTCCGCGTCGAGGACGGCGCGGACGGCATCCTCGTCCTCGGCGACGAAGCCGAAGCTCAGCGGGAGCGTGGGGCCGTCGTTCCACAACCGCTCCTGCACGGCGTGGTGCGCCTCGAGGTCGGGGCGGGTCATGGTGATCTCTTCCGGTGCCTCGCTCACGACGGCGCAGAGCCCGTCCCCCCTTACCGCGCGGACGGGCGTCCCGTCTCCTCCGACACCCTCGAGCTCGTCCACGCGCAGGGGGTGCGAGGACTTCGTCACGGCATAGACGTAGAGGGCCATCGTCACTCCCCGTCCTCTGAGGATCGGCGCGCCGAGCGCTCACGGCCGCGAGGGCGGTCGTCGTCGTGCTTCTCGCTCCGTCGGCGCGGTTCCTTCTCGCGTGCTTCGTCGTCGCGGCCGGTCAGGGAATCCGTGAAGGCCTCCACGGCACCGCTCAGCGCGCCCTTGGTCTTGCCTTTCGCACCGCCCTCGACCGACTTCTCCATGACGTCGGTGAGCTGGGCCGGAGCCTTCTTCCCGCTCTCCAGGTCGAGCCGGTTGCAGGCCTCGGCGAAGCGGAGATAGGTGTCGACACTCGCCACGACCACCCTGGCGTCGATCTTCGCGATCTCGATACCCACCAGGGACACCCGGACGAATGCGTCGATGACCAGGCCCCGGTCGAGTATCAGATCCAGCACGTCGTAGAGATTTCCCGTGCCGCCGCCCTGTCCGGGCATTCCGCCGCCTTGCTGTACTACAGACACTTTCTCCTCCCTCGGTTCGAGGGAACGGCATGCTCACATGTCGTTCTGGTCGACCTGAGCGCGCGTGTACCGCTTTCCGCGTTCGTAACCCAGCAACTGCCCGTCCGTGCCGAGCGCAACCTCGTAACTTGCCAGAACACTGGTGGTCTCCGGAACCCGCTCGATCTCGACCACCTCGACCTGAGCGGTCCATCCGCTGTCCGTCGGCTTCACGGCCGACACGGACTCGGGCGTGCGCCCCAGCAGGTCGCTGAGCTGCTCGACGGCATGGCGTACCGCCTCCCCGACGGGCACGCGGTCCGGCTCGGTGGTGCTTTCGGACTCCGTCTCCGCGTCGGGTTCGTCTTCCGTTTCCGCCTCAGCCTCCGGATCGTCGTCGGTTTCGGATTCCGATTCCGCATCTTCCTCGGTCCCGGTTTCCGGATCCCGTTCTTCCGACTCGTCCTCGTGGCGCCTGCGGTGGTGCTTGCCGGTGGTATTCGTGACGGTTCACCGCCAAGGTAGGTCGTGATCCTCCGTGCAACCGATGCGCATTCCACGCTGTCCCGCGCCTGAAACCGCGAAAGGCGAAAGGCCGGAATGCCCGAACACGGCCCCGCGATCGTTTCGCGCATGCATCGGCGGATGCCGGGAAGTTGCGCGGTGAACGAGTGACCGGGTGAACGAGTGAGCGCAGAGGGAGGCGAGCTCATGGAGGTCTCGGGGATCATCAGCGCTCTGGTGATCGGAACGATCATCGGTGTGCTGGGGCGGCTGGTGCTGCCGGGGCGGCAGCACGTGCCGATCTGGCTGACGATCCTGATCGGCATCGCGGCGGCGCTGGCCGGCTCGGCCATCGCCCACGCGGCGGGAGTCGACGACACGGAGGGCGTGGACTGGATCGAGTGGCTCATCCAGATCGGACTCGCCGCGATCGGTGTCGCCGCGGTGGACCGGGCCCGGGCCAGGTAGCGACGCGGCGGCGACGCAGGGGACACGCCGACCGGGCCTCGTGGGAGCGGGGCCCGGTCGGCGTCGTCGCGGCCCCCGGACCCGCCGGCGTCCTCGTGCGCCCCGCGCCCCGCGCCCCGCGGCCCGCTTCTCTCAGATCCGCTCGCCCTCGGCGGCCCCGAGGGAGCGGGCCGCGGCGAAGAGCCGTCCGCACCGTCGCGTCATGGCGGCGGGGGACTCGTCGGGGTGGCTGATCCACCAGCGGACGAGGGCCGTGCACAGGCCGCGCCACGCGTAGGTGAGGGCGTCGGCGTCGAGCGGGTCGTCGGACCCGGTCGTGTGCAGCAGGCCGGCGGAGCCGGTCGCCGCGAGACCGTCGATGGCCTTGCGGTAGTGCGCCGCGCGGCGGGCGGCGTCGCTGTCCGGCGGCAGGGTCGGGTCGTAGAGGACGAACCAGGCCTCGCGCTGCCCGTCGAGGGCGTGGAACAACGCGTCCATGACGCGAAGGGGAGTGGACGGCGCTCCGGGGGAGTCCCCGGCCATCGCGGCACGGACGGCACCCAGCAGGCGTTCGCCGACCGGCTCCAGACAGGCGAGGTAGAGGTCCTGCTTCCCGCCGAAGTACTGGTGCAACAGCGGTTTGGTGACGCCGACGCGCGCGGCGACGGCGGCCACGGTGGTGGCCTCGTAGCCGCCGCGGCCGAACTCCTCGGTGGCGGCGGCCAGGATCTGGCGTTCGCGTTCGGCCCTCGGCACACCCTTGGTGCCGGCCTTCGCGGGAGGCGTTGTCATACGTAGGATCTTACCCTAGGGTAATTTACCGCTCGGTAAATTACCCTGGACCCCGCCGGGAGCACCCGTATGCCCGCCACCGCGAACCACCACCCCGCCGACCGGCCCCGCTCCTGGTGGGGCTGGGGTTACGCCGACGCGCAGCCCGACGACGCCGAGTGCCTGGCGCTGGGCGCCCTGCTGCCGGGCACCCTGGCCCGCCCGCTGCCCCTGCCCCGCATCGCCGACCTCCCCATCGGCGACCCGGGCGCCACACCCCCGGCCTCCCTGGCGCACCTGGTCACCGCCGACCCCGCGGAGCGCGCCGCCCACGCCATGGGAAAGGCCTACCGCGACGTCATCCGCGCCTTGCGCGGCCGCCCCGGCCGCGTCCCCGACCTCGTCGCCCGGCCCTCCCGCGACCAGGACGTGGCCGACCTGCTCGACTGGGCCGGCGAGCACGCCGTGGCCGTGATCCCCTTCGGCGGCGGCTCCTCCGTGGTCGGCGGAGTGGAGTACCGCGGCGACGCCCACCGGGCCGTGCTGTCCCTCGACCTGACCGCGATGGACCGGGTCCTGGAGATCGACACCACGAGCCGCTCCGCCCTGATCCAGGCCGGCGCCCTCGGACCCGTACTCGAAGGACAACTGCGACCGCACGGGCTGACCCTGCGCCACTTCCCGCAGAGCTTCGAGTTCTCCACCCTCGGCGGCTGGCTCGCCACCCGGGCGGGCGGCCACTACGCCACCGTCCGCACCCACATCGACGACTTCGTGCAGTCCCTGCGCGTGGTCACCCCGGCCGGTACCAGCGCCTCCTGGCGGCTTCCCGCATCCGGTGCGGGACCCTCGCCCGACCGGCTCTTCCTCGGCTCCGAAGGCTCCCTCGGCGTCATCACCGAGGCATGGATGCGCCTGCAGGAGCGCCCCCGGCACAAGGCCGCGGCCTCCGTCGCCTTCACCGACTTCCACCGCGCGCTCGACGCGGTGCGGGACATCGCCCGCTCCGACCTCGCCCCCGCCAACTGCCGCCTGCTCGATCCCGGCGAGGCACTCCTGTCCGGGGCGTCCCACGACGGCTCCACGGTCCTCGTCCTGGGCTTCGAATCCGCCACGGCCCCCGCCGACGACCGCCTCGCCACCGCCCTGGAACTGGCCCGCGCGCACGGCGGCCGCGCCGAGCCGCCGACGGCCGGCCGCCGCGCGGAGGCCAGCACGGCCGTCGGCGCGTGGCGCTCCGCGTTCCTCCGCATGCCCTACCTGCGCGACGGACTGGCCCGCATGGGCGCGGTCGTCGAGACCTTCGAGACCGCCGCCACCTGGGACCGCGTACCCGCGCTGATCGACGCCGTTCGCACCGAGGTCGGCGCCGCCGCCCTCGAGGCCACCGGGCACCGGGCGACCGTCAACTGCCGCCTCACCCACGTGTACCCCGACGGCGCCGCGCCCTACTTCACCGTGGTCGTGGCCGGACGGCCCGGCGACGAGGTGCGGATCTGGGACGACATCAAGGCCGCGGCGACCGACGTCCTGCACCGCCACCGCGCGACCGTCACCCACCACCACGCGGTCGGCCGCGACCACCGCCCCGGCTACGACACGCAACGCCCGGAGCCCTTCGCGCTCGCGCTCCGGGCCGTCAAGAACGCCCTCGACCCGCATCACGTCCTCAACCCGGGAGTCCTCCTCGGCCGGCACACGCCCTGACGCCACGACGGCACATCGGCGACATCCTGGGTCCTGTCCGGCGGATGGTTCAGGCCAGCAGGTTCACGGCGCTCCGGAACAGGCCGGGGAACCGCGCCGCCGCCGGCATGATCAGCGGAGCCAGCGGCGGCTGGTTCCGGACCCAGAGCAGGGACCTCGTGAGGAGGCGGTAACTGCGGGACAGCCGGCACCAGGCCTGTTCGTACGCCTGCGGACGCCCCTCGTGGAGGCAGCGTACGAGGGCGTCCGCCGCCGTCAGGGCGAGCGTGAGGCCCTCACCGGTCAGCGCGTCCACGTACCCGGCGGCGTCACCCACGAACAGCACCCGCCCGGCCGTCCTGGTGCGGACCTGCTGACGGAGCGGCCCGGCGCCCCGCACCGCAGTCCCGCCGGCCATGGCCAGCCGGGTGGCCAGCGCGGGGAAACGGGTCAGCTGCTCGTCGAAGGGCAGCCGGCGCGAGGTGAGGATGGCGACGCCGACCTGCCGCGGCCCGAGCGGGGTGACGTACGCCTCGCAGTCGGCGGCCCAGTGCACCTCGACCAGATCGCTCCACGGCTCGACGGCGTAGTGGCGCCGCAGCCCGTACCGGGCCGCGTGCCGCCGGGCGACGGCCGGCCGTACGGACACGCCGAGCGCGCGCCGGACGGGCGAGTGCAGCCCGTCGGCCGCCACGAGATACCGGGCGGTGATCCCGTCGGCGGTCACGTACGCGCCGGACTGGGTCACCCGGCGGATCCGGCGCCGGACGACCGGAACGCCCAGCCCGGCGGCCCGCGCGGCGAGGGCCTCGTGCAGCACCGTCCGGCGCACGCCACGCCCCGGCCCGGTGCGGAACGGGGCCTCGGCACTCCGGCCACCCGCGGCGTCGACGTAACGGATGCCCCGCAGGTCCCGGCCGGCCACCCGCACGTCGAGCGCGTCGAGGGCGCGCACAGCCGCGGGCATCAGCCCCTCCCCGCAGGCCTTGTCGATGGGCGCGGGCAGCGGCTCCGCGACCATGACGTCGAGGCCCCGTCGCGCTGCGTGGATCGCGGTGGCCAGACCCGCCGGCCCGCCCCCGACCACGAGGAGGTCGATCACGAGGCGGCTCCGGTGGGGGAGAGGGCGCGGGACGGGGCCAGGGCGTCGTTCTCGCAGCGGACGCGGACGGTGAGCAGCGCCGCGTTCAGGAGCGAGAAGCCCAGGGCGGTCAGCCAGGCGGTGTGCACCAGCGGCAGGGCCGCGCCCTCGACGACGACCGCGACGTAGTTGGGGTGCCGGAGGAAGCGGTACGGGCCGGCGGCCACGAGCGGAAGGCCCGGGACGATCAGCACCCGGGTGTGCCAGCGCGGCCCCAGCGTGCCGATGCACCACCATCGCAGGGCCTGCGCGCCGAGCGTGAGCACGAGGGCGGGCCAGCCGAGCCACGGCAGGAAGGGCCGGTCGAGCGCCCAGGGCTCGACGAGGCAGCCGAGGAGGAGCGCGGCGTGCAGGACGACCATCACCGGATAGTGCCCCGCGCCGTGCTCGCGGGCGCCACGGGCCCGGCTCCAGTCACCGTTGCGTCGGGCCACGGCGAGTTCCGCGAAGCGCTCGGCGACGACCAGCAGGACCAGCGCGGTGTACGGCGTCATCGACATGGGCGCCTCACCAGGCCAGGAGGACGAGCTCGGAGGAGAAGCCGGGTCCGAAGGCGAGCACCAGCCCCGTGGTGCCCGGCGGCGGCGGATCGGACTGCACGTCCTTCAGGATCTGCAGCACCGACGCGGAGGACAGGTTGCCGTACGCGGCCAGGGCGCGGCGGCTCGGCGCGAGGGCGGCGGCCGGCAGGCCGAGCCCGTCGGCGAGGGCGTCCAGGATCTTCGGGCCGCCGGGGTGGCAGATCCATGCCCCCACGTCGCCCGGCTTGAGGTCGTGCACGGCGAGGAACGACTCGACCTCCTCGGCCACGTGCAGCCTGACGAGTTCGGGGAGTTCCGGCCCGAGGACCATGCGGAAGCCCCAGTCACCGACGTCCCACCCCAGCAGATGCCCGGTCCCGGGATACAGCCGGCTGCGCGTCGCGACGACGCCCGGCACGGAGGAGCGGACGGGGGCGTCGTCGGCCCCGCTTCCGTCCCCTCCCACCGCCACGAGCGCGGCGGCGCCGTCCCCGAACAGGCCGCCCGCCACCAGGTTCGCCACCGACAGGTCGGAGCGCTGCAGGGTGAGCGAGCACAGCTCGGTGGACAGGAGGAGGGCGGTGCCGCCCGGCCGCCCGTCGAGGAAGTCGTGGACGCGGGCGAGGCCGGCGGCCCCCGCGGAGCATCCGAGCCCGAACAGCGGCGTGCGCCTGACGTCGGGCCGCAGACCGATCCGCGCGGCGAGCCGGGCTTCCAGTGAGGGCGTCGCGATGCCGGTCACGGTCGTCGAGACGACCAGGTCGACGGCCTCCGGGCGGACTCCGGCGTCGTGCAGGGCCTGCTCGACGGCCTCGGCGCCCAGGGCGACGGCCCGTTCGACGAAGAGGCGATTGCTGTCGCCGAACGTGCCGAGGTCGCGGTAGCGGTCCAGCGGCAGGGCCAGGCGACGGCTCTCCACACCGGTCGCCGCGTGCAGCCGGCGCACGAGTTCCCTGTCCGGCCCCGGCGGCAGGCCGGAGACGAGGTCTTCGGTGATCTCGTGCTGCATGTAACGGTGCGGCGGGAAGGCCGTGCTCACCGCGAGGACACGGGTCATTGGTCCAACATAGGGACGGTTCGGCGCCGACACCCTCAACCCGGGTGTCGTGGGCGCGCCGTCGCCTAGCGTGACGGGGATGCGCCCCACCACGGACGAAGAACGCCCCCGCCTCGCCGGTCCTGCCGTACCCGGTCCGTCGCACGGCCAGGCCGTCGTCGGTCTGCTGAAGGCGAGTCACCCGATGCCGGCGACGGCGGTCACGGTCCTCGCGGCACTGCTCGCCGCCGCCTGCGGGCTGGACCTCGTTTCCGCGGCCGTGGCGGTGGCGGCGGTCGCCGCGGGCCAGCTGTCGATCGGCTGGTGCAACGACCGGCTGGACGTCCGGCGCGACCGTGCCGCGGGTCGCCGGGACAAGCCGCTGGCCACGGGCGCCGCACGGCCGGGCACGGTGGGCACGGCGGCCGGCGCGGCCCTGCTGGTCTGCGTCCCGCTGTCGCTCGGCTGCGGCCTACCGGCGGGCGCGGTGCACCTCGCCGGCGTCGCCGCCGGATGGACGTACAACCTGTGGCTCAAGCGCACGATCCTGTCCTGGCTGCCGTACGCCGTCGCCTTCGGGCTGCTGCCCGCGTTCCTGACGCTGAGCCTGCCGGGCCGCCCGTGGCCGCCCCTGTGGCTGACCGCCGCCGCGGCGCTGCTGGGAACGGGTGCCCACTTCACCAACGTGCTGCCGGACATCGAGGACGATCTCGCGGGCGGGGTACGCGGGCTCCCGCAGCGACTGGGCCGACGCGGAGCCACGGCGACGGCGGTGCTCCTGGCCCTCGCCTCCTGCGTGCTGCTGACGGCCGGACCGACAGGCCGGGTGTCCCCGGCCGGAGCGGGGCTGGTCGGCGTGACCCTCGCGCTCGGCGCGGTGGCGCTGGCCGGACCGCCCGGCCTGCTGCGCGGACGCGTGCCGTTCGCCGCCGTCGTGGCCATGGCGGGCCTCGACGCCGCACTCCTGGTGCTGTCCGGCGGAGCACTGACCGGCGGCCGGACGTGGCCGTGAACGCCTGCGTGCGGGACACCTCGACCGGCGGCGCGTGGAGGGCCCGCGCGCAGGGGCTGTCGCCGCCGCAGGGCGACGACAGCCCGCCCCGGGGTCCGCGAGACCGGGGCGTGGAACGTGGCGACGTTTCAGTCCTTGCCGCGCCCCGTCATCGCGTCCCGCAGCCGGTCCACCATGCCCATGCCGGGGGCGAGGATCTTGTTCGCCGGCGGCGTGTCGGGAGCGGACGGGTGGGGGCGCGTCGGAGCCATTTTTTTCGCCCTGCGCACCTTGTCGCCGAGTTCGTCGAGCATGTCGGCGGGACATGCCTGGCGCAGCCGTGGGAAAAGATCGTTCTCCTCCTCGGCGACATGGGAACGGATTTCCGACATGAGCCGCATCATCAGCTCGTCGAATCGCGGATCGTCGGCGCCGCAGCCCTCCAGATCCTTCATCGTCCGTTCCGCCGCGGCGTGCTCCTCCAGTTCCTGGTCGGCCAGCCCGTCGCCCTGGGGAACGTGTTCCCGGACCGCCGGGTAGAGGTACGACTCCTCCGCGACCGAATGCCGCACCAGCTCCATGGTGACCTGGTCGGCGAGGGTCTTCCTGCGCGGATCCCCGGGCGGAAGCCCCTGGATCTTGGCGAACAGCTGCTCCACCTCCTCGTGGTCGGCGGTGAGCTCGGCGATGACGTCGCCACCGTGTCCCATGTGCCTCTCCTTTTCGCTTCTCCGGTGTGGACGTCCAATGAATCGTGAGAGGAAGAGAAAAAGCGGCAATTCCCGGGGAGTGAGCGTGTCGCTGTTCCGTATGGAGTGACCTGCGTCATTTCCGGCGTGCGCGATCCCGGTTATCGTGCTGGGGTTTTCCGGCCCTTCTCCGTACGGATGGTCAGCCGTGCCCGCAGACGACTTCCTCTCGCCCATCGTGGCGGCGACGACGCAGTGGCTCGTCCAGGCCTACCCGCCGGCCCGCGGCGCGCTGCAGCGCGGTCTCGCGGAGGCCCAGGCCCGCCAGGCGGTGACGGTGGCGGCGCTGCTGCGCTACCCCACGGAGCTGGACGCCGAACTCGTGGCGGTCTCGGGACCGGGAGGCGCGTCCCGGCTCGACTGGATCACCGGCGCGGACGCCGCCGCTCCCGAGCACGCCGAGGCGTGGCGCTCCTGGGTCGACGAGGTCGTGACCAGCTGGGCCGCCTGCCTCCTCGGCTCCCCGGCCCTCGCCTCGCGCGCCGCCGAGGCGGTCGCGGAGACACAGGGCGGCACCGCACCCGTGGCCTTCCGCCGGCTGACGGACCCGACGCAGGAGGACCAGCGGTCGGCCGCCCTCCTGCGCCACCCCGACGTCCTGGCGCCGATAGCCGATCTCCACGGCGACGCGCTCCGGGACCGTCTCCAGGCCACCCAGCCCGCGTGACCGCCGTCAGGCGGTGCTCCGGGAGGGTTCCGGCGCACGCGCGACGGCGACGACGGACGCCCGCGCGCCCGTCGTCGCCACCATGGCGAGGCCGGCGGATCAGTCGGTGATCTCGACCGGCACGCCCGATGCCGGCGACGACTGAGCCGGCGACGTCTCCGTGCCCTGCGGGATCTCGGCCTTCTTCTCGGTGATGCCCTGCAGGAGCGCGGCCAGGTCGACTCCGGTGGTGGCGGAGAGGAGCTCCATGCCCTGGGCGACGTTGTCGGTGACGCTCCGGGTCAGCCGGCTCGCACCGTCGGTGGAGATGACGGTCATCTTGTCGACGGCGGCCAGCGGCTCGGCGGCCTTGGCGACGACCTGCGGCAGGACCTCGACGAGCATCTGGAGTACGGCGGCGTCGCCGTACTGCGCGAAGGCGTCGGCCTTCTTCCGCATGGCCTCGGCCTCCGCCGCGCCCTTGGCACCGATGGCGGCCGCCTCGGCCTCGCCCTCGATGCGCACGGCCTCGGCGAGCGCGGCGCGCTGGGCCTTCTCGCCCTCACCGGTCAGCCGGGCCCGCTCGGCGGCGGCCTCGGCCTCCTTCACCAGGGCGATGCGCCGGGCCTCGGCCTCCTGCTCGGCCTGGTAGCGGGCGGCGTCGGCGGGCTTGCGGACCTCGGTGTCGAGCTGGCGGTCGGTCAGGGCGGCCTGACGGGCGGCCACCTTCTCCTGCTCGGAGAGGATGTCCTGCTGACGGGCGGCCTCGGCGAGCGGGCCCGCGGCGTTGGCCTGGGCGGCGGCCTCGTCGGTCTGCGCCTTGATCTCGGCCTGCTTCAGGTAGAGGGTCCGCTGCGCGATGGCGATCTCCTCCTCGGCCTTCAGCCGGGCCTGCTCGGCGGCCCGCCGGGCCACCGCCTCGGCGATGTCGGCCTCCTGCTTGGCGCGGGCGGCCTCCGGACGGCCGAGGTCCTCCAGGTAGGAACCCTCGGTGGTGATGTCCTGGATCTGGAAGGCGTCGAGCACGAGGCCCTGACCGGAGAGGCTCGCCTCGGCCTCCTCGGCGACCTGACCGGCGAAAGCGGCCCGGTCACGGATGATGTCCTCCACCGACATCCGGCCGACGATCGAGCGCAGCGCGCCGGACAGCACTTCCTGGGTGAAACCGACGATGCCGTTCTGCTGCATCAGGAACCGCTGCGCGGCGGCGCGGATCGAGTCCTCGGTGCCGCCGACCTTGACGATCGCGACGCCCTCCAGGTTCGCCTTCACGCCGCGCAGGGTGACGGCGCCGCGCACGGCGACCGGGATGTGCCGGCTGGACAGGTCGAGACTGAACTTCTGCTGCACGAACGGCACGACGAAGACACCGCCGCCGACCACGACCTTCTGCCCGCTGTTGTCGGTGAAGACGCGGCCGGTCTCCGGATCCGTGGTCCGCTTGCCCCGCCGGCCGGTGATGATGAACGCCTCGCTCGGCCCCGCGACCTTGTAGCGGGTGATGACGACGAGACCGAGCAGGACGACGAGGACGACGATGCCCAGCACGGAGAGGAGCACAGGGCTCATGAGGGAACCCCCTTCGATCGGAACGGAACAGCGGGAACGGACGGCGGGACCGGAGCCCGGCGAGGCGGCCGGGCCCCGCGGACGTCGCGGCGGTGGTGGCGGTGGTGAAGCGGCTGGTACGGGGGTGACGCGGCGTCAGCGGTCCACCGGGCGGACGGCGACGGACGTCGGCGAGAGCACGGCCTCGACCCACACCTCGGTGCCGCGCGCGACCGGGGACTCGGCCTTCGCCGCGTACTTCACCGGCTGACCCGCGAGGTACAGCAGCACCTCGCCGTAACCGCCCGCCGGGATGGTCGTGACCACCGAGCCGCTGGTGCCGGTCAGGTCCTCGCCACGCGGTGCGGGCGAGCCCCCGTCGCGCATCAGCGTCCGGCTGAACCGCCAGGTCAGCCAGGCCGCGACGACGCCCGCGAGCGCGCCCGCACCGGTGGCGACCCCCGCCCCCGTACCGGTGGTCCCGAGCACGATCGCCCCCGTGAACCCGAGGGCCGACACGAACCCGGCGATCACCGGGAGCGACAGGAACCCGTCCAGGCCTCCGGCGACGCCGTCGAGAACCCCGTCCCACAAGCCGTCGAACACGAGGGCCAGGACGAGCAGCACGAGTCCCGTGATGCCGAGACCGAGAAACCAGCTCATACGCCTCACCCCGTCCCGTGCGCCGACCTCTGCCGCCGAACCGATGGTGGCACGCGCTCACCCCGTTGGTCACTGCCGGAGACCGGCAGTCTTTACGCGTTCTTCATGCCGTCCTCGTACGGGTTCTTCGCCCGGACCCCGCAGCGTCCGTCGCGTCCTCGGCATCAAGAAGGCATAAACATTGCCGGAGACCGGCAATGCGCCGGGAGGTTTCGAAGCGTCAGGATGACTCCGGCAGCGGCACGCCCTGCTCGACGCGGTTGCCGGTTCCGGGCTGCCGGCCGCCCTCGTCGCGGCGTCGTGCCCGGCCCGCGCGCCACGCGTCCCGCGGTCCGGCCGGCCGCGGCCTCCTCCTTCATCCAACGACACGGGGTTCTCATATGGATGCCATCACCGTGGGCATCGGCGTACTCGTCGCCGTGGTCCTCCTCTTTGCCGTGGTTGTCGTGTTCGCGGTCAGCCGGCTCTTCCGGAAGGTGGAGCAGGGCAAGGCGCTGATCGTCTCCAAGATGCGCAAGGTCGACGTGACGTTCACCGGACAGGTCGTCCTGCCCGTGCTGCACAAGGCCGAGATCATGGACATCTCGGTGAAGACCATCGAGATCTCGCGGACCGGCCGGGACGGGCTGATCTGCCGGGACAACATCCGCGCCGACATCCGCATCTCGTTCTTCGTCCGCGTCAACAAGACGGTGGAGGACGTCATCAAGGTCGCCCAGGCCATCGGCACGGCCCGGGCGAGCGACAAGGCCACGCTGCAGGAGCTGTTCAACGCGAAGTTCTCCGAGGCGCTCAAGTCGGTCGGCAAGCAGATGGACTTCACCGACCTGTACACCAAGCGCGAGGAACTCCGCTTCCGGATCATCGAGTTGATCGGCATCGACCTCAACGGCTACAGCCTGGAGGACGCCGCCATCGACTACCTGGAGCAGACCCCGCTGAAGCAGCTCGACGCCGGCAACATCCTCGACGCCCAGGGCATCCGCAAGATCACCGAACTCACCGCCGCGGAGAACGTCCGCACCAACGAGCTGCGGCAGCACGAGCAGAAGGAGATCACCCGCCAGAACGTCGACGCCCGCGAGGCCATCCTGGAGCTGGAGCGCCGCCAGGCGGACGCCGAGATCAAGCAGAAGCGGGAGATCGAGACCGTACGGGCCCGCGAGGAGGCGGAGACCGCGAAGGTCGTGGAGGAGGAGCGGCTGCGGGCGCAGAGCGCCTTCCTGCGCACCGAGGAGCAGCTCGGCATCCAGCGCGA
Source organism: Streptomyces roseicoloratus (assembly GCF_004117935.1). Taxonomy (GTDB): domain Bacteria; phylum Actinomycetota; class Actinomycetes; order Streptomycetales; family Streptomycetaceae; genus Streptomyces; species Streptomyces roseicoloratus. Next base: position 39,444 of record NZ_SDOY01000013.1, on the reverse strand, counting down.
GAACCAGGCCCGGGAGGTCGCGGTCGCGCAGAAGAACCGCGAGCGGGTCATCGCCGTCGAGAACGAGCGGATCGAGAAGGACCGGCTCCTGGAGGTCATCGCCCGCGACCGGGAGACGGAGCTGACCCGGATCGCGGCCGACAAGGAGGTCGAGGCCGAGCGCCGAGAGATCGCCGAGGTCATCCGCGAGCGCGTGGCGGTGGACCGCACGGTCGCCGAGCAGGAGGAGTCGATCAAGCGGCTGCGCACCGTCGAGGAGGCCGAGCGCGAGCGCCAGGCCGTCGTCATCGCCGCCGAGGCCGAGGCCCAGGAGAAGCTCGTCAAGGACATCAAGGCCGCCGAGGCCGCCGAGCAGGCCGCCGTGCACCGGGCCGCCGAGGAACTCACGCTCGCCGAGGCCCGCAACAAGGCCGCCGACCTCGACGCCCGCGCCAAGATGCGCCTCGCCGAGGGCCTGCAGGCCGAAGCGGCAGCCGAGGGCCTGGCCGCCGCCCACGTCCGGGAGCAGGAGGCCGCGGCCATCGAGAAGACCGGCCGCGCCGAGGCCGAGGCCACCGAGGCCCGGCTGCGGGCCGAGGCGGAGGGACTGCGGGCCAAGGCGCTCGCCGAGGCCGCGGCGATCGGCGAGAAGCTGAAGGCCGAGGCCGAAGGACTCACCGAGAAGGCCGCCGCCATGGCCGCGCTCGACGAGGCCTCCCGCACCCACGAGGAGTACCGCCTGCGCCTGGAGGCCGAGAAGGACATCCGGCTCGCCGGCCTCGACGTCCAGCGCCAGGTCGCCGAGGCGCAGGCCACCGTCCTCGCCACCGGTCTGGAGAACGCGGACATCAACATCGTCGGCGGGGAGTCCGTGTTCCTGGACCGCCTGGTGAAGTCCGTCTCGCTGGGCAAGTCCGTCGACGGCTTCGTGGAGCACTCGCAGACCGCGCGGGCGCTGGCGGGCCCGTGGCTGAACGGCGAGAGCGCCTTCACCGAGGACCTCACCAAGGTGCTCGGCTCCCTGTCCACCGCCGACGTCCAGAACCTCAGCGTGTCCGCACTGCTCGCGAAGCTGATGAAGTCCGGTGTCCTCGACCCGGCGGCACTCCCGGCGCAGACCGCGCCGGAGCCCGCCGCGGGGGCACTGAACGGCACGGCCACGAGCTGACGGACGACAGGAGCCAGGAGGGCCGGAGCCGGGTACGGGGGTCCCGGCACCGGCCCTCCACGGGGGCATCGGGGAGAGGCACGACGCCATGAACACGCAGCACACGCGAAGCGCACCGAGGAGCCAGGCGACACCGGGCGCCGGGAACGCAGGGAGCGCACGGACCGCCCAGGGAACACCGGACGGCGGGACCACACCGGACACCGCGAACCCGGGCACCGGCGCGCCCGGCGCCGCCGACGACACCTACACCGTCCTGCGCGACCGCCTCACCGCCCAGGCCGCCGAACTCGCCGCGCGGGCCCAGGCCCTGAACGAGGCCCGCGCCCGGGAGTTCGGCTCCGGGGAGCTGGAACTCGTCGGCACCGGTCACGCGCGCACCGAGGACCCCTGCGTCCTGACCGACGTCGTCTCCGTCGGCGGCCTGCTGCTCGTCGGCCGCACCCGGCCGCCCGCCGCCCCCGGGACGGAACCCTCCGTCGGCGACGTCCTCGCCCTGTACGACCGGGAGTTCACCGCCCGGCCCGCGGACGCCGTGCCCGGGCTCCTCGACGACCCGGCGTTCGTCCACGAGTTCACCGCGCTGCACCGCTACTTCCGCGACGCGCGCCTCGTCCGGCTCCACCGGCCCCAGGGCCGCCTGCTCGCCGTGTTCCGCACCGGCGAGAAGGCCGAGGACCTGCGAGTGCTGCGCTGGGCGGTCGACCCGTCGGGGGCCTGCCGCTTCCTGGACGCCCGGGGCGAACGCGACCTCGTCCCGCCGCACGGCCAGGACGTCGACTGGACGAGCGCCGGCCGCGACGCCCACGTGCCCGGCCGGCACCCGCACGTCTCGCTCGCCGGACGGCTGTACGTCTCCACCGTCGGCGGCACGCTCACCGTCAAGACGGAGAACGACACGGAGACCGGCGAGGGCGTGTACGCCGAGCCGGTCGACGAGCCGCTGCAGTCCCTCGCCGACGCCGAGATCGCCCACGCCGTCGTCGGCCCGCTCGTCCTGGTCCGGGTCCTCCCGTACCGCGAGCGGACCGCACGGCACCTGGTCTTCAACTCCCTCACCGGCGCCGTCGTCCGGCTCGACGGCCTCGGCCAGGCCTGCCTGCGGCTCCCGGAGGACCGGGGCGTCGTCTTCCCCGGCGGCTACTGCCTCGCCGACGGCACCGTGAAGACCTTCGACACCGACACGGCAGGACTCGCGTACGCGGGTTCCGTCGCGTCGCCGCACGGCGAGGACGTCCTCTACGCCTTCCGGGACCCGGACGACGGACGGACGCTCCTGCTGCCGTACAACCGGGTCCGCGAGGAGATCGCCCGACCCGTCACCGGCCGCGGGCACGCCCTGCTCGACGACGGCACCATGGCCGTCCTGCGCGGGACCGGCGAGGAAACCGGCCGCGTCCACCCCGTGCAGATCTGGCGCACGCCCTTCGCCGCCGACACCCACGTCCTGCCGGCCGGCACCGGGCCGCTCGCCCGCATCGGCAACGCCGACCTGGTCAGGGGCATCTCCGACTGCCTCGCGATCGCCCGCCAGGCCGGCGAGACCACCCCGACCGGCGAGGTGTACGAGGCGCTGCTCGCCGCTTGCGACCGCGCCGCCGACACCCACCACTGGCTCGACGACCCGGAAGCCGGCGACCTCGCCGGGCCGCTCGCCGGCCTGCGGACGACCGCCGGGCAGGTGCTCGCCGAGTTCGAGACCGTCGCCGAACTCGCCGCGCGCGCCGCCGGCGCCCTCGCGGACGCCGAGCGGGACCTCACCCGGCTCGTCCGCCAGGTCCGCGGGGAGTCCCCGGCCTCCGCGGGCGACTGGATCTCCCGGCTCACCGGACTGCGACGCGCCCAGGGCCGGCTCCTCACCGTGAAGGAGCTGCGCCACGCGGACACCGACGCCGTCGACGCCCTCGCCCGGCAGGCCGAGGAGGAGATCGCGGCCGCCGCCCAGCGGGCCGTCGCCTTCCTCCGGCGCGAGGACGCCTTCACCGCACAGGAGGCCGAGGTCGAACGGCTCACCGCCGCCGCGGCCGAGGCGGACAGCGTCGCCGCGACCCGGGAGCTCGCCGACCGGCTCGACGAGCACGCCCTCGGACTGCGCACCCTCAGCGAGGTCGTCGCCGGACTGGACGTCGCCGACGCCACCGTACGCACCTCCGTGCTGGAGCGCGTCGCCGACGTCCTCGGCGGCCTCAACCGGGCCCGGGCCGGCCTGACCGCGCGCCGCGCCGCACTCCTCGACCGCGAGGGCCGGGCCGCGTTCACCGCCGAGTTCGCCCTGCTCTCGGAGGCGGTCACCGGCGCGCTCGCCACGGCGGCCACGCCCGAGGAATGCGACACCCAGCTCGGCCGGCTCCTGCTGCAACTGGAGAACCTGGAGTCGCGGTTCGCGGAGCACGACGGCTTCCTCGGCGAGCTCACCGACAAGCGGACCGAGATCCACGACGCCTTCACCGCACGCCGGCAGACCCTCACCGACGCCCGCGCCCGCCGCGCCGAACGCCTGGCGGAGTCGGCCGGCCGCGTCCTCGCGTCCGTCAGCCGGCGGGCCGCCGCCCTGGCCGACGCGGACGACGTCCACACGTACTTCGCCTCCGACCCCATGGTCGGGAAGATCCGCCGCACCGTCGACGAACTGCGGAGCCTGGGCGACCAGGTCCGCGCCGAGGAGCTGGAAGGCAGGCTCGCCGCCGCCCGCCAGGAGGCCGGCCGGGCCCTGCGCGACCGCACCGAGCTGTACGCCGACGGCGGCGACACCATCCGCCTCGGCCGGCACCGCTTCGCCGTCCAGCACCAGTCGCCCGAACTCACCCTGGTCCCGCACGGCGACACCCTCGCCTTCGCCCTCACCGGCACCGACTACCGCCGTCCGGTCACCGACCCGGCCTTCGCGACCACTCGCGCGTACTGGACGCGGACCCTGCCGTCGGAGTCCCCGGAGGTCTACCGCGCCGAATACCTGGCCGCCCGGCTCCTCGCCGAGCACGGCGCCGACACCCTCGCCGCCGCCGATCTGCCGGCCCTCGTCCGGCAGGCCGCGGAAGCCGCGTACGACGAGGGCTACGAGCGAGGCGTCCACGACCACGACGCCGCCGCGATCCTCGCCGCGCTGCTGCGCCTGCGCGAGGCGGCCGGGCCGCTGCGCCACCCGGCCGCGGCCAGGGCGGACGCCCAGGTGTTCTGGGCGCACACCGCGACGGACGAGACCCGCGCCGCCTGGACCCGGCGCGCCGTCTCCCTCACCCGGGCCCGCGACCTCTTCGGCGCGGCACCCGCCCTCGACGCGCTCTGCCGCGAACTCGCCGGGGAGATCGGCGACCTGCCGGCCGCCGCGTACCTCGTCGAGGAACTGGCCACGGGACCGGCCGGGTTCGCGGTCTCCGCCGAGGCGCGCACCCTCCTCGACAAGTTCCGCAGGACGGTCGGCACCGGCGCGTACGACGACGACCTCGCCGCCCTCGCGGACGTGGCGGCCCGCCGGCAGCTCGTCGAGGGCTGGCTGCACGCCTACGCCGCGTCCTCCGGCGAGCAGCCCGACCCCGGCGTGCTGGCCGAGGCCGTCGCCGTCGAACTGTGCCCCGGGCTCGACCGCTACGACGCCGACGGCCCGGCCACCGCGACCGTGACCGGCCTGCTCGGCGCCCACCCCCGGCTGCGGAACGGCTCGCTGACGCTGCGGATCGACGAATTCCTGCTCCGGACCGGCGAGTTCGCCGCGCACGAGGTCCCCGCCTTCCGCGCCTACCAGCGCCGCAGGACGGAGCTCGTCGCCGCCGAACGCACCCGGCTGCGCCTCGACGAGTACCGGCCGCGCGTCATGTCCTCCTTCGTCCGCAACCGGCTCGTCGACGAGGTGTACCTGCCGCTGGTCGGCGACAACCTGGCGAGGCAGCTCGGCGCGGCGGGCGACACCAAGCGCGCCGACAGCCACGGCCTGCTGCTGCTCCTCTCGCCTCCCGGCTACGGCAAGACGACCCTCGTCGAATACGTCGCCGCCCGCCTCGGCCTGCTCCTGGTCAAGGTCGACGGCCCCGCCCTCGGCCAGGCGACCACCTCCCTCGACCCGGCCGAGGCCCCGGACGCACCGGCCCGCCGCGAACTGGAGAAGATCGCGTTCGCCCTGGAGGCGGCCGGCAACGTGCTGCTGTACCTGGACGACATCCAGCACTGCTCGGCGGAGTTCCTGCAGAAGTTCGTTCCCCTGTGCGACGCCACCCGCACCCTGGCCGGTCACGACCTGCGGGGCAAGCGCTTCGCCGTTTGCATGGCCGGCAATCCGTACACCGAGTCGGGGGAGCGCTTCCGGATCCCGGACATGCTCGCCAACCGCGCCGACGTGTGGAACCTCGGCGACGTGCTCACCGGCAAGGAGGACGCCTTCGCCTTCAGTTTCGTCGAGAACGCCCTCACCTCCCATCCGGACCTCGCGCCGCTGGCCGGCCGGGACCGCGGCGACCTGGAGGTCCTGACCCGGCTCGCGGCCGCGGACCCCACCGCGAGCCGCGACCGGCTCACCCACCCGTACACCCCGGCCGAACTCGACCGGATCCTCGTCGTCCTCCGCCACCTGCTGACCGCGCGCGCCACGGTGCTCGCGGTCAACGAGACCTACATCGCCTCGGCGGCCCAGCCCGACGAGGCCCGCACCGAGCCGCCGTTCCGCCTGCAGGGCTCGTACCGCAACATGAACAGGATCGTGGCCCGGATCTCGCCCGCCATGAACGACGCCGAACTCGCCGCCGTCATCGACGACCACTACCGGGCGGAGGCCCAGACCCTCACCGGCGACGCCGAGGCCAACCTGCTCAGGCTCGCCGCCCTGCGCGGCACCCTCACCGCCGAACAGGCCCACCGCTGGACGGCGATCACCACCGCCTACACCCGGGCCCGAACCCTCGGCGCAGGCGGCGACGACCCCGCGTCGCGGGCGGTCGCGGCCCTCGCCCTGCTCGCCGACCGGGTCGCGGCGGTCGAGTCGGCCATCGTCCGCGCGACCGACCCGCGCAGACTCCTCGCCGGGCCCTGGCCCTCGGGGCGGCACGCGGCCCACGCTCCCGACGCGGCCGGTGCCGGGAACCACCGGGACCGGTCCGGAGGGACGGGCGCGTGAGCGCGAGGGGCGGCCGTGTGACCCCGCCCGGGCCGGGGCGTGTGCCCCCCGGCCCCCGCGGGGCCGTTGCCCGCACGCCACGTGACGGCGACTCCGCGCCGCCCGTCCCGCCGACTGACGAGCCGTTGTCGTCGCAGGTCACAGGGACCTGGCGAGATCGTCACCCACCCGATAGTGTGTAAAGAACGCATCAAGAACGATGCTGGTGTGCCGGGAAGTCTGGTCGGCGTCCGAGGGCCTGTGCGCCCGTCTGCCGACACGCCCCGGAGGGCTCTTCCCCATGACCCAGGCCCGCCCCCGCAAGACCGTCTTCGGACTGCTTCCCTGGCCCGAACGGCAGGCGATCGCCGAGGCCCTGCGCACCGAGACCGTCGGCGGACTCGTCCTCCTCGCCGCCGCCGTCGTCGCGCTCGTGTGGGCGAACAGCCCGTGGAGCGCCGCCTACGAGGCGATCCGCGACTTCCACTTCGGCATACCGGCCCTGGGCCTCGACCTCTCCGTCGGCCACTGGACGGCGGACGGCCTGCTGGCCGTGTTCTTCCTGGTCGCCGGCATCGAGCTGAAACGCGAACTCGTCGTCGGCGAGTTGCGCACCCCCGCCACCGCGGCCCTGCCCGTCGTCGCGGCCCTGTGCGGCATGGCCGTACCCGCCGCCCTCTACGCGCTCACCGCCACGGCGGGCGGCGGCAGCCTCGAAGGCTGGGCCGTGCCGATGGCCACCGACATCGCCTTCGCGCTCGCGGTCCTGGCCGTCATCAGCACCCATCTGCCCTCCGCGCTCCGGGCGTTCCTGCTCACCCTCGCCGTCGTCGACGATCTCGGCGCCATCCTCGTCATCGCGGTCTTCTTCACCAGCGACCTCGACTTCGCGGCCCTCGGCGGCGCCGTCGCCGGCCTGGTGCTGTTCGCCGTCCTCCAGCGCCTTCGCGTCCGCGGCTGGTGGTGGTACGTGCCCCTCGGCGTCGCCGTCTGGGCGCTGATGTACAACTCCGGCATCCACGCGACCGTCGCCGGCGTCGCCATCGGCCTCATCCTGCGCACCACCCGCGACACCGGCGAGGAGCGGTCCCCGGGCGCCCGTGTCGCCCACGTGGTGCACCCCTTCTCCGCGGGCCTCGCCGTCCCCCTCTTCGCCCTGTTCGCCGCCGGTGTCGGCCTCTCCGGCGCGGCGCTGGCGAACGTCTTCACCGACCCCGAACCCCTCGCCGTCTTCGTCGGCCTCGTCGTCGGCAAGATCCTCGGCGTCTTCCTCGGCACGTACGCCGCCGCCCGCTTCACCCGGGCGAGACTCAACCCGGACCTGGCCTGGGCGGACGTGTTCGGTCTCGCCGTCCTCGCCGGCATCGGCTTCACCGTCGCCCTGCTGCTCGGCGAACTGTCCTTCACCGACCCCGCGCAGATCGAGCACGTCAAGGCGGCCGTTCTCCTCGGCTCGGTCACCGCCGCCGCGCTCGCCGCCGTCCTGCTGCGCCGCCGCAACCGCGTCTACAAGCGGCTCTCGGACGAGGAGGAACGGGACGAGGACGCCGACGGCGTCCCCGACGTCTACCAGACCGGCGCCAGGCCCGGCGGACCGCACTGACCGTCGAACCGGCGGCCGGCCCCCGTACGGGGGCCGGCCGGCGCATGTGCGGTGACGTGCCGTGCGGACCCCGCCTACGGCGTCAGCCGCTGGTAGGCGGCGCGGGCGTGGCCGATGCGCGCGACGACGGTTCCGATGCCGGCCGACGCCAGGAGGCAGACGAGGCGGACCAGGTCGTACGCGCCCTCCCAGGTGAGCACGCCGATCGGCGCGGTCGCGAAGGCGTTGAGGACGAGCCAGCACAGCAGGGCGGTCCCGGGCGCCGCGGTGAGCCGTGCACCCGTACTGAGCAGGGCGACGAGGATCGAGAGGGTGACCAGGTCCAGCGTGGGGTCGCCGTGCCCGTCGAGCAGGTTGAAGGCGGTGACCAGCGCGAAGGCGGTGACGACCGTGACGGTCCAGATGATCGAGGTCGCGGCCGGGGTGGGCACGGGACGGAGGCCGGAGCTGATCGGCTTCCATTCGAGCATGCAGAGCCTCCTTCACGCGGCCCGCGCTCCCTTGCGCCGGGCCGACCGATGCAGGGGCCACTGTAACTGCCTCCTCACACAGGGAAGTTCACCCGATTTGGCATTGTCTGTCCGCCCAGTAGGGTGGCCTGCTGGCAGGGACCGCGTTCCCGCCGCCGACCGATCCGACGCACCTTCTGGGGGCATTCCGTGCCGGTTCCACATACGAGCAGCACCCCGCTGCCGGGTATCGGGGTCCGCTACGACCTCACCACGCGCGAGCACCGTCGTCTGTCGGTGATCGCCCACCGCGACGGCAGCCGCACGCTGAACGCCTACCGCCGGGACGACCCCGACGAGTGCGCGCTGTCGGCGAAGCTGACGGCGGCGGAGGCTGAGGCGCTGATCGACGCGCTGATGCCGGCGCACCACAGCCCCAGCCTGCTGTCGACGACGGACCTGGGACTGGTCGCCGAGCGGATCGAGCTGTCCGGGCAGTCGCACTGGAACGGGCGGGTCCTGGGCGAGACCCGGATGCGTACGGAGACCGGCGCGTCCGTCGTCGCCGTGCTCCGGCGGGCCGGGGCGATCCCGTCACCGGCACCGGACTTCCGGCTGGCCGGCGGCGACGTCCTCATCGTGATCGGCACCCGCGAGGGCGTCGAGGCCGCCGCCGCGATCCTCGGCCGGGACTGAGCGCGGGCGTACGCCTCCTCCGGATCACCGGATCACCGGATCACGTACGGCACGGCCCCCGGCCCCGACCGGCCCGACCGGACCGAGCGGCGTCCCGGTCCTCACGGCGGAGCCGGGCGCCCGGCCGGCGCGCCGAGCCGGGGCCGGGGGGCGCCGGTGCCGGCCAGCCGCGTGAGCAGCGGACCGGCGAGGGCGAGGAGGAACACGTACGCGGTGACCAGCGGGCCCAGCGTGTCGTGCGTGGTGCCGACCAGCCCGACGATCACGAGGGAGAACTCGCCCCGCGCGATGAGCGCCGTTCCGGCGCGCCACTGACCCCGCCGGCCGACCCGGTCGCGCCGGGCCGCGTACCGGCCGGTGACCACCTTGGTGACGAGCGTGACGGCGGCCAGCGCGAGGGCGGCCGGGAGGACGGGCACGAGCTCGGCAGGGTCGACGGACACCCCGATGGCCAGGAAGAACACGGCGGCGAAGAGGTCGCGCAGGGGGCCGAGCACGGCCCGCGTGCGGGTCGCGGTCTCCCCGGTGAGGGCGAGGCCCACCAGGAAGGCGCCGACGGCGGCCGAGGCGTGGACGAGCTCGGCCAGCGCCGCCACGAGCAGGGTGAGCCCCAGGACCCTCAGCAGGAGCTGCTCCTCGTCGGGGTGCTCGATGACCCGGCCCAGATGGTGCCCCCAGCGGTACGAGACGGTGAACGCGGCCAGGACCGCGGTGATCGCGATCAGCGCGCCCAGGGCCGCCTGCCACCAGGACCCTCCCGACGCCGGCACGGCGATCACGGGCAGGTAGAGGGCCATCGCGCAGTCCTCCAGGACCAGCACCGACAGGACCGCGGGCGTCTCCCGGTTGCCCAGACGGTGCAGATCGGACAGCAGTCGGGCGACGATCCCTGACGAGGAGATGTACGTGGCGCCCGCCAGGGCCAGCGTGCCGAGCCCGTCCAGGCCGAGGAGCAGGCCCGCCACCGCTCCCGGCACGGCGTTGAGCACCAGGTCGACCCCGGCCGACGGGACGTGCCGGCGCATGCCGACGGCGAACTCCGGCAGCGAGAACTCCAGGCCCAGGACGAGCAGGAGGAGGATCACCCCGATCGCGGCGCCCGTCTCCACGAATTCCCCCGACGCCGGCACGGGCGCCACGCCGCCTTCGCCCACTGCGAGACCGGCCAGCAGGTACAGGGGGATGGGGGAGAGGGTCAGCCGCCGGGCGAGTGTGCCGAGGATGCTCAGCGCGGCCAGGATGACGCCGAGCTCCAGCAGCAGCGCGACCGGCGTGCGCACGGGTCAGCCCCGGATGATCCGGTCCACGCCCGCGATCCCCTCGTGGGTCCCGATGACGACGAGGACGTCCCCTCCGCGCAGGAGCTGCTGAGGAGTGGGCGAGGCGATCACCTCCTCGCCCCGGACCACGGCCACGATCGAGGCCCCCGTCAGCGTGCGCGCCCGGGTGGCGCCCAGGGGCTGTCCGTCGTACGCGCTGCCCGGCCGCACCTCCACCTGTCCGGAGCCCAGGCCCGGCACCTCCTTCGTCAGGTCGGCGAAACGTTCCGCGATCCGCGGGGCGCCCAGGATCTCCGCGACCGCGTCCGCCTCTTCGCTGTCCAGTTCGAGGACCGTCCGTCCCTCGTCCGGGTCCCCGGCGTCGTACAGGACGAGTTCGAAGTCCCCCGTGCGCCGGGCCACCACGCCCACCCGCTCGCCCTTGTGGCCGGTGAACTCGTAGCGCATGCCCACGCCGGGCAGCAGCACCTCGGTGACGTCCATGACGCCATGGTCAGGCCGGCCGCGGGGTGCGGCACGCGCGCGGGGGCCGTGCGGGTTGCCGGGATCGCGGAGGATCGATTCTTCCCGCAATGTGGGTTTACGGTCTGTATGCGGGATTGGTCGTAGGGTAAGATTCTTTACCGAGCCATTACGCTCGACTGAGCGGAAGAGTGCTCATTCTCATTGGGGTTGGTGTTCGGCGGATCGCAGCCGCCGGTCGGACGGAGGGGAGCGTCATGGAGCGGAACAGCCACGCCGTGCACCTGCCCGCCGACGACGCCCGCGTCGTGCGTCTCGCCGTACGCATCGACAACACCGCCCGCGACAGCGTGCCTGATACCGGCAGCACCGCCGCCCGCCGCGCCTGACGCCCGCCGCCAGGTGACCGGAAAACCCGGTCGCCCGATCCCGCCCGATCCCGTACCGGACGACGCCGACCGCGGCGCCGGACACCCACGTCTCGCGGTGCGCCGGCGCGCTCACCACCGGCACGCCTTCTCCACCCCGCAGCACCTCATGCCTGCCGCACGCCGGCTCCACCGGGCATCGGGTCCCCACCGATGCCCGCAAGGCACTGACGCCGTCACCCAACCGACCCGGAGGTCCGACGCCCGTGCACAACACGACCGCTCTGCTCATCGAACTCGGAGCCATCATCCTCGCCCTGGGCCTCCTCGGACGGCTCGCCGGGCGCGTGGGCTTCTCGCCCATACCCCTCTACCTCCTCGCCGGACTCGCCTTCGGCCACGGCGGCATCCTCCCGCTCACCGCCAGCGAGGAGTTCGTCGCCACCGGCGCCGAGATCGGCGTCATCCTGCTGCTGCTCCTGCTGGGACTGGAGTACAGCGCCTCCGAACTCGTGACGAGCCTCAAGACCCAGTACCCGTCCGGCGCCGTCGACTTCGTCCTCAACGCCCTGCCCGGAGCCGCCGCCGCCCTGCTCCTCGGCTGGGGACCCGTCGCCGCCGTCGCGCTCGCCGGCGTCACCTGGATCTCCTCCTCCGGCGTCATCGCCAAGGTCCTCGGCGACCTCGGCCGCCTCGGCAACCGGGAGACCCCCGTCATCCTCGGCGTCCTGGTCATCGAGGACCTCGCCATGGCCCTCTACCTGCCGATCCTGACCGCGCTGCTGGCCGGCGTCAGCCTCGCCGGCGGCGCGCTCACCCTGGTGATCTCCCTCGGCACCGTCGGCGCCGTGCTGTACGTCGCGCTCCGGCACGGCCGTCTGGTCAGCCGGGCCGTCTCCTCCGACAACGCCGAGATGCTCCTCCTCGTCGTCCTCGGCCTGACGCTGCTCGTCGCCGGCATCGCGCAGCACCTCCAGGTGTCCGCGGCCGTGGGAGCCTTCCTCGTCGGCATCGCCGTCTCCGGAGAGGTGGCCGAAGGCGCCAGCACGCTGCTCACCCCGCTGCGCGACCTGTTCGCCGCCGTGTTCTTCGTCTTCTTCGGCCTGTCCACCGACCCGGCCGACATCCCGCCCGTCCTCGTCCCCGCCGTGCTCCTCGCCCTCGCGACCGCGCTCACCAAGGTCGCCACCGGCTGGTACGCCGCACGCCGCGCGGGCATCCACGGAGCCGGCCGCTGGCGGGCCGGCGGCACGCTCGTCGCCCGCGGCGAGTTCTCCATCGTCATCGCCGGACTCGCCGTGGGCGTCGAACCCCGCATCGGCCCCCTGGCCACCGCCTACGTCCTGATCCTCGTCGTCATCGGCCCGCTCACCGCCCGCTACACGGAGCCGCTGTCCCGCGTGTTCACCCGCCGCCGCAAGACCACGCAGCCCTCGACCGCGGCGCCGGCTCCCGCCTCCGCCGAGGCCGCGCGCGCGGATTCACTCACGGTGGACGCCTGAGGCGTCGGGCGCCGGAGCGGTGACGACCTTGGGCAGGGAGCCCGGGTGCTCCCGCGCGAGCCATGCGACGAGTTCCTCCCGCACCGCGCAACGGGTCGTCCAGAGGTCGTCCGCGTCCTTGGCCGTCACGATCGCCCGTACGGTGATGCCGGTCGGCGAGGTGTCGGTGACGGCGAGGTCCCAGGCGCGCCCGTCCCAGGTGGCGCACGTGGCGAGGAACTCCCGCAGGTGCGCACGGGCGAGCGCGACCGGGGTCGTGTGGTCGCAGTGGAGGAACACCGACCCGGTCATCTGCGCGCCGCCGCGCGACCAGTTCTCGAACGGGCGCGAGGTGAAGTACGAGACGGGCAGCGTGACGCGTCGCTCGTCCCACGTGCGGACCGTGAGGAAGGTGAGCGTGACCTCCTCCACCACGCCCCACTCGCCGTCCACGACGACGGTGTCGCCGATGCGGACCATGTCGCCGAAGGCGATCTGGAACCCGGCGAAGAGGTTGCCGAGCGTCGACTGGGCCGCGACACCGGCCACGATGCCGATGATGCCGGCCGACGCCAGCAGGGACGTGCCGAGGGTGCGGAACGAGGGGAAGGTGACGAGGGCCGCCGCGGCGGCGAGCACGCCCACGGCGACGCTCACCACCCGCATGATCAGCGTGACCTGGGTGCGGACGCGACGGAGCCGTGCGGCGTCGCGTGCACGTCCGGCGTACCGCGTGTACGAGGATTCGACGACGGCCGCCACGGTCCGCACCGTCAGCCAGGCACCGCCGCCGATCAGGCACAGCAGCAGGACACGGCTCACCACCTCGGCACGGTCGTCCCACGGACCCTGCCCGGACGCCGCCACCGGATAGCTCCAGCGGAGCAGAGCGGCGAGGACGACGACGTACAGCGGTGTGCGGCAGCGGCGCAGCAGTCCCCACAGCGGTGTCTCCGGGTGCCGGGCGTCGGCGAACCGCGCCAGCAGGTCCGCCGCGCGGCAGACGACGAGTGCCGCGAGCGCGGAGCCGCCGACGGAGACCGCCAGTCGGACGAGGCTTTCCATGGGCCCCCCAGTCGGTGAGTCGGACGGGTCGTCCCTTACGCCTCACCGCCGGGCGCGCACCGAAACGTCTCCCGCTCCGGAGGCCGCGGCATCCGGGGCGGCTCCTCCGCGGCTCTCCCGGTGGTCACCGTCGGCCGTGCGGCGCGATCTCCACCGGGTCCTCGATGAGCCGCACGGCCGGGGCCGGATCGGGCACCGGCCGCTGCCAGTCGCCCTCCGCGTCGGTGACCTTCTCCAGCTTCCAGTTCCGGCACGTCCCGTCGAGGGCCAGCGGATAGAGGGTGAGCGTGCCGTCCCGGGCGAGGTGCATCCGGAGGAAGCCCTTGTGGTCGTCGACGGCCTGCCCGGACATCTGCCACTCCGCGACCAGGCCGTGGTCCGTCCACAGCACCCACAGGGCGAACAGCTGGGAGCCGAGACCCGCGCCCAGCACCGCGGCCACGCCCAGCAGCACCGCCAGCAGCGCGAAGCCGTTCCAGGAGGACGCGACCGAGCGGGCCAGGGCGACGGTGACGGCCAGCGCCGCGACGGCGACCGCCGCCTGGAACAGCACGGCCACGACCGGACCGGACGGCGCCCTGGGCCGACGCTCGCGCAGCAGCCCCCGCCACCACCCGATCACGAACGGCAGGACGAAGAGGGCGGCGCTCGCGCAGAGCAGACCGAGCAGGTCGTCGGTGCCGGCGCCGCGCAGCGCCCCGGCCGGATGGTGCCGCCCCTCGGCCAGCGTGAACGCGGCGCACGCGATCAACACGAGCACCATGTGCACCGCAGCGGCCAGGACGGCGAATCCGGGGTTGCGCCGCGCGAGCCAGTACCGCGACCAGGGCGTGGCGATCGCGCGGGTGAGCGAGCGCGACTCCGCCGCGTCCGGGTACGTGTGCCGCGCGAGGGCGAACGTCGTCGGCGGCTGGTCCTTCTTCCGCATGCGCGAGGTGGCCGGCGGCAGCGGCAGGGCCTTCGGCAGCCTGTGGGTGGAGGCGAGGAAGGCGCCGCCCAGGCCGCACGTCACCATCTGGCGCCGCCGGGGGTCCGGCGGAAGGGAGTCGCCGGCCGCCGCCCCGTCACCGGGCAGCCGCTCCGCGTAGCGGGCGTAGTGGTGTTTGTCGCCGGTCAGCCACAGCCGGATCGCGGCGCCCGTCTCCTCGAGCTTGCGGGTCTTCGGGTCGAAGCGGTGCCGCACGATGGTGCGGTCGAACCAGTGCAGCGAGTTGAAGGCGTCGGGCTTCTCGTCGCTGCGCACCCAGGTGGGCTGGGCCGAGCAGACGATGACGCTGTCACCGGGACGCAGCCGCGGGGAGAGGTGGGTCTCGAAGTAGCGCCGCTGCGGTTCGTCCACGTAGGTGCCGAGCTGGCTGTCCAGCCCGACGAGCCACCAGCGCTGCGGCAGTTCCACGGCGAAGTAGCTCCGGGTCTGCCGGGTCCGCCAGCCGCCGATCTCGCCCTCCTGGGCGAACATCCGTAGGAACGCGGTGAGTCCGTCGTACCAGTCGTGGTTGCCCGGAAGCGCGACCATCAGGGGCCGGTCCGGAGCCGACGGGAGCGCCGCGCGGTAGGGCCCTTTCATCCGGTCCTCGTACGCCGTCGCCGACGCCACCGGATACACCTCGTCCCCGCCGAGGACGAGCAGCGAGCCTCGGGGGAGCGGACCACGGGGGAGCGGACCACGGGGGAGCGGACCTCCGGAGAGCGCGCCGGGACCGTCGACGTCGAGCCGGTCCGCTCCCAGGGCGTACGCCACCGAGGCCGTCGCCTCGAATCCGTCGCCGAGGTCGGCGACGAAGTCGATCCAGATCTCCTCGGCGTCGGGATCCGCCGGCGGCGCCCGCAGCGGACCGGCCTCCAGCGCGCCCTGGATCTCCCGCTTGTCCGAGTAGCCGGCGAACACGGCGGCCAGGCCCACCTTGACCGCGGTACGCGCCAGTTCCCTCGGCGCGAGCCAGCGCACCGGCTCCTGCGGGGTGAACCGCAGGGCGTCCGCGTGTTCGCGCAGCTGCCGGAAGTCCACGTCGCTCCACCTCGCTCACAGAGGGGACCAGGGCAGGACGTTCTGCGCGTACACGTCCCACAGCTTGCCGAGGAAGAACTGCCCGAACCGCCCCAGGGTGGTCACCCTGCCGGGCAGCGTCGGAGCCTCGACCCGGAAGGTGGTGAGCTGCTTCAGGAAGTCGGCGGGGCGGATGCGGACCGTTCCCGCGGCGACCGGCTCGGCGCCCGGCTCCTCCTCGGCGCCGACGTGGCCGCGCAGGACGCGCGTGTGGAGGACGGTCGTGTCCTTCCAGACCCCCAGGCGGGAGTCCTCGCTGACGTCCTTGTACCCGCTCAGGGTGAGCGGGTGGCCGGCGCGGTCGCGGAAGTGCACGCGGTAGCGCATCCGCAGGTGCTGCGGGTCCGTGTGCTCCACGAACAGCTGGAAGGTGCCGCGTTCGACGGGGAGGCGCCCGCCCAGCTCCTCGCAGTGGACCTCTCCGCGCAGCCCGGCCTCGTGTTCCGGGTCGGAGAGGAAGCGGTCGATGCCGTGGACGTCGACGGTCACGTGCAGGGCGAGGTCGGCGGCGGCCCGGTCCGCCGAGGACTCGGCCTTCCGGCAGTCGGTCTCCCCGAAGACGACACGGCCGACCATGCGTTCGGTGAAGCGCAGCCGCGTCGGGTCCTCGGGACGGTCGGGAGGCCCGTCGGGCTTCCGGGGGATTCCCTGCTCCGCGCACCAGCGGCGGGCGTCCCGTACGCCGAGCTCCACGGCCTGGGCGAAGCGGTCCCGGCCGAAGTTGACGAGGTAGTTCAGGGGGACCTCGCCGCTCAGCAGCCTGACCTCGATCGGGCGCCCGAACTCGCCCTCCCGGCCGTCGCGGAGGGCGGCGTTGCTCGCCTCGATCCGGCGCAGCCAGTCCTGCAGCCGGCCGTTGGCCGTGGTCTCGATGATGTGGAAGTAGTTGGCCACGAAGCCGTTCCGCCAGCGGTGCCGCCGGCTGACCGTCCAGATGATCCACAGTTCGTCGCAGCCCCGCCGGATCGCCTCCTCGACGTTCGCGTCCGTCAGATAGACGGGGTCGATGTACGTCTGGCCGTCGACGACGACCGGCGGGAACCACATCGGCAGCGCCACCCCGGCGCACAGCCGGTCCTCGTCCATGCGGTCGGCGGTCACCGGCTCGAGTTCGTTGGCGCTGAAGTTGTACAGGGTGAAGGTGGCTTCGCGGTCGGCGGCCCGGATCCGCTCCCAGTCCAGCCCCCATCGAGGGAAGACGTGGCGCCGGTAGCCGTCCAGGGTGAAGAGGGAACGGGCGTACGGCCCCTTCGGCAGCTCGCGCCAGTTCGGGGTGACGCCTTTCAGCGGTGAGAGCGTGCGCCAGTTGTCGGCGATCCGGCGCCCGGACATCCCCTGGCAGTACATCGCGAGGTTGAACACGCCGCCGCTGGCGCCGTCGGCGTGGTCGAACGTCAGCTCCGCCTCGTCGAGCAGGACCTGGAGAACGCCCGCCTGGTAGGCCACCTTCAGCCCGCCGCCGGCGAGGAGGAGGGACCGGCGCGGAGGCTGGTGCGGGGACGTGTGCGGGCTCTCGTGCGGGGACGTGCGCGCGGAGGCGCGCGGGGAGGTGCCGGGGTGGCCGCCGCGGGGCTTGCCGCCCTTTCCGGTCGTCATGACGGGGCCTCGGACTTCTTCCGGTGGTCCTCGATGAGGCGTTCGGCCGACCGGTCGGCCAGCGCCGCGATGGTGAGGGAGGGGTTCGGGCCGACGGGGCCGGGCAGCACCGAGCCGTCGGCGACCGACAGTCCCGGGTGGCCGTGGACGCGGCCGAAGGAATCCACCACGCCGTCCCGCGCCGCGTTCCCCATCGGGACGCCGCCCAGGGGGTGCACGGTGATGAGACGGTTCAGCAGCCACAGCGGATTGGCCGCGTAGCGGCCGCCGAGGCTGTGGGACACGCGCCGCATGGTCGCGTTCATCTGCTCGAAGTACGGGTCGGAGGCGGCGAGTTCCCAGTCGAGGTCCAGATGCCCGTCCCGGAGGAACATCCGGCCGTCGGGGACGTCCCTTCCCATGCCGAGCAGCGGGAGCGACGTCGCCGTGAACAGTCCCTTGCCCAGGGCGTCGCCGAGTTGGCGTCCCACCCGGCTCCGGGCGGTCCCGGTCAGCTGCGACCATCCACGGCGCAGCAGGAACCTGCCGACCCGGCTGGACATGGTGAGGACGTTGTGCTCCACGAGCCAGTTGAGGAACTCCGGGTAGCCGGCGTCCTCGATGTAGAAGCCCCGGTCCTTCGGGCCGCTGCCCTTCCGGTCCACCCGCATCGCACTGGTGATGACCGGCCCGAGACTCGGCTCCATCAGGGACGGCACCGTCTCTCCGGGCCGGTCCGCCCGTCTCTCCCGGGCCTTGAGGACCAGCCCGAGGAAGTCCCCGTTCCCGGAGAAACGGGTGCCCAGTGCCGGGCTGAGCGCGGGGAAGGCACTGCGGTTCCGCAGCAGCAGGTACGTCGTGCCCAGCGTGCCGGCGGAGAGGACCAGCCGCCTGGCCCTGACGGTCCGCCGTACGGGAGGAGCCGACGGATCATCGCCGGCGGCGCGGTGTTCGCGGTACGTGACCCGGAAGCCTTCGCGGACCGGCTCGAACGAGCGGACCTCGCACAGGGTCCGGATGTCGGCCCCGAGCCGCTGCGCCGCGCTGAGGTAGGTGAAGTCCAGACTGTTCTTGCTGCCGAAGTTGCAGCCCAGGTCGCATTCGCCGACGAGCCTGCACGCGTAGCGCGGGCTGTGGTGCAGGTTGTCCTCGCCGCCGTCGAGGGGAGCACCGGGAACGGGAGGGTCCCCGAAGGAGACGGCCAGCAGCGGCAGTTCCCAGGGAAGTCCGAGCCGTTCGGCGGCCCGGCGCATGGCGAGGGTCTTCGGCGTGCTCCGGTAGGGCTCGACGTCGAACGGATACCTCTGCGCCGCCAGCATGGTCTCGACCGACTCGTAGTGCGGGTCGAGGTCGGCGCGGGTCACGGGCCAGTTCTCGTAGCCGCCGTCGAACGACTCGTGCACGAACCAGCTTTCCGGCTTGCGGATGAGCACGTTCGCGTAGATCAGCGACCCGCCGCCCAGTCCGCTGGACACGAGCGCGTCCATCGTCGAGAAGCTCCACATGTCGTACATCCCGTACAGCCGGGAGTCCGGATCCCAGAAGTTCCCGGCCGTCTCGTGGGGGCTGCGGGGAAAGGAGCCGGGCGGGAACGGCTTCCCGCGTTCGAGGAGGCAGACGCTCAGGCCGGCGTCGGCCAGGCGATACGCCGTCACGGAGCCGCCGAATCCCGAACCGACGACGACGGCATCGAAAACGTCCACGCTCGCCACCTCTGGAGACCGGAGCAGGAACAACTGCCCTGACGTCCCCCTCGCCTGCGGCTGCCGCACGCACGACCTCTCTCCATGGTTCACCTGGGTGTGGTGAAGCGCATGTCGAAGCGCGGGCCGTGACGCCCTCGCCGTCCTGCCGGTCCGTCAGGGCTGTGGGGAGCCCGAGCGGCGCTGGTCGCTCTCGTTGCGGAGGTCCGTGGTGCGGCGCGCGAGGACGTCGACCCGCTCGGCCAGGTCGGCGGGCAGCGGGGGACGGGCGGTGCGGGTGCGGGCGAGGGGCTCGAGGAGGCGGGCCGGGTCGCTGTCCGCGAGCGCCTGGCTGAGGTCGCGCCGCAGGACGTCGGCGAGGGAGTCGAGCGCGGTGATCTGTCCGGCGAGCTGGCGCAGGTCCGCGGCGTTGTCCCGGGCCCAGCTCGTGACGCTGCGATCGGCGGCGCGCCGGTCGCGGGTGGCCTGGACGCGCTGCTCCCCGGTGGCGCCCGGGCGGCCCGGACGCACCCGGAGGTAGCGGCGCTCGGCGGCCTGTCTGCTGGTGACGCCGAGCGGCGGTGCGAGGTCGGCCCAGCTGGCGCCCGCGTCCCGCGCGGCCTCGATGAGCCCGGGCTCCCAGTCGGCGAGCCGCTCGCGCAGTCGGCGCAGGAGCAGCAGCGCGGAGAGCGCGTCCTCCAGGGAGGTGCCGGCGGGCGTGACCGGGGCGTCCACGGACCCGGCCGCGCGGACGGTCTCGTCGATCGCGGCGAGCGCCGCCAGGGCCGCACGGAACGTGACGGGGTGGTCGCCTCCGGCCATCGAATCACCCTCGGAGCATGTCGTCGAAACGTTGACGGTGGAGTTGTCGTCCATCCGTTGACATGTTACAACGGAGTCAGATGAAGCGCATTGGCAATCACTGCCGGATCCGATGGAGGTGTTTCCGATGTTGATGCGCACTGACCCCTTCCGCGAGCTCGATCGCCTCGCGCAGCAGATGCTGGGGGCGAGCGGCACCTGGTCGCGACCCGCGGCCGTCCCGATGGACGCCTACCGCGAGGGCGACGCATACGTGATCATGATGGATCTGCCGGGCGTCACCGTCGACGCGATCGACATCGACGTCGAGCGGAACATGCTGACGGTCAAGGCCGAGCGCCGGCCGGTCGAGAAGGCCGACGGCGTCCAGATGGAGCTGTCCGAGCGGCCTCTCGGCGTCTTCTCCCGTCAGCTGATGCTCGCCGACACCCTCGACACCGAGAAGATCACGGCGGACTACACCGCGGGCGTGCTCACCCTGCGCATTCCGATCGCCGAGCGCGCGAAGCCTCGCAAGATCGCGATCGGCAGCGGGGACGACCGCCGGCAGATCAGCGGCTGATCCGCCGCCAGGCCGGGAGCGGAGGACGACCGTTCCCCTCCTTCGCCCTCCGCTCCCGCGCTCCGCACCACCCGCATCCTCCGTCCACAAGGGGTCGCGATGAGACCGCGATGGCAGACGTTCCTCGACCGGGTGCAGGAACGCGGCGACTACGACACCCCGCAGGAGGCCGAACGGGCCGCCCGCGTCGTCCTGGCGCTGCTCGGCGCCCATCTCGTCGGCGACGTGCGGACCGCGCTCGCCGCCCACCTCCCGGAGACCTTCGCCGTCGTCCTGCTCAACCCGCTCCAGGCCACCGAACCGCTCTCGTCGGAACGGTTCGTACGGGCGACGGCCGCCTGGATCGAAGGAGCCACCGAACGTACGGCGGCCTGGGACGTCAGTGCCGTGCTCAGCGTCGCCGCCGACGCCGCCGGCGAGGAACTCACGGAGCGGATGCTGCTGCAGCTCCCGCCCGGATACGAGCTCCTGTTCGGCCGGCCCCACCTTCCCGGGTGAGCCCGGCGACCCCGTCGACACCTGTTCGCTCCGCCCGGCCGCGAGCCCGGGCCAGAAGAGAACGGCGACCCGTACCCCATGACCCTCCACGCCGAGACCACGACCGCCTCCTCCACGACCGCCCCCGCCCCCGCCGCGACCGACGGCAGTGTGACCTCCTACACCGGCCTCCTCGAACGCGTCCGCTACGAAGGCGCCTACCCGACCCGAGAGCGTGCCGACCAGGCCGTCCGCTCCGTGCTCGCGGCACTGGGACGGCAGCTCGTCGGTGACGAACGCGTCCAGCTCGCCGCCCGCCTGCCGTTCGAAGCGGCGCTGACCCTCACCGCCCAGATCCCCGCCGTCACCCCGCTGGGCGGCTGGGAGTTCGTCAAGGACATCGCCCGGAGCACCGGCGGCAGCCTGGCCACCACCCGCTGGGACGTCGGCGCTGTCCTCGTCCCCGTCGCCCACCTGGCCGGCCCCGCCCTCACCGACCGCATCATCAGGCAACTTCCCTCCGGCTACGCCCTCCTCTTCGGCAGGCCGGAACTCCTGCCCGCGCGCGGCGCCGGCCCGGGCGAACGGGAGCGCGGCGACCGTTGACCGGCGTGTGACGGGCCGCGGCGCGGCCGACGCGACCGGGCTCGGGACGGCCCCGCCGGCCGCCCCGCCGCCGTTCCGGCGGGGCCGACCAGAGGCGGCCCGGACGGACACGACCCGTCCAGGCGCCTCCTCTCCTCGCCCGGGAGCCCCGCACACGGCCTCGGCATGCCGTCCGGCGGGCCGCGATGTCCCGCTGTCACACCGGGACATCGCGACGACAGAGACATGACAGCGGAAGGACACCGGCTCTCCGTAGCGTCGGCCGCACCTGGTCACGAGAACCAGGAACGGCCATCCCAGTCACAGGAGAGACTCGTGCACCCGAACACCCCGACGCAGGTCGGTTACGAGCTGTCGGCAGCCGAGGCCCGCGTCATGTGGGACCTGGCCGAGCGGGCGGCGACCCGCCGACCGGAGCACGCGACCGGCCTCGACCACGGCGACCTGCTGCTCGACATGCCCGCCGAGATGCGGAGCCGCCTGCTCGACTTCGCCACCGGCACCTCGCGGGAGGGCTTCTTCCTGCTCCGCGGCCTTCCGGTCGGCGAGCTGCCCACCACGCCCCTCGACCACGGCCCCGGCGCCCTGCCGGAGCAGCACGGCACCGCCGGCCTGCTCACCCTGGTGGCCGACCTGCTCGGCACCCTCGTCGGCTACGAGGACGAGAAGAACGGTGCCCTGATCCACGAGGTCCACCCCGTGCCGGGGGAGGAGGCGCGCATCGAGAACAGCGGCTCGGTCGCCTTCGACTTCCACACGGAGAACGTCCACCACCCCCTCCGCCCGGACTTCCTCGGCCTGCTGTGCCTGCGTCAGGACCACGAGGGAACGGCCGCCACCCGGGTCGCGTCGGTGCGCGAGGCGTACGGACGGCTGTCGGACCACCACCGGGAGATCCTCTCCCGGCCCGTCTTCCGCAGCGCCTACCCCACCTCCTTCTCCCGCAACCTGGCCGGCCCCCGCCCCTCCTCCGGTCTCCACCCGGTGCTGTTCGGGGCCGAACCGTACGTCTTCATGCGCTTCAACTCCCACACCACGACCAGCGACGACCCGCGCGCGACCGAGGCGCTGCGGGCGCTCACCGAAGCGCTGGAGGAGACCTGCAACGAGGTGCTCCTCACGCCCGGCGACCTCGTCGTCGTGGACAACCACATCGCGGCGCACGGCCGTTCCGCCTTCACCCCGCGGTTCGACGGCGACGACCGGTGGCTGCGCCGCTGCTACTCCCTGCGCTCCGTGCCCCGCTGGGCCGAGAGCATGATGCCGCGGCCGCGCGTCCTTCCGGCGCTCTCGAAGATCACCGGGGTGCTCTGAGTGGACGTCGAGGTTGTCGTCGGCCTCCTCTTCGCGGCGGCCGCCGCGGGCTGGGTCGACGCCGTCGTCGGCGGCGGAGGGCTCATCCTCATCCCCGCCCTCCTCATGGCCTTCCCCAACCTGCCGCCCGCGGCCGCGCTCGGCACGAACAAGCTCACCGCCATCACCGGCACGACCGTGGCGGCCGCCACGTACGCGCGGCGGACCAAGCTGGACCGGTCCGTCGCGCTGCCGGCCGCCCTGCTCGCCGTCCCGGCGGCCGGGGTCGGCGCCCTGTCGGCCTCCAGCCTGCCGGCGAGCTGGTTCCGGCCCGTCATCATGGCCCTGCTGATCGCGGTGGCGCTGTTCGTCGTGTTCCGCCCGCAGTTCGGATCGGTCGTCGAGGACGCGGACTCCGTGAGCCGCCGCCGGCGGCTCCTCGCCGTGGCCTTCGCGGGATGCGGCATCGGCTTCTACGACGGGGTGTTCGGTCCCGGCACCGGAACGTTCCTCATCATGATCTTCACCAGCATGCTCGCCCTGGAGTTCCTCCAGAGCTCGGCGCTCGCGAAGGTCGTGAACGTCGGCACCAACCTCGGTGCCCTGGCGGTCTTCGCGTACCAGGGCCAGGTGCTGTGGCTGCTCGGCGCCGCCATGGCCGTGTGCAACATCGCGGGCGCCACCCTCGGGGCGCGCACCGCCCTCAAGCGGGGGTCGGGCTTCGTACGCGTGGTGCTGCTCGTGGTGGTGAGCGTGCTGGTCCTGAAGCTCGCCTTCGACCAGTTCGGGTGAGACCGTGAGCGGACTCCAGCGCATCCACGACCCGCAGGGACGGTCGCTGCCGAACGCCGTCGGCCTCGGCCCCGCGGCCGGCCTCGGCCCTGACGTCGACCTCGCCGCGATGCGCGCCGAGGTCGACGCCCTGACCCGCGGCGGCGCGCCCCTCGCCGTCGCCGAGGGGCGGCGCGTCCTGCCCCTGCGCAGCCCCGGCGGCGACCCCCACCGGACGGACACCGCGGGCCCCGGCCTGGAGGGCTTCGCGCCGACCCCTTGGTGCGACCGGCTTCCCGCCCTGCGCGCCTTCCTCGCCGCGCTCCCCGCCCCGCTCCGCGCCGTACGGCTCATGGCCCTGGCCCCCGGAGCCGTCCTCAAGGGCCTGGGAGCTGCGAAGAACGGGCCGCCGTGGGGCCTGTGCCGCCTCCACCTGCCGATCGTCAGCGGCCCGGGGACCAAGGTCGTCTTCCCGGACGGCAGCCACCGCTGGGACCCCGGCGGCCTGTGGTTCTCCGCCGCCTGGCGCCGGCACGCCCTGGTGAACGACCCGGCCGGCGGCCTCGTGCACCTCGTCGTCGACCTGCACCACACCGCTGCCGTGGCCGAGCTCTTCCCCGAGGCGCTACGCCCCCGCCTGCGGTCTCCCGCGGCACTCGAAAGACGCCGGGAGATCCCGCTGGCACCGGCCGAACTGGCCCGCCACGCCTGCCGCTTCGCCCTGCCCGAGTCGTTCGCGAACTGGGAACAGCCGGGACACCTCCTGCCGCACCGGCTCCTGCGGGGCGTCGTCGCCGCGCGGCTCGTCCCGCACCACGACACGCTGCTCCTCGTCATGGCCGACCGCCCCTTCTGCGCCCTGGAACACATCGGCGACGGCGAGTTCCGCCTGCGCGGCTGGAGCGACGAACGCACGCTCCAGGTGACCCTCGACACCGGCCGTCCGACCGGCGTGGTGGTACGAGCCCGAGAAGGCGCCAACACCTACGTCACGTCCCTCCCGGCGGCTCCACCGGCCTGAGGCGGAGCGCCGCCCCGCCCGGGACCGCACGTCCGCCGGGCGCAGCCGACGGGGCCGCCGGACGGCCGGGCAGGTCACTACGGCCGGGCGGGCAGGGCCGCCCGCTGCTCGGGACGGGACGGCGGCAGGGCCGACAGGGCGGCCGTGAACCGTTCCAGGCGCGACGCGGCACCGATCCGGCGGCACAGTTCCGCACCCCGCGTCAGCAGGGAGCGGGCCTCGCCCGGCTCGCCGTCCCGCTCCCACGCGTCCGCCAGGCTGAGCAGGACCTCCAGCTCCAGCAGCGGGTCCTGAATGGCCCGCGCGTCGGCCCGCGCCTTCTCCAGCCGCTCCCGGCCCCGCGCCGTACGACCCGACCGGACGTCGACGGTGCCCAGTCCCAGCAGCGCCGCGCAGCTCCCGCTGCGGTCACCCAGCCGGTCGGTCACCTCCAGCGCCCGGCGGTAGTTCTCGTCCGCCGCCGCGAGATCACCCCGGGACAGCGCGAGGTCGCCGCGGGCCAGCCGTACCTGACCGGCACTGCGGCCCGCGAAGGACGCGGCCATGCGCTCCGCAGCGAGCAGCGACGTCTCCGCCTCGTCGGCGCGCCCCAGCTCCAGCAGGGTCTGCGCGGTCCAGCGCAGCACCTGCGCCTGCGCTTCGAGGTCGCCCGCCTCCTCCAGGACCGGCAGGCACAGCCGCCAGCTCTCCAGCGCCTCGGCGGTGCGTCCCTGGACCCGGTCGGCGCAGGCCGCCTTGCGCTGGGCGAGGGCGCGTCCGTGGTGCTCGCCCACCTCCCCGAACAGCTCCTGCGAGCGGCGCAGCAGCGGCAGGGCCACGTCGTACGCGCGACGCGTGAGGTGGAGGTCGCCGAGCCCCAGCAGCACGCTCGCCTCGCCCCGCTTGTTGCCCTGACGCCGCGTGGCGTCAAGCGAGACCTCGTGGGTGCGCTGCCAGTCGTCGAAGTGGAAGCGGATGCTGAACAGGCACCGGGACGTGGCGGCCAGATCCCAGGCGAGCTCGTCCTCGTCGTGCTCCGCGGCCTGGACGCACAGGGAGGTGATGGTCGTCCGGTCGGCCTCGTACCACGCGAGCGGGTCGGCGGCCACGCGCTCGACGATGTCCGCGTCGACGGGCGGCCGGACGCTGCGGCTGTGGATCACGGTGAAGTCGCCGCCGCAGACCTTCCGGTGCGCCAGACCGGCCAGGGCCAGCGTGGTCGCGGCGGTCCGCTGCAACGCCGCCGTGCGCGCCGCCTGCGGCTCGCCCTCCTCCAGGCACTCCACCGAGAAGAGCCGCACCAGGTCGTGCATGCGGTAGCGCGTCCGGTCGCTGCCGGGCGGCGAGACGACGTCGACGAGGCGGGCGTCCACCAGCTCTTCGAGCACTTCCTCGGCCTCGTCGACGGGGATGTCGAGGAGCGGTCCGCACACCCACTCGGCGAAGTCCCCGGCCTCGAGCAGGGCAAGCAGGCGGAACAGGCGACGCGCCTGCGGTTCGAGCCCCTGGTGCGACAGCTCGAGGCTGCTGCGGACCTCGAGGCCCTCGTGCGCGAGTTCGTCCAGGCGGCGGCGCTCGTCCGCGAGCCGCGCCGCGGCCTTCCGCAGCGACCAGTGCGGCTTCGACGCCAGTTTCGCCGCGACGATGTGCACGGCCAGCGGCAGCCGGCCGCAGTACTCGGCCAGGGCGGCGGCGGCCTCGGGCTCCGCGGACACGCGGTCGGCGCCGAGGATCCGGCCGAACAGCTGCCGGGCCTGGTCCTGTCCGAGGACGTCCAGTTCGAGGACCCGGGCGTGGGGCACGGACGTCAGGCGTACGCGGCTGGTGACCAGGACGGCGCAGCTTCCGGTGCCGGGGAGCAGCGGGCGCAGCTGGCCGGCGTCGCCCGCGTTGTCCAGCACCAGCAGGATCCGGCGTTTGGCCAGCAGGCTGCGGAACAGCGCGGACCGGTCGTCGAGCGAGTCCGGCACGGCCGGCCCGGCGACTCCCAGATCCCGCAGGAACCGCCCCAGGGCCTCGTGCGGAGACAGCGGGTTCCCGCTCATCCCGCCCAGGTTCACGTACAGCTGCCCGTCCGGGTAGACGTCGTGCAGTCGATGGGCGATGTGGACGGCGAGCGTCGTCTTCCCCGTGCCTCCGGGCCCGACGACGACGGCCACGGGAGCGGCCCGCACGTCCTCCGGCCGCGCCAGGTGCGCGACCGCCGTCTCGAGCTCCTCCTCCCGCCCCACGAATTCCGGCAGGTCCCCGGGAAGCTGCCGCAACGAGGGGACGCCGGGCTCCGGTCCGCCGGAAGGCGAAGCGCGGAAGGCGACCGGCGGCTTCCGCGACGTCTCCGGGCTCTCCGCCAGCACGACCTCGAGCATGTGCTGGAGGTCGCCTCCCGGGACCACGCCGAGTTCCTCGCGGAGGAGCTCGGCGGTGGAGTGGTAGAGCTCCAGGGCGTCGGCCCGGCGCCCGGACTCGAACAGCGCCCGCATGAGCTGGGCGCGTGGCCGCTCCAGCAGCGGGTGCTCCTCGACGAACGCCGACAGCCCGGCGATCACCTCCTCGTGCATGCCGAGGCCGAGCTGGATGTCGGAGCAGCTCTCGCGCAGCGCGATGTACTCCTCTTCGAGCCGCCGTGTCTCGGGCTGCCGGGCCTGGCTGCCCGGACCCGAGAGCACGGGCCCGCGCCAGAGCCTCAACCCCGCCTCCATCAGGGAAAGGGCCCGCTGGAGATCACCGGACTCGACGAACCCGCGCGCTTCGCGCTGGGCCGCGCGGAAGTCGACCACGTCCACCCGGACGCCGTGCGCGACGTCCAGCTCGTAACCGGGCCGCCGGGTGGTGATGATCTCCTGCGGGGCTCCCACCCGGCGCAGGGTGCCGCGCAGCGCGGACACGATCGAGGCGATCTGATTGGCCGGATCGGCGGGAAGCGCGTCCTCCCAGATGCAGTCGGCCAGATACGGGATGCCGACCTTCCTCCCGGCGTTGAGCGCGAGCGCCCCGAGCAGGGCGCGCTGCCGAGCGGCCGGCACTTCCAGGACGTGCCCGTCGACTCTCACTTCGAGCGGCCCCAGGATGCGAACGTCCAGGAGCCTCCGCTGCGGCGCGGTACTCATCGCCCTCCCCCGTGGGCTTGATCATTTACGAACTCCTCCACACGTACCACGCCCCACCACCACGCGCACCAGCGCGAACGCCGCTCCCCGCCCCCCGAACCCCGGACCCGATCCCGCCACTTGCGCCGCCCCGAGCACCGGGATCCCCCAGCACGATTGGCCGCGGAATCCGTCAGGTCGGGATGCCTTTGCGGCGCCACCACACCGCCGCACCGTCCCACCGCCGCACCGGGATCGGGATCGGCCGGGCAGCCGGACGTGCCCGGATGCCCTGGGCGTCCGCCCCGCCGCGGCCGTCACGTAAAGTGGGGCTCGGGCCGTGACTGGCGCTAGAGGTGGATCACCACCAGGGAGCGGTCCGGCGGACGCGCACACCCCGCGCGGCCGTGCCGCTGCCGTGCGCCTGGGCGATCAACCGGTCATCGACGACGCTCAGGAGTGGCCCATGTCCACCAGCACCGCACGCCTCATGGACGGCACCGCGCTCGCTCGCCGCACGGTCGAGGAGACCGCCGCGCGCGCCGCCGAGTTCACCCGCCGCACCGGCACCACGCCCTGCCTCGCCACCGTCCTCGTCGGCGCGGACCCCGCCTCCGTGACGTACGTCAAGATGAAGCAGAACCGCTGCGCGAAGGCCGGCATCCGCTCCCGGCACGTCGAACTGCCCGCCGAGACGACGACCGAGGAGCTCGTCGCGGCGATCACCGCGCTCTCCGAGGACCCCGACGTGCACGGCATCCTGCTCCAGCACCCGGTCGGCCCGCACATCGACGAGCGCGCCGCCTTCGAGGCCATCGCCCCGGAGAAGGACGTCGACGGCGTCACCATGGCCTCCTTCGCCGCCATGGGCTTCGGTCTCCCCGGATTCGTCTCCTGCACTCCGGGCGGCATCATGCGGCTGCTCGACGCGTACGACGTCGACCTCACCGGCAAGCGCGCCGTGGTCGTCGGCCGCAGCGCCATCCTCGGCAAGCCGGCCGGTCTGCTGCTCCTCGGCCGCGACGCGACCGTCACCTACTGCCACTCCCGCACCACCGACCTCTCCGCCGCCGTCCGCGAGGCCGACGTCCTGGTCGCCGCCGTCGGCAAGCCGAACTTCATCAAGGGCGAGGACATCAAGCCCGGCGCCGTCGTGATCGACGCGGGCTACAACCCCGGCAACGTCGGCGACGTCGACTTCGCCGGCGCCGCCGAGCGCGCCTCCCTCATCACGCCCGTCCCCGGCGGCGTCGGCCCGATGACCATCGCCGTCCTCCTCGCCCAGACCGTCGACGCGGCCGAGCGCCGGCTCGGTCTGTAGGCACGAGCGGGACCAGGAGCACCAGGAATGCGGTCCGCGGTGGAGTGGCCGGTGGAGCGGGTCGTCCGGGAGGCCGTGCGAGCGCTCGGGCGGGAGGCCGCCCACGCGCGGGTGCGGCACGGCTCCGGCGCCCTTCCCGCACGGCATCCCGGACCGGCGGGAATGTCACGGTTCTGTACGGGCGAGCCCCAACTCCCCGGTATCGCTCGCGACATGAACGACGACGGGTGACCCTGGTTCCCATGCTCCACCCGCCCACGGAATCATCGTCCCGCGACGCCCGGCCACCGCGACGGCCGGGCGCCGTCGTCCTGCCGCTCGCCGCGATCCTCGCCCTGTCCTTCGCCGTCACGGCACGCGGAGGCGCGGGCGACGGCGATCCGCACGCCATGCCCTCCGCCGCGGCCGCCGCCGGCCGCGGCGCGGCCGGCACGTCCTCGGGGACCACCGCCGGCCGGGCGGCCGGAGCGCCCTCCGGTACACCGTCCGCCTCGACCGGGCAGCGGCCCGCAGCCCAGGGCGAGAGCCCGTCGCCGCTTCCGCCGGAGTCGAAGCGACCGGACGCCCGACGGCCCGCCGAAGACGACCGGCGCGAGCCGACCGCCTCCCGTCGGCCGGCCTCCGCCCCGGCGGCCGCCGGCACCACGGCCCCCCGGCCGCGCGGCAGCGCGACCCGGCGCACGTCGCCGGCCCCCGCCCCCAGCCCGTACGCCGGACTGCGCGTCGGCGACTGCTTCGACATCGATCGCGACGCGCCCGGCACCGTCGTCCGCCGGACCTGCGACACGCCGCACGACGCCGAACTCGTGGCCCGGCTCCGCCTCGCCGGCGCGTACGCCGACAACGACGCCGTACGGGACGCGGCGGCCACCCTGTGCCGGGTACCTCTGCGGGTCAAGGCCGCGGAACAGCCGCTCGGCACCCGCTGGTCCACCTTCGTCCAGTACCCGTACCGCACCAGCTACCTGCTCGGCGAGACCACCGTGGCCTGCAGCCTGGCTGCCCCGACCGGGACGGCCAGGCTCACCGCGCCGCTGCGGTGACCGGCCGGGCGGGCCGCCGAAGCCCGTCGCCGTGGCGTGTCGCCCGTCAACGCCGCCGCCCTGGCAGCCGTGTCGCCGGGCCGCCGCCCGATGCCCGCCCTACGTCTCCGCCGTTGCCGCCGGCCCCGCCAGCGCCGCCGCCGGGTCCTGGTCGGCAGGGCCCGCCGGGACCCAGACGCCGTGTTCCTCGCGGTAGGGCCACCAGCGGCCGTCAGGGCCGAGGCGGAGCTGGGTGTCCGTGCCGACGACCGTCCAGCGGGCCGGGCCCGACGGGCGGAGGGCGGGGCGTTCGGACGCCTCCCAGGCCTCCGCCAGTCGGGTCTCGGCGCGCCGCAGGGCCTCCTGGGCCGGCTGCCACTCCTCCTCCAGGACGGCCAGGGCCGCCGGGCCGCCCAGACGCCACGCCCGCACCGCGAGGCCGAGCGCGGCACGCTCGCGCCCCGAACCCTCGGCGAGTCGCGCCGCGATCCACGGCGCCGGGGCGCCCGCGGCGAGCCGTACCGCGTCCTGCGAGGCCGTCAACGGCGGCTCGCCGAGCGGGACGACGCCGGTGAGCAGCATCCGGGCACGGGCCGCCGCGTCCGCCGCCAGGAACTCCAGGGCCGTCGGATCCAGCCCCGGCTCCGGGGCGGCCTCCGTGTCCAGCGACGGCGGCTCACCCAGGGCGGCGGGCGGCACGGGCGGGGCGGGCAGCGGTGGCAGGAAGTACCGGCTCGCGAAGGCCTCCTCCGCCGACACGCCCGAGCGCCGCCGTCCGGCGGCCGCCGCCACCTCCTCCGCGTCCTCCGGCGGCTTGGCCGGCCGTCCCGAGCTCCGCTCCTGCAATGCCTCGATCAGGGCCCGCTCCCCACGCCCGCGCATGAGCATCAGCACGAACGGATCCTCGTCGAGGAGCCGCGCCACCTGGTAGCACAGGGCCGTGGTGTGCGGGCAGTGGTCCCATGCCTCGCAGCCGCACTCCGGCTCCAGGTCACCGATGCCCGGCAGCAGTTCGATGCCGACCGCCGCCGCGTCCTCGACCAGGTGCGGCGGCATCTCACGGTCGAGCAGGGCCGCGATGTGCCCCGCGCTGCCGGCGGCCAGGCCGACCAGGCGGTCCCACTCCTCCTCCGACAGTTCCTGCAGCAGCACGTCACTGCGGTACGCGGTGCCGTCCCGGTCCTGCACCACCGCCGTGATCCGGCCCGGCCGCACCGACACCGCGCCGACCGCGCCGGACCGGGCGTGTCGCCGTCCCCGCTTCACCTGCCGGTCGTCGAGCGCCGTGTCCTCCAGCGCCTTGAGCCACGCCCGGCCCCACCAGGTACGGGCGAACGCCCCGCCCCGTACGGGCGGCAGTGCCGCGAAGGTCCGTTCCTCGCTGATCGTGTCGTCCTTTCTCGTCAAGGCTGAACCTCGGTTTCCGAAGCGGTTCCTGCCGCCGTTCGCGAGACCGCTCCGGCGACTGCTCTCACGATGGCCGCCGGGACCGCCGCCGGGGTCGTTCCCCAAGCCGTGCCCACGACCGCCCTTGTTTTTGTGGCCGGTCATCGCGTCTCGTCCTCCCCGCGCAGGCGGACCAGTTCGGCCAGCTCGGCGTCGGAGAGCTCCGTCAGGGCCGCCTCGCCGGTGCCGAGCACCGAGTCGGCGAGCGCTCGTTTGCGCTCCAGCATCTCCCCGATGCGGTCCTCGATCGTGCCCTCGGCGATCAGCCGGTGGACCTGCACCGGCTGGGTCTGCCCGATCCGGTACGCGCGGTCCGTCGCCTGCGCCTCCACCGCCGGGTTCCACCAGCGGTCGTAGTGCACCACGTGCCCGGCCCGCGTCAGATTGAGGCCCGTACCCGCCGCCTTCAAGGAGAGCAGGAAGACGGGCGCCTCACCGGCCTGGAAGCGGGCGACCATGGCCTCCCGCTCGGCGACCGGCGTACCGCCGTGCAGGAACTGGGTCGGCACGCCACGCGCCGCCAGATGCCGCTCCAGGAGGCGTGCCATTCCCACGTACTGGGTGAAGACGAGCACGCTCGCCTCCTCCGCCAGGATCGTGCCGAGGAGTTCGTCGAGCAGCTCCAGCTTGCCCGAACGCCCCTCGACGCGCGGCCGGTCCTCCCTGAGGTACTGCGCCGGGTGGTTGCAGATCTGCTTGAGTCCGGTGAGCAGCTTGACGACCAGACCGCGCCGCTCCATCCCGTCCGCCCCGGCGATCGCGGTCAGCGTCTCGCGCACCACCGCCTCGTAGAGCCCCGCCTGTTCCGCGGTGAGGGACACGGCGTGGTCGGTCTCCGTCTTCCGCGGCAGCTCGGGCGCGATGTCCGGATCCGACTTGCGCCGCCGCAGCAGGAACGGCCGGACGAGCGCGGCGAGTCGGGTCGCCGCGGCCGGATCGCCACCGCCCTCGACGGCGGAGGCGTAGCGCGTGCGGAACGCGCCGAGCCCGCCGAGCAGACCCGGAGTGGTCCAGTCGAGAATGGCCCACAGCTCGGAGAGGTTGTTCTCCACGGGCGTGCCGGTGAGCGCCACCCGAGCCCTGGCGCCGATTGTGCGCAGCGCGCGGGCGGTCGCCGAGTACGGGTTCTTGACGTGCTGCGCCTCGTCGGCGACGACCAGTCCCCACGGCCGGGCGGCGAGCCGCGCCGCGTCGAGCCGCATCGTGCCGTACGTGGTGAGGACGAAGCCGTCGTCGGCGAGCCCGTCCAGCGTGCGCACCGCGCCGTGGAAGCGTCGCACCGGCGTACCCGGGGCGAACTTCTCGATCTCCCGCTGCCAGTTGCCCATGAGCGAGGTGGGGCAGACCACCAGGGTCGGCCCGGCGGTGTCCGGGTCCGACTGCCGGTGCAGGTGGAGCGCGATGAGGGTGATCGTCTTGCCGAGACCCATGTCGTCGGCGAGGCAGCCGCCGAGCCCGAGTGAGGTCATCCGGTGCAGCCAGGCGAGGCCGCGCAGCTGGTAGTCGCGCAGCGTCGCCGCGAGCGCGGCGGGCTGCGCGATCTCCGGCTCGCGGTCTTCCACTCCGCCGCCTTCCGGAGCGTTGCCGTCGGGAGCGGAGCCGTCCGGGGCGGTCCCGGCAGCGGTTCCTCCCCGAGTGGCGCTCGCCGGATCGGTGCCCGGCGGAGTGGTGCTCTCCGGAGCGGTGAGCCGGGCGCGCAGCCGCTCCATCCAGCCGGACGCCCGGACCTTCACCTGGCGGCCGTCGACCTCGGTGGTGCCGCTCAGTACGGCGCCGAGCGCATCGATGGGGTTCAGCCGGCGGTCCTGCCGCGACCGGGCGCCGCGCACCTCCTCCGGATCGACGAGCACCCACTGGTCGCGGAGTCGCACCAGCGGCCGGCCGGCCTCGGCGAGCCGGTCGAGCTCCTCGCGGGTGAGCTCCTGGTCGCCGATCGCGTAGCGCCAGTTGAAGGCGAGCAGTCTGTCCGCCGAGAGGAACGACGGCAGTGCGTCACCCCGACCGTCCTGGGCCGCCGCGACGGACCCGTCCGGCTCCGAGGGCGGGCCGATCACGGCGGTGGTCGTGAGCCGGCGGGCGAGTTCGCGCGGCCAGTGGACACGGACGCCGGCGGCCGCGAGGGCGCGGCCGGCGGAGCCGAGGAGCTCGGCGACCTCCTCGTCGGCCAGGTCCACGGCGTCCGGCACGGCCGCCGTCAGCAGCGGGGACAGCGCGGGCCAGGCGCGCGCCGCCCGGCGCAGCGCGAGCAGCGCGTCCATCCGCGCCCGCGACCCGAACGCGCCGTCGGCCGCGCCGGGCGTGGGCGCCGTACCGGTCCAGAGATCCGCCGCGTCCGCGACGAGCGCGGGGTCGGCCACCGCGTGCAACTGCGGCACGACACGGAAGGAGGGCACCGAAGCCCCGTCGCCGAGCAGGTCGTTCACGGCTGAGGCTGAGGCTGAGGCTGAGGCTGAGGCTGAGGCTGACGCGGAGGCGGAGGGGAGGGCGGACGCGGAAAGGGAAGGAGATCCGGGCCCGGACGACGCGGACGTCACCTCGGCGGGCTCGGCTTCCCCGGCACGGTCGTTCCCCGACCCGGCGGTTGCGGTCGCCTGGGCGTTCCCCCGCCTCCCCGTCGTCCCCCGCCCCGTCACCAGTTCGACGCGCAGCGACAGTCGGACTCCCGCGTTGTGTCCGGCGGCCACGTCCGCCGCCCAGGCACGGTGCTCCGGCAGCGCACGCGGCGCGTGGTGCTCGTCGGCGGCGAAGGCCCGACCGCCCGCCGCGAGCGGCGCCGCCGGGGTCCGGGGGAGGACGTCGGCGACGGCGTCGGCGAACGCCCGGAGCAGTTCCTCCGGTTCGGGCAGCAAGAGGCCCTCGCCGTCGGCCTCGGCGGGTGGCAGGGGTACGGCGTGGGCCGACGGCGGCATGGAGGCCGCGAGGTCGCGCAGTGCCGCCACCTCCTCCGCCCCGAGCGGACCGACCCGCCAGGCGTCCAGGTCGCCCGCGGTGAGCCCCGGAAGGAGCAGACCCCGGGCCACCAGGTCGAGGGAGAACAGCGCGGCCGCGCCCCAGAACGCCGCCGACGGCGAGCGGTCCGCGGCGAAGCGCGCCCGTGCGAGGACGGGCAGGGCGTCCCGCACGGACAGCAGGAGCGCCGGTACGGTCCGCGGCCGGATGTCCTCGTCGACGACGTCGAGGACCGTCAGCGGGGTGAGCGCGCCGTCGTCGGCGGGAGGCGCCTCGTCGGACCAGAAGGCGACCCGCCCCGCGCGCGGTGGATCGGCGGGCAGGAACACGGCGGAGCAGCACGCGAGTTCGTCGGCGAGGGCCGTGGTGACGGTCGCCGTCGTGGCCGTGGAACCGAGCGTGGACGTGAGAGCGGACGCGCGCGCGTGACCGGCCGGCGGTGCGGGCGTGTCCCGGGGCGCGACCGGGTGCGAGGAGGAGGACGGGAGCGACTGCGGCGGAGACTGCGACAACACATTCCTCAAATTTGACTACTGGGTCGAGCGGCCGAGGGTACTCCACCGACCCGCCCTCCCGTACGCCCCGCGCCCGTGATCCCCGTCACGTCCTCCCGTCGGGGTGGGGCAGACCCCACCCCGGACCCGGGGCCGGCCCCACCCCCGGCCCCCGGGCCGGCCCCCGAGCGGGCCCGGGTGGTGACGCCATGGTCCGGACGCTCAGGGCTCCCTAGGTTTTTTCCAGGCCGGCGTGGTCCTCGCGACGGTCTTCCCCAGGCCCCTTCCACGGCCCCGCCACGGACCCCGGAGACCGCCATGCCTCAGGCCACAGCGACGATCGACGCCCCCGTATCGCCGCCCGCCGTGCCCGCACCGGGCTCCGCCCGCCGCCGTCGGCCCGCCGCGGGCGGCGGCAGTGAGTTCGCCCCGCTCCTGCGCACCGTCAAGGAGCAAGGCCTGCTCGAACGACGCACCGGCTGGTACGCCCGCGACATCGCCGCCAACCTTCTCGGCGTGGCCGCCGTGATCACCGCTCTCGCCCTGATCGGACCCTCCTGGTGGGCCCTTCCGCTGGCGCTGCCCCTCGCCCTCTTCTCCGCCCGCATGGCCTTCGTCGGCCACGACGCCGGCCACTCCCAGATCACCGACCGGCGCGGGCTCGGCCGCGCCGTCCAGCTCGTCCACGCCAACCTGCTGCTCGGCATGAGCCGCGAGTGGTGGAACGACAAGCACAACCGTCACCACGCCAACCCGAACCACCTCGACAAGGACCCCGACGTCGCCGCGGACGTCCTCGTCTTCGCCGCCCACCAGACCGCCGGCCGCACCGGACTGCGCCGCTGGCTCACCCGCCACCAGGCCTGGCTCTTCTTCCCGCTCACCACGCTCGAGGGCATCGCGCTCAAGGTGTACGGCGTCCAGGCCCTGCTCTCCCGGACCGGCCCCTGCCGCAGCCGTCGCGAGCGCCTCGTCGAAGGCGCCCTGCTCCTCGCTCACGTCGCCGGATACGCGGCCCTGCTGCTCACCCTGCTGACACCGGCCCAGGCCCTCGTCTTCGCCCTGCTCCACCAGATGCTGCTCGGCGTGCACCTCGGCATGGCCTTCGCGCCCAACCACAAGGGCATGGAGATGCCCGACGCCCACCCGGACGGCGACTCCTGGGGCCATCTGCGCCGTCAGGTGCTGACCTCCCGCAACATCCGGGGCGGCGCCCTCACCGACTGGTTCCTCGGCGGCCTCAACTACCAGGTCGAGCACCACCTCTTCCCCAGCATGCCGCGCCCGCACCTGCGGCTCGCCCAGCCCGCGGTCCGCGCCCACTGCCGGGCGCTCGGCATCCCGTACACCGAGACCGGCTTCGTCGACTCCTACCGCCAGGCGCTCGGCCACCTGCACGAGGTGGGCGCCCCGCTGCGCGGCGAGCCGACCGCGTAGGGCCTGCCGGCATGGGCCCGTCCGGCCGCAGATCCGTCAGCCGTTCGGCCCCCGTGCCGCCGGCCCTCGGGCGGCCTCCGAGCCGTCGGTCCCCGGGCCCCGGCGCCGTCGGTCACCAGGCCGCGGCGACGCCGCCTGCCGGCGGTCAGCTGGGCCGGACCGCCATCGCGTCCAGGGACTCGAGCAGCGCCGGCAGCTTCGGACCGCGGGTCACCGGAAGGACCTCGTGCGGCTCGTCGTCGAGCAGGACGAAGGCCATGTCGTCGGTCCGGGCCACCAGCGACCAGCCGGGACCGTCGGCCCGCAGCATCCGGGCCTCGCCGCCCGCGAAACCGGACCGCACGCGGCCGACGGGCGGCGCCTCGGCGACGTACTCGCCGAGCTCCTTCAACGCGCGGCGGACACCCTCGTACGGGTCGGACCCGGGCCCCTCGGACCCCCTCCCGCCCCCGGCACCGGCACCGTCCCTGGTCTCCCCGGAGCCGGTGCCGTCGGCGTCCTCGGCGCCGTCGTCCATCCGGGCACGCCACTCGTTCCACTGCAGCGCCACCATGTCCGCGCCCTGGCGTCGCTGCGCCGGCCCCCAGGCCGCGCCGTCCGGCGGTGCGAGCGGTGCCGGGGCGCCCTCCTCCGGTGCGGGGTCGTGGGGCGCCGGGAGTCCGGGCGCGGCGGTGGCGACGGCGAGCGGCCAGCCGGGCAGGGCGGACACGACGGACCGCTCGTCGGGGGACAGGTCGTACGCCATGCCGCAGTCCCAGGACGCGATGGCGACCGCGACGAGCGACACGTCGTCGACGACCACGGTCCAGCGGGCCCCCGTGCCGTCCTGTCCGAGCACCAGGCCGTAGCCCTCCGCGTAGGGCTCGAGGCGCAGGGCCGCGCAGGCCGCCGGGTAGTCGTCGCCGAGGACGCTGGGGAACTGCGCGGGTGTGAGCAGCGCCGCCGTCAGCACGTACAGCGAGTCGTCGTCGCCGGGCGCGCCGGCGTCGGCCGCGCCGGTCGCGGTGGGTTCCGTTCCGCCCACGTCAGCCTCCCCATCTGGTCGTCGGCGCACCCTAACCAGTGAGTAACCTGTCCGTCGAGAGCCGGAGCC
Organism: Streptomyces roseicoloratus; assembly: GCF_004117935.1. Taxonomy (GTDB): domain Bacteria; phylum Actinomycetota; class Actinomycetes; order Streptomycetales; family Streptomycetaceae; genus Streptomyces; species Streptomyces roseicoloratus. Next base: position 2,127 of record NZ_SDOY01000013.1, on the reverse strand, counting down.
CTCCTGATCGCCGGCCCGCGGAACGGCCGGAGGCGGCGGTGCTGGGGCGAGGGCGGGGCTCGGTGCCGCACGGGGTCACGGCGTACGGCGTACGGCCAGGGCCAGGAAGCGGTCCTCCTCGTCGGTGTAGGAGACCAGGTCCCACCCGGAACGGGCCAGCAGGGGGCGCAGGTTGGGCTCGGCCCGTAGGTCCTCGTCGGTGATCCGGCGGCCGTGCCGGGCGGCGAGTGCGGCCCGGCCGATCGGGTGGAAGAGCGCGAGCCGGCCGCCCGGCCGGACGACCCGGGCCAGTTCGCGCAGCCCCCGCTCCGGGTCGGCGAGGTGGGAGACGAGCCCCGCTCCGAAGACGGCGTCGAGCGCGCCGGCGCGCAGCGGCAGCCCGGCGACGTCGGCCAGGATCAGGCTCCCGATCCGGTCACGGCCGGCCTTCACCGCCTCGGCGAGCATCTCGGGCGTCAGGTCGATCCCGACGACGGTGCCCGTGGGGCCGACCGCGTCCCGCAGCGGCGGCAGGGCGCGACCGGTGCCGCAGCCCGCGTCGAGCACCGCGTCGCCCGGGCGCAGGCCGATCTCGGCGACCGCGGCGGCGTAGGCGGGCCCGTCGTCGGGAAACCTGCGGTCCCAGTCGGCGGCGCGAACGCCGAAGAACTCCCGTACATGCGTGGGGTCATCGCTCATGTGACCCATGATCTCTCAGGGGCGCGTCACCCACAGGGGGGAGATTTCCGCCCGTCGCGCCCCGAACTTCCCCTGTGTGAGTGAACGATCGGTGCGCATGTTCGAGACGGTCCTGATCGTTCGGAAACATCTCTCTGTCATATTCCATCAGCTTTCGAAATGCGCCCCGGGTGCGCCCCCAGGCGCGCACTAGCGTCCCTGGGTCATGGGACACCTGGACCACGCCGCCTATGGCTGGCTGACACCTGTGCTGTCGTACGCGATGGCCTGCATCGGCGCCGCCCTCGGACTGCGCTGCACGGTACGCGCCCTCGACGCGACCGGCCGCTCGCGGCGCAACTGGCTCCTCACCGCCGCCTCGGCGATCGGCACCGGCATCTGGACGATGCACTTCGTCGCGATGCTGGGCTTCGGCGTCACCGGCACCGACATCCGCTACGACGTTCCCCTCACCCTCCTCAGCCTGGTCGTCGCCATGGCCGTCGTGGGCGTCGGCGTCTTCGCCGTCGGATACGGACGCGACCGGGTCCGATCACTCCTGGCCGGCGGCCTGACCACCGGCGTCGGGGTGGCGAGCATGCACTACCTGGGCATGGCGGCACTGCGGCTGCACGGACAGGTGCGGTACGACCCGCTGCTCGTGGTGCTCTCCGTCGTCATCGCGGTCGTGGCCGCCACCGCCGCACTCTGGGCGGCCCTCAACATCCACGCGCCGGCGGCGGTGGCGCTCGCCTCCCTCGTCATGGGCGCGGCGGTGAGCAGCATGCACTACACCGGCATGTTCGCCGTACGGGTCGAGGTGTCGCCGTCCTCGGCGGGCCTCCCGGGCGCCACCACCATGCAGTTCATCTTCCCGCTCGCCGTCGGCCTCGGCTCCTATCTCTTCATCACCGCGGCCTTCGTCGCCCTGTCGCCGAGCGCTCGCGAGCGAGCCGCGTACGCCTCCGCCGAGCGCCTGACCGAGCCCGACGAACGCGCCGTGGACGTGGCACCGCCCGGCTACCGCCCGGCGGCGGAGCCGGGCCCTCCCGAGCGCTCCTCACCGGCCTGCGCCCGTCACTCGGGCCCGGTCCACGGCCCGGCCGATCCCCACCGCCGTCACGACGCCCGGACCTGAACCGCCGCCGGTGCCGCCCGTCCCCGCGGCCCGCCGCCCGGTGGTCTCGCTCCCGGCGCCTGTCTCCGGCGGCTCGTCCACAGGACCCGTGCCGACGACCCTCCCGTGGCTCTCCGCGGGGGCGCCGCCCTCGGCGGTCCGGCCCTGAGGCAGAAGGCGCGGCCCGCGCCGACCGGAGCGCCGCCGCGTGACCAGCGGGCCGTACACCCCCAGCACCACCGGACCCCGCCGCTCCACGGGTCCGTGAACGAAGGAACGAGGAGGCCATGCGAACTCCCCGCAGGACCCCGGACACCGGGTCCCCCGCCCAGCCGCCCGCGGCGGCCCGCGGG
>NZ_SDOY01000079.1 GCF_004117935.1 Streptomyces roseicoloratus | reverse complement strand
CTCACCGACGACGATCTCGAGCAGCACACCGGAGGCCGGGGCGGGGATCTCGGTGTCGACCTTGTCCGTGGAGACCTCGAGCAGCGGCTCGTCGGCCTCGACGCTGTCGCCCACCGACTTCAGCCAGCGGGTGACGGTGCCCTCGGTGACGGACTCGCCGAGCGCGGGCAGGACGACGTCCGTGCCCTGGGCGCCGGCCGGAGCGGCGGCCGGAGCCTCGGCGGCCGGAGCCG
>NZ_SDOY01000078.1 GCF_004117935.1 Streptomyces roseicoloratus | reverse complement strand
CGCCGGGCCGGGAGCCCGCCACGGTCCGGGCCCGCGCCAGGCCCGGGACCCCGCCACGGCCGGGACCCGCCCCGCGCCGTCAGGTACCGCCCCTCCGGCCCACCGCCTCGACCAGCGGGAGCAGCCGGTGGGGCACCCGCTCGCGCAGGGCGATCTCGGTGCGGGTGCGGACCACCCCGGGCAGCTGGATCAGCCGCTGGATCACGTCCTCCAGATGACCGGCGTCCCGGGCCACCACCCGCGTCAGCAGGTCCCCGCCGCCGGTGATGGAGAAGGCCTCCACGATCTCCGGCACGCTCGCGAGTGCGTCGCCGACCTCGTCCAGATGTCCCTGCGTCACCTCGATGTGCACGAACGCCAGCACCGGGTGCCCGAGCGCCGCGGGCGAGAGCACCGGGCCCGTGGCCGTGATCACTCCGTCCCGCTCCAGCCGGTCGATCCGGGCCTGCACCGTGCCGCGCGCCACGCCGAGGATCCGGGCGTACTCGCGGACGCTGGTGCGCGGCTGCTCGATGAGGAGCCGCAGGATGCGGGTGTCGAGCTCGTCCACCGTCATGGTCCGTTGGCCTCCTTCTGGCCGAGGTTTCCCGTCCCCGACTGTACCAATGGCACAGTCTCCGGCCTGCCGGTTGAGCCAGTGGGCGGACGAATGCTTTCCTCTTACACGAGTTGGACGAACAATGGCGCCGCGCACGCGCCGGACCGGCAGGGTGGCCGGGTTCCGGACCCGCGGCGCCTTCGTCATGTGTACCTGCGTGTGCGTGAAGAGGGTGTGTGTTCGGAAGCGGGGGCGGAACGTCCGTCATGAAGAAGGGTCTGGTTCTCCTCGGACGGCTGCTGCGCACGATGTGCGTGGCGCCCGATCCCGGCAAGGTCCGGCTGCGGGTCTCGAGCCGCGCCGTGCTCGCCGTCGGCCTCTCCGTCGCCGCCGCCGAACTGGCCGGCCTCTCGCTCACCGCGTCCATCACCGCCGGTCTGGCCGCGCTCCTCGCCATGTTCACGGTCGCCGACCCGACCGTGCGCCGCCAGGCGGTCACGACCGCACTGCTGCCGCTCGCCGGCTTCCCGGTCCTCGCGCTGGCCACCCTGCTGCACGGCGCCCCGCTGCCGCGCGATCTCGCCTGGCTCCTGGTGGTCTTCGCCGGCGTGTACGCGCGGCGCTGGGGCCCGCGCGGGCACGCCCTCGGCATCTTCGCCTTCATGCAGTTCTTCGTGACCCAGTTCCTGCACGCGGTGCCCGCACAGCTGCCGGAACTCTTCGGCGCCGTGCTGCTCGCCCTCGGCGTGGTCGGCGCGGTCCGCTTCGTCCTCTGGTGCGTCGAGCGGCGCGTGCCGCCGCCCGCGGCGCCGGCGCCGCTGCCCGGCACCGGCCTCGACCGGCCCACCACCCGGCAGGCCTTCCAGGCCACCGCGGCCTGCGCCGTCGCCCTCGCGGCGGGCCAGATCCTGTCCCAGGAGCGCTGGTACTGGGCCGTCGGCACCGCCTGGTGGATCTTCGTCAACACCGCCTCGCGCGGCGAGACCCTCGTCCGCGGCTTCCGCCGGGTCGTCGGCACCGTCACCGGCATCGCCGCCGGACTGCTCGTCGCCCTGCCGCTCGGCGGCGCCCCGGCCCCCACGGCCGCCCTCGTGGCCGTCTGCGTCTTCGGGATCTTCTACACCGCTCCGCTCTCGTACAGCTGGATGATGTTCTTCGTGACCGTCATGGCGGGTCTCCTGTACGGCCTGCTGGGCGTCCTGCACCCGGGGCTGCTGCTGCTCCGGTTCGAGGAGACCGCCGTCGGCGCGCTCGGCGCGGCCGTCGGCGTGGCCCTGCTGCCCGTCACCACCCACGCGGCCACCAACGCCTGGATCCAGCGGGCCGTGACCTGCGTGCACGCCTGCACCACCGCGGCGGCCCGCCGGCTGGCCGGTGACCCGCACGCCGACCCGGCTGCCCACGCTGCCGAGCTCGACCTGCTGCTCGCCCGGGTGCGGCTCACCCTGGCGCCGCTCGTCCACCCGCTCAGCCCGCTGCGCGCCCGCAAGGCCCGCGCCCGCCACGTCCTGGAGCTGCTCGACGACTGCGCCCGGGCGAGCCGGGGCCTCGCCGCCGTCGCGGCCGACCCCGACGCCTCGCACGACGCCCGCCTGGCGGCCGCCGCCTGGCGCGTCGAGGACGCCGTGCACGCCCTGGTCCCGCCGACCGCCCCGGTGCGCGCCGCCGACGCCGCCGCGGCCGCGCTCCCGGCCCACCACCCCGGCGCGGAGGCCGCCCTCGGTCACCTCCACACGCTGGAGCACGCCCTCACCGCGCTGGCGACCCCGCTGCGCACGGCTCCGAGCTCCCCGCTCGTCCCCGCGGCCTGACGCACTCCCGCCCCCGCCGCCGGGAGTGCGGCCGGGTGACGGCATGCCGCGCATCCCCCCTTTGGTCTAGACCTCCTGCTAACGTCGACCCGGAGACGGCCGGTCTGCCGTGACCGGCCCCGACGGCAGGGGAGGCGCCGTGCGCGACACACGGGCGGGTCAGGCGGATCAGACGGGCGAGACGCTCCAGGCGGCCCAGGGGGCCCAGACGGCCCAGGCGGGCGGTCCGCGCCGTACGCGCGCGTTCATCGGGTCGTTCACCTCGGCGGGCGGACACGGCGTGCTCGCGGCTGACGCGGACCCCGGGAGCGGCGCGCTCACCCTCACCGGATCGAGCGACGCCGTCGCCGACCCGTCGTTCCTCGCCCTCGACGGAAACCTGCTCTACGCGGTCTCCGAGACCGAGGACGGCGCCGCCGCGGTCTTCGACGTCAGCGGCCCCCGGCCCCGGCCGCTCGCCGCGCCCGTCCCCGTCGACGCGTCGGGACCCACCCACCTCTCCGTCGCCACCGGGCACGTGCTCACCGCGAACTACACCTCGGGCAGCGTCAGCGCCCTGCCCCGCGCCGCCGACGGCACCCTCGGCCCCGTTGCCGGGCAGCTGCGGCACGAGGGCTCGGGACCGGTCGCCGACCGGCAGGAGGGCCCGCACGCCCACCAGGTCCTGACCGATCCCGGCGGCCGCTGGGTGCTGGCCGTCGACCTCGGCACGGACGCCGTCACGATCAGCGCACTCGACCCCGCCACGGGCGCACTGCGCCCCCACGGCACGACCGCGCTGCGGCCCGGCACCGGCCCGCGCCACCTCGCCTTCCACCCGGCCGGCACCCACGCGTACGTGCTGAACGAGCTGGAGCCGACCCTCACCGTCTGCCGCTGGGACGGCGAGGCGGGCGTGCTCACACCGCTCGGCGAGACCCGTGTCGTCCCCGAGGGCGCCGCCGGCCCGAGCTACCCGTCCGAGGTGGTCGCCGCTCCCGACGGACGCTTCCTGTGGGCCGCCGTGCGCGGCGACGACACCCTCGCCGTCCTCGCGCTCGACGCGGCCGGCGACACCGCCCGCCTCGTCGCCTCGGTGCCCTGCGGCGGCCGCTGGCCCCGCGACCTGACCCTCGCCCCCTCCGGAAGGCACCTGTACGCGGCGAACGAGCGTTCCGGCGACGTCACCTGGTTCACCGTGGACCCGGACACCGGCCTGCCCGGGCGCGCGGGCTCCGTCCCGGCCCCCGCCGCCTCCTGCGTCGTCTTCGGCTGATCCGGCCGGCCACCCGCGGGGACGGGCTCCACGGGGCCCCGGGGCTCAGCGCGGGGCCCCACCGGGACTGCGGGGCTCGGCGCGGGGCGCACGGGCCTGCGGGCCCCGTGCGCAACGGGAAGGGCCCGCACCGGAGCGCTCCGGTGCGGGCCCTTCCCGTCACGGTCGTGCGTCAGTTGGTGCGGCCGCTCGCCTCAGCGGGCCGGCGCGCCCGGCTGCGGGGCGATGCCCAGCGCCGACATGTACTGCGAGAGCACCAGCCGGCCGATCGCCGGGTACGCGCCCAGCGCCTCGGCCGCCGCGCAACCGGCCTCCTTCGCGGCCGCGTCGAGCAGGCCCTCGGCCAGCTCCGGGCCGATCAGGTACGGGGCGAGCGCGAGCTGCTCCGAACCGGCGCCGCGCAGCTGCTCGGCGATCGACGCGATCGAACCCTCCTGGTCCAGCGCGGCGGCCATCACGGGCACCGCGAGGCGGGCCGCGAGCAGCATGCCGGTGATGCCGGCGGCCTGCACGGCCTCCTCGCCGCCCACGGTGGCCAGGATGATGCCGTCGGCCGCCGTGGCGACCGTGAACAGCCGGGCGCGGTCGGCGCGGGCCAGACCGGCCTCGGAGAGCCGCACGTGCAGCGCCTCGGCGAGCAGCGGGTGCGGGCCGAGCACGTCGGTCAGCTCGGCGGTGTTGCCGGCGTCCATCACGGCCTGGCGGATCCGCCGGGTCAGCGCGCTGTCGGGGCCCGCGAGCAGCGGCACCACGACCGCGGCGGGGCCCTCGGGGGCGGCGACCTCGCGGCCGGCCGCCACGGCGATCTCGTAGCGCTCGGCGCGCAGCGCGTCCACGCGCGTCAGCACCGCGGCGAGGCCGGGGTACTCGGCGTCGTCGCCGTCCAGGTAGCCGATCTCGGCCTCGATGCCGGGCAGCTCCGAGCGGGCGATGCTCACGACCTCCTCGGCCAGCGAGCGTATGGCGGCCGACGGCGCGCCGGGAACGGCGAGAACCAGGGTGGGAGCGCCCTCGGGCGCCGCCACGGGTTCAGGACGGCGGTGCCGCCCGGACTGGCGCGGGCGCGGGCTTCGTACAGGCAGGCCGGGAGTGGGCCCAGTGGGGGAGCTCATGGCGCCGCATGCTACTGGTTTCGCACGCCGCCCGGTGCGCTGAGGTGCGACTGAGCGACTTCTGCCCCGCTATGTCCGAAGTGGTCGGGGAGGGTTGCTTACCTGGTGATGTGCAACAGCCGGGGATCCTCCGGCAGACGCAGCGAGCCGTCCGCGAGCGCGGCCGCGATCGTCACCGCCCCGGTCAGCGGTTCGCCCGCCGCGGGCACGTCGCGGACGTCCGGCAGCAGCGCCCCGAACTCCGCGCGCAGCGGCCCGAGCAGAGGCTCGCCCATCCGGAACAGTCCGCCCGTCAGGGCCACTTCGGCGCCCGGACCGGAGGGAACGACGGCCGTGGCCGCCTCCGCGATGTGCGCGGCGGCATGCTCCAGGACGCCCACCGCGACCGCGTCCCCGGCGGCCGCGCAGGCGGCCACCTCCGGCGCGAACGAGGCGAGTACGGCCGGCCGGTCGGTACGCGGATACAGCGCGCCCGGCAGCCCCGCCGCCGGACCGAAGCGTTCCTCGGCGCGGGCGAGCAGCGCGGCCGAGCCGCCCCGCCGTCCGTCGTACGCCCGCATCGCCGCCTCCAGACCGGCCCGCCCGATCCAGGCCCCGCTGCCGCAGTCGCCCAGCAGATGGCCCCAGCCGTCCGCCCGGCGCCAGCCGGACAGGTCGGTGCCGATCGCGATCAGGCCGGTGCCACCGGCGACGACCGCGCCCGGACGCTGCCCGAGCGCCCCCGCGTACGCGGTGACGGCGTCCGCCGCGAGCGCGAACCGCCGCACGCCCCAGGCCCGGTCGAACGCCCCGGGCAGCTCGGCCCGCAGCCGGTCGCCCAGCGTCGCCATCCCGGCCGCCCCGACGGCGACCGCGAGGACCGCCCCGCCGCCGGCCCGTTCCGTCATCGCGTCCACGGCCGGCAGCAGCCGGCCGAGCAGGTGACCGGCGTCGATGCCGCCCGAGCCGGTGGGCACCGGCTCGGGGGAGGAGACCGTCTCCACGATCCGGACCTCCCCGGCCGGACCCCGCCCCGGTCGCGCGAGCGCGACCCGCAGTCCCGAGCCGCCGGAATCCACCCCGACGACGAACGCGCGCTCCGGGGCGGTCGTCACGGCAGCTGCCAGTCCACCGGCTCGGCGCCCTGGCGGAGCAGCAGTTCGTTGGTGCGGCTGAACGGCCGCGAGCCGAAGAAGCCGCGGTCGGCGGACATCGGCGAGGGGTGCGAGGACTCGATGGCCGGCAGGTCGCCGAGCAGCGGGCGCAGATTGCGGGCGTCCCGGCCCCACAGCACCGAGACGAGCGGCTTGCCGCGCGCCGCGAGGGCCCGGATGGCCTGCTCGGTGACCGCCTCCCAGCCCTTGTCGCGGTGCGCTCCGGGCCGCCTCGGTGCCGTGGTGAGCGCCCTGTTGAGCAGCAGGACGCCCTGCCGGGTCCACGGCGTGAGGTCGCCGTTGGACGGCCGGGGCAGACCCAGGTCGGTGTGCATCTCCCGGAAGATGTTCTCCAGGCTCGGCGGCAGTGGGTGCACCTCCGGTGCCACGGAGAAGCTCAGGCCCACGGCATGGCCGGGCGTCGGATAAGGGTCCTGGCCGACGATGAGGACCCGCACCTCGTCGAAGGGCTGCTGGAACGCCCTCAGGACGTTCGCCCCCGAGGGCAGGTAGGTCCGCCCGGAGGCGATCTCCTGCCGGAGGAAGTCGCCCATCGCGGCGATGCGTTCGGCCACCGGCGCGAGCGCGTGCGCCCACCCGGCCTCGACGATTTCGTTCAACGGTCGTGCTGCCACGCCGTCACTCTACTGGCGCACACCGACAACGCCCCGTGCCGGCCGAGCCGGCCCCCCGTCGCCCCCGCACGCCCGCGGGCCGTACGGGGCCGTGCGGGAGCGGTACGGGGCGGGGTGACCGACCGGACGGGCCGGCGGACCGGCCGGCGGACCTGCCGCTCGCGGGCGTCGCTCGCTCAGCCGATCACCGCCGCCCGTACGCACAGCACGTCCGGCAGGTGCTCGGCGAGCAGCTGCCAGCTGTCCCCGTCGTCCGCGCTCGCGTACACCTCGCCGTTGCGGTTGCCGAAGTAGACGCCCGCCGGGTCGCCGTCGTCGGTGCACAGGGCGTCGCGCAGGACCGTCCCGTAGTGGTCGCCCTCGGGCAGGCCCTTGGTCAGCGGCTCCCAGGTCCCGCCCGCGTCGCTGGTCCGGTAGACCCGGCAGCGGCGTCCGGCCGGGACGCGGTCGGAGTCGGCGTTGATCGGGAAGACGTAGGCGGTGTCGGGCCGGTGCGGGTGGGCGGCGACGGCGAAGCCGAAGTCGGAGGGCAGGCCCTCGCCGATGTCGGTCCAGCGTCCGCCGCCGTCGTCGCTGCGGAACACCCCCCAGTGGTTCTGGAGGTAGAGCCGGTCCAGGTCCCCGGCGTCCTGGGCGATCTTGTGAACGCACTGCCCGAACTCCGGGGCGGGGTCCGGCAGGAACACCGCCGACACGCCGTCGTTCGACGGCGCCCAGCTCGCGCCTCCGTCACGGGAGCGGAAGACGCCGGCGGTCGACACCGCCACGGTCACGGCGTCCGGGTCGCGCCGGTCGGTGACGACGGTGTGCACGGCCTCGCCGCCACCGCCCGGAACCCACCGGTCCCGGGTGGGGTGCTCCCACAGTGGCCGTACCAGCTCGAAGGACTCCCCGCCGTCGGTGGATCTGAAGAGCGCGGCCGGCTCCGTGCCCGCGTAGACGACGTCGGGGGAGTGGGCGGGCGCGGGGTGCAGTTGCCAGACCCGCTCCAGCGAAGCCCCGGTGTCCTTCGGGAACTTCACCGCCGGCCTGGGTGGCTCGGTCCAGCCGGCGCCCAGGTCGTCGGAGTGGAAGACGGAGGGCCCCCAGTGGGAGCTGTCCCCGCCGACCAGGATTCTGGGCACCGCGCGGCGGGTGTCGATACCGATCGAGTAGATCGCCTGCGCGTTGAAGTGAGGGGCGTCGAACTCCCATCGGCCGTCTCGCCCGCGGCCGATGAAGAGCCCCTTGCGGGTGCCCACGGTCAGTAGCACGTCGGTCATGCCGACACCTCCAGGACGCCGTTGTCGCGGATAGGGGCCAGTCTGCACCCCACCACTGACAACGGCCCCCGGAGGCCGCTCCGCCCCTGGTCAGAGGCGTGTTGTACGGCTCGGCCGCAGACGAGCGGGCTCAGAACGCCCGGGCGTACTGCGGCGGGACGGCGATCTCGGCGCCCAGCTCGCGCGCCGCGCGGTACGGCCAGGAGGCGTCGCGCAGCAGCTGCCGTCCGAGCAGGACGGCGTCCGCCTCGCCGTTCGCGACGATCTTGTCGGCCTGCCCGCTCTCCGTGATCAGGCCGACGGCGGCGACGGCGAGCCCTGTCTCCTCCTTGATCCGGGCGGCGAACGGCACCTGGTAGCCGGGGGCGACCGGGATCCGGGCCGGACCGCCGTTGCCACCGGTGGACACGTCGAGCAGGTCCACGCCGTGCTCGCGCAGCAGGGCGGCGAGGCGGACGGTCTCGTCCGCGGTCCAGCCCTCCTCCTCCAGCCAGTCGGTGGCGGAGACGCGGAAGAACAGCGGCAGCTCCTCGGGCCAGACGGCGCGCACGGCGTCGACGACCTCCAGCGCGAAGCGGGCGCGGTTCTCGAAGGAACCGCCGTAGGCGTCGGTGCGCCGGTTGCTGAACGGGGAGAGGAACTGGTGGATCAGATAGCCGTGGGCGCCGTGCACCTCGACGACCTTGAACCCGGCGGCCAGCGCCCGCCGCGCCGCGTCCGCGAACTGCTCCGTGACCTCGTGGATCCGCGCGACGGTCAGCTCGGCCGGCACCGGATGCCGCTCGTCGTACGCGACCGGGCTCGGGCCGACCGGCTGCCAGCCGCCCTCGTCCGCGGCGAGCGGTGCGCCGCCCTGCCACGGCGGCGCGGTGGCGGCCTTGCGCCCGGCGTGCCCGAGCTGGATGCCCGGGACGGTGCCCTGGGCGGTCAGCAGGTCGGTGATCCGGCGCAGGCCGGGGATCTGCGCGTCGTCCCAGATGCCGAGGTCGAAGGGGCTGATCCGGCCCTCGGGGGCGATCGCGGTCGCCTCCAGCAGGATCAGTCCGGCGCCGGCGGTGGCGCGGGAGGCGTAGTGCGCGAGGTGCCAGTCGCCCGCGGCGCCCGCGCCCGGGCCCGTCGGCTCCGCCGAGTACTGGCACATCGGGGGCATCCAGACCCGGTTGGGGGCGGTGACGGACCGCAGGGTGAGGGGCTCGAAGAGGGCGGGGCTCATGACGGACTCCGTTTCGGCGTGACGGGTGCCGCCTCGGGGCGACGGTCGTACGATACTCATCGTAGTACGGCACCTGTCAAACTACGAAGAGTCTCGTACAATGGAGCTCCCCTTCCCCCAGAGCCGTGGAGCCGCAGCCGTGACGACCGCGACCAACCCCCGGATCCTGGAGCACCCCGAGCGCGAGGACATCCGCCTCGAGCCCGTGCTGCACGCCCTGTCCGACGCCGTACGGCTCAGGATCGTGCGGGACATGGCCCGCGGCGAGGGCGCCGAGTTCTCCTGCTCGCACTTCGCGCTCCCGGTCACCAAGTCGACGAGCACCCACCACTTCCGGGTCCTGCGCGAGAGCGGCGTGATCCGCCAGCTCTACCGGGGCACCACCAAGCTCAACACCCTCCGCCGCGACGACCTCGACGCCCTCTTCCCCGGCCTCCTCGACGCCGTCCTCACGGCAGCCGAGGCCCAGACCGAACGCCTGGGCGACTAGGGCGCGTTTCGCAAGGAGCGTCGTCTGCCCGAAGGGCAGGCCGGGCAGGCGGGACTTTCGACGCGCGCCCCAGAGCCTGTCCGGCCGGCCCCGCGCGCTACATCGACCGCATCCGGTCGATCTCCGCCGTCTGCTGGGCGATCACGTCGTTGGCCATCTCCTCCACCAGCACGTTGTTGCCCTGGCTCAGGACGTCCGCCGCCATCGTCACGGCACCCTCGTGATGGGCGATCATCAGGCGGAGGAACAGGGTGTCGAAGGCCTCTCCCTTCGCCGCCTCCAACTGCGCGAGCTGGGCTTCCGTGGCCATGCCCGGCATGGTGTGGTGGTCGTGGCCGGTCTGCGGCCGGGCCCCGCCGTTGGTCTTCAGCCAGCCCTCCATCGCGCCGATCTCCGGCGCCTGGGCCGCTTGGATCCGCTCCGCGACCTTGCGCACCTTGTCGGACCGGGCGCGCCGCGGCGCGAGCGCGGTCATCGTGAGGGCCTGACGGTGGTGCGTGATCATCATCTGCACGTAGGCGAAATCCGCGCTGTTGGGGCGCTCGTCCGGCATCAGCCGGGCCGCCTCCTCCGGTGACACCCGCTTCGCGGGCTCGCCCGGCCGTCCCGGAGCGACGATCCCCGGACTGCCGCCCGGACTCCCGGCCGGCGGAGCCGACGCGGCCCCTCCGGATCCGGGCCCGGACTCGCAGGCGCCGAGGGCGAGCGCGACGGCGGCGGACAGCAGTACGGCGACGGCAGCACGGGTGGCACGGCGGTTCGGCAACGCGACCTCCACAGGCACGACGGCAGTCAGTCAGTCGGTCAGTCAGTCAGGCGTTCAGTCGGTCGGTCAGGCGGTGAGCACGGGCAACTCAAGCGCATCAGTCATCACGGGGACACCGTCCATCACCCTGCCGACAGCGGCGGTCGGCCGCGGGACCGACACTTCCCCGTCGCCATCTGTTGAGATGTCCACGCTAAGGAACATACTGCCGGGGTCCATCCGTCGTTCGGCTCCGAACGAATTCAGAGAGGACTGAGTGACTTCGTGCGTACCACGAGTACCCCGCGTGCACGGATCAGAGGCCTCGGTGCGGCAACCGCCGCGGCGGGCCTGCTGATCGGTCTGCTCGCCGCAGGACCCGCGGCCGCCACCCCCGACCCGGGCGACGCGCCCCTCGGGAACAAGGTCACGGCGGAGCGGGCGGCCGACGCCCGCGCCGCCATCGCGAGCGGTGAGATACCCGGCGTGGACGAGATCGTCCACAGCGCCAACATCGAGCACCTCGTCAACATCCCCAAGGACGCCCTCAAGGGCACCAACTCCGACCTCGCCTTCCAGGGCAAGTACGCCTTCGCCGGCAACTACGACGGCTTCCGGATCTTCGACATCAGCGACCCCGCCCACCCGAAGACCGTCACCCAGGTGCTCTGCCCGGGCTCCCAGAACGACGTCTCCGTCTCGGGCGACCTGCTCTTCCTCTCCACCGACTCCTCCCGGAGCGACGACTCCTGCGCGAGCACGCCGCAGCCGGCCTCGGTGAAGGAATCCTGGGAGGGCATGAAGATCTTCGACATCAGCGACGTCGCCAACCCGAAGTACGTCGCCGCCGTCGAGACCGCCTGCGGCTCCCACACCCACACCCTCGTGCCCCAGCGCAAGGACGTGTACGTCTACGTCTCCTCGTACTCGCCCAACGCCGCCTTCCCGGACTGCCGGCCTCCGCACGACGGCATCTCGGTCATCAAGGTGCCGCGCAAGGCGCCCGAGCTGGCCAGAGTCGTCGGCTTCCCGGTGCTCTTCCCCGGTGACGGCCCGGACGGCGGAGGCAACCCCGGCGGGCCCACCAATCCGGGCGTCTCCAAGACCACCGGCTGCCACGACATCACCGTGCTCCCGGGCAAGGACCTGGCCGCCGGCGCCTGCATGGGCGACGGCATCCTCTTCGACATCAGGAACCCGGAACAGCCCCGAGTGATCGACCGGGTCCAGGACAACGTCAACTTCGCCTTCTGGCACTCCGCGACCTTCAACCAGAAGGCCGACAAGGTCGTCTTCACCGACGAGCTGGGCGGCGGCGGCGCGGCCACCTGCAACGCGGCCGTCGGACCCCACCGCGGCGCGGACGGCATCTACGACATCAAGGGCAAGGGCGACCGGCGCAAGCTGGTCTTCCGCAGCTACTTCAAGATCCCGCGCCACCAGGCCGACACCGAGAACTGTGTCGCCCACAACGGCTCGCTGATCCCGGTCAAGGGCAAGGACATCATGGTCCAGGCCTGGTACCAGGGCGGCGTCTCCGTCTGGGACTTCACCGACTCCAGCCGGCCGAAGGAGATCGCGTACTTCGAGCGCGGCCCGATCTCCGACACCACGCTCGTCGGCGGCGGTTCCTGGTCCGCCTACTACTACAACGGCTTCATCTACTCGAACGACCTGGTCAAGGGCTTCGACGTGCTGAAGCTCAGCGACAAGCGCACCGACAAGGCGAAGCGGATCCGGATGGACGAGCTCAACGTCCAGACCCAGCCGGACTACTTCGAGGACTTCGACGACTGACCTGACGACCGATCGGACGACCGACCGGACGACCGTCCGGACGGCGGATCCGACGACTGACGCGGCAGCCGGTCCGGCAGGACCGCACGGTCCCGTGACGTCGCGGACAGCACCGGCGTGCCGTCGGGCGGACCTCCGTCCGGCGGCACGCCCTGCTCCCAGTCCAGCCCGTACCGCAGGAACAGCTCGGCCCGCAGCCGGGCCCGCGGCATCGCCGCCCCCGGCAGCAGCTGCGCGAACACCGCGCCCATGAGCAGCGCCCGCAGCAGCGGATAGTCCGCGTCCACGTCGGCGGAGCCATAGCGGACCACCGTGTCGCGCAGCAGCGCGGCGAGCCGCTGCTGCTCCGGGCACTGCACGAAGCCCTCGGCCTGCAGGATGCCCGCCATGTGGGTCCGCATGAGGACCGGCCGCTCCTCGGCGAGGCCGAGGATCGCGTCGATCGCACGGGCGAGCCGCTCCCGGCCGTCCTCCGTGCGCGGCTCGCGCTCCAGCGCCGCCTCCAGCGTGCGGTGCATCAGCCGGTGCACCGCGGACTGGAGCAGCTGGCGCTTGCCGGGGAAGTAGTACGAGACCAGCCCGCGCGCCGAACCGGCCCGCTGGGCGATGTCCCCGAGGGTCGTGGCCTCGTAGCCGCGCTCGGAGACCAGCTCCACGGTGGCCGCCAGGATCCGCTCGCGGGAACGCCGCCGGAGCTCTTCATTGACCGATGCGCTACGCGGGGACATCCTGGACTCCTGCGTTGACTGGCTTCCAGCCAATATACTCAGCGCGTCCTGCCGTCGCGCCCTCGTGGCCGTGGGCGGGATCGGCCGTCTGTTCTGGGCGACGCGGGGGATCGTCCAGAACAGGCGGCTTCATGTCGTCTCTCCCATTCTGCCTCCGGGGTCCTTTCTGTCGGCCGACGTCGTCCGGGTGGCCATCCGCCGGTACGTGACGATCGCCACGGCCACGCAGCACCAGCCCAGCAGCCAGCCGGCCAGGACGTCCGAGGGCCAGTGGACGCCCAGGTAGACCCGGGTCCAGCCGACCCCGAGCACCGACACCACGGCCAGCCCGGTGAGCATGCCCCAGCCTCGCCATCCCTCACGCCAGTGCAGCGCGAGCACCCAGAGCAGCAGCCCGCACCCGACCGCCGCCGTCATGGCGTGGCCGGACGGGAAGGACGCGAAGGGCGCCGAGTCCACGGGGTCGGGCCAGCCGGGCCGGTCCCGGCCCGTCAGCGCCTTCAGGCCCTGCTGCACGCCCCAGGCGGTCAGCACGGTGGCGGCCACCCACAGCGCCAGCAGGCGTTCACGGCGCCACCACAGAACCACGACGGCGACGGTGACGAGCGCGCGCCAGGTGGCCGGGTCCCAGACCCAGTCGCTCAGGATCCGGTTCAGCCGGGTCACGCCGGGCTCGGCGACCGCGCTGCGGTGCAGCGCCTCCGCCACGTCCCGGTCGAACGACAGCAGCGGCGGCCATCCCGCGGCCACCAGCACGAGCAGCAGCACGGCGAGTGCCCCGGACACCACGGCGGAGATGCGCATGGGCCGATCCTGCCCGACCGCGTCTCGCCGCCGTGCGTCAGGGGCTTGGTGTCGGCACGGCCTGTCCGGCCGCATCCGCCGGCGGGCGGCCCTACGGGAGCGCGGTCAGCGCGGGGACGAACGCCACCAGGACCGGGACCACCGGGACCAGCGCCGCCGCGGCCGTCAACCGCAGCCGGCGGGCCGCGGTCAGCCGCGGAGCGGCGCCGAGCAGCCGGTTCACCCGTTGCGGGAGGGCCGCGTCCGGTGCCGGGCCCGGGCCGAACACCCCGCGGTCCTCGTTGAGTTCGACCAGCGCGAGCGCCACCGTGAGCCGCCCGAAGCGGCGCGAGGCCACGTCGTCCGCCGCCAGCTCCACCAGCCGGTGCATCTCGCCCCGGAAGGCCGCGAACACCGGCACGCCCGGGAACCCGCCCGCGAGCGCCGCCGAGCAGTGCAGCAGCCAGTCGTGCCGCGCCCGGGCGTGCCCCTGCTCGTGCGCGAGCAGGGCGTCCAGCTGGCGGCCCTTCAGCCGGCGCAGCGCGGCCGTCGTGACGACCAGGCGCGGAGCGCCGCCGGGCAGCCACCACGCGTCCGGGCGCTCGCCCTCCAGCACCACCAGGCGCGAGCTGCCCGAGGGCTTCTCCCCGGGCAACAACGGCGCGCGCACGAGGAGTTCGCAGCGACGGCGCCTGCGCCGGGCCCGTGCGCGACCGATCTCCCGGCCCAGCATCGCCCCGGTCCACAGCCCGCCGGCCGCGAGCGCCACGGCGAGCGCGGCCGACCACGGGCCGTGCGTGCCCAGCTCGTACGCGTCGATCACCGCGCGCGGCGCGGGGGCGAAGACCTGTCCGCGCACCGCCTGCCAGGCCGCCGCCGCGCTGAACGTCATCGACAGCGCGAAGCTCAGCAGCACCGCGGCCACGACGCACTGCCAGACCCACAGCGCCACGACGGGTTCCCGCTCCGCCCAGTCGGCCCGCGCCAGAAGGCGCGGGGCGGCCACTGCGGTCAGGACGCCGAGCGCGAGCAGCGCGAGGGAGACCAACATGGCGTCAGCCTATGAGCGTGCCACCGGACCGGGGTATGCCCGCGCGGATCAAGTGACACACGCCACGGTTTGATCCCACCCCACGGGCCCCTCAGAGTGTGAGGAGCATCGCCAGCATCGCGAGCGCCATGGACAGCCGGCACACCAGCGTCAGCTCGGCCGCGACCGCCACGGCGGCGGTGGCCCGCGCCGCGGTTCCCGCGGGTACGGCCGCCGGCACCAGCCGCGCGCCCGAACGCAGCACGTACACCCCGTAGTAGGCGAGCAGCACCCCGGTCAGCACGGGTATGCCGCCGCCGGCGGCCACACCGGCGTGCCCTCCGTGTTCTCCGTGCCCTCCGGGCGCGGCGGCCATCGCCACCGCCATGTAGACCATCGCCAGCGAGCCGACCAGGTGGTGCACATGGTGCCCGCCGTGCCGCACCGCGCATCCGAGCGCGTACAGCGCCGCGATCCCGAACACTCCCGCGTACAGCGCCCAGCTCCACTCCGGTGGGCTGAGCACCGCGGCGGGCAGCGCCATCGCGGCCATCCCGAAGCCCATCACGGCCTCGCCGCCGGCCGCCCGGCGCTCCGCACCCGTGTCTCCGCGCATGCGCAGCAGGCAGTACGACCCGCTCGCCGCGCACAGCGCGACGAGCAACCATCCGGACAGAGCCGGCCCGTGCACGCCGAACACCCCCCTCCTCGCGGTCCCGACCCGGAGGGCATGCCCGTCCGTCCGTGCACCCACGCGGGCGCCGGGACGCGCACGGGTGTACGAGGGGGGAGTGCGGGGAGCGCGTTAGGCTCGTGGGCGATCGCGCACGCCGATCACCAGCGCCCGAGGGGAGACCCACACCATGGACACCGCCGCGCCCCGGACCTCCGGCCCGATCACGTACCGGGAGGCATCCCTGGACGACGTCCCGGTGCTCGTGCCGCTCGTCGAGTCCGCGTACCGGGGCGACTCCAGCCGGGCCGGCTGGACCACCGAGGCGGACATCCTCGAAGGGCAGCGCACGGACGCCGAGGGCGTCGCCGCGGTCATCACCACGCCCGGCAGCCGGCTGCTGGTTGTCGAGCGGGACGGCGCGATCATCGCCTGCTGCCAGCTGGAACACCGCGGCGAGGCCGCCTACTTCGGCATGTTCGCGGTCCGCCCCGAGCTCCAGGGCGCCGGTCTCGGCCGGCAGGTCATCGCCGAGGCCGAGCGCCGGGTGCGGGAGCTGTGGGACGTGCGCGAGATGCACATGACGGTGATCTCGGTGCGCGAGGAGCTGATCGCCTGGTACGAGCGTCGCGGCTACCGCCGTACGGGCCGGATGACGCCGTTCCCGTACGGCGACGAGCGCTTCGGCGTGCCGCAGCGCGATGACCTGCGGTTCGAGCTCCTGGTGAAAGAGCTCGTCTGACAGCGGAGCACCTCCGCCCGCCCCGCCCCTCTGAGGCCCCGCGCCTCTGAGGCCCCGGGCCCCCAGGCCCCCCGGGCCCCCCGGGCCCCCCAGGCCCCCCAGGCCCCCCAGGCCCCGCAGGCGGCCCCAGACCCCTCAGGTCACAGACCCCTCGGGTCACAGGCCCCTCCGGCCTCGCCTGCCCCTCAGGCCGTGAAGCGGCCCGTGCGGCGGATCTCCGGGCGGTCGGTGGTCGCCCCGTCGAGACGCAGGGCGCGCGCCAGCCGCAGGTCGTCCTGGGTGTTCACCACCCAGCCGACGACCTTCAGGCCGGCCGTGTGCGCCCGTTCGACGGTGTGCAGCGTGAGGTGCCGTACGTTCAGGACGAGCGCCCCCGCGCCCACCGCGAGCGCCCGCTCCACCACGTCGTCCTGCCGCCGGTCCGCGACCAGCGCGGTCCGGACTCCCGGCACGAGGCCACGGATCTCCGCGAGCGCCTCGTCGTGGAAGGACAGCACCTCCACGCGCCCGGTCAGATCACGCTCGTTGAGCACCGCGGCGAGCGCGCGGGCCGCGGCGACGTCCTTGATCTCGGCCTGGAGCGGGGCCCGTACCGCGGCCAGGACCTCCTCGAAGACGGGGACGCGCTCCCCGTCGCCCGCGTCGAGTTCCCTCAGCTCCGTGAGCGTCTTGCCGGCGATCGGACCGGCGCCGTCCGTGGTGCGGTCGACGTCGGCGTCGTGCATGACGACGAGCGCGCCGTCCTTGCTGAGGTGGAGGTCGAGTTCGATGGCGTCCATGCCGGCCCGCTCGGCGAGGACGAAGGAGCGCAGCGTGTTCTCGGGCGCGACACCCATGACCCCGCGGTGACCGATGGTGAGGAAACTCAAGATCTTCTCGCTTCCGTCGAAGTCCGGCCCCGGTCGCGCCGGGCGCCGGTCGGCTCCTGGCGCAGCCTAACCGTTGGGGACGAAACGGGAAGCGGACGCGCGGAACCCCGCATTTCTCGGCCCTTCCCCGCACTGGACAGGAAGATTCACTGCGTAACCCGGGGTTTCGCAGGAGAATTTCCCCTCCCCCTCTTGTGGGAGTGATCCGTACGGAGCTACCGTGTCGGTACGCAAGGTTCTCCTGTGGAGGAAGAGGAATGACGGAAATTCTTGTGCAGGACATGACCGGTGGGGGAATAGCCGCCGACACCCCGGTGATCGACCACCCCTCGTGGCCCGAGCTCAAGAATGCCGTGGAGGAGCTCCGCCCCTGGCAGAGCGCCGACGGCTCGATCGACTTCGCGGCCGAGGGCGCCCCGAGCCGTGACCACGCCGAGCGGACCGTCGAGCGCGTCGTCGCCGCGGTCGAGCAGCTCTCCCCGCTGCTCCCGCACGACGCCGACTACCACCGCGCGCTCGTCGCCGACCTGCGCAAGTGGGCCAAGGGCGGCTTCGAGGTCCCGGACTTCCTCGACGCGCTGATGGCCTTCCACCCGGCGGCCGACCGCCGTGACGGGCTCCAGCACCTCGTCGTCTTCCCGATGTACACCCAGAACGGCAACCCGAACCGCAACCTCGAAGCGGTCGTGCTGCGCATGGTGTGGCCGGAGTGGCTCGCCGAGCTGGAGGCCACCCGCTACGACAACCCGCTGTTCTGCGGCATCACCTTCGAGGACTTCACGGCCGGCTACGACACCCACTCGGCCGTCCTCTTCCCGGAGACCATCGCCGTCCGCGAGGCCCCCGAGCGCTTCACCTGGGGCGGCATCTTCTGCGACCGCGAGGCCGCGCGCTTCCGCAAGGTCACCGAGGCTTCCGTCGACATCCTGGGCATCGAGCTGCCCGAGGACATCGCCGCCATGGTCGAGGACCAGGAGCGCTGCGAGAAGGCCTTCGTCCTGTGGGACATGGTCCACGACCGCACCCACAGCCACGGCGACCTGCCGTTCGACCCCTTCATGATCAAGCAGCGTCAGCCGTTCTGGATGTACGGCCTGGAGGAGCTGCGCTGCGACCTCACCGCCTTCAAGGAGGCCGTGAAGCTGGAGGCCGAGGGCAACTCGCACGGCCGTGACGTGCAGTACGCGGTGCTCTTCGACCGCATGTTCCGCTTCCCGGTCTCCGGTGACCGCAACCGCAACTACGACGGTCTCGGCGGCCAGCTGCTCTTCGCGTACCTGCACAAGCACGACGTGGTGCGCTGGACCGACAACAAGCTGAAGATCGACTGGGACCGCGCCCCCGAGGTCACCAACCAGCTCTGCGGCGAGATCGAGCAGCTGTACCGCGACGGCATCGACCGCCCCAAGCTCGTCCACTGGTTCAAGGCGTACGAGCTGGTCTCCACCTACCTCGCTCCGCACCCGGGCTCCACCTGGGCCAAGGGCCCCGACGCCCTCGACCTCACGCAGCCGCCGCGCAAGCTCGTGGACGACGTGCTTCCGGACGAGTTTCCGCTCAGCATGTTCTATGAGGCCCTGGCCAAGAAGCTCAAGGGCGTGATCGCCTCCGCCAAGGGCATCACCCCCGCGACCGCCGCCCGTACCGAGCGGGCCGCCGCGTGACCGACACGGCACAGGGCACCGGTGACGCCGCGCCGGACGGAGCGGCAGAGACGAGCGAGCAGGAGGCGAAGACCATGATCGGTAACGGCGGAACGCTGGACGGAGCCGTCATCGCGGTCGCGGGCGCGGCCGGTCCGGCCGGCCGGGCGACCCTGCTCCGCCTCGCCGAGGCGGGCGCGACCGTGGTCGCCTCCGACGCCGACCCGGCGCGGCTCGTCGAGGCCGTCGACGCCGCCCGCTACGCGCACGGCGGCGCCACGGTCACCGGTGACACCGTCGATCTCCTCGACCTGGCCGCCACCCGCGAGTGGGCCGAGAAGACCGAGAAGGAGTTCGGCCGGATCGACGGCCTGGTGCACCTCGTCGGAGGCTGGCGCGGCGCGCCCTCCTTCGCCGAGGCCGACCCCAAGGACTGGGACTTCCTGGAGAAGCTGCTGATCCGCACGGTGCAGCACACCTCCATCGCCTTCCATGACGGTCTGCTGCGCAGCGGCGGCCGCGGCCGGTACGCCCTGATCAGCCAGGTCGGCGCCCACAAGCCGGTGGCCAACAACGCCGCGTACAACGCGGGCAAGGCCGCCGCCGAGGCATGGACCCTCGCCATGGCGGACTCGTTCCGCAAGGCGGGGGGCGAGGAAGGCCCGCAGGCGGCGGCTGCCATCCTGGTGATCAAGGCACTGGTGCACGACGCGATGCGCGCGGAGCGCCCCAATGCGAAGTTCGCGGGCTTCACCGACGTCAAGGACCTGGCCGACGCCATCGCCGGACTGTGGGACCGGCCCGCCGAGGAAGTGAATGGACAGCGCCTGTGGCTGACCCCCAAGCCCTGACCGCGGCCCTGGGCTCCAGGACCGACGCCCGTCGTCACCACGACCCGTCGGTCCGCGGCTTCGCCAGCGACAACTACGCCGGAGTCCACCCGGAGGTCCTCGCGGCCATCGCCCTCGCCAACGGCGGCCACCAGGTCGCCTACGGCGAGGACCAGTACACCGACCACCTGCAGCGCGTCATGCACAGCCACTTCGGCCCCATGGCCGAGGCGTTCCCGGTCTTCAACGGGACCGGGGCCAACGTGACCGCCCTCCAGGCCCTGACCGACCGCTGGGGCGCCGTGATCTGCGCCGAGTCCGCGCACATCAACGTGGACGAGGGCGGCGCGCCCGAGCGGATGGGCGGCCTGAAGCTGCTCACCGTGCCCACCCCGGACGGCAAGCTCACCCCCGAGCTGATCGACCGGCAGGCCTGGGGCTGGGAGGACGAGCACCGGGCGATGCCGCAGGTCGTCTCGATCACCCAGAACACCGAGCTCGGCACCGTGTACACGGTGGAGGAGATCCGGGCCATCGTGGAGCACGCCCACTCCAAGGGCATGAAGGTGCACCTCGACGGCGCCCGGATAGCCAACGCGGCCGCCTCGCTCGACGTCCCGATGCGGGCGTTCACCAACGCGGTGGGCGTCGACGTCATCTCGTACGGCGGGACGAAGAACGGCATGCTCTTCGGCGAGGCCGTGGTCGTCCTCAACCCGGACGCGGTCAGCCACATGAAGCACCTGCGCAAGCTGTCCATGCAGCTGGCCTCGAAGATGCGCTTCGTGTCGGTCCAGCTGGAGGCCCTGCTCAGCCGGGACCTGTGGCTGCGCAACGCCCGGCACGCCAATGCCATGGCCCAGCGCCTCGCCGACGGCGTGCGCGGTGTGGACGGGGTGGAGATCCTCTACCCGGTCCAGGCGAACGCGGTCTTCGCGCGGCTCCCGCACGAGGTCAGCAGGCGGCTGCAGGAACGCTTCCGCTTCTACTTCTGGGACGAGGCGGCCGGCGACGTGCGCTGGATGTGCTCCTTCGACACCACGGAGGACGACGTGGACGCCTTCCTCCAGGCGCTGAAGGAAGAGATGGCGCGCTAGCTGTACTGCCCTGTGAGGTTGGGGACGCGGCTGGCGGGTGGTTTGCCCTTCAGCGCGGTGTGTCCGCGGTGGTGATTGTAGGTGT
>NZ_SDOY01000077.1 GCF_004117935.1 Streptomyces roseicoloratus | reverse complement strand
GCCCCGGCGCGGGCGAGCTCGCCGACCGTCGTCGCGGTCATCCGGGCGCCGGGCGCCGCGCCGGGCTCGGCGGCGGGCGGCGGGGTCAGTTCGCGGGTGCGGAGCAGGGTCTCCGTGAGCCGCTCGCGGACGCCGGCCAGCTGGGCCGCGCCCTCGGCGGCGGCGGGCGGCGGCAGATGGCGGGCGGGCGCCAGGTCGACGTCGTCGTCGAGGAGTTCGACGACGGGCACGGACCGGCTCTCGCCGGGCGTCTCGGGAAGGGTGCCGTCACGGTCGAAGGGCTGCCAGGCGCCCAGGACGGTGCTCTCGACGGCGGGCCAGTCGAGCCGGTCGCGGCCGCTGCCCGAGCCCGGTCCGGCCGTGCCCGCGCCCGCGGCGGTCTCGGGCGCGGTGTCGACGAGCAGCAGCTCGGCGGGCGGGCGCTCGCCGGGGACGGGCTTGCGCAGCACCCACAGGTGCAGCGGGATGCCGTACGGCGGGGCCGCGCCGGCCGGCAGGGCGACGACGGCCCGCAGCGCGCCGCGGCGCAGCAGGTCGGCGCGGACGCGGCGGCCGGAGCGGCGGGAGGCGGCGGCGGGCGGCATGAGGAGGACGGCGGTGCCGCCGGGGCGCAGCCGGGCCAGGGCGTGCTGGACCCAGGCCAGTTCGGACTCGGTGCGGGCCGGGAAGCCGTACTCCCAGCGCGGGTCGTAGGCGAGCTCGTCGTGGCCCCAGTTGCGCTCGTTGAACGGCGGGTGGCAGAGCACGGCGTCGGCGGTGAGCGCGGGGAAGGCGTCGGCGCGCAGGGTGTCGCCGGCGAGGACCCGGACGCCGGCACGGCGGGGGCCGGTGGCGTCGGTGGCGAGCGCGAGGCGCAGGGCGGTGAGCGCGGCCAGGTCGGGGTCGGCGTCCTGACCGTGGAGGGCGACGGCGGCGGGGGCTCCCGCGGCGGTGGTGCGCACGGTGGCGGCTTCCGCGCCGGTGGCGTTCGTGGCGGCGGCCGCGCAGAGGAGGGCGCCGGTGCCGCAGGCGGGGTCGAGGACGGTGGCGGCGGGGCCGGCGAGCGCCGCCATGAGGGCGGCGGGGCCGGGCGGGGTGAGCGTGTACTGGCGCGGGTTGGCGTCCAGATGGCGGCCGAGCAGGAACTCGAAGGTCTCGCGGGGGCCGGTGCCGGCGGCGAGTTCCGCCACCGCGCGGACGAGCGGGATCGAGGCGGCGAGTTCGCCCGCGGTGGGCGTGCGGACGGCCCGCTCGGCGCCGAAGCGCTCGGTCAGCGTCTCCTCCAGCGGCACCGGGAGCAGTTCGCCGAGCCGCTCGTCGGGCGCGGCGGCGAGCGCGGGCCAGGCCGCGGCCCGGTCGCGGACGAGGAGGAGCACGCAGCCCGCCTGGACCAGGCCGGTGACGGCGCCGGCCGGGTGGCCGGCGATCTGCTGCCAGACGCGTTCGCCGAGCGGGACCTCGGCGAGCTTGCCCTGGGCGCGCAGCCAGGCCTCGACGTCGGCGAGGGCGAAGGACGGACTGGTCTCGGTGCCGCCGACCGGCTTGGGGAAGTCGGCGTGCCGGCGGCGCCAGTTGCTCACGGCCGCCCGGCCGACTCCCGCGAGGCGGGCGATCCCCGCGGCGGTCACCTCTGTTGCGCTCTCCGGCACCTGCCGCTCCTCTCGTCCCCGCCCTGAAGTGTGGCGTGTGACACCGATCTTACTGACGAACGCAAGAGCCATCCCTTCACAGCGTGAGCCGATCAGTTTCCCGTGAACCGTGTTGACTCGGTTCACAGCTTCTGGTGTCATTGATCCATCGCGCCAGACAAACTCACTGTCCGGGAGGACACACTCATGTCGTACGACACGCAGCTCCCGCACGCCCCGGCTCCGGCGGTCATGCGCAACGGCCTCGGGACCGCGGCTCTGATCCTCGGCATCATCGGCACGCTCTCCGGCGTCATCCCGCTCTTCTTCTGGCTGGCCGGCATCCTCGGCCTGATCGCGCTGGTCCTCGGCCTGGTCGGCAAGGGCCGGGTGAAGCGGGGCGAGGCGAACAACAAGGGCGTCGCGCTGACGGGCGCGATCCTGGGCCTGGCGGCCCTGGTCCTCTCGGTGGTCGGCGCGGTCATCACCTTCACCGCGGTCAAGGGAGCGGTCGACGAGCTCGAGAAGCTCGACAAGTCGCTCCAGGACACGGCGCCGAAGAACCCGGGCGGCAAGGCGGCCCAGGGAAAGGCCCTGGCGGCCGGTGACACCGTCGAGTACGAGGACGGCCTGAAGGTCACGGTCTCCGCGCCGAAGGCGTTCACCCCGGACGAGTTCGCCGTCGGCCACACCGAGGGCAACAAGGCGTACCAGGTCACCGTCACCATCGAGAACGCCGGCAAGAAGGCCTGGGACTCGGCGGGCACGATGCCGAAGGCCCGCGCGGGCAAGGACGGTGTCGAGGCCGAGCAGATCCTCGGCGACAAGCTCGGCGTGCTCTTCGAGGGCTCGGTCCTGCCCGGCAAGAAGGCCACCAAGACCTTCGGCTTCGACGTGCCCGCCGCCGCCGGGAACCTCAATGTCGAGGTCGAGCCGGGCCTGGACCACGACGCCACCCAGTGGGACCTGAAGCTCGGCTGACCCACAGCAGCCCCGTACGGCCGCCACTCCCCCGTGGGCCGCGCCCTCCCGTACCACCGCACCACTCCCGCCGGCGGCCCCTCCCCGGTCCGCGGCGGCCCCCGCACCGCATCCCCCGCACCACCCCGATCCCTCCCGGAGCACCTCCATGTCTGCCACCGTGTCCGCCACCGCCCGCCGCGACCGCCGTCCCCGCCGCGCCGCCCTCGTGGCGGTCCTGTCCGCCGCCGTCGCGCTCGGCGCGACCGCCTGCGGGTCCTCCGCCGGTGACTCCGGCGGCGACAAGCCGAAGGCCACGGGGCCGTTCGGGGACATGAGCGCGGCCCAGATCCTGGACAAGGCCGTGGCCACGACGAAGGGCGCCCGTTCGCTCACCGTGGTACTCGACGGGAAGACGGCGGACGGGCCGATGAAGGGCCACCTGTCGACCGACGTCCAGGGCCGGTGCACGGGCACGATGACCGTCGGCGCGGCGGGGGCGGCCGACCTGATCCGCCCCGTCGAGCCCACCGACAAGCACGTCTACCTCCGCTTCGACGAGGCCGCGCTGAAGGAGCAGTCGAAGGACGAGCCCGCGGAGGTCCAGGCGGAGGTGGTCAAGGCGATGAAGGGCCGCTGGCTCATGTCCGACGCCGACTCCCCGGACGCCCGGGACATGCTCGACCTGTGCGACCTGAAGAAGATGACGGCCGACTTCGAGCAGGACAGCGCCGGTGCGGTGAAGGGGACCGAGACCACGATCGACGGCACGAAGGCGCTGTCCCTGACGCTGGACTACAAGGACGGCGAGAAGGACACGTTCTACGTGGCCACGGAGGGCAAGCCGTATCTGCTGCGGGTCGTGACGACCGGCGGCGACGAGCCCGGCACGGTCTCCTTCACCGGCTTCGAGAAGCCGGTCACGGCGACGGCGCCCGCGATGAAGGACGTCATCGACGAGAAGACCCTCGGCTGACGGTCCGCTCGGGCGGCACGGCGCCCCGTGAACGCGAAAGGCGTGAAGGCCCCTGGAGGGGGGCGGCCTTCACGCCTTCTCGCTGTTCCCGCCGCCTCAGATCCGGTGACGGACCCAGACGTTCGGCTCGACGTACACGGCGTAGCCGCGGGACGCCTCGCAGTGCACCGGTACCAGCGCGCCGTCGACCTCGACCGGGCCGTCGGAGTCGAACGGCTTGCCGGTCCACGAGCGCCACTGCTCCACGGAGCCGCTGACCGTCATCGACGCGGGCGCGACCTTCTCGATCGTGGCGCCCGCGCGGACGTGGACGCGCAGCCACGGGTCGTGCGGGAGTCCGTCCGACTCGCGGGTGCGGAAGGCGTACTCGTGGATGGAGGCCTCGGGCTCCCGGTGCTTGGCGTTGGGCCGCACCGGGGCGACGACCTCGGAGAAGCCGAGCCGGGCGGCGTTCGCGCGCATCGCGGTGAGCATGCGCCCCGAGATGCCCTTGCCGAGCGCGTCCGTGTCCACGGTGATCTCGATGGCGCTGACGGTGTCGGGCTCGCGACCGTGCCGCAGGTCGGAGAACGCCCAGAGCAGCACCTGGTCCCAGCCGGTGTCGGGCAGCTCGCCGCGCCCGTCCACGTGCAGCGCGAAGGGCACGCTGAGCCCCCGGGCGACGACCTTCCCGTGCGGGCGGGTGTCGTCGCCGGCCCCGTCGGTCGCGACGAGCACGTACTCGGGGAAATCGGCCACGATCCGGCCCACGTTGGCCCAGCCGACCGGGTCGTGCATCATGAACTCCGGCCAGAGGTCTTTCATCGCCCATATGTCGCCGGCGAGTTCGGGTCGTTCGGCGAGGGTCGTGACGTGCAGCTCCATACCGGCGAGATTACGACCGGAACGATCATTGCGGAATCGATTTTCCTGAGCCCCGCGCCGTCCGCCGAAGAAGGTCCGCCTCCTCGCCGGCGCGGCCGCTCCTCGTTCGCCTCCTCCGCCGCCTCCTCCGGTGCCGGCGGCGACATCGGCGCCGTCAGCCGCCGCACTGCCTCAGCATCGTCGTCTTGTCCGCCGCCGTCACCGGGAGGTCGTACTTGAGGGAGACCTGCGCGAAGCGGACCGCGTAGGCGCACCTGATCCGCTTGCTCGGCGGGAGCCAGGACGCCGGGCCGGAGTCGCCCTTCGCCGAGTTGGCGCGGCCCTGGACCGGGAGCAGGTTGAGCGTGTCGTTGGCGAGCTGCTCGCGCTTGCTCCTCGGCCAGCGCGAGGCGCCCATCTGCCAGCTGTACGACAGGGGCACGACGTGGTCTATCTGCACCTCGGCGGCCTGCTGCTTGCGCCACTCGATGAGCGTCCCGGTGTACGGGTCGTCCAGCGTCATGGCGATGACCACGCAGTCGGAGCCCTTGCGGAAGCGGAGGTCGCGGCCGTCGCGGCGGATGAGGTCGTTCCTGGTGTCGCAGCCGTTCCTCGCGAGCGGCACCCCGTCGGCCGTGTCCATCCACGCGTGCCCGAACGCGTCGCGCTTGTAGCCCGTCCGCGGCCCCCGCCCCTTCGTGGACAGCTCCTCGATGAGCTTGCGGGCCTCGGCCCGGTCCGCGTCCGCCGTCAGGGGAGCGAGCCCCGGCTTCGTGCCGTCGGGGTTCCGGAGCGGACTGACCGCGCGCCCGTCGGCCCCGACGGGCCCGGATCCCGCGGAGGATCCGGTTCCGTCGGGGCCGCTCTCGCAGCCCGAGACGAGCAGGACGGCGGCCGCGAGCATCGTCGCGGTGCGGAGGGCTTTCCGAGGCGTCGGCACCCGAGGATCGTACGGCGGGTCGCTCGGGTGTTCGTGGCCGTCGGCCCTGAACGGGCGGGCGGCGGGGCGGTGGTCCGGGCCGGCCGGTCAGATCCGGCCGATGCCCAGGGTGTTCTCGGACGGGAGCAGGCCGGAGGCGATGACGGTGAGCCAGGGGCCGCCGAGCAGGTCGGCGAGGCGGTCGGTGGCCTCGGGGCCGAGCGCGGCCCAGGGCGCGGCGGCGAGTTCGTCGGTGCGGCGCTCGACCTCCGCGCGCAGGGCGCGTCCGGCGTCGGTGGCGGTGCCGTCGGCGTGGACCAGGCCGCGGGCGGCGAGGCGGGACCGGGCGGCGGACCACTCCGCCGGGCTCCAGCCGCGGCTCGCGAACGTCTCCTCCGCGGCGGCGCCCACGGCCGCGAAGGAGACCAGGGACTCCACGGGGTCGAGACCGGCGGCGGCGAGGGCGATCAGGTGCCCGTCGCCGCGCTGTTCGCGCAGGAGCGTCGCGGCCTGCCACAGCACCAG
>NZ_SDOY01000076.1 GCF_004117935.1 Streptomyces roseicoloratus | reverse complement strand
TGTGGATACCGCATGCCTCCGGTGATACCGCAGCAGACGACCAGCCGTCAGCCCCTGCGACACCACGAGTTCAGCCTCAGTAACAGTGACGTCGAAACCCGCCGCGGTCGTACGAAGATCGCGTCTCCCGAAGAGGATCGCCTAGTACTCCAGCCGTAGATCGTGATCTTCATGGCTGGGCGGCTGCTTGCCGTCGGTAGTGGCAGTCGCGGGCGCGGGCCTG
>NZ_SDOY01000012.1 GCF_004117935.1 Streptomyces roseicoloratus | reverse complement strand
AGACCGTTCTTCTCGCCGTCGACGATCCGCCGCTTCAGCCGCTCCTCCAGCGGCAGCGCCGCCAGCTCCTCCGCCTTGGAGGCCCTGAGGGACTTCGCCGTCGCGCCCTCGAAGAGTTCGAGGAGCCGCTGCAGCGGGTCGTAGCCCTCCCGGCGCCGGTCGTGGATCAGGTCGAGCGCGACCTCGACCTGCTCCGGCTCCAGGCGCGCGATCGGCAGGATCTTCGACGCGTGGACGATCGCCGAGTCCAGGCCGGCCTTCACGCACTCGTCCAGGAACACGGAGTTCAGGACGATCCTGGCGGCCGGGTTGAGGCCGAAGGAGATGTTGGACAGGCCGAGGGTCGTCTGGACGTCCGGGTGGCGCCGCTTCAGCTCCCGGATCGCCTCGATGGTGGCGATGCCGTCCTTGCGCGACTCCTCCTGGCCGGTGCAGATGGTGAAGGTCAGGGTGTCGATGAGG
>NZ_SDOY01000075.1 GCF_004117935.1 Streptomyces roseicoloratus | reverse complement strand
CGGCGACGAGGCCGACCCCGACAGCCTCGCCGCACGCCAGCTCGCCTACTGGCGCGAGACCCTGGCCGGTCTCCCCGAGGAGCTCACCCTCCCCGTCGACCGGCCGCGCGGGGCGCGCGCCGACCACCGCGGCGACCGGGTCGCCCTGCCGATCAGTGCCGAACTCCACCGGTCCCTGGTCGAGTTGAGCCGAGAGCACCGGGTCACGCTGTTCATGACCTTCCAGGCCGCGCTCGCCGCGCTGCTGACGAGGCTGGGCGCGGGTACGGACATCCCGATCGGTTCGGTGGTCGCCGGCCGCTCGGACGAGGCCCTGGACGACCTCGTCGGCTTCTTCGTCAACACGCTCGTCCTGCGCACCGACACCTCCGGGGACCCCACCTTCGCCGAACTCCTCGGCCGCGTACGGGAGACCGGCCTCGGCGCCTACGCCCACCAGGACGTGCCGTTCGAGCGGCTGGTCGAGGAGCTCAACCCGGCCCGTTCGCTCGCCCGCCACCCGCTCTTCCAGGTGGCCATGGTCCTCCAGTCCAACGACGGCGCCGAGGCGGAACTGGCCGGGCTGCGGGCCGAGGCGCTGCCCGCCGACACCGGCGTCGCGAAGTTCGACCTCAACGTGACCCTGGAGGAGTTCTTCGGCCCGGACGGAGCTCCCGCCGGACTGGACTGCGCGATCGACTACGCCACCGACCTGTTCGACCGGGAGACCGTCGAGGCCGTGGCCGCCCGCTTCGGCCGGCTCCTCGCCGCCGTCACGGCCCGCCCCGAGGACCGGATCGGCCGCACCGACCTGCTGGCCGACGGCGAGCGCGCCGCACTCCTCTCCGGCCACCGGCCGCTGCCCGCCGGACCGCCGCTCGTCCCGGACGCGTTCGCCGCCCAGGCGGCCGCCACGCCCGACCTCACGGCCCTGGTCTTCGGGGACACCCGGCTGACCTATGCCGAGCTCGACGCCCGCGCCAACCGTCTGGCCCACGGTCTGACCGCCTCC
>NZ_SDOY01000074.1 GCF_004117935.1 Streptomyces roseicoloratus | reverse complement strand
TGACGGGCCCGGCGGCTCCGGCGGGCGCAGCCGCTCCGGCGGACCCGGCGCGCCCTACTCCGTCCTGAGACCGTCCGCCCGCATCAGCCGCCACAGCACCGGCAGGCTCAGCGCCGTCACCAGCGCGATCAGCGCCGCGCCGACCCCGGTGACCGGCAGGAAGACCCACCAGTCCTCGACCCGCTTGCCGATCATCCGCAGCAGGACCACGCCGAGCGCCAGCCCGCCGGTCACCGCCAGGGCCAGGCCCAGGACGATCGGCACGGCCGTCTGCCACAGCACCGACCAGACGAGCGTGGAGCGGCGGGTGCCGAAGGCGACCAGCGAGGACAGCAGCCGCCTGCGCTCGCGCAGTTGCTCCAGGGTGCCGACCAGGAGCGAGACCGCGACGAGCAGCATGGTGAGGGTGGCGCCGATCAGGATGCCGGTGCGGACGCTGGAGAACTGGGCGTCCCGCTCGAGGTCCTGCAGGGTCCGCACCCGGGTCAGCGGGTCGAGGGCGGCGACCGTGTTCCGCACGTGCTCGGCGGCGTCCGGCACCGCCGGGTCGACGCTGATCATGGCCTCGGCCTCCGGGGCGTCGAGCCGGGCGGCGTCGATCGCCCCCGGGGTGGCCACGACGCCGAACCGGATCCGCCCCATCGGGTCGAGGCGCGCCTCGACCGTGCGCGCCGACTCGGGGATGCGCCAGGTCGGCGGCGGCCCGCCCCTGTGGGTCTGCGGGTCGCGCAGGGCGACCGTCGCGCCGGGCCGTGCGGTCCGCGTGACCCAGGCGTCGTCCGGCGCGGACTCCTGGCCGTGCGGGAGGAGGACGAAGACGTCGCCGTCCGTGCACGAGGGCAGCCGGGCGAACTCCTTCAGGGAGGGGCAGTCGCCGACGAAGACCGAGGTGACGGGGGCGTAGTCCTCGCCCTTCCGCAGCGGTCCCGGTCGCCACACGTTCGACTCGATGGTGCCGGTGACCGACGTGACGCCCTTCGTCCTCGACAGCGCCTCGACGGCCCGGCGGGCGTCGTCGGCGCTCCCGGAGCCGGCCCTGGTCTCCAGCTGGGCGCGGGCGGTGTCCATGTTCGTGGGCCGCATGAAGTCGCCCTGCATCGCCTGGAACAGCATCTGCAGGGCGATCGCGCCGGCCGCGGCGACGACGATGCCGCTGACGGTGCGGGCGGCGGTGCCGCTGCTCAGCTGGAGCCTGCGGGTGGCGAGCTGCCAGGCGACCGGGCCGCCGCGCAGCCGCTTCACCAGGGCCTCCACCAGCCAGGGCAGCAGAGTGGTGAGCCCGACCAGGGCGAGCGTGGCGCCGACGGCGACGCCCGCCGTGTCGATCTCGGTGCCGGTGGCCTCGACGCCGCTGACGGACGGGACGAGCACGGCGGCGCCGGCGGCCACGAGGAGCAGCCGCCAGAGCAGCCGGCGCGGCTTCGGGGCGGCGGTGCGGACCACGCCGAGCGGTTCGACGGTCACGCCGCGCAGCGCGACGAGGCTGACCAGGACGGCCGAGACGGGCACGGCCACGACGATCACGGCGGCGAGCCAGGGCACCGGGGACACGTCGGACGGGAACGCGTTGACGTCCCAGATCCGCACCGTGCCGGAAAGCCGCCGGGCCACCGCGAAGAACCCGACGCCGACGGCGAGCCCGCCCAGCGCGCCGGCCAGCGACTCGCCGGCAGCGATCCGCCGCGTCATGGCCGCGTCCGCGCCGACGAGCCGCAGCGCGGCCAGCCGCCGGTCACGCTGCTCGCCGCCGAAGCGCACCGCGGTCGCGACGAACACCAGGACGGGCAGCAGCAGGACGACGCAGGCGATGACGACGAGCAGCAGGAGGAACGCGTTCATCGGCTCCGCGGGCACCGACCAGCCGTAACGCTCGCCGCGTCCGTCGTGGTCGTCCGTGGTGAGGAGGTCGGTGCCGGCGACGTAGCGCAGTTCGGCCGGGCCGATCAGCCCCGCCTCGCCGAGCGTGCCGGTGGCCTCGTACGGGAGGCGTTCGCGCAGGAGCGCGCCCTCGGGGGAGTCCAGCAGCTCGCGGAGGGCGGGGGAGACCAGCATCGTGCCGGGCGCGGGCACCCGCGCGGCTCCCGGCGGGACCGCGGGGCGGTCGCCCTCGGGCCGCAGCAGGAGTCCGGTGACCGTGTCGCCGCGGTAGAGGGTGGACCGGTCGGCGTAGAGAAAGGTCCCGGGACCGGGCCGCTCCACCTGCTCGCTCGCGTCGACG
This sequence comes from Streptomyces roseicoloratus, assembly GCF_004117935.1. Classification (GTDB taxonomy): domain Bacteria; phylum Actinomycetota; class Actinomycetes; order Streptomycetales; family Streptomycetaceae; genus Streptomyces; species Streptomyces roseicoloratus. The sequence continues at coordinate 40,272 of NZ_SDOY01000074.1, read as the reverse complement.
GAGCGGGCCGATTCGCGCACCTCGCGCTGGAACAGCATGTTCGGCAGGGAGGCGGCGACGAGCAGCAGGGCCACGCCGAGGCCGATGCCGGTCGCGGTCAGGGCCGTGCGGAGCCGGCCGCCGCGGCCGCCGGTGACGGCGAAGCGGGCACCGAGGGCCAGGTCGCGGGTCCAGGTCCGCAGGCTCATGCCGCCCACTCCGCGTCCCGGACGGAGCCGTCGCGGACCACGATCTCGCGGTCGGAGTAGGCGGCGACCCGGGCTTCGTGGGTGACCAGGACGACGGCGGCGCCGGTGTCGCGCGAGGCGTCGGTCAGCAGCGCCATGACGCGCTCGCCGTTGAGGGAGTCGAGGGCGCCGGTCGGCTCGTCGGCGAAGATCACCCGCGGTGCGGTGACGAGCGCGCGGGCGACGGCGACCCGCTGGCCCTGGCCGCCGGATATCTCGCCGGGGCGCTTCGCGGCCACGTCCTCGACCTCCAGGCGCTCCAGCCACGCGCGGGCCCGGCGCTCGGCCTCCTTGCGGCGCTCGCCGTCGAGCCGCAGCGGCAGGGCGACGTTCTCCACACAGGTCAGTTCGGGCACCAGCTGCCCGAACTGGAAGACGAAGCCGAAGTCGGAGCGGCGCAGGGCGCTGCGCTGCCCGTCGGTCATGGCGGTGAGCTCGCGCCCGTCGTAGTGGACGGTGCCGGCGTCGGGGCGGACGATGCCGGCCAGGCAGTGCAGCAGGGTGGACTTGCCGGACCCGGAGGGGCCCATCACGGCGACGACCTCGCCGGCCCGCAGGCCGAAGTCGGCGCCGGCGAGGGCGGGCGTCGGCCCGTACGCCTTGACGAGGCCGCTCGCCCTGAGCAGGGGTGCGGTGGTCATCGGCGGATCTCCTCGGCGAGCCGGTCCAGGCGGGCGGCGGTGAGCTCCAGCCAGCGCAGGTCGGCCTCCAGGTGGAACAGGGCGTGGTCGCAGATCAGCTGGTCGGCGAGGTCGCCGTCCTTCTTGCGCCGGGTGAGTTCGCGCATCAGCCGCAGGTGCTCCGAGCGCTGGGTGTCCAGGATCCCGTCCGCGCCCCGGCCGGTGAGCAGGGCCAGGACGACCTTGGTGTAGAGCGTGGACTGGAGGTAGGGCTCGGGTTTCTCGGGGGTGGCGAGCCAGTGTTCGACGTCGGTGACGCCGGCCTCGGTGATGGCGTAGCGCTTGCGCTCGGGACCGCCGCCGGCCTCGATGCCGTCGACCTCGACGAGGCCGTTCTTCAGGAGCCGGGACATGGTCGAGTAGACCTGCCCGTAGTGCAGGGGCCGATCGTGGCCGAAGCGCTCGTCGAAGGCCCGCTTGAGGTCGTAGCCGTGACGCGGGCCGGACTCCAGGAGTCCGAGGAGGGTGTGACCGATGGACATGCCGGACACTGTACACGTGGTGTATACGCACGATGTATAGCCCGTCCGGGAACCGCCCGCGCGAGTGAACGGGCAGGTGGCACCCCTCGAACGAAGGGCTGTGACCGGCGGCACACAACCATCCACGGCTCCTGAGCGTCGGTTCCGTCGGGAGTGGGTGCTGATTCTCACGCCCTGAAATGCCGGATCGATCGCCCTTTGTCACATGGGGCGGTGTTAGCTTTCCAAGCTGATTCGACGACGAGCGGAGCGAACGCGGACATGGGCCGGAACGGCAAGGGCCAGGCGAAGAAGGGCGGGCGGATACGCCGCCTGTTCACCTGGAGAAAGCTCCTGGGTACGTTCTTCGTGGGCTGCCTGCTCGTCATGGGCGCCTTCTACGTGCTCTACCTGATGGTCCCGGTGCCCACCGCCAACGCGGACGCCACCCTCCAGAGCAACGTCTACAAGTACGCGAACGGCAAGGTCCTCGCCCGCACCGGCAAGATCAACCGCGAGATCGTGGGCCTGGACAAGGTGCCGCTCGAGGTCCAGCACGCCTTCGTCGCCGCCGAGAACAAGACCTTCTACAAGGACAACGGCGTCGACATCAAGGGCACCGCCCGCGCCGCGTGGAACACCCTCACCGGCAAGGGCAAGCAGGGCGGTTCGACGATCACCCAGCAGTACGTCAAGAACTACTACCTGAGCCAGGACCAGACCGCGACGCGCAAGCTCAAGGAAATGGTCATCGCGCTCAAGGTCGACCGGAACATGACCAAGCCGGAGATCCTCGCCGGCTACATGAACACCAGCTACTACGGCCGCAACGCCTACGGCATCCAGGCCGCCGCCCAGGCCTACTACGGCGTCGACGCGACCAGGCTGACCGTCGACCAGGGCGCCTACCTCGCCTCCGTCCTCCAGGCCCCCAGCCAGTACGACTGGACCTCCGCCGGACCCGAGGGCCGCAAACTGGTCGAGGAGCGCTGGAGCTACGTCCTCGACAACATGGTCGAGGAAGGCTGGCTCGACGCCGGCAAGCGCGCCGGGATGAAGTTCCCCGCCCCGCAGAAGCCCAAGGCCCCCAAGGGCCTGAGCGGTCAGAGCGGTTACATCGTCGAGGCCGCCAACCAGGAGCTCATGCGCCAGGGCGTCAGCGAGGAGGACCTCAAGGCCGGCGGCTGGACGATCACCCTCAACATCGACGAGAAGAAGCAGAAGGCCCTGGTCAAGGCCGTCGACAAGCAGCTCGAGGACAAGATCGACCGCAAGGGCGACAAGAAGCAGGCCACCGTCCAGGCCGGCGCCACCTCCGTCGACCCGAAGACCGGCGCGGTCGTCGCCATGTACGGCGGCGTCGGCGCCACCGAGCACTGGACCAACAACGCCACCCGGCGCGACTACCAGCCCGCCTCGACCTTCAAGCCGCTCGTGCTCGCCTCCGCGATCGACAACCACGCGGTCACCCAGGACGGGCGGAAGATCGGCCTCGGCACCGTCTACGACGGCACCAGCCGGCGCCCGGTCGTCGGCAGCCCCATCGCCTTCGCCCCGGAGAACGAGGACGACCGCAGCTACGGCCCCGTCACCGTCCAGAGGGCCACCAACAGCTCCATCAACTCGGTCTACGCCCAGATGATCGTGGACGTCGGCTTCGCCAAGGCCAAGCAGACCGGCCTGGCCCTCGGACTCAAGGACGGCCCGGACTTCGGCGAGGGGCCGTCGATGTCCCTCGGCGTCATGACCGCCTCCACCATGGACATGGCCGGCGCCTACGCGACCCTCGACAACCACGGCGTCAAGGTCACCCCGACCCTGGTGAAGTCCGCCGAGCACAAGGACCGCAAGGCCGAGCCCGTGAAGTCGATCGGCGAGCGCGTCATCAGCCGCGAGGCCGCCGACACCACCACCAAGGCCATGCAGGGCGTCGTCCGCTCCGGCTCCGGCTTCCGCGCCGCCGGCGACTACCAGGCGGCCGGCAAGACCGGCACCTCCGAGAACAACCGCTCGGCCTGGTTCGTCGGCTACACGCCCGAGATCGTCACCGCCGTCGGCCTCTTCGGCGAGGACGCCAACGGCAACCAGGTCACCCTGACCAACACCATCAACCCGGGCCGCGCCAACGGCGGCCGCACGCCGGCACAGATCTGGGGCGCGTACACCACCGCCGCGCTCGGCGGCGGCTCCGACGCCACCTTCGACCTGGAGACCGACGGCACCTCGGGCGACACCGGCGCCCCGACGCCCACCGCGACCACCGGCTCGCCCTCGCCGACCGCGTCGTCCTCGGCGAGCGAGGGAAGCACCACCCCGACCCAGCCGACGACCCCGACCGGCACCACGCCGCCGCAGCCGCCCACGTCCACCGCGACGGCCCCGCCGCCGCCGACGACACCGCCGACGAAGCCGACCGAACCGACGATCGTGCCGACGCCGGACGGCGGCACCGGGATCGTGGACGGCGGCAGAGGCGGCCAGTGACGGCGGGCCGGTGACGGCGGGCCGGCTGACACCGGACCGGGTGACACCGGACCGGGTGACACCGGGCTCCTGACGTACGGCGACGGCCGGACCCCGAGCGGTGGGGTCCGGCCGTTGCCGTATGGAGGTACGGAGCGTGCGGCACGTACAGGGAACGCCGTACGGGTACGGGCTCGGCGTGCGGCCGGCTCGGCGGGTGGCGGGTACAGCGGCCGGCCGGCCCGGCGCGCGGCCGGCTCAGCGCGTCGCCAGCTCGAACCACACCACCTTGCCGCCCGACAGCCGCGTCGCGCCCCAGCGCCGGGCCAGCCGGTTCACCAGGAACAGCCCGCGCCCGCCCTCGTCGGTCTCCCGTGCCCGCCGCTGCCGGGGCAGCTGCGGGGAGTCGTCGCCCACCTCGCAGCGCAGCACGTCCGTCTTGAGCAGCCGCAGCGTCACCGGACGTTCCGCGTACCGCACCGCGTTGGTGACGACCTCGCTGATCAGCAGCTCCACCGAGTCCGTCAGGTCCTCCAGGTCCCAGCGCGCCAGCGCCCGCCGGGCGAGTCGGCGGGCCCGGCCCGGGGCCGCGTCCTCCGGCTCCAGGAACCAGTACGCCACGTCGCTCGGCGCGATCCCGTCGAAGCGGGCCGCGAGCAGCGCGATGTCGTCGTCCCGGTCGCCCGGACCGAGCATGTCGAGCACGTCGTCACACAGCGCCTCCAGCGGAGGCGAGTGGTCCGGGCCGGTCAACTGGGCCGTCGCCGCGAGCCGTTCGCGCAGCTGCTCGATGCCCGTCCAGACGTCCCGCAGCCGGGACTCCACCAGGCCGTCCGTGTACAGGAGCAGGGTGGCACCGGCCGGCGCGTCCAGCTCCACCGCCTCGAAGTCCACGCCGCCCACCCCGATCGGCGCGCCCGGCGGCACCCGGAGCACCTCGGCCCGGCCGCCCAGGTGCAGCAGTATCGGCGGCGGGTGGCCCGCGTTGGCGATGGTGATCCGGTGCGAGACCGGGTCGTACACCGCGTACATGCAGGTGGCCATGCGGTTCTCGCCGAGCCGCTGGGCCTGCTCGTCCAGGTGGTGCAGCACCTCCTGCGGCGGCAGGTCGAGCCCGGCCAGGGTCTGCGCGGTGGTGCGCAGCTGGCCCATGATCGCCGCCGAGGTCATGGAGTGGCCCATGACGTCGCCGACGACCAGGGCGACCCTGCTGCCCGGCAGCGGGATCGCGTCGTACCAGTCGCCGCCGACCCGGGCCGTCTCCGCCGCGGGCAGGTAGCGCGAGGCGAGCCGTACGCCGGTCGGCTGCGGCAGCGAGTCCGGCAGCATCGTGCGCTGCAGCTCGTCCGCGATGTACGCCTCGCGCCCGTACAGCACGGCCTTGTCGATGCCGAGCGCCGTGTGGGTGGCCAGCTGGGCCGCCACGAGCAGGTCGTTCGGCTCGAAGCCGGCCCGCTCGGGGCGGCGCAGGAACACCGCCGCTCCGATCACCCGGCGCCGCCCCCGCAGCGGCGCCAGTATCGCCCGCTGCCCGCCGGGCACCGGGTGGTCGGGGCCGAGCAGCTCGGGGAGCGCGGCGCGGGCGGCGGGCGAGTCGCCCGGCACCGGCCGCACCCCGCGCAGCACCTCGGCCAGCGCGCCGCCGGAGCGGACCTCGCACAGCTCGGCCGCGGGCGTAGGGTCGGGGTCCGGCACGAGGACCAGGTCCTCGCCCTCCACGTCCGCTAACCGCAGCCGGTCGGTGCGGCGCAGCCGCAGCACGAACGGCTCGGCCGGGCGCTCGTCGCCCACCGGCAGCGGGTCGCGCAGATAGACCAGGATCGCGTCGGAGAAGGTGGGGACGGTCGCCCGGCACAGGCCGAGGACGATCTCGTCGAGGTCGAGGCCCCGCGCGATCCGCCGGGTCGCGGCGCCCACGAACCGCAGCCGCTCGCCCTCGCGGCGCGCCGACGCCCCGTCAGGTGACGTCATGCCGCCGCCACCTGGCGCCGGTGCGGGCACGGCGACGGCGGCCGCGGGCGCCGTCGCCGCCTCCTGACGGGGGCGGGTGCGTTCCTGCGGCCGGTCGGCCATCGCCTTGCGGCCTTCGTGGGAGGTGGGATGCTCCGTCACGCCTGGGATTCCGTCCGTCCGGGCCGGTGGTGCGTTGCACGCGCTCTTCTCGCCGATGCCGCGCCTTCGGCGGGCCTAAACCACCGGCACGAGGTCGATGGGGAGGAGGGGGACGGGGTGCCCGCGCGCAGGTCCGGCACTGCTCTTCCCCCTCATGAAGCAATCTGGATGACGTGTGGTCAGTTCCTGCGCCGTGCCGGGTGTATGACGTGCCGTCGGATCGTCCGGGTGCGGTCGGGTCCGGTCGACCGACGTGCGGAGGACGATCCTACGTTTGCACCCGGGGGGCGCATCAAGAGTCTCATGGAGCCGTGTGCGCCGGAGTGCGATCCCAGTCGGCGGGCAGCTCGGGCACCGGCCACGCCGGGTCCGGGCGCCAGTCCTCCCAGCCGTCCGAGAACGGCGGGCCCCAGGCCCGGATCAGCTCGACGGCGGCACCGCCGGCCTCCTGGACCCGGGCGGCGAGTGCCGCGTCCATCAGACCGGCCCGCTGGGCCTGCGCGAACTCGTCCTCGTCCCGCCACAGCCAGCTGCGGTCGGGATAGACGGAGATGTCGAGGAAGTGGTCCTCGGAGTCGATCCCGCCGGACCAGCGGGTACGGGGCTCCTCCAGGTTCACGTACCAGCTGCGGAAGCGCCAGCCGCGCTCCCAGAACAGCCACACCGACCACGGGTCGGCGGGCCTGGCGAGCTTCAGCACGCCGGTGCCGTGCCACTGGGCGCGGACGGTGGTGCGCGGCGCCGTGTAGCGGGTCGCCAGGGGCTCCTCGTGGACGGGCGTGCCGTCGGCCAGGACCGGTTTCACGCATTCGGTGCCGGGTGCCATCCAGACCGCGAGCAGCTCAGGGGTGTCCTGGACCACGGTCACCGGGCGGCAGATGTGCACGTCGCCGGTGCCGTTGTCCCGATAGCGCCAGAGGATGTGGTCCCCTGGCGCCCAGTGCTGGGGGCGGCCGGATCCTGTCATGCGCAGATCTTAGGGGCGGGCCCCCGGCACCGCTGCGGCGAAGGTCACGGATGAGTCAGGGGCGCCCGGGTCAGGGCCGTGTCATGCGCAGGACGTCGAGGGCCTCGTCGAGCTGTTCGGCCGTGAGGTCGCCGCGCTCCACGTAGCCGGACTCCAGGACGACCTCGCGGATGGTCTTGCGCTCGGCCAGCGACTTCTTGGCCACCTTGGCGGCCTCCTCGTAGCCGATGTACTTGTTCAGCGGCGTGACGACGGAGGGCGAGGACTCCGCGTACTCGCGGGCCCGCTCGGCGTTGGCGGTGATTCCGTCGACGGTGCGGTCGGCGAGCAGCCGGGCCGCGCCGGCCAGAAGGCGGACGGATTCCAGCAGGTTCTTGGCCATGACCGGCAGCATGACGTTGAGCTCGAAGTTCCCGGCCGCGCCGGCGACCGCGACCGTGGTGTCGTTTCCGGTCACCTGGGCGGCGACCATGAGGACGGCCTCGGGGATCACCGGGTTGACCTTGCCCGGCATGATCGACGAGCCGGGCTGGAGGTCGGGAAGGTTGATCTCGGCGAGGCCGGTCCGCGGGCCGCTGGCCATCCAGCGCAGATCGTTGGCGATCTTCGTGAGCGATACGGCGATGGTCCTGAGCTGCCCGGACGTCTCGACGAGCCCGTCCCGGGCGCCCTGCGCCTCGAAGTGGTCGCGGGCCTCGGTGAACGGCAGGCCGGTGGCGCGGGCGACCTCGGCGATGACGGCGGCGGAGAAGCCGGGCGGCGTGTTGATGCCGGTGCCCACGGCCGTGCCGCCGAGGGGCAGTTCGGCGAGTCGGGGCAGCGCGGAGCGCAGTCGCTCGATCCCGTACCTGACCTGGGCCGCGTAGCCGCCGAACTCCTGGCCGAGGGTGACCGGGGTGGCGTCCATGAGGTGGGTGCGGCCGGACTTCACGACGCTCGCGAATTCGGCTGATTTCCGCTCCAGGGAGGCGGCCAGGTGATCGAGGGCCGGGATCAGGCCATGGGTGACGGCGGCGGTGGCCGCGATGTGGATGGAGGACGGGAAGACGTCGTTGGACGACTGCGAGGCGTTGACGTGGTCATTGGGGTGGACGTCCCGGCCCAGGCGCTCGCCGGCCAGGGTCGCGAGCACCTCGTTGGTGTTCATGTTCGAGGAGGTGCCGGAGCCGGTCTGGAAGACGTCGACCGGGAAGTGCTCGTCCCAGCGCCCCTCGGCGACCTCCTCGGCCGCCTCCTGGACCGCCCGCGCGATGTCCCCGTCCAGCACGCCGAGCTCGGCGTTCACCTTGGCGGCCGCGGCCTTGATCCGGGCGAGCGCCGCGATGTGGGCGCGCTCCAGGCGCTGGCCGCTGACGGGGAAGTTCTCCACGGCGCGCTGGGTCTGCGCACGCCACTTGGCACGGGCGGGGACCCGGACCTCGCCCATGGAGTCGTGCTCGACGCGGTAGCCGTCTTCGTTGCTCATGGTTCGTCAACTCCTAGCTGTGTCGTGCGCGGGGCGTGCCCCCGGACTCTCCGAACGCCCCGAAAAAGATGAGCACTTGTCTTGTTCGACGTATTCCCAAGTCGCTTACCGGCCAGTAAAAACCGTGGGTAACCCCACTTCCAGGAGGCGCAATGACGCGCACCAGGCACAGACTCCGCTGGCCGGTGGCGGCCCTCGCCGCCGCGGCGGCCGCCCTCGGCAGCATGACGGCCGCCACCCCCGCCGCGGCGGCCGACACGAGCACCACGGCCGGAATCACCTCCGTACCGCTCCCGCCCGCGCTGGAGGCGATCCGGGCCGCGGAGGCCACGAAGATCTACGGCAGCCCCGAGGAACGCCCGCTCGACCAGCGCAAAACCGGGCTGATCTCCCTCGGCGACAGCGAGATCTCCGGCGAGGGCGTCGGGAACTACGACCCGGCGACCAACACCTCGTCCAACCAGTGCCACCGCTCGCCCGACACCGCGATCCACCGCACCGGAATCCCCGCGGACCTCACCTTCAACGTGGCCTGCTCCGGCGCCTACTCCGGCAACATCCGCATCGGCGGCACCAAGCAGTACGCCGACGAGCTCGTCCAGAGCGACAGCCTGGCCGTCAAGGCCCGCAACACCCGCATCAAGATGATCGTCCTGGTCGCCGGCGCCAACGACGACCTCCAGTTCGGCCCCGTCATGACCGACTGCGTCACCCGCTGGATCCTCAGCCAGGGCGCCTGCGAGCCGAAGTACGCCCCGGGCTGGCAGGCGCGCGTCGACGGACTGCGCCCGAAGGTCGAGGCCACCATCGGCGACCTGCGCACGGTCATGCGCGACGCCGGCTACGCGGACGACGCGTACAAGCTCGTGGTCATGGGCTACCCCAGCCCCATCGGCCCCGACTTCTCCGACAACCCCGACTTCCCCGGAAAGCTCCCCGGCGGCTGCGCCGGCTACGACTCCGACGCGAAGTGGGGCCGCAACCACGCCGTCCCGGCCTTCGAGAAGGGCATGCGCGCCGCCGCCCGCAACACCGGGGCCGTCTACCTGGACAACTCGCGGCTCTTCCACGGCCACGAGGTCTGCATGGAGGACGCCTGGGCCCGCGGCCTCTACCTCGACCTCGGCGACCACTTCCCGTGGGACGAGAACACCGCCCGGCAGTCCTTCCACCCCAACTACCGCGGCCACGGCGCCTTCGCGTCCTGCCTCACCCAGCTCTACGGCTCCGGCCTGCGCGAGGCGAGCTGCGCGGACGTGAACTCCACCGGCCGCCCGACGCTGTTCCCGCTCGCCTGGGACGACGCGTACCGGCCGCTGAGGAACGCGGCCACCGGCAACTGCCTGGACCTGAACGCCTCGGCCTCCGCCAACGGCACCGCCGTCCTCGGCTGGGACTGCCACGGCGGCCGCAACCAGGGCTGGTGGTACGACTCCGCCCGCGGCACCCTGCATACCGAACTCACCCAGGACCGCTGCCTGGACGTCCCGGGAGCCGCCTACGAGCCCGGCAAGGCGCTCATCGTGTGGAACTGCAGCGGCGCGACCAACCAGAAGTTCGTCCGCGACGGCGCCACCGTCCGCCCGGCCGCGGCCACCGGACTCTGCCTGACCCAGGGCGCGGCCAGGCAGGCGATCCGGCTCCGCGCCTGCGACGGCTCGGCGAACCAGCGGTTCGCGTAGGGCCACGGGCCGTACGGCCGCGCAGCCCCGGCCGCACGAACGCCGCGGCCCCTCGTCCGGTGCGGGACGGGGGGCCACGGCTCGGGGCGGGGCGGGGTGGGGCGGGGTGGGGCCAGGCTTCCGGACCGCGGCCTCCGGCGGGGGCCACGGCTCCGGACCGGCCTGCCGGCGTCAGGACACCGCCGTGACGCCCGTCGCGACGCCCGTCACGACGCCTTCAGGGACGACTTCGCCAGCCGGTACGCCGGGAGCATCGCCCGGTGCTCCTCCGAGTCGAGCCCGCCGAGCTGGACGACGACCACGCCCTTCGGCGTCTCGACGGCGAAGGCGCGCTTGTCGCTCGTCTCCTCCATGACCTCGCTGTAGACGGCGTACGTCACCTCGACCGCGGGCAGCGCGCCCGCCTTCGTCTCCGTGTAGACCGCCTTGCGCGAGCCCTCCTCCGCCTTCACGAAGGACTCGAGCGTGCCCCGCACGGGGCCCTTGGGGGCCGTCCACACGCGCAGGAAGCCGATGCTGCCGGCCGGCTTGGCGTCCACCTCGCAGACCGCCGTGGCCGGTCCCTGACGGTAGAGCCCTTCCAGGAGGTCGGCGACCTCCGGGTCCGCGGGCGCGTCGATCGCCTTCGGCTTCCAGTCCTTGGCGAGCGAGAAGGTGACCGGCAGGGTGCATGCCGTCCCGGCTCCGCCCAGCGCACCGGCGGGCGCCGCGGCGGCCCCGTCCTCCGCGGGGGCGGCACCCGGCGCGCCGGACGCGGATGCGGTCGCGGTCGCGGAACCGCTCGCGCCGGCGGCGGGGGCCGCCGGGTCGGCCGTCTTCGCGCCGGTCCCGCAGCCGGTCAGCAGCAGCCCGGCGGCCGCCAGCAGGGTGGCGGGGACCGCCGTACGTATCGGTGCTCTCTCTGGCATGCGCCCATCATCCACGACGGGGTGCGGCCCCCCTCGGGCGGCCGGACAATGGGGGGCGGGCTCGGGGAACGCCATCCCACGGGAGGCAGGACATGATCCGCAGCTTCAGGAGGGCCGGCGCGCTCGGCGCTGCCGCGATCGCGGCCGTGACCTTCGCGTCCGCCGCCCCGGCGTCCGCCGCGGCGAGCAGCAACGGACTCGAGTTCACGCTCTACGCGAAGGAGGTCCCCGTCCAGGGCGCCGACGAGAGCGGTCCGGCACCCGAGGTCGGGGACTCCTTCGCCTTCGCCGACGACCTGTACAAGGCCAAGGGCGGCGACCAGGTCGGCCGCGACGGCGTGATCTGCACGGTCGTCCGCACGGGTGCCCCGGGCGACCTCGTGTGCGTCGGCACCTTCGCGCTCACCGGCGGTCCCGGCGGCCAGCTCACCGGCCAGACCCTGGTCTCGTTCGACCCCTCGGACGAGGCGCCCGCCGCGTTCGACATCGCCGTCACCGGCGGGACCGGCGACTTCAAGGACGCGCGCGGCTGGATCCGCTCGACACCCGACGGCGACTACTCACGGCTGGACTTCCACCTGAGCCGCTGACGGCGTTCCGGACTACGACAGCTTGCCGCCGTAGTCCGGCAGCTTGAAGGCGCGCTCGGCGTGGCCGCCGGACAGGTCGGTGGTGTTGTTGCCGATGTTCGCGATGATCGTGTAGCCCTTGGCCTCGATCTCCGCGCGCTTCGCCGTCTTGTACGCGCCCACGTCGGAGAACAGGTCGGGCAGCGAGCGCACGTACAGACCGTTCACGGGGTAGCCGGCCTGCTTCAGGTTCCAGTCCGTCAGGGAGTAGATGATCCCCGGGCGGGCGGTGACGAAGAAGACGGCCACGCCGCGGTCGTGGGCGTCGCGCACGAGCTCGCGGATCTCGGGGATCGCCGGGGTCGGCAGCTCCCAGAAGGGGTGGAAGTCGGTCTCCAGGGAGCTGTTGTCGATGTCGAGGACGATCGCCTGCTTCTCCCCGCCGGCGTCTTCGGCGCGCTCCTCGATGTACGGCCGGGCCTCGGCGACCACGGCCGCCACGTCCTTGCGCCAGGTCCGGTAGTCGATGTCGTGGAGGGCGGCCGAGGAGGTGTGGTGGCCGTCCGGGTCGGACGCGGACGCGGCGGGCGCGGGACCGACGACGAGGAGGGCCGTCAGACCGAGGACGGCGGTGGTCCCGGCGGCGGCGCGCCTGATGAGGGGGGTGGAGGGCATGGGGGGCTCCCGAGTGGTCGACCGACGTTGGTTGACATGCTCGCGTCTCATACTGACGAGTAGGTGGCCGATCGGCTACCGGTCGGTAGCGACTTTCTGGCGAAACTCGACGCCCGCCTGACACATCCTCAACTCCCGCCGCCACGACACCTCCTCGACTCCGCCGCCGCGACCCCTCTTCCAACCCCGCCGCCAGGAGGCTTTCTCCAGCCCCGCCGCCACGACACCCGCGAACGACGAACGCCCCCCGGTCCGGAGACCAGGGGGCGTTCGGGTGCCAGCCGTCAGCCGTCAGCCGTCAACCGTCAGGCGTCCGGCGTCAGGGCCGCAGCCGTCAGGGTCAGGCGAGACCGGGGCCGCGCACCGGGATGTGCGTGAACGTCGGCTCCGGGGCCGGGTTCTGGAAGAAGTCGTTGCCCTTGTCGTCCACGACGATGAACGCCGGGAAGTCCTCGACCTCGATCTTCCAGACCGCCTCCATGCCGAGCTCCTCGTACTCGACGACCTCGACCTTCTTGATGCAGTCCTGCGCCAGGCGGGCCGCCGGGCCGCCGATCGAGCCCAGGTAGAAGCCGCCGTGCGAGCCGCACGCGTTCGTCACCTGCGGGGATCGGTTGCCCTTGGCCAGCATGACCTTCGAGCCGCCCGCCGCCTGGAACTGCTCCACGTACGAGTCCATCCGGCCGGCCGTCGTCGGGCCGAAGGAGCCGGAGGCGTACCCCTCGGGGGTCTTCGCCGGGCCCGCGTAGTAGACCGGGTGGTCCTTCAGGTACTGCGGCATCTCCTCGCCCGCGTCCAGGCGCTCCTTGATCTTGGCGTGCGCGATGTCGCGCGCCACGACCAGCGGGCCGGTGAGCGAGAGCCGGGTCTTGACCGGGTACTTGGTCAGCTCGGCCAGGATCTCGTCCATCGGCTGGTTGAGGTCGATCTTCACGACGTCGCCCGACTCGTCGAGGTGCTCGTCGGTCGTCTCCGGGAGGAAGCGCGCCGGGTCGGTCTCCAGCTGCTCCAGGAAGACGCCCTCGGCGGTGATCTTCGCGACGGCCTGGCGGTCGGCCGAGCAGGACACGGCGATGGCGACGGGCAGCGAGGCGCCGTGGCGGGGCAGGCGCACCACGCGCACGTCGTGGCAGAAGTACTTGCCGCCGAACTGCGCGCCGATGCCGATCTTCTGCGTCAGCTCGAAGACCTTCTCCTCCAGCTCCTTGTCCCGGAAGCCGTGGCCGGTCGCGGCGTCGCCCTCGGTGGGCAGCTCGTCCAGGTAGTGCGCGGAGGCGTACTTGGCGGTCTTCAGGGCGAACTCGGCGCTGGTGCCGCCGACGACGATCGCCAGGTGGTACGGCGGGCAGGCCGCCGTGCCGAGCGAACGGATCTTCTCCTCCAGGAACTTCATCATGGAGGCCTCGTTCAGGACCGCCTTCGTCTCCTGGTAGAGGAAGGACTTGTTGGCGGAGCCGCCGCCCTTGGCCATGAAGAGGAACTTGTACGCGCCGCCGTCGGTCGCGTACAGCTCGATCTGCGCGGGCAGGTTCGAGCCGGTGTTCTTCTCCTCCCACATGGTCACCGGGGCCATCTGCGAGTAGCGCAGGTTCAGCTTGGTGTAGGCGTCGTAGATGCCCTTGCTCAGGGCCTCCTCGTCGCGGCCCTGCGTGAGCACGTTCTGGCCGCGCTTGCCCATGACGATCGCGGTGCCGGTGTCCTGGCACATGGGCAGGACGCCGGCGGCGGCGATGTTCGCGTTCTTGAGGAGGTCGAGCGCGACGAACTTGTCGTTGCTCGACGCCTCCGGGTCGTCGATGATCTTCCGCAGCTGCGCCAGGTGGGCCGGGCGCAGGTAGTGCTGGATGTCGTGGATCGCCTCGGCGGCCAGCTTGCGCAGCGCCTCCGGCTCGACCTTGAGGAACGTACGGCCGTCGGCCTCGAAGGTGGAGACGCCTTCGGAGGTCACCAGGCGGTAGGGCGTGGTGTCCTCTCCCAGGGGGAGCAGATCGGAGTACGCAAACTCTGGCATGACGGCGGCCATTCCTCACTCGGCAGACAGCGGCGCCGCCTCCGTTGGCGGCGCGCACTCCAGCGTAAGACGCGGGGACGGCGGCGATCCTGTGAGGTAAGGCTCACTAGCCGCCGGGGACCCTGCCGGAATGGCGCATGGCGCATGGCGCATGGCGCATGGCGCGTGGCGCATAGCGCGTGGTGTGTGGTGTGTGGTGCGGTGGCGGGGGTCCGAGGGGCCGGGGCGCGTTTCCCGTCCCCGGATGACGTGCACGTCGTCCACGGACACGAGCGCTTCCCCTGGTCGCGATCTATCGCGTTTCGCTAGGCTGAGGCTCGTGGACCTCGAAAAGCAGCCCCAGCAGCCGCCCGCCTCCGCGCCACGGCCGCCCGGCGTGGCCGACCCCGAGGGTTCGCTGCGCGCCTCGGACGCGGACCGGGACCGCATCGCGGACATCCTCGGGGACGCGCTGGCGGAGGGTCGGATCGACCCCGAGGAGCACGCGGAGCGGATCGACGCCGTGTACCGGGCGAAGACCATGGGCGAGCTGGAGCCGATCGTGCGGGACCTGCCCGCCGCCCGGCCCTCCCGGGCGCCGGCGGCCGCGCCGGTGTACGGGCCGGGGGAGGTCGAGGGCGCCGCGGACACCATGGTCGCGGTCCTGTCCGCCTCCACCCGGAAGGGACGCTGGCGGGTGGGGGAGCGGACCAACGCCATCTCGGTGCTGGGCAGCATCGAGATCGACCTGACCGAGGCGATCTTCGCCCAGCGGCTCACCGTCATCAACGTGACCTCGATCCTCGGCAACGTCGAGATCCGCGTTCCGGAGAACGTGACCCTGCGGGGCAACGGCACCGGGATCTTCGGCAACTTCGAGGTCGTCACACTGGAGGGCGCCGACCCGGAGGCCCCGGTCGTGGTGGTCAACGGCTACGCGCTGTTCGGCAACGTGGAGGCCCGGCCCAAGCGGGGCAAGTGGGTCACCAACCTGCAGAAGCAGGTTCAGGACAAGTTGCGGAAGCATCTCGGCCACTGACGGCCGTGTTCCACTTCTGCCGGTGACCGGAATTCGTCGCCCGCTGTCCGTCCTGCGGAACGGCACGGCACGCAGTGCATAGGCGCGCGCACAGCGGGTAGGGCTGGTGCATCGTCGCTCGCACGCCCACGGAAGCCGTCGTCAGGAGTAGACCGTGCTGCACTCGCCGCATCAGCCCCTCCGGGTCGCCGCCGCCGTGCCGCCCCAGCGCACCACCCCCGCTCGGGAGGACGAGGCCGGTCCCTGGCACACGGAGGCGGTGTGCAGGAGGGACGAAGCCGGGCTGTTCTTCGCCCCCTCCAAGGAACCCACCGCGGCCCGGCTCTCCCGCGAGGAGGCCGCGAAGCGGGTGTGTGCCCGCTGCCCCGTGATGGTCGAGTGCCGCGAGCACGCCCTGCTCCAGCCCGAGCCGTACGGGGTGTGGGGCGGGCTCACCGCCGCCGAGCGCCGCGTGGTGCTCGCCCGGCGCCGCCGCCGCGAGGTCGAACTGCGCAAGGCCGCCGCGGCCGAGCGGACCGAGCGGATCGCCTAGACACCCCCACGGCGCGGCGGCCCTCGTCGTCCGCCGCCGGCACCAGTGCCGTACGTACGGGAAGGGGCGCCCCACCGCACATGGGGGCGCCCCTTCCCGTACCGCGTCGGGCCCGGCTCGGTATCGCCGCCGGGGCCGGTTCCGTACCGCCGTCGGAAGTCCGGTCCCGTACCGCCGTCGGGTCCGGTTCCGTACCGCAGTCGGAAGTCCAGTTCCGTACCGCCGTCGGGTCCGGTTCCGTACCGCCGTCCGGCCCGGCGGGTGTTACTTCGCCCTGGCCTTGCCTTGCTTCGCCCTACTTCGCCCGGTCGAAGTCGATCTTGCTGTAGGCGCGCAGCTTCGCGAGCCGGTGCGTCGAGTCGATCTGGCGGATCGTGCCGGACTTCGAGCGCATCACCAGCGACTGGGTGGTCGCGGTCTCCGAGCGGTAGCGCACGCCGCGCAGCAGCTCGCCGTCGGTGATGCCGGTGGCGACGAAGAAGACGTTGTCGCCGGCGACCAGGTCGTTGGTGGACAGCACCCGGTCCAGGTCGTGGCCCGCGTCCAGGGCCTTCTGGCGTTCGGCGTCGTCCTTGGGCCACAGCTTGCCCTGGATCACACCGCCCAGGCACTTTATGGCGCAGGCCGAGATGATGCCCTCGGGCGTGCCGCCGATGCCCATGAGCAGGTCGACGCCGGTGCCCTCGCGGGCGGCCATGATGGAGCCGGCCACGTCGCCGTCGGAGATGAACTTGATCCGGGCGCCGGTCTCGCGGATCTCCTTGACGATGCCCTCGTGGCGCGGGCGGTCCAGGATGACGACGGTGACGTCCTCGGCGTTCATGCCCTTGGCCTTGGCGACCCGGCGGATGTTGACCGAGACGGGCGCGTTGATGTCGACGAAGTCGGCGGCCTCGGGGCCGGTGACCAGCTTGTCCATGTAGAAGACCGCGGACGGGTCGAACATGGAGCCGCGGTCGGCGGCGGCGAGGACGGCGATGGCGTTCGGCATTCCCTTGGCGTTCAGGGTGGTGCCGTCGATCGGGTCGACCGCGATGTCGACCTCGGCGCCGGTGCCGTCGCCCACGCGCTCCCCGTTGAAGAGCATCGGGGCCTCGTCCTTCTCGCCCTCGCCGATGACGACCACGCCGTTCATCGAGACGGTGGAGATCAGGGTCCGCATCGCGTTGACCGCGGCGCCGTCCGCGCCGATCTTGTCGCCGCGGCCGACCCAGCGGCCGGCGGCCATGGCGGCGGCCTCGGTCACCCGGACGAGTTCCAGGGCGAGGTTACGGTCGGGGGCCTCGGGGGAGACCTCGAGCTCGGGCGGCAAGTGGTGCTCGGTCATCGGAGCGCACCTTTCTGTACGGCGACGGCCGGAAGAAAAAGAGGGTGCTGCGACTCTATCGTCAGGTCGACAAATTGAGCAGAGGGCCCCACGTATGAGCACGAACCGTGGATGCGACCATATGGGGCGTGGCAGGTATGCGAGGCAGGCAGACGGTACGCGGGATGTTCCAGTCCCTCGGGGTGATCATGGTCGCCGCGGGCGTGATGTATCTCTTCATCCCGCACGACGAGAAGGCCGACCCGGTCCAGGTGAAGGACTACCGGGTCGAGCTCCTGACGGCACAGCGGGCCGCGCCGTACCCGGTGCTGGCCCCCGAGGGTCTGGGTGACGACTGGAGGGCCACGGTCGTCTCGTACCGGCGCGAGGAGCACGACGCCTGGAAGCTGGGCTTCCTCGACCCGGACACCCAGTACGTGTCCGTCCAGCAGTCCACCGAGGACCCGAAGAAGTACGTGCCCAAGGTCACGCTGGAGGCGAAGAACACGGGCAGGACGGAAACCGTGGCCGGCCGGGTCTGGCAGCGCTGGGAGGGCCGGAAGTACGACGCCCTGGTGCGCACAGAGGGCGGCGCGACGACCGTCGTGACGGGCACGGCCTCGTTCGACCGGCTCGCCCAGATGGCGGGCGCGCTGCAGTCGAAGAAGGTCTGACGGCAAAGGGAAGGGCCCCCGGTGCGATGCGCGCCGGGGGCCCTTCCGCATGCCCGTCAGACGGTGGTGATGACCTCGTCGAAGGCCAGGCGCGGGGAGCGCGGGAACCAGGCGTCCTCGCCCGGCTTGCCGATGTTCACGACCATCAGCGGGGTGTGGTCGTCGTCCAGGAACTCCTTCTGGACGCCGGCGAAGTCGAGGCCGGTCATCGGGCCGGCGGCCAGGCCGGCGGCGCGGACGCCGACGATGAAGTACGCGGCCTGGAGGGCGGCGTTCAGCACCGCGGACCGCTCGCGGACCGGGCGCTCGGCGAAGAACATGTCCTTGGCCTGCGGGAAGTGCGGGAGCAGGGCCGGCAGCTCCTCGTGGAACTCGTTGTCCGCGGCGAGGATCGCGACCAGCGGGGCGGCCTTGGTCTTGGCCTGGTTGCCCTCGGCCATGTGCTTGACCAGGCGCTCGCGGGCCTCGGGGGAGCGGACCAGGGTGATGCGCAGCGGGTTCTGGTTGAAAGCGGTGGGGCCGAACTTGACCAGCTCGTAGATCGCGCGCACCTGCTCGTCCGTCACCGGCTCGTCGGTGAACGTGTTGGCGGTACGGGCCTCGCGGAAGAGGAGGTCCTGGGCGGCGGGGTCAAGGGCGAGAGACATGCTGCGTACCTTCCGGACTGCAAGGGGTTCGCTCGCGGGGTTCGAGCGATGTCCCGACAGTACGCAGGCAGTAGGTGAAATTTCAACTACTCTAACCGGATAGTGATCCGCTTCACACGGGCTCGGCCTGACCTGCGACGTCACTCCCCGCCCGCGCCCTCCACCGCCTCGTCGGCGGCCCGCTCGGTCGCCAGGGAGGCGTCCAGCCGCGCCCGGGCCCCCTCGAGCCAACGCCGGCACACCTTGGCCAATTCCTCGCCGCGCTCCCACAGCGCCAGCGACTCCTCCAGGGTCGTCCCGCCCGCCTCGAGCCGCCGCACGACCTCGATCAGCTCGTCCCGCGCCTGCTCGTAGCCGAGCGCGGTCTCCGCGTTCCCGCCTGCCATGTACTCCACCTTTCCGATCAGGCCGGGTCGGCCGTGCGCCGCACCCGGAACTCGCCCGCGGCCACCCGGGCCCGCAGCTCCTCGTCCACAGCGACCTCCACCGGGTCCCGCACCACCGAGCCGTCCGCCCGCTGGAGCACCGCGTAACCCCGCTCCATCGTCGCCGCCGGGGACAGCGCCCGGACCCGGGCCCGGGTGTGCGAGAGCTCCGAGTCGGCCCGGTCGAGCAGATGCCCCAGGGTCCGCCGGCTGCGCGCCAGCAGCGCCGCCAGCTCCTCCTCGCGCACCTCCACCATCCGCTGCGGATGCTCCATCACCGGCCGCCCCAGCGCGTGCGCCAGCCCGCGCTCCTCGCGCTCCAGCAGACCCCGTACGCACCGCAGCGCCCGGTCCCGCAGCCCCCGCACCCGCTCCAGCTCCTCGCCCACGTCAGGGACCACCTTCTTGGCGGCGTCCGTCGGAGTGGAGGCCCGCAGGTCCGCGACCAGGTCGAGCAGCGGCGAGTCCGGCTCGTGCCCGATCGCCGACACCACGGGCGTACGGCAGTCCGCGACCGCCCGCACCAGCTGCTCGTCCGAGAACGGCAGCAGGTCCTCGACGCTGCCGCCGCCCCGCGCGACGACGATCACGTCCACGTCCTCGTGCGCGTCCAGCTCCTTCACGGCCTGGATCACCTGCGGCACGGCCCGCACGCCCTGCACCGCCACGTTCCGCACCTCGAACCGCACGGCCGGCCAGCGCCGCCGCGCGTTCTCCAGCACGTCCCGCTCGGCCGCCGAGGCCCGCCCGCAGACCAGCCCGATCAGCTGCGGCAGGAAGGGCAGCGGCTTCTTACGGTCCAGCGCGAACAGCCCCTCGGCGCCCAGCGCCCGCTTCAACTGCTCCAGCCGGGCGAGCAGCTCCCCGATCCCGACCGGCCGGATCTCCGCCGCCCGCAACGACAGCTGCCCGCGCGGCGCGTACCACTCCGGCTTCGCGTGCACGACCACCCGCGCACCCTCCGACACGACGTCGGCGACGGCGTCGAAGACCTGGCGGTAGCACGTGACGTTGATCGAGATGTCGTACGAGGGGTCCCGCAGCGTCAGGAACACCACCCCGGCGCCAGGCCGCCGCGACAGCTGCGTGATCTGCCCCTCGACCCACACCGCCCCCAGCCGGTCGATCCAGCCCCCGATCAGCCGCGACACCTCGCCGACGGGCAGCGGCGCTTCCACCGACGTGTTCAGACCCATGCGCCGAGCGTAACGGCCCCGTACGACAGCGGACCCCCGACGGCGGCGAAGCCCGTCACCGGCCTGCCCACCTCACCCGCGCGGCCGGGAAAGCCGACGACGGCGCCTCGGCCCCCGCACCACCCACGGGGTTCACGGCCCCCGGGGGCGAAGCCCCCGGAAATGATCAGCGCACCGACCGAACCCCCTGCATCGCCAGCACCACCAACCCCACCCCCAACCACACCACCGCCACCACCTGCGCCGACACCGCCGCCTCCACGATCACCGCCACCAGGATCGCCGCCCCCACCACCGGCACCACCACATGCGCCAGCCACCGCGGCGGACCCGCCATCCGGCGTACCGCGAACCAGCTCACCACGCTCGCGTGCAGCAGCACGAACGCCGTCAGGGCGCCGATGTCGACGACCGAGACGAGATGGTCGAGGCCGTCGTCCCGCCGGGCCGCCCACACCGCAGCGATCATCGTGACCGTCGCCGACACCAACAGCGCGACCCGCGGCACACCGGAGTCGGTGCGGGCCAGCGCGTGCGGCAGCCGCCGTTCGCGGCCCATGGCGAACAGCAGCCGTGCGCCGGCGGCCTGCCCGGCGAGCGCGGCGAACGCCGCGCCGATCGCCTTCGACACCGCCACCAGGTCGTGCAGCCAGCCGCCGACGGACGCGTCCACGGCGTCGTAGAACGCCGAGCCCTGGGTGGAGGGCTCGGCCGCGAGCTGCGCCGACGAGACGGGTTCGAGCAGTGCCACCAGCCAGGTCTGTGCGACGAACAGCACGCCGGCGAGCGCCAGGCAGAGGAGCACGGCCCGCGCGACCTTCTCCGAGCCGCCGGTCACCTCCTCGGCGAACGAGGCGATGGCGTCGAAGCCGAGGTACGACAGGACGGCCACCGACACCGCCCCGACGACGGCCGCCGCGGAGAACCCGGCGTCGCCGGTCAGCGGCGACCACCAGTCGCGGGAGGCCCCGTTCCGTACGAGCACGACGACGGCCGACACGACGAAGACGAGCAGGACCACGACCTCCATCGCGAGCACCGCGAAGCCGACGCGGGCGGCGGCCCGTACGCCCCAGAGGTTCAGCAGGGTCGTGACGACGACCGCGATGCCGGTCCACACCCAGCGGTGCACCTCGGGCACCAGGGCCTCCATGGCGATGCCGGCGAAGAGGTACGCGACGGACGGGATGAGGAGGTAGTCGAGCATGGCCATCCACCCGGCGACGAAGCCCGGACCCTCGCCGAGCGCCGTACGGGCGTACGTGAAGACCGAGCCGGCCCGCGGGGCGACCCGCACCATCTGCGCGTAGCTGAAGGCGGTGAAGCCCATGGCGACGGTGGCCACCACGTACACGAGTGCGACGGCCCCGTGCGACTTGGCGTCGAGGGTGCCGAAGACGCCGACGGGGGCCATCGGGGCGATGAAGAGCAGCCCGTAGACCACGAGGTCCCGGAACCCCAGGGTCCGCCGCAGACCTTCATGATCGGCCCCGCCGGACGCCCCGGGAGCCCCGGACGCCCCGGATCCTCCGGGCCCGCCAAGTCCTTTGGGCCCGCCGGGTCCCCCGGGCACCCCGGGCCCTCCTGACCCTCCAGGCTCCCCGGTCCCTCCGACCGCCCCGGTCTCCCCGGGCACTCCGGCCGCCCCAGTCTCCCCGGGCACTCCGGGCACTCCGGGCACCCCGGTCCCGCCGGTCCCTCCGACCGCCCCGGTCCCGCCGGTCCCTCCGACCGCCCCGGTCCCGCCGGTCCCTCCGACCGCCCCGGTCCCGCCGGTCCCTCCGACCGCTCCGGACCCCTTGGCGTCGCCGCCCGCCGCGAACCCCCCGCCCGCCCCGCCCGCCCCCCGTTCGTCCCGGCCTCCCGGCCCCGCCGCCCGCCTCTCCTCAGCCATGGCGTCAGTCTCGGCCACGCCGCCGCCCGAACCGCTGACCAAAACGCCGACCGGCACGGCCTTACGATGGGGACCATGACTGCGACGCCCGCCACCAACCGCCCGAAGCGTGTCCTGCTCGCCGCTCCCCGCGGCTACTGCGCGGGCGTGGACCGTGCCGTGATCGCCGTGGAGAAGGCCCTCGAGCAGTACGGCGCCCCGATCTACGTCCGGCACGAGATCGTCCACAACAAGTACGTCGTGCAGACCCTGGAGCGGAAGGGCGCGATCTTCGTCGACCAGGCGACCGAGGTGCCGCCGGGCAACATCGTGATGTTCTCCGCCCACGGCGTCGCGCCGACCGTCCACGAGGAGGCCCGCGTGGGCCGCCTCAAGACCATCGACGCCACCTGCCCGCTGGTCACCAAGGTCCACAAGGAGGCCGTGCGGTTCGCCAACGAGGACTTCGACATCCTCCTCATCGGCCACGAGGGCCACGAGGAGGTCATCGGCACCTCCGGCGAGGCCCCCGACCACATCCAGCTGGTCGACGGCCCCGCCGACGTCGCCAAGGTCGAGGTCCGCGACCCGTCCAAGGTCGTCTGGCTCTCCCAGACCACGCTCTCCGTCGACGAGACCATGGAGACGGTGGACGCGCTGAAGGAGAAGTTCCCGCAGCTGATCTCCCCGCCGTCCGACGACATCTGCTACGCGACGCAGAACCGCCAGACCGCCATCAAGGAGCTCGCCACGCAGGCCGAGCTCGTCATCGTGGTCGGCTCCAAGAACTCCTCGAACTCCCAGCGCATGGTCGACGTCGCCAAGCAGGCCGGCGCCCCGGCCGCGTACCTGGTCGACTTCGCCAGCGAGATCGACGAGGCCTGGCTGGAGGGCGTCGACAGCGTCGGCCTCTCCTCCGGCGCCTCCGTCCCGGACGTCCTCGTCCAGGAGGTCCTGGAGTGGCTGTCCCAGCGCGGCTACGTCGACGTCGAACTGGTCAAGACGGCCGACGAGTCGCTCACCTTCTCGCTCCCGAAGGAGCTCCGCGACCAGGACCTGCGGGCCAAGGCGGCGGCCCTCCTCGAAAACGAGTGAAGCGACGGGTCGCGGAGGGCTCCGGCCCGTAACGTGGGGTCCATGAACGTCTTCGGAGTGGACATCGGCGGATCGGGCATCAAAGGAGCCCCCGTGGACCTGGAGCGCGGCGACCTGGCGGAGCCGCGCCACAAGGTGCTCACCCCGCAGCCCGCGACACCCGACGGTGTCGCGGGCTGTGTCGTGGAGGTCGTCCGTCACTTCGGCTGGACCGGGCCGGTCGGCGTCACCTTCCCCGGCGTGGTGACCGGCTCCACGATCCGCACGGCGGCGAACGTCGACAAGGGCTGGATCGGCGTCGACGCGGGCCGGATGCTGAGCGAACGCCTCGGCGGACTGCCGGTGACGGTCCTGAACGACGCCGACGCGGCCGGTGTCGCCGAGATGACCTTCGGGGCGGGGCGGGGCCGCAAGGGCACCGTAATCCTGCTGACGCTCGGCACCGGCATCGGCTCCGCCGTCTTCGTCGACGGAAAGCTGCTGCCCAACACCGAGCTGGGCCACCTGGAGCTCAAGGGCCACGACGCGGAGAAGCGGGCGTCGTCGAAGGCGCGCGAGGACGAGGACCTGAGCTGGGAGCACTGGGCGACCAAGCGGGTTCAGAAGTACCTGGCGCACGTGGAGATGCTGTTCTCGCCGGAGCTGTTCATCATCGGCGGCGGGGTCAGCCGCAAGGCGGACAGGTTCCTGCCGCTGATCAAGGGGATCAGGGCGGAGATCGTGCCGGCGGAGCTGCAGAACAACGCGGGGATCGTGGGGGCGGCGATGGCGGCGACGGCGGAGAAGGCGGGGGCTCCGAGGCGCTGAGCCCCACTGTCCGGGGCCTTGCCCCGGCCCCTTCCGCACTGTCGTCGGCTGCCCCTGACGGGCGAGAGAGGCGGGAGAGGGGAAGGGCGAGAAGGGCCGGGGCAAGGCCCCGGGGCCGGGCTCTGGGCCGGGCCCGGGCTCGGGTGGTCAGCCGCGCTCGGGGGCCGGGCGGCGGACCGGGCGTACGGGCTTTCCGGCGCCGAGGGGGGTGCGTTGGCGGCGGCCCATGTCGCGCACCTTGCGGACGCTGGAGATGAGGCCGGCGACGAGGGTGCCGCCGTACAGCCAGCCGGCGTGGACGGCGAGGGCGGTGACGAGGGCCATGGCCTGGCCGCCGATGCCGCCGGTGCCGCCGGAGATGGGGACGACGCCGACGGCGAAGGCGATGGGCACGGAGATGGGCGCCGTGACCAGGTCGGCGGTCCGGACCCAGAGGGCGGTGAGGGCGCTGACGGGCAGGAACAGGATCCCGAAGACGACGGGGGAGCCGTCGAACAGGAGCCAGTCGAGGAAGCCGATCACGAGCATGACGGCGGAGGCGAAGAGGCCGGCGCCGAGGCCGGTGAGGCGGGGATGGGGGAGTCGGCGCAGGGCGGCGACCACGGGGGGCGCGGCGCGCTCGACGCGGGGCCGGCCGGGCCGGGGCCGGGCGGCGACGCGGTAGACCGCGGCGCCCTCGACCAGCGCGCCGGGCGGCGTCAGAGGTCCCTGAGGCCGGCCCGCGGCGGGGCGGCGGGGCTGCGGCTTGCGTGTCCTGTGCTGCTCCACACCACCAACGTAGGTCGGAAGGGCACGGTAACCCCTCGCGGGACACGCCCTTTGGGTGACCTTGGCGCGAAGAGGGCCGTTCCGGCCGGGTCAGGGCGTAGGGCCGTACCACGTACGGTGGCCCGTAAACTGGGGGATCGCCCCACCTCCACTCCTCCTAGGGAAGTCGCCACCGTGTCGCTCACGATCGGAATCGTCGGCCTGCCGAACGTCGGCAAGTCGACCCTGTTCAACGCCCTGACCAAGAACGACGTGCTGGCGGCCAACTACCCGTTCGCCACGATCGAGCCGAACGTCGGTGTCGTCGGTGTCCCCGACGCGCGTCTGACGAAGCTCGCGGAGATCTTCGGCTCGCAGCGCATCCTTCCGGCGACGGTCGACTTCGTCGACATCGCCGGCATCGTGCGCGGCGCGAGCGAGGGCGAGGGCCTGGGCAACAAGTTCCTCGCGAACATCCGCGAGTCGGACGCGATCTGCCAGGTCATCCGTGCGTTCAAGGACGAGAACGTCGTGCACGTGGACGGCAAGGTCTCGCCGAAGGACGACATCGAGACGATCAACACCGAGCTGATCCTCGCCGACCTGCAGACCATCGAGAAGGTCCTTCCGCGTCTGGCGAAGGAGGCGCGGATCAAGAAGGACGTGGCGCCGAAGGTCGCGGCGGTCGAGGCGGCGAAGGAGATCCTGGAGCGCGGTGACACCCTGTTCTCCCAGGGCATCGTCCAGGGCTCGGAGAAGGCGGAGCTCCTGCACGACCTCCACCTGCTGACCACGAAGCCGTTCCTCTACGTCTTCAACGTGGACGAGGACGAGCTGACGGACGACGCGTTCAAGGACGAGCAGCGCGCCCTGGTCGCCCCGGCGGAGGCGATCTTCCTGAACGCCAAGCTGGAGGCGGACCTGGCGGAGCTCGACGAGGAGGACGCGATGGAGCTCCTCGAGTCCGTCGGCGCGGAGGAGCCCGGCCTGGCCACCCTGGCCCGCGTCGGCTTCGACACCCTGGGCCTCCAGACCTACCTGACGGCCGGCCCGAAGGAAGCCCGCGCCTGGACCATCAAGAAGGGCGCGACGGCCCCCGAGGCCGCCGGTGTGATCCACACCGACTTCCAGAAGGGCTTCATCAAGGCCGAGGTCATCTCCTTCGCCGACCTGGTGGCCACCGGCTCGGTGGCCGAGGCCCGCGCGGCGGGCAAGGCCCGCATGGAGGGCAAGGAGTACGTCATGCAGGACGGCGACGTGGTGGAGTTCCGCTTCAACGTGTAGTCATTTCGTTACTATGTGCTAGGTGATTCGTCAAGCGCGCAGGTCAGAAGGGGTCGGCTCCTCCCGGGGTCGGCCCCTTCCCCGTCACCGTGCTGGATGGGTGCTGGATATTCTGACGCCGGATCAGCCAGCGTCAGGTGTCGTAAACGGTGGAGCGATGCCCGACGTGCACGACCCACACCACGAGCTCCCCGTTGTCGATCGTGTAGACGACGCGGTAGTCGCCGACTCGCAGTCGACGGCGTTCCGGCTGCGACACGAGCGCGGTGGTGTTGAAGCCGAGGGGGTCGCTCTCCAACTCGGTCAGTTTGGCCAGGATGCGCAGCGCCATGTCGCGTGGGATCTTCCGAAGCTCGGCCTGCGCCTCTGGCCGGAAGACGGTTCGGTACTCACTCACCGCGCGCCAGCGTCTCCCTCATGATGTCCTCGATCGGGATGCCGCGAGCCGGGTTGGCCATGCGCTCGTCGATGATCCGGTTGATCTCGCGCTCTTCCCACTCCTGGTACTTGCGCAGCACCTCGATGGAGACGACGGCGGCGACTTCCTTGCCTCGGCGCGTGATCACTGTGGGTACGTCGTCGCGATCCGCGCGCTCCACGACCTCAGCCAGGTGTGCGCGCACGTCGCGGATGGACTCTATGGGCAGTGGCTGTGTCATGCGCTCAAGCGTACAGAGTGTGCCATGTGTACACAACCTTTCGGGCCGCATGGTGCTGGATGGGCTGGATGAAGTCGCACCGTGCTGGATTGGTGCTGGATAACCACTTCCGGAACCGTGTTTGCGCAGGTCGGAGCACTGCGCTGAACGTTCCGCTTCAACGTGTGACGTTTCGTCAAGTTCTGTGCCTGACCCCCGTTTGTGCCTGACCCGCTCGTTGGTGGGTCAGGCACAGAACTTTTGTCCGCAGGGAGTCCTCGCCCCCGTGATGAGGGGTAGCGGCAGGTCTGGGCGGCGTGAGGCCGCCTCAGACCTTGACGACCTCGACGGAAGGGCCGCACAGGAGTGTCAGATCCTCGGGGTCGGACGTGAGCACCGTGACCGGCCGGGGTGCGTTGCGGGCGATGACGGCGAAGGCGGCATCGATGGCGTACTTGTGGCCGTGGAGGTGATGGGCGCGCAGAAGCGCGGCGGCCTGGTCGGTGATCTCCTTGGTGACGTCGTGAACGTCGACGCGGGAGAGGACCCACTTGACGCGGGCCGGGTGGATGCGCTCGTAGTCGGCCTCAAGCGTGGTCATGGCGCTGGTGGCGACGCGGATGCCCTCTTCCGAGGCCGCTTGGACCAGGGCCACGACGGTACGGTCCTTGAGGTAGAGCTTCGAGAGCCCTTCGCTGTCGAGCAGGAGGGTGCCGGGCATCAGGTGGCGGCCCCGCCGGCCTGCCGGTGGTCGTGGCGCAGCAGCGCCCGGGCGGCCTCGACCTCCTCGCGGGTGAGGGCTTCGTTGTCGGTCTCGAAGTCGGCGACGATCTCCCGCAGCTTGTCCATGGCGACCCTCTGTTCGAGGGCCTCGGCGACGTAGGCGGAAAAACCGCCAGGGCCGACGTGGGCGCGTACGGCCTCGGCGAGGTCCTCGGGCAGACTGATCGAGTACTTCCTGCTACCGCTCATGGTGCCGATCCTACCCATGGTGGTAAGTCTTCGTGAGATGAACGGCCCCATGGACAGGCTGGTCGCAGGGGAGTCGGCGGGGAGATGCGATCAACGTTCCACGGTGGGGCTGGTCCGTGGCGAAGTCCAACCCGCCGGTGAGAAGCCATCCCCTTCAGGGTCGGAGGAGTCGCCGGGGTTCGCAGGCGCCGCCGAGTCGGGCGGCGCACACTGAAGTGAGTGCGGTCCGCTCCGCGAGGTGATCCGATGCGCCGCGTCCTCTCTGCCGGCTGCGCCTCTCTCCTGGCCCTGGCACTCGCAGGGGTGAGTGGCTGTGGCTCCTCCGGTGAGGAGGAGAAGGTGGAAACGGGTCCGACAGTCACGAGGACCCGGACGGTCACAGTGGAGCCCACGCCCACTCCCACGCCGCCTTCCACCCCGCCGAGACCGACCGCAACTCCCACCGCTGACGCGGCCTCCACTGTCGAGGCGTACTTCGCTGCCATCAATGCTCGCGACTACCGACGAGCGTGGGACCTCGGGGGCAAGAATCTTGGCGGCTCTTACGAGTCCTTCCGGGCAGGCTTTGCCGACACCGTCCAGGACACCGTCCGCATCGTCGATGTCCAGGATGGCGCGGTCACGGTCACGCTCGACGCCCTGCGGACGGATGGGACCGTGCGTTCCTTCGAGGGCACGTACGAGGTAAGGAACGGGGTGATTGTCGAGGCCGACGTACGGCCAGTAGTGAGCCCGACGCCGGAAAGCGCAGCACCGACAGTGCCGGAGGACACCAACCGCTCCTATCCTCCGGGTCCTCCTGCGGGCGTTCCCGACGTCGACTGCTCAGTCCTTCCTGGTCCCGTGTGGGTCGGCCCCTCCGACCCCCACCGCCTCGACCGCGACGGTGACGGCATCGGCTGCGAACTCGACTGAAGCCCGGACGCTGGGTGGCGTCCGGCGCAGTGGTATCTCACGACCCAGTGCCTCGAGCTACGGACGCGACCAGCTGTCGGCGAAGGCGCACTGGAGGTCGGTCCAGCGGTGCTTTCTCGGCCTCGGGACATCAGCGTCATGGCCACGTTGGTGTGGCCGGAGCGTGCAGACCGTCTTCACGGACTCGCCGTGCTGATCAGCAGGCTGGTGTGGGGGTGCCCGGAGGCCGAGCGCAAGGGGGCGCCCGAGCCGGAGGAGGGCGCAGCCGAGGCCTGCTGCCCGCCCACGCCCGACTCCCGCGCCCGACTCCCTCGCCCCGCGTGTGCTCGCGTACTCGTCGGAGTGGCTCTGGCAAGATTTTCGTAGCCGGAGATCATCTCTGATCAAGGCTTGAAACCTGACTCCGCTGAGTCACAGTGACCACCAGCAATACAGACCCATGCGACTCGCCTGAGCACGCGAGGCCAGGCTGGCCAGGGCTTCCAGAACACCGGCCGCGGTCTCGGTATCGACCTGGCTCTGCCGCAGTTCGTCCGTCCTGGACCATGGCTCGGCGAACCGGTCTCAGGCGGTCGCCCTGTGGACGGAGCGTTGCGAGCGCACCCTCTTCATGACCGGAACCCCGATGGAGAACCGCGTCGTGGAGTTCCGCAACCTGGTGCAGATGCTCGATCGAGGGGTCGCGGACTCCCTCGGCGAGCGGGATGCGCTGGCAGGATCCGTCGCCTTCCGCAAGGCCGTCGCCCCCGTCTACCTTCGGCGCAACCAGGAAGACGTACTGACGGAACTGCCCAGTCTCCAGCAGACCGACGAATGGGAGGAGCTGAGCGCGGCGGACGAGGACGCCTACCGTGAAGCCGTCCGCGCCGGCAACTTCATGGCGATGCGCAGGGCCGCGTACATGCGCCCGGAGAAGTCGGCCAAGCTGAACCGGCTCCGCGAGATCGTCCGGGAGGCCGGCGAGAGCGGGCAGAAGACGGTGATCTTCTCCAACTTCAAGGACGTGCTGAGCGTGGTGAAGGAAGCGCTCGTGGTGGGACCCACGGACGGCACGAAGCCGTTCGGTCCGCTCACCGGCGGCGTTCCGGCAGGGCGACGGCAGCAGATCGTCGACGACTTCGCCGACGCCTCGGGGCCGGCGGTGCTCCTCGCACAGATCCAGGCCGCCGGTGTCGGGCTCAACATGCAGGCTGCTTCGGTCGTCATCATCTGCGAACCGCAGATCAAGCCCACCATCGAGCATCAGGCAGTGGCCCGGGCCCACCGCATGGGCCAGGTCAGGCCGGTTCGTGTGCACCGCCTCCTCGCCACCGGGGGAGTGGACGAACGCATGGTGAAGATGCTGGAGGACAAGACCCGCCTCTTCGATGCCTACGCCCGCCGCAGCGCCGTGGCCGAAGCCACCCCGGACGCGGTCGACGTCTCGGACATGGAGCTTGCTCGCCGGATCGTCGAGGAGGAGCAGGCCCGCCTGGGCATGACGGACGGGGTGCCCACGGCGCCCGAGTGAGGAGTGCTCGGGTCCGGTCTCCCTCATGACGTCCTCTACGGGACGCCGGGTGCCGGTCGGCCACGGAGCGAAGCCGCCCAGGGCCGGGCCGCCGTCGACGGCGGGAGGGCGGGGTGGACGGTGTGGGCCGGGTGGGCCGGATGGGCCGGATCGGCTGTGTGGGCCGGGTGGGTGGGGTGGACGGTGTGGGCCGGGTGGACGGTGTGGGCGGGGGCGGGGGTCAGGTCCAGAAGGTGCCGTTGTGGGGGAGGGCGGCGAAGTGGGTGGGGTCGTGGGAGAGGTACGTTCGGATGCCTGCGCGGATCAGTGCGCGGAGTCGGCCGTAGGTCAGCAGTTTCTCCTGGACGTTCCAGTCGCTGACCATCGGCACGTTTCCGTCCAGGCCTTCTTGCAGGTGGGCGGCGTCGCCCATGAAGGCGATGCGTTCCTGGTGCGTGAGGTCGAGGATGACGCCCTGGTGGCCGGGCGTATGGCCGGGCGTGCGGATCACCTTCACGGTGCCGTCCAGGAACAGGTCGGCGTCGCCGGTGAGTTCGAGGAAGTCGTACGACCGCGTGTCCCGGTAGTCGTTGAACGCGTAGCCCCGTGCCGTCCAGCGGTCCGGCCACCAGGCGTGGCGCAGTTCGTCGTGCTGGACCACGTGCACGGCGTCCGGGAAGTAGCTCATTCCGCCGGCGTGGTCGAGGTGGAGGTGTGAGTAGATCACGTACCTCACGTCGGACAGGCGGTATCCGAGGCGGTCCAGCTGGGCGTCGATCGCGTGCTCCCGGGTGAACCCCTGCGCGCCGTACTCCTCCCGGAGACCCGCGCCCCAGTAGTCGTCCGCTGTCCCGGGGTCGGCCACGCGATGGTTGATGCCCGTGTCGAACAGGATCACCCCGTGCCCCGGGTGCTCGATCACCGCCACGGTCGACGGCACGGTGATCATGCCGCTCGCCCCGTACAGGAGGCCTTCCTTCGGCATGGTGAAGGGCCCCGCGTCCACGGCTGTCACCCGCAGTCCCACCACCACCAGGGCACTCCTTTCCTTCCCTTTCCTCTTCCTTCCCTTTCCTTTCGCTGCGTGCCGCGGGTGGTCGTCCCGACGCACTTTCCGCGCGGTCAGCCGTGGGGGACCGCCGTGGCCATGACGACGGCGAACTCCTCCAGGCTCCTCGTCGTCGCGCGGGCCTTCGTCTCCGACTCGCCGCGGATCGCCGCGATCGTGCCGCGCGAGGACGCCAGGGCATCGGCGTCCCTGTAGAGGGCGCCGACGGCCGCCCTGCCGTGGGCGCGGTCGACGAGGAGCGAGATGCCGGCCAGGTCCGGGACCTTCTCCGCCTTGGGGAGGGACGTGTCGCGGAACGTGTCCACCAGGAGGTCCACGTCCGTCGGGTCGACGTCCATGCGGACCAGGCGGAAGCACGCCTCCGGGCCAAGGCCCTCCGCGCGGCGGGCGACCGGGGCCTCCCAGTTGTCGATCGTCATCGTCTGCGCGAACGGCGCCATCATCTCGGACCGGCGGCTGCTCAGCGCCTCGTCGCTGGCCTGGCGCGAGGCCTCGTCCTCCCACCACGAGCCCACCAAGAGCTTGCCGAGCTCGCGGTCCGCGAACACGCCCATCCCCCGGAAGCCCGGTTGCGGCGACAGCATCTCGAAGCCCTTGGTCCGGACCGTCTCGGCGAAGCCGTCGACCTTGGCCGGATCACCTGTCATGTAGAGGCTGCGAACGTACATGGCGCCTTTCCTGCCTTCCGGTGGTCCCGCCCGTCCGGGCCCCTGCCGCTCCCTTCATGCGATGGCCCCGGCGCAGGCGCGGCAACGCGGCAGGGCCATTCGGGTGACCTGTGGCTGTGGCTGTGGCTGTGGCTGTGACCGTGATCATGCCCCGTTGCCCGTTGCCCGTTGCCCGTTGCCCGTTGCCCGTTGCCCGTTGCCCGTTGCCCACGGCCCACGGCCCACGGCCCATAGCCCGTGACCCGTGCCCCGTGGATCCGTGCCCCCGTGAGCCGTCACCCGTCACCCGTGACCGGTGGCCAGGGCCCCTCCACCACGGCCGGAGCTTCCGGCTCCGCCGTGCTTCGGCGGCCTCCGTTTCCTCCGTTTCCTCCGCTTCCTCCGCTTCCTCCGTTCCCTCTGCTTCCGCAGGAAGGCGTCGTCATAGACCCGGCCTGCGGACCGCCCGGCCCCCGACGAGGCCGCCGTCGACACCGGTTACCGGACTCTGGAACTCCGCAACGGTGTCGACGAGTTCTGATTTCGGCCAGGACGGACCGAACCGCCGGCCGGACGGCCGGCGTCCTTCCTCGTGTGATGAAGGACGGAATCGGCTTCCTGGCCGTGCTCGGCGGGTTCGGTGTCGCGCTCGTTGTGTGGGGCATCGGCGCGACTCCCGCCCTGACCGGCGGGTTCGAGGGTGAGGGACGGGACTTCAGCGTGGTCTGGCTGGAGCTGCCGGTGATGCTGCTCGGCACCCCGGCCCTCGCCCTCGGAGTCTGGGCGCTGTTCCGCCGCCGGTCCCCGGCCGTCCTCGCCCTCGCCGTCCTCGCGACCCTGCTCACAGCGGGGTGGGCGGGTGCGGAGTGGCTGGAGACGCGGGTGCCGGAGTTCCGGTACGAACAGGGTGCGGCCGGACCGGTCGCCTGACGAACGGAGCCCACCCATGTCGTACCCCGAGCCCCGCTACCACGGCGAGACCGGCGAGATCACGGCCGCCTTCCGGCCCGCCGGTACGCCCCCGGAGTTCGTGTCCCCGGGCGGGACGCGGACCCACTACCTCGCCACCACCGCGTCCACCGGCGGGGAGTTCGGCCTCTACCGGATCGACATGCAGGCCAGGGCCGGCGGGCCGTCGACCCACTTCCACCGCACCATCTCCGAGACCTTCTTCATCCTCGACGGGACGGTCCGGCTGTACGACGGTGAGCGCTGGGTCGACGCCGAGAAGGGCGACTTCCTCTACGTGCCGACCGGCGGCCTGCACGCCTTCCGCAACGACTCCCACGAACCCGCCTCCATGCTGCTGCTGTTCGCGCCGGGCGCGCCCCGCGAGGAGTACTTCGAGAAGGTGTCGACGGTCGCCGGGATGACGGACGAGGAACGCACGGAGTTCTTCGTCAAGCACGACACCTACTGGACGGACTGACCGCCACCGCCTCCGGCTGATCCGCCGTCGGCTTCGGACGATCTGCCACCGCCTCCGGCCGATCCGCCACCGCCTCCGCCCCCCCCGCCGAGCCGTCACCCCTCCCCGGACTCCGTCGCCAGGCCCGTCTTCGCTCCCGCGCCGCACAGCGGGACGACCGTCGTTCCCGGGCGCTCCGGTGCCGCTCGTACGGCCGCCCAGCAGGCGACTCCCGTCGGCTCCACGTACAGGCCCCGCCGCGCCAGGTCGAGCTGGGCGGCGCGGATCTGGTCCTCCGTCACGGTGCGGAACGTTCCGCCGGAGGCCCGTACCGCGTGCAGGATCTGTGCCGCGCGGGGCGGCGCGGGGATCGCGATGCCCTCGGCGAGGGTGCGGCGGACCTCCGCGGGACCCGGCAGCTCCTCCGCGCCCGCGTGGAAGGCCGCCGCCAGCGGGGCGACCGCCTCGGCCTGGACGGCGACGAGGACGGGGCGGCGGTCGACGAGCCCGTGGCCGTACAGCTCCTCGACGGCGAGGGCCACGCCGAGCAGCAGTGTCCCGTTGCCGACCGGCAGGACCAGGGTGTCGGGGAGCCGGCCGCCGAGCTCCTCCCACAGTTCGTACGCGTAGGTCTTCGTGCCGTGCAGGAAGTGCGGGTTGTACACGTGCGAGGCGTAGAAGACGCCCGGCTCGTCGGCCGCCGCGCGCGCCGCCCGCGCGGTGGCCTCGCGGTCGCCGGGGACGAGGACCGTACGGGCGCCGTGGGCGCGGATCTGCTCCAGCTTCTTCGGGGAGGTCCCCTCCGGTACGTACACGGAGCAGTCGAGTCCGGCCCGTGCGCAGTACGCGGCGACGGCGGTGCCCGCGTTGCCGCTGCTGTCGGCGATCACGGTGCGCGGCCCGAGCCGGCGGGCCAGCTCGGCGAGCATCACGGCGCCCCGGTCCTTGAACGACAACGTGGGCATGAGGAAGTCGAGTTTGGCCGAAACGGTGTCGGTGAGCGGGACCAGTGGCGTACGGCCCTCGCCGAGGGACAGCGGCGGCGGGCCGGACCGGTCGGCCCGGCGGGTGGTACCGCCTGACGCCTCGGTCGTCTCCTCCGCCGACGGCAATGCTTCCGCGGGCGGCAATGCTTCCGCCGGCGGTTGTGCCTTCGCGGGCGGTTGTGCCTCCGCCGATGGCGCCGCCTCCGTCGACGGCTGTGCCTCCGCCAGCGGCAAGGCCTCCGCGTAACGCCACAAGGAATTCACACGTGGCGGAAGTGACGCGAGTGACCGGAGTGAGACCGGGGCCGCGGCGAACGCCAGGTCCCAGGGGCCGCGGCAGCGGGGACAACACCAGGTGAGGGCCGTGTCGGGTGCCGTCGTACGGCACCGGGGGCACACGTAGTCGGTCATGATCCCCAGCATGACAGTCCTGTGGCGGTCGCGTTACGGGGCGCCCGGCGCTCTTGTGGGATTCCTATGGATCCGTCAACCTTTCGCTCGGTGGCCGGACATGACGGCGGCGGGGATTCCCTGTCGCATTGTCATGTCCCTGCCGAGCGAGGTCGTGCTCGACGTACATCGCTCAACGTTCCTCGCGCTCAACGTTCCTCGCGCTCGACGACCACCGCGCTCGACGACCACCGTGCTCGACAACCCCCACAGCAACGCACCACCTATGAGGAGGACCCCTCACATGTCCGTGATGCGTGATTCGCGGCGCCGACTCGCCGCTGCCGGCGCCATAGCCGTAGCGGCCCTGGCGCTCGGCTCCCTCTCCGCCCTCCCGGCCAACGCCGCCGGGACCGCCGCCGAAGGCGTCATCCTGAACGCCGGCGCCGAAGGGACCGTCGCCAACAGCTACATCGTCACCCTGCGCGAGTCCGCCGCCCAGGCGGAGACCGCGCAGGGCCGGGCGATCGCGACCAAGTTCGGAGCCAAGATCAAGCGGACGTACACCGCCGCGCTCAACGGTTACTCCATCGAGCTGTCCGAGGCCCAGGCCAAGAAGCTCGCCGCCGACCCGGCCGTCGCGTCCGTCAGCCAGAACCGCGTCTTCCACGTGGACGGCACGCAGCCCTCGCCCCCGTCCTGGGGCCTCGACCGGCTCGACCAGAAGGCCCTCCCGCTCAACCAGAGCTACACCTACCCGGACAGCGCGGGCCAGGGCGTCACGGCGTACATCATCGACACCGGCGTCCGCATCAGCCACAGCGACTTCGGCGGCCGGGCCTTCAACGGCTACGACGCCATCGACAACGACAACACCGCCCAGGACGGCCACGGCCACGGCACCCACGTCGCCGGCACCGTCGCGGGCAGCAAGTACGGCGTCGCCAAAAAGGCGAAGATCGTCGGCGTCCGCGTCCTCGACAACAGCGGCTCGGGCACCACCGAGCAGGTCGTCGCCGGCATCGACTGGGTCACGCAGAACGCCGTGAAGCCGGCCGTCGCCAACATGAGCCTCGGCGGAGGCGCCGACTCGGTCCTCGACGAGGCCGTGCGCCGGTCCATCGCCTCCGGCGTCACCTACGGCGTCGCCGCCGGCAACGAGAGCTCCAACGCCTCCGGCTACTCGCCCGCCCGCGTCAGCGAGGCCATCACGGTCGGCGCCACCACGTCCAGCGACGCCCGCGCCAGCTACTCGAACTATGGCAGCGTCCTCGACATCTTCGCGCCGGGCTCCTCCATCACCTCGGCCTGGAACAGCAGCGACACGGCCACCAACACCATCTCCGGCACGTCGATGGCCACCCCGCACGTCGTCGGCGCGGCCGCCCTCTACCTGGGCGCCAACCCGACCGCGACCCCGGCGGCCGTCGCCACCGCGCTCGTCAACGCCGCCACCCCGAACGTGGTCGGAAACCCCGGCTCCGGCTCGCCGAACCGGCTGCTGTACGTCGGTGACGGCGGCACCACCCCGCCGCCCACCGGCGACCGCTTCGAGAACACCACGGACTACGCGATCAGGGACAACGCGACCGTCGAGTCCCCGATCACCGTCAGCGGAGTCTCCGGCAACGCCCCGTCCGCCCTCCAGGTGCCGGTGAACATCGTCCACACCTACATCGGCGACCTCCGGATCCAGCTGATCGCGCCCGACGGCACCGTGTACACGCTGAAGTCCTTCGGTTCGGGCGGCAGCGCGGACAACATCAACACCACCTACACCGTCGACGCCTCCTCGGAGGTCGCGAACGGCACGTGGAAGCTGCGGGTCACGGACAACTACTCCTGGGACACCGGCAGGATCGACTCCTGGGCGCTGCAGTTCTGACGCCCGCGGGGAGCGGTCCCCGTACGCGCGTGACGCCTGCGTGACGGCGCGTACGTGAGGGAGCCGAGGAACGCGTGAGGGGCGGTCGCCGATCGGGCGGCCGCCCTTCTGGTTTGTCGCCTGGTTTGTCGCCTGGTTTGTCGCCGATCGGGCGGCCGCCCCTCTGGCTTGGGCGCAGCGGGCGTCCCGCCGAGAGGCAGCAGCGTTTGTCGGTCACCGCCGAGAACGGTCCGTTGGCGACAGGAAGCGTGTTGCTGACTTCTGGTAGCGCGCCGGTGCTTGCTTGCTTCCTTCCGTCTCGCGTGCCTATTGCCCGGGGCAGGTGCTTACGGCGTGGGCCAGGTGCCGAGTGCCCGGGCCAACCGGTCGCTGTGCTCGCGGGTGATGCCTTGGGCGAGCCGGACTCCGCACCGCGGGCTGTGGGGCTCGTCGCAGTGCAGGATGCCGGGAAAGTGCTGGGTGGTACCTGAGAGCGGGGAGGGCGAGGGCAGGGCCCATTCCGCCGGCTCCCACAAGGGGTGGTCGCGGAGGAGGGCATCTGCCACCTCAGGCGCCTGGTCCTCGGCGACGCCCACCCGGAGGAGCGCGTCGCCGATCAGCGCGGCCGCGGCAGTGGGCAGGTCGCTGTCTCCGAGTGCCGGAAGCAGAAGCAGCAGGCGGGCTGCGGTGCGTGGACGCCGGGCGCCTTGACGTCGGGAGTGCCGGCGATGTGCGTGAGCTCGCGCCAGGACAGTCCAGGGCCGGCCTGGTGCCCGTCGACGGTGGCCAGGTGTCCGTGCCGGTCCCACTCGGGGTGGGAGACGAAGTACTCCGTGCCCAGGTCGTCGGCGAAGTTGCGGCCCACGATGAGCGCGCTGTGGTCGTCGGCGAACGGGATGCGGAAGACCGGCCAGCGCTCCTCATCGGTCAGCGCCTCGTACGCGGCGTCCGTGTCGGCCTCGTCAGCGCCGAACCACAGCGGGTCCGGTTCGTTCTCCTCGGTCTGGCACATCCACAGCAGGTAGGCGGCCCAGAACCCCGGCAGAGCCAGCAGATCCTCCGCCGCAACGAGAGGGGCGTCCTCGTATCCATCGATCAGCACGCGCCCAGGGTGTCACCTGGCTCTGACAGGCTCTGCGCCATCCAGCGCCCGGTGCGCAGTCGCAGTTCCTCGTCCTCGTCTCGGTCCTCGTCCCAGTCCTCGTCCCAGTCCTCGTCCCGGCGGGCGAAGGGGACCGGCTCCTGTACCCAGCCGGCCGTGAGGACCAGGCGCGAGGTGCGGTGCACGGTCAGGAAGCCGAACGGCCTGTCGACGGTGAGATCGATCCCCCGGACCACGTACGGCAGCCGGACCTCGGCCGCGCCGCCCGCGACGGCGAAGGCCGTCACGGCGGCCGACTCGAAGCCCTTCGCCCCGAACCGCGCCATCGCCGCCTGCCGGGCGCCCCGCACGCACAGCGGGGGACGCTCGGCGACGCCCGGGAAGTGGCCGCGGGTCGCGTCCCGCGCCGTGGTGAGGCCGAACAGCCCGTGCAGGGCGAGGAGGTCGTGGTCCGCCTCGAGCGAGAACGGCGAGGTCGTCACGGTGAGGTACGGGTCCCGCGAAGTGCTGCGGACGTTGCGGACCGTCAGGCCCGGGCCGGGCTCGCCCGTCGGCAGCAGCGTGCCCGGCACGGCGCGGAAGGTGCCCGCCAGGACGTCCAGGCCGGCCTTCAGGACCGCGCCGCTGCCGGCCTCCTCCGGGCCGAGCAGCAGATGGACGTCGACGCCCGTGTCGCCGAGCACCTGCAGGACCGTCAACGGGCCCGCGCCCGTCTCCGCCACGCCCACCCGGTCGAGCAGCGTGGTCGTGCGGCTCAGCGCCTCCAGCCGGCGCCCGGCGGCCCATGGACCCAGCTCGGGCCGCATCACGTCCTCGTCGAACGGGCGCAGCCAGCCCGTCCGTACCGCCTGCGCGGACGCCAGGACCAGCTCCGTGTCCTTGTCGACCGAGAGGGGCATGCGCGGTATCAGGCCACCGGTGTGCTTGTCCGCCCAGGCGTCGAGGAGCCGCTCGTCGTCCTCGTCGTCCTCGCCCAGCCGTTCCAGCGTCGCCTCGGGCAGGCCGGCGGTCCAGTCCTCGCGCAGCGCCACGCTCGGCCGGGTCCACAGGCCGATCGCCGAGCCGACCCCGCGCATCCGCCCGAGCCCGGCGAGCAGCTCGCGGGCCGCCTCCGCCGCCGGTCCGGCCGGCAGGCCGAGGGCCTCTTCCAGCTCGCCGCGGGCGGGACCGTCGGCGGCGTCCGCCAGGAAGGCGAGAAGCGGCCAGACGCCCGTCGCCGACAGGACGGTGTCCGTGCCGCCCGGCAGGGCCCCGGCCCAGCGGGCCGTGAGCCGGTTGACCGCTCGCACCGTCGTGCCCCGCATGTCGCCCCCACTTCCCGACCGCGTACGATGCGCGCGGCCGTTCGAATGCTTGAATCCGGAACCGGAAATCCGCTGGTCCGCATGCGCCCGTCCACGGCTGAATGTCTCCAGCACAGTGGACGGCCTGCGACCCGACGGTCTGCAACCCGACGGTCTGCAACCCGACGGTCTGCGACCGGAAGGCCCACGGCCGGCCGGCCGTGCGCCGGTCACCACAGCCGATCGCTGGGGGGGCCGGTCACCGCAGCCGATCGCTGGGGGCCGGTTCCGTGGCCGGTCGTCCGTGGCCGGTCGTCCGTGGCCGGTCCCCGGACCGTGAACGCCGAACCAGATCCCCGCCCCAACAGGAGCACCGTACTCGTGGACCCCGTCCAGCCGCCTCAGGATTCTCCGAGCCCGGAGCAGCCCCCGCCGCCGCCCCGGCAGGGTCAGCCCCTGCCTGGTCAGGGGCAGCCCGTGCCCGGCCCGTACGCGGCCGGCGCGGGACCGTACGCGGTCGGCCCCGGGCCGTACACCTCTCCGCCGCCCGGTCCGTACGGGCCCTACGGGCCGGGTGGTCCTGGTGTTCCGGGCATGTCCGGGGCCGGTCCCTACGGGATGCCGCAGCAGACCACGAACGGTCTCGCCGTCGCCTCGCTCGTCTCCGGCATCGTCTGCTGCCTGCCGCCGCTCGGGCTCGTCCTCGGCCTGATCGCGCTGCCGCAGGCACGGAAGAAGCAGCAGAAGGGCGCGGGCATGGCCATCGCCGGCATCGTGCTCTCCGCCCTCTCCTCCCTGCTGCTGGTGATCGGTCTCGTGACCGGCGGGATCGGCGACGTCTGGCGGGAGTTCGAGAAGGGCATGGACGAGGCCGCATCGGCCCAGTCGCCGTTCTCGCTGCGCACGGGCGACTGCTTCCGCGTCAAGGGCAAGCTGGAGAGCTACACCACCGACGTCGACACCGTGCCCTGCGACACCCCGCACGAGGGTGAGGTCACGGGCGGCTTCAAGCTCACCGGCTTCACCCGGTGGCCGGGCGAGTCCGCGATCGACCGGGTGGCCGAGGAGCGCTGCGACCGGACGAACAGCGCCTACGCCATGGACACCTGGGCGGTGCCGGAGGACGCGCTCGTCTACTACTACATGCCCACCAAGGAGAGTTGGCGCGTCGGCGACCGCACGGTGACCTGCGCCTTCGCGACGGAGAAGGAGCCCTTCACCGTCTCGCTGCGCAGTGACCAGTCCACCCTCGACGCGCACCAGGTGCACTACCTGCGGAACGTGAACCCGATCGACGACGCCCTCTTCGCGGAGCCCGAGGAGGACGTGGACACCGATCTCGCGGTCAACACGGCGTGGGCCGCCCGGGTCCACAAGGCCGTCACCTCGGCGAGCAGCGCCCTGCGCGGGCACGCGTGGCCCGACGCGTCGGCCAAGCCGGTGTCGGAGCTGACACGGAAGCTGGACGCCGCGGCCGTCAAGTGGAAGAAGCTCGCCACGGCCGAGGACGCGGAGGCCTTCTGGGACGTCTACGAAGAGGCGTACGACGCGCTGTCGACGGACTTCGAGCGCGAGTCGCGCGCCTCGCTCAAACTGACGGAGACCCTCGAGGGGGACGGCGCGAGGGTCTGAGGTTGTGCGGGCCCCGGGTTGTGCACGCCCGGGGCCGGGCGCCCGGGGCCGGG
>NZ_SDOY01000073.1 GCF_004117935.1 Streptomyces roseicoloratus | reverse complement strand
CGGGGGCCGGGGCGGCGGTCCGCGCGGGCGCCGGGGCCCGGTCGTCGCGGCCCGCGGTGCCGGGGCCGTCCGGGCCGAAGCCGGGCGGCAGCGGGCCGATCTGGTCGAAGACCTCGACGGGCTCCTCGCCGGGCTCGGGGTCCGGCAGCAGCTCGACCGCCGACGTCAGGGCCTTCCGGGCTCCCGTGGCCGTCCTGAAGCGGGCCTGCGGGTCGGGCTGGAGCAGCCCGGCCAGGACCTGCCAGAGGGGCTCGGGGATGCCCTGGGGGGCGCCCGGCGTGCCGTGCGCCCTGAAGTGGTCCACGAGGGCCTGGGAGTCCGGCTTGCGGCCCTGGAGCAGATAGAGCGCGACCAGGCCGACCGCGAACAGGTCGGCGGTGAAGTCGGGCTCGGCGCCCATGAGTTGCTCGGGCGCGAAGTAACCGGGCGTCCCCACCACGTAGTTGGTCTCGGTGAGGCGGGGCTCGCCCTTGCGCATCGAGATGCCGAAGTCGGACAGCCGCAGGTGCGGCCGTCCGGTCCCGGTGACCTCGAGCAGGATGTTGGCGGGCTTGATGTCGCGGTGCACGACCCCCTCCGCGTGCACCGCGGCGAGACCGGACAGCAGCTGGTCGAGCAGGACGCACACGAAGCGGGGCGGCAGCGCGCCGTAGTCCCCGATGACGTGCGCCAGGGAACCGCCCGCCACGAGGTCCATCGTGAAGAGGACCTTGTCGTCGTCCGCGGCCCAGCTGGCCGGGGCGAGGACGTGCGGGTGGTCGATCCTGAGCGCCTGCTCGCGGACGAAGCGCAGCAGGGCGTG
Source organism: Streptomyces roseicoloratus (assembly GCF_004117935.1). Lineage (GTDB taxonomy): Bacteria > Actinomycetota > Actinomycetes > Streptomycetales > Streptomycetaceae > Streptomyces > Streptomyces roseicoloratus. The sequence continues at coordinate 55,692 of NZ_SDOY01000073.1, read as the reverse complement.
GGCGTCGCTCTGCTGGAGCACCTTGGCCGCCACGTAGCGGCGGCGCCGGTGGTCCCAGGCACGCCAGACCGCGCCGATTCCGCCGCGGCCGATCGGATCGATCAGCTCGTACCGACCAGCGAAGACCTCACCCATCGCGCTGCGCCCGCTCCCGTACCGTCTCGGATGCCGCCGTGTCCGTACCGGGTCGCCCCGGACGGGCCGGCGTCAGTTCTGGTGCGACTCGTAGTGGGCGACCGCGTCCGCGGTGCGCCCGGCGCCGTACACCCGGAGGAACTCTGCCAGCTCGGGGTGGGCGGGCGCGAGCGAGTCGGCGGCCTCGATGATGTCGCCGGCCGCCGCCACGGAACGCAGCAGCGACTGGATCTCGCGGACCACGCGGCGCACGGTGGGCGCGCCGCTGCTCGTGGTGGTCTGGCTGCCCGTGGTCAGCACGGAACCGCCCTGGGACTTCTTGATCTCGTCCATCCGGTCGGTCGCCTCGGCGGCGCTGACGCTGCCGTCGGCGACCTGGCGGGCGAGCTCCTGCAGGGCCTGGACACGCTGGACGACCGCCGGGTTGCCGATCTTGGCCCGCTGGCCGCTCATCAGCTGTGACAGCATCGGCGCCGAGAGCCCGAGCACGGCCGCCAGCCGGGCCTGGTTCAGCCCGAGGTCGTCGATCAGGCGACGGAAGAGCGCCCCCAACGGCTCCCCGTACCAACTGCGCTGAAGCTCGCGGGCTCTCGCCGTGGCTTCCTGCTGCGCTGTATCCATTCCTACTTCTCCCCATCCCTTGGGTTCGCCACTGCGAACCCCGATCAGCATCTTACGGAGCGTGGTCGCCCACGGGGAGTCCCAATCCTTTTGCGGGATACGGGGGGTGACCCGGTACTCTGTTGTCGTTCCGGGGCCTTAGCTCAGTTGGTAGAGCGCTGTCTTTGCATGGCAGATGTCAGGGGTTCGACTCCCCTAGGCTCCACTCCGGTAAGAAGAGCTCCCTGACCTGCGGAAACGCGGGCAGGGAGTTTTTTCGTACACCGGAAGAAGTGGCCCGGTCGCACGGGGCGGGAATGGACCAGGAAGGGTGGGCCATCCAGCCCTAGATTCGTCGTCATGACGCAGACGGGGAGCACCACGCGCACCGGTACGGGAAGCACGGCGCACACCGGTACGGGAAGCACGGCGGGCACCGGTACGGGGCACGGGGCGCACACCGGTACGGGGAACGGGGCGCACACCGGTACGAGGACCCGCCGGGCGCTGCTGGCCGCCCAGCTCGCCAATTCCGTCGGCGACGGGGCCTTCTACGTGACCTCGGCCCTCTACTTCTCCCGGGTCGTCGGGCTCTCCGCCCCGCAGATCGGCGCCGGGCTCGCCGTGGCCTGGGGCATCGGCTCGCTCGCCGGGGTGCCGCTCGGGCACCTCGCCGACCGGCGCGGGCCGCGCGGCAGCGCCGTCCTGCTCGCCCTGGTGACCTCGGCGGCCGTCGCCTCCTTCCTGCTCGTCCGCTCCTTCGTGCCCTTCCTGGTCGCCGCCGCCGTGTACGCGACCGCCCAGAGCGGCCTTGCCGCCGCCCGCCAGGCGCTCCTCGCGGGGCTCGTCGAGCCGGCCGAGCGGGTCGGGACGCTGGCGAAGCTCCAGGCCACGCTGAACGCCGGGCTCGCCGTCGGCGCCGCGCTCGGCGGCCTCGCCCTCGGCGCCGGGACCCGTACGGCCTATCTCACGGTCTTCGCCCTCGACGCGCTGGGCTTCCTGCTCTGCGCCCTGGTGCTGCGCGGCCTCCCGCCGGTGCCGGGCAGCCCGGCCGGCGGCGCCGGCGAACCCCGGCTCGTGGTGCTGCGGGACCGCCCGTACGCCCTGCTCACCCTCCTCAACGCGGTCCTGCTGCTCCGGATGCCGCTGCTCAGCCTCGCGCTGCCGCTGTGGACGGTGGAGCGCACCGCGGCGCCCGGCTGGACGGTCTCGGCGCTCTTCGTCCTCAACACCGGCGCCGTGATGCTCTTCCAGGTGCGGGCCGCGCGCTCGGTGACGGGCTTGCCCGAGGCGACCCGGGCCGTGGGCCGGTCGGGGGTGGTGATGCTCGCCTCGTGCGCCGTGTTCGCGGTGACGGCCGCCGGTCTCGGTGCCTGGCAGGCCGTCGGGGTGCTGGTCCTCGGAGCGGTCCTCCAGGTGATCGCCGAAATGCGTCACTCCGCGGGCTCGTGGCAGATCGGCTTCGCGCTCGCCCCGGCCGACCGGATCGGCCAGTACCAGGGTTTCCACGGCACCGGCGTGCCGGTCGCGAGGACGCTGGGGCCAGTGCTCGTCACCACGCTGCTGATCGGCTGGGGCCCGGCGGGCTGGCTGGTCCTGGGCGGGATCTTCCTGGTGGCGGGCTGGGCGACGGCGCCGGCGGTGCGCTGGGCGGAGCGCTCCCGGGGCCCGGTGGGTCCGGTCGCGGGCGCCCCGGTCGCGGAGCGCGCGGGAGGGCACTGAGCCGGACGGGTGGTGTTCATCGGAAGAACTGCGCGGTGGCGGCGTCGCTCCACGGTTCGCGGACGCGCTTCCTCATCATGAGGAAGGTACGAAAAGCGCGCAATTCGTCATGAACCATCAGAGGACATTCCTCCGGAACGTTCCAGGGCATCGAGGACCGTTCGGAGCGTCCGGGGAGTCCGCAGTACGGGAAGTCCGCAGCACCAGGAAGTCCGCAGCACCGGAAGATCCGCAGCACCGGGAACACCTGACACCCTCTCAGGAAAGTGAGGAGCCATGGCCACCGCCAAGGTCAAGCAGTTCTGGACCGCCTTCATCTCCCTCTTCTTCGCCCTGTTCGCCTCCCTCGGCCTGGCGAGCCCGGCGACCGCCGCACAGCAGCCCTCCCTGCAGCAGGGCGAGGAGCCGGCGGTCGCGCCCGCGAAGGCCGCGACGACCGCCGCGCGCACCCTCGTCTCCGTACCCGCACAGCGGATCAGCAGCCATCAGTGGCACCTCGCGCAGGGCCGCGCCCTGCCGCCCACCATCAAGCAGCGCATCGGCGCCGAGGCCCACGGTTCCTCCCCCTCCGTCCGCCACCTGCGTGCGGACGCCCCGGCCGGCTCGGACCCGACCGGAGCGCACGACCCGACCGGAGCGCACGACCTGACCGGCGCGGCGCTCGCCACCACCTCCGCCGCCACTACCGCCGCCGCCGCGTAGGGCGCGGCGGGCTCCTCCGCCGCGTCCTACCGCCCGGAACGGCCGGTGGTCAGCGACGTTCCTCGTCGCGATCCGCGGCCTCCTCCTCGGCCTCCTTGGCCGCGACACCGGGATCGAGGTCCGAACGGTCGTCGACGGACGACAGCCCGGTCTCCTCGTCCACCTCGGTGGGAGCGGGCGGCTCGACCAGCCAGTCGGGGTTGGCCTGCTTGTCCCACCACTTCCAGGCGGCGAAGGCGCCGCCGATCACGACGCCGAGGACCACGAGTCCCTTGGCGAGGCGTCCGGCCCTGGCCCGACGCGCATGCTTCTTCATGATCCTGTCGATGTCCTTCGGCGTCACCTGACCGCGCAGCGCGGCCCAGGCGGCGGTCGAACGCGAACCGGCCTCCTCCAGGACCGGACCGGTCGCGGCAACCGCGTGCTCGACGCGCGGAACGGTGTAGTCGGTCGCCTGACGGGCGGCCTTGCGGGTCACGGCCGCGGCGCGTTGCGCGGCCTCGTCGACCCGCGGCGGCACGTGCGGTGCGACATGGCTGTCGTACTGCTGACGGGCCTGAACACGGGCCGCTGACGCGGCCTTCGAGACTTTGGGCGCGAGCCTGACGCGCGCCTCGTGCGCGTAGAGAACGGCCTGGTCCCTGGCCGTGCCGGCGTACGGCGCCACCACTTCCGCGGCGTGCAGGACGCTCTCCTTCGCCGAACCTGTCGCGGCGCGCACGCTGTCCATGCGGGTCACGGGTTTCCTCCTCCTCGGTGGCGATGTCGGTTTTTCACCTTTCCATCCTTTTCGGAATCATGCCTGCCGTACCGCGCTCCGGCATGCGGGGCGGGCATCCGGGGCATGCGAGGATGCGGACGTGCAGGACGCGTGGGCATCGCCGTGCCCGTGCGGAGGTGTGGAGGAAGGCGCAACGTGCCCCAGCAGTACGCGATTCTGAAGACCAGCCAGGGTGACATCGAGATCCGGCTGCTGCCGTTCCACGCTCCGAAGACGGTACGGAACTTCGTCGAGCTGGCCCGCGGCGAGCGCGAGTGGACCCACCCGGCGACCGGTGAGGTCTCCACGGCGCCGCTCTACGACGGCACGGTCTTCCACCGGGTGATCAAGGGCTTCATGATCCAGGGCGGCGACCCGCTGGGCAACGGCACGGGCGGCCCCGGCTACGAGTTCGCCGACGAGTTCCACCCCGAGCTCCTCTTCGACAAGGCCTACCTGCTCGCGATGGCCAACGCCGGCCCGGGCACCAACGGCTCGCAGTTCTTCATCACGCTCGGCGCCACGACCTGGCTGAACCGCAAGCACACGATCTTCGGCGAGGTCGTCGGCGAGGCGAGCAAGAAGGTCGTGGACGCGATCGCCGCCGTCGAGACCAACCCGCGCACCGAGCGGCCGGTCGAGGACGTCGTCGTCGAGACCGTCGTGATCGAGAACCGCTGAGTCCCGGCCGGGAGCCGCCGAGTCGCCCGACGGATCCGTCCTGCCGACTTCTCCGGCGGGCCCGTCCTGCCGACTCGTCCGGCGGGCCCGGTCCGGGTCCGGGAACCTTCGCGCCCCGCCCGTCCGTCAGGAGGGCGGGGCGATCTGCCGGGCCCGGTCCCGCCGACCGCCCTCCGCCGACCGCTCTCGGCCGACCGTCCTCGGAGGACCCTGATGCACTGCTACCGACACCCGGACGTCGAGACCGGCATCCGCTGCGCCCGCTGCGAGAAGCCGATCTGCCCGGAGTGCATGGTCTCCGCGGCCGTCGGCTTCCAGTGCCCCGACTGCGTCCGCACCGGCTCCGGCACCGGTCACGCGCCGGACGCCAACCGGCCGAGGACGATCGCCGGCGGCCGGGTGAGGGCGGACGGACGGTTCGTCACCAAGATCCTCATCGCGGTCAACCTGGGTCTGTTCATCGCGGCCCAGGTGGTCGGCGAGCGGTTCGTGGACCGGCTGGTCATGATCGGCTACGCCTACAACCCGGTGCTCGGCGAGGTCGTCGGGGTCGCGGACGGCGAGTGGTACCGGCTGTTCACCTCGGCCTTCCTGCACCAGGAGGCCATGCACTTCGTCTTCAACATGGTCGGCCTGTGGGTGATCGGCGGGATCGTCGAACCGGAGCTGGGCCGGATGCGCTACGCGGCGCTGTGCCTGCTCTCCGGTCTCTCGGGCTCGGCGCTCGTCTATCTGATCTCCCCGGCGAACCAGGCCTCGCTCGGTGCGTCCGGCATGGTCTACGGCCTGATCGGCGCGTGGGTGGTGCTCGCCCGGTGGCGGCGCCACGACATGGGCCCGGTGATGCTCTTCGTGGCGATCTCGCTGGTCTTCACCTTCGCCCGGCCGGGCGTCTCCTGGGAGGCGCACGTCGGCGGGCTGGTGGCGGGCGCGCTCGTCACGTACGGGCTGGTGCACGCGCCGAGGGCGCGGCGGGAGCTGGTGCAGTACGCGGTCTGCGGGCTGATCCTGCTGATCGACCTGGGGCTCGTGCTGAGCAGGACCGCTGCGCTCACCTGAGCGGGGCTAGCTGTGGACGAGCTTCCCGGGAAGCTTTCCCCAGAGTTATCCACAGTGTGTGTCCCGGCAGGGCTGCTGATCTGTGCATGACCGCGCCCTCTGGCTCTGACCAGGCCTTCTTCGTCAGAGGCAGAGGGCGTCACGTGCCCGAACGGGCGTTCCCGTGGTCGTATCGGCGTCAACTCCATGGAGGTTATCCACAGATCTTCGTAAGTTATCCAGTGCTGTGCACAACACTGTGGATAACTCAGGGCAGAGCTTGACGCGTCACTTCCACTGCGTGGAGACACCGAAGCCCGCGGCGATGAAGCCGAAGCCGACGACGATGTTCCAGTTGCTGATGGACTTGACCGGCAGCGTGCCGTCGGTGACGTAGAAGACCACGATCCACACCAGCCCGATGGCGAACAGCGCCAGCATCACCGGAGCCACCCAGCTGCGGTTGGTCAGCTTGATGGCGGCGGCCTGCTTCGTGGCGGGCGGCGGCGTGTAGTCGGCCTTCTTGCGGATCCGTGACTTCGGCACGAGGAACTCTCCTGTCGATGCGCTGCGTGACCGCGCAGGGAACTGTGGCTGGTGCCGGGCCGGACGGACGGGCTGTGACAACGGGATGTGACACAGAGGACCGCGGCGTCCCCCGGGCGTCCGTTAGCGTAGTGGTTCCGCGGCACCGAAGGGGATCAGGGTACGTTGAGCAATTCCGCCGGCACTCCCGCCGGGCCGGGACGCAGCCACAGGTGGCGACCGGTCCGGGTGCTCACCGCTGCCGTCTTCGCCCTGGCCGGACTGATCTTCGTCACCAGCTTCAACACCGCGAAGGGCACCAACCTCCGCACCGACGCCTCCCTCCTCAGGCTCTCCGACCTGATCGAGGAGCGCAGCCACAAGAACGCGGGACTCGACGAGTCCGCCGCGGCCCTGCGTCAACGGGTCGACACCCTCGCCGCCCGCGACGACGGCTCCACCAAGGCCCAGGACGAGCGGCTGCGGGCCCTGGAGGCCGCCGCCGGCACCACCGAGACCTCCGGCCCCGGCCTCACCGTCACCCTGAACGACGCCCCGCCGAACGCCCAGGCCGCACCCGGCTACCCCGAGCCGCAGGCCAACGACCTGGTCATCCACCAGCAGGACCTCCAGGCCGTCGTCAACGCGCTGTGGCAGGGCGGCGCCAAGGGCATCAAGGTCATGGACCAGCGGCTCATCTCCACCAGCGCCGTGCGCTGCGTCGGCAACACCCTGATCCTCCAGGGCCGCGTCTACTCTCCGCCCTACAAGATCACCGCTGTCGGTGACCGCGACAGGCTCGGCAAGGCCCTCGCCGACTCCCCGGCCCTGCAGAACTACCAGCTGTACGTGAAGGCCTACGGCCTCGGCTGGAAAGTCGACGAGCACAAGGCGGTGACTCTGCCCGGCTACTCGGGCACAGTGGACCTCCACTACGCGAAGCCTGTGAGCTGACGCATGCGCTGACCGGGGGGAGCCGGGTGCGGTGACGGTGCGACTGTTCGTACGGACCCTCAGTGAGCTGTGCATCACCGTCGGCGCCCTGATCGTCCTCTTCGTCGTGTACGTCCTGTACTGGACCGGCGTCCAGGCCGGCAGCGCCACCGCCGGCCAGCTCGACGGCCTCCAGCGCGCGTGGGCGCAACGCCCCGTCGAAGCCGCCGCGCCCGCGGAACCCGCCGCGCCCGCCCCGGCCCCGTACGCCGACGGCAAGGGCTTCGCCGTCATGTACGTGCCGCGCCTCGGCCAGGACTGGGAATGGCCCGTCCTGGAAGGCACCCGCACGGACACCCTCAAGAAGGGCCTCGGCCACTACGCCGGCACCGCGCGCCTCGGCGAGACCGGCAACTTCGCCGTCGCCGGGCACCGCCGCACCTACGGCGACCCCTTCAAGGACTTCCCCCGGCTGCGGCCCGGCGACGCCGTCGTCCTCACCGACGGGACGACCTGGTTCACCTACCGCGTCGACCGCGCCCCGTACCGGACCGTGCCCACCGACACCGCCGTGATCGACCCCGTGCCCCGCAGGTCGGGATTCGACGGGCCCGGCCGCTACCTCACCCTCACCACCTGCGACCCCGAGTGGGGCAGCAGCCACCGGCTGATCGTCTGGGCGCACCTGGACGCCACCCAGCCGGTGACGGCCGGCCGGCCGCGGGCGCTGCGTCGTCCACAGGCTTCGGACGGTTGACCCCCGACCGCCCCGGCGCCCCGTACTCTGGTCCCCGTAACGAACGGAAGGGGCGGCGGACGTCATGTACGGATGGATCTGGCGGCACCTGCCGGGCAACGCCTGGGTGAAGGCGCTGATCTCGGTCGTGCTGGTCCTCGCGGTCGTCTACGTCCTCTTCCAGTACGTGTTCCCCTGGGCGGAGCCTCTGCTTCCGTTCAACGATGTGACGGTGGACGGCCAGTGAGCGCGCGAATTCTCGTCGTCGACAACTACGACAGCTTCGTCTTCAACCTCGTGCAGTACCTCTACCAGCTCGGCGCCGAGTGCGAGGTGCTCCGCAACGACGAGGTGGAGCTCAGCCACGCCCAGGACGGCTTCGACGGCGTGCTCCTGTCGCCCGGGCCCGGTGCGCCCGAACAGGCCGGGGTCTGCATCGACATGGTGCGGCACTGCGCGGCCACCGGCGTGCCCGTCTTCGGCGTCTGCCTCGGCATGCAGTCCATGGCCGTCGCCTACGGCGGGGTCGTCGACCGCGCGCCCGAGCTGCTGCACGGCAAGACCTCCCTCGTCACCCACGGCGGCAGGGGCGTCTTCGCCGGGCTGCCCTCGCCGTTCACCGCGACCCGCTACCACTCGCTGGCCGCCGAGCCCGCCGCCCTGCCGGACGAGCTCGAGGTCACCGCGCGGACCGAGGACGGCATCATCATGGGCCTGCGCCACCGCGAACTGCCCGTCGAGGGCGTGCAGTTCCACCCCGAGTCGGTGCTCACCGAGCACGGCCACCTGATGCTCGCCAACTGGCTGGAGCAGTGCGGGGACACGGGGGCCGTCGCGCGGTCGGAGGGACTGGCGCCGGTGGTGGGCAAGGCCGTCGCGTGACGGCCGGTTCGCCGTGGTTCCGGGCGGCGAACCTGCCGTCCGAGGAGCCCGAGTCCCCGCAGATACCCGGCCCCGGGCCCGTAGCGCCCGCACAGCCGCCGTACGAGGCCGAGACGGCCGTCTACGAGCCGATCACGGCCCCGGAGGCGTACCGGCCCCACCAGGCCGCCCAGGGGCCACAGGAGCCGCACGGAGCCCCGTACGAGCAGCCTTACGCGCAGTCGTACGAGACGCCGTACGAGCAGCCCTACGCGGCGGCGAACGCGACGCCGAGCGGCGCGGCGGCGAACGCGGCGGCGTACGAAGAGTCCTACGAGCCGGTGTCCGAACCCGCGCCCGACCCCGAGACGATGGCGCTGCGCACCGTCGAGGAGACCGCGCCGCCGGCCGGTCCGCTGCCCGGACCCGGGCGGGCCGAGCGCCGGCGCGCCGCCCGGCGCAAGGGCCGCGGCGCCGCCGCCGAACCGGAGCCCGCCCCCGAGGCGCCCGCCGTGCCGCTCTCCCGGGTCGAGGCCCGCCGGGCCGCCCGCGCGGCCAAGGACAGCGTCGGCGTCGTCCTCAGCCGGGTCGTCGGCGAACTCTTCATCACCTTCGGCGTGGTGATGCTCCTGTTCGTCACCTACCAGCTGTGGTGGACCAACGTCCTCGCCGGCCAGGAGACGGACAGGGCCAAGGAGAAGATCGAGAACTCCTGGACCCAGGAGGACGACCGCGAACCGGGCGCCTTCGAGCCCGGCGAGGGCTTCGCCATCATGTACATCCCGAAGCTCGACGTCGTCGTCCCCGTCGCCGAAGGCATCGACAAGACCAAGGTCCTCGACAAGGGCATGGTCGGCCACTACGCGGAGGGGCAGTTGAAGACCGCCATGCCCGCCGACAAGCAGGGCAACTTCGCCGTCGCCGGCCACCGCAACACCCACGGCGAACCGTTCCGGTACGTCAACCGGCTCCAGCCCGGCGACGCGATCGTCGTCGAGACCCGCGACGCCTACTACACGTACGAGATGACGAGCATCCTGCCGCAGACCTCGCCGTCGAACGTCTCCGTCATCGACCCGGTCCCCAAGGGCTCCGGCTTCACCAAGCCCGGCCGCTACATCACCCTGACGACCTGCACGCCCGAGTTCACGAGCACGTACCGCATGATCGTGTGGGGAAAGCTCGTCGACGAACGCCCGCGCGACAAGGGAAAGCCGGACGCGCTCGTAGGCTGAGCCCCACACCTGCGACCACCCACACCTCGACGGGACGATCTAGTGGCACGAGCGCGCAACCGGATCGCCGGGATCATCAGCGTCTTCGGCGAACTCCTCATCACCGCGGGCCTCATCCTCGGCCTCTTCGTCGTCTACTCGCTGTGGTGGACCAACGTCCTCGCCGACCGCGCCGCCGACAAGGAAGGCGACCAGGTCCGCGACCACTGGGCCGCCCCCGGCCCCGGTGCGCTCGACACCAAGGACGGCATCGGCTTCCTGCACGTGCCGGCCTTCGGCGACGGCGAGGTGCTCGTGAAGAAGGGCACCGACCCCAAGACCCTCAACAACGGCGTCGCCGGCTACTACACCGAGCCGGTCAAGTCCGCCCTCCCGCAGGACGAGCAGGGCAACTTCACGCTCGCCGCGCACCGCGACGGCCACGGCGCCAAGTTCCACAACATCCACAAGCTGAAGGCCGGCGACCCGATCGTCTTCGAGACCAAGGACACCTGGTACGTCTACAAGGTCTACGAGACCCTGCCGGAGACCACGAAGTTCAACGTGGACGTCCTCCAGCCCGTCCCCAAGGAGTCCGGCAGGACCAAGCCGGGCCGCTACATCACCCTGACGACCTGCACTCCGATGTACACCTCGGACTACCGCTACATCGTGTGGGGCGAACTGGAGCGCACGGAGAAGGTCGACGCGGCCCGCACCCCGCCGGCCGAACTGCGCTGACGCGCGCGAAGCCCGGGACGAGGCCACCGGCCCGAGGGCGGCGCAAGCCCGGGGACGGGTGACGAAGCCCGAGGGCCGCGCAAGGCCCAGGACGACGTAAGCCCCGGCACGACGTAAGCCCCGGCACGACGTAAGCCCCAGGACGACGTCAGCCCCGGCATCCAGGATGCCGGGGCTTACCCATGGGTCCGTCGACCCGACGGTCCCGCTAGTCGAAGAAGCCGCCGTTGCCGTCGTCGTTGTTGCCGCCGAGGGTGAAGACGGTGACCGTGTCACCCGGGTTCACCATCGCGCCGGCCTGCGGGTTGGTGCCCATGACGGTCGCGTTGCCCTTGTCCGAACCCTGCTGGATCACGTTGAGCTGCAGGGCCTCGAGCTGGGCCTTCACCTCGTTGAACTTCTTGCCCTGGAGGCCCTGCGGGATCTGGACCTGCGTGGGCTGCTGCGGGCCCTTGGAGACCTTCAGCGTGATCTGGACGTCCTTCGGCTGGGCGGTGCTGCCGTTGGGGTTCTGTCCGATGACGGTGCCCAGCGGCTGCTCGGAGTCCACGTCCTGGCGGGCGACGTTGGTGAAGCCGAGCTGGGCGAGCTGCTGCACGGCCTGGTCGTAGTTGCGGCCGGTGACGTCCGGCAGCTGCGACTGCTCCTTCTTGGCGACGGTGATCGTCACCTCGGAGTTCTTCTCCGCCTTCGAGCCGCCGTCCGGGTTCTGCTTCAGCACCCGTCCGGCTTCCTGGTCGGACTCCTCGTACTTGATGGTGACCTTGAAGCCCTTCTCCTTGAGCTGCTCCTCGGCCTTGTCCTGGAACTTGTCCGTGACGTCCGGGACCTCGACCTGCGGCGCGCCCTCCGACACGACCACGGAGATCGTCTCGCCGACGTCCATCTTCGCCGTCGCCGTGTACGCGGGCGTCTGGCTGCAGATCGCGCCCTTCGGCTGCTCGCAGCGCTCGGTGCCCGACTGCTGCACCTTGACCTGCGAGTTCTCCGCGAGCTTCTCCGCTTCCTTCAGCGTCTTGCCGACGAACTGCGGCACCGGCACCTGGTCGGCGCCGTCCTTGGTGTCGAAGATCGAGCGGCCGATGAGGATCGCGCCGACCAGGACCAGGATGCCCGCGAGGACCAGCAGGATCGTCGAGGTGCTCGACTTCTTCTGGCGGCGGCGGTCCGGGCGGTCGTCGTAGCCGTATCCGCCGTCGTCCGGGTTCATCGGCGGCAGCATGGTGGTCTGGCCGGCGGGGTCCGCCTGGCGCAGGGCCGTCGTCGGCTGGTCCTCCGGCGCGTAGCCACCGCCGTAACCGCCGCCGTACCCGACGGCGCCCATCGCCGCGGTCGCCGCGACCGGCTGGCCGTCGAGGCACGCCTCGATGTCCGCGCGCATCTCGTCGGCGGACTGGTAGCGGTAGTCGGGGTCCTTGACCAGCGCCTTCAGGACGATGGCGTCCATCTCGGGCGTGATCTCGGGGTCGAAGACGCTCGGCGCCTGCGGCTCCTCGCGCACGTGCTGGTAGGCGACGGCGACCGGGGAGTCGCCGATGAACGGCGGCCGGACGGTCAGCAGTTCGTACAGCAGGCAGCCCGTGGAGTACAGGTCGGAGCGGGCGTCGACCTGCTCGCCCTTGGCCTGCTCCGGGGAGAGGTACTGGGCCGTGCCGATCACCGCGGCGGTCTGCGTCATGGTCATGCCCGCGTCGCCCATGGCGCGCGCGATGCCGAAGTCCATGACCTTCACCTGGCCGGTGCGCGTCAGCATGACGTTCGCCGGCTTGATGTCGCGGTGCACGATCCCGGCGCGGTGCGAGTACTCCAGCGCCTGCAGGATGCCGACGGTCATCTCCAGCGTGCGCTCGGGCAGCAGCTTGCGCCCGGAGTGCAGCAGCTCACGCAGGGTCGACCCGTCGACGTACTCCATCACGATGTACGGGATGGAGACCCCGTCGACGTAGTCCTCGCCGGTGTCGTAGACGGCGACGATCGCCGGGTGGTTGAGCGAGGCGGCGGACTGGGCCTCCCGGCGGAACCGGGCCTGGAAGGACGGGTCACGGGCGAGGTCGGCCCGCAGCGTCTTCACGGCGACGGTGCGGCCGAGCCGGGTGTCGTGCGCGAGGTACACCTCGGCCATGCCACCACGGCCGAGCACCGAGCCCAGCTCGTACCGGCCGCCGAGGCGACGCGGCTCTTCCATAGCTTCTCCAGCCCTCTCCGTCTGTCCCGACCGCACCCGTGTGTGGTCCGGCGGTGTGTGCTGTTCGCGCATACGCTACCGGCCGCGGGGAACCGCTTCGTCCGCCGACCGTCACCTGATACCACACCGGTACACGGCCGGGGCCCCCGGCGTGGTATCGGTCACCCGGACCGGCACCGAACGCCCGGAGGACCGGCTTCGGCGCTCAGCTCCGGTTCTTGAGCACCGCCTTCATCACGGCCTTGGCGATCGGGGCCGCCAGACCGCCACCGCTGATGTCCTCGCGGTCGGTGCCCGCCGAGTCCTCGACGATCACGGCGACCGCGACCGGCGAGCCCTGGTCGGTCTTCGCGTAGCTGATGAACCAGGCGTAGGGACGCTTGGCGTTCTTCTCGCCGTGCTGCGCCGTACCGGTCTTGCCGCCGACCTTCACGCCGTCCATGCGCACGTCGGCGTTGCCGCCGGTGCCGTTGGTGACGACGTTCTCCATCATCTCCTGGAGCTGCTGGGCGGTCTTCTGCGAGACGGGCCGGCTGAGCTCCTCCGGCTCCGTCTTCTTGATCAGGTCGACGTTGGGCGCGCGCAGCTCGTCGATCATGTACGGCTTCATCAGCTTGCCGTCGTTGGCGATCGCCGCCGTGACCATCGCCATCTGCAGCGGCGTGGTGGCCGTGTTGAACTGGCCGATCGACGACAGCGCGTTGCCACCGCGGTCGGCGTTCTTGTCGTACACCGAGGCGACGGCGCGGACCGGGACGAACTGCTCGGCGTTGAAACCGAACTTCTCCGCCATCTCGGTCATCTTCTCGACGCCGACGTCGTCGCCGAGCTTCGCGAAGACCGAGTTGCAGGAGATCTCCAGCGCGCGGTTCAGGCTGGCGTTGGCGCAGCCGCTGGCGTGGTTGACCATCTCCCTCGAGGAGAGCGGGATCTTCCAGCCTTCGGGCGTGTCCGTCTGCGCGTTGATGTCCTTGACCGCGCCGTTCTCCAGCGCCGCCGCGGCCGTGACGACCTTGAAGACGGAGCCCGGCGGGTAGATCTCGCGCAGCGCGCGGTTCAGCTTGGGCTTGTTCTTGTCCTTCTCCAGCGTCTGCCAGGCCTTGGCGTCCGCGTTGTGGTAGCCGGCGAAGGAGGCGGGGTCGTACGACGGCGTGGACGCCAGCGCGAGGATCTTGCCGGTCGACGGCTCGATCGCGACGACCGCGCCGGTCTTGTTGCCGAGGCCCTTGAACGCGGCCTTCTGCGCGGCCCCGCTCAGGGTGGTGACGACGTCGCCGCCCTTCTTCTTCTCGCCGGTGAACATCGCCAGCGTGCGGTCGAAGAACAGCCGGTCGTCGTTGCCGGTGAGGACGCCGTCCTCGATCTTCTCGATCTGGCTGGCGTCGAAGGCCTGCGAGGCGTAGCCGGTGACCGGCGCCCACATGGGGCCGTCCACATAGGTCCGCTTGTACTTGTAGAACTCGTCGCCGGAGTCCACGGAACCGGTGATCGGCTTGCCGTCGACGATGATGTTCCCGCGCTCGTTGGAGTAGCGCTCGATCGTCACCCGCTTGTTCTTCGGGTGGGCGTTCAGCTCGTCGGCGCGCACGTACTGGAGCCAGTTGTCGCGCACCAGCAGGGCGAGGATCAGCAGGCCGCAGAAGATCGCGACTCGGCGCAGCGGCTTGTTCACGGACGGACCACCTGGGTCATCTCGGCGTCGGGGTTCGGGGCGGGGGACGGTGCGGGACGGCGCGCGGTGTCGCTGATGCGGATCAGCACGCCGACCAGCGCCCAGTTGGCGATCACGGACGAACCGCCGTAGGCGAGGAACGGCATCGTCATGCCGGTCAGCGGGATGAGGCCCATCACACCGCCGGCGACGACGAAGACCTGGAGGGCGAACGCGCCCGACAGGCCCATGGCGAGCAGCTTGCCGAACGGGTCGCGGGCCGCGAGGGCCGTCCGCACACCGCGCTCGATGATCAGCCCGTAGAAGAGCAGGAAGACCATGACGCCGGCCAGGCCGAGCTCCTCGCCGACCGTGGCGAAGATGAAGTCGGAGTTGGCGGCGAACTGGATGAGGTCCGAGTTGCCCTGGCCGAGGCCCGTGCCCAGGATGCCGCCGGAGCCGAACGACATCAGCACCTGCGTCATCTGGTCGCACGCGTACGCCATGTTCGTGCCCTCGGGGGCCGTCTTCAGGCACTCGAACGGGTCGAGCCAGGCCTGGACACGCGACTGCACGTGGCTCGCGGTCGAACCGACGACCACGGCGCCGCCCGCCGACATCAGCAGACCCATGACGACCCAGCTGGTCCGCTCCGTCGCCACGTACAGCATGATCACGAACATGCCGAAGAACAGCAGCGAGGTACCGAGGTCGTTCTCGAAGACCAGGATGAGGAGGCTGACCGCCCAGATCGTCAGGATCGGGCCGAGGTCACGTCCGCGCGGCAGGTAGAGGCCCATGAACCGGCGGCTGGCCAGCGCCAGCGCGTCCCGCTTCACCATCAGGTAGCCGGAGAAGAACACGGCCAGGACCAGCTTCGCGAACTCACCGGGCTGGATGGAGAAGCCGCCGACCCGGATCCAGATCTTCGCGCCGAACACGTCGGCGCCGAGACCCGGCACGAGCGGCAGCAGCAGCAGGACCAGCGCGACCACCATGGAGATGTACGTGTAGCGCTGCAGCGTCCGGTGGTCCTTCAGGAGCAGCAGCACCGCCACGAACATCGCGATGCCGATCGCCGAGTACATCATCTGGTTCGGCGCCGACGGGCTGAACGCCCCGTACGAGCGCTTGGCCAGGGCGATCAGCCGCGGCGACTGGTCGAGGCGCCAGATCAGCACCAGGCCCATGCCGTTGAGCAGGGTCGCGAGCGGCAGCAGCAGCGGGTCCGCGTACGGCGCCCACTTGCGCACCACGAGGTGCGCGACGCCCGCGAGCAGGGCGAGGCCGGCACCGTACCCGAGCATGCCGGGCGGCACCTCGCCGTCGATCGCCAGACCGACGTTGAGGTAGGCGAACACCGGGATGACGACGGCGAACGCCAGCAGCGCCAGCTCGGTGTTGCGGCGGCTCGGCGCCTCGATGGCGCCGATGGTGGTCGTGTTGGTGACAACGCTCATGGTGGTGAAAGGCCCCCTACGGGTCTGCTTACTGCTTGCCGCAGTTCGAGGCCAGCTTCTGCTCCTCCGCCGACAGGGTCGGTCCAGGGGACGGCGCGGCTGTGGTGGGCTTCTTGTCCGGCGCGGCGGCACCGTCCGTGGACGGCGGCGGCGTGCTCGCCTTGTCGGCGGCCTCCGCGGCGGCCTTCTGACGCTGTTCCTGCTTCTTGCAGGCCGAGGCCTGCAGCGCCAGCTCGGCGATCTTCGTCTGCGCCTTGCCGAGGCTGCCGCCCGCGATCGTGTCCTCCACCTGCTTGCGCTGGTACGCCGGCAGGTACTTGAGTTCGATCTCGGGGTGGTCCTTCTCGACCTCCGACAGCTTCAGCCACGCCAGGTCCTGGCTGATGCCCCGGTAGAGCGCCACGTGCTCGTCGTTCGAGCCCACGAAGTACTGGGTCTGCGTCCAGCGCCAGCCGCCGTACAGGCCGCCGCCGAGCACGGCGAGCGCGAGGAGGATGAAGAAGGAGCGCTTCAGCCACTTGAGGCCGGTGCGCGGCTTCACGAAGTCGTCCTCGGTGTACGACCCGAAGGAGCCCTGCGGCGGCATCCCGCCGTAGCCGTGGTCGTCGCCGCTTCCGGGCGGGCCGAAGCCGCCGGACGGAGGCTGCTGGTGCGGCGCGGGGCGGCCGAGCCCGGAGGCGCGGCCCGCGGGCGTGTGCATGGCACCGCCGTCGTGCGGCTGCACCTGGTTCTCGGCGACCGCGCCCACGATCATCGGGGTGTCGGAGAGGTGACCCGCGAGGGTGTCGCCGCCGTCGACGTCGAGGACGTCGGCGACGATCACCGTGATGTTGTCCGGGCCGCCGCCGCGCAGCGCGAGCTGGATCAGCTCCTGCACGGTCTCCTGCGGGCCCTGGTAGCTGGCGAGGGTCTCCTCCAGCGTCTGGTGCGACACGACCCCGGACAGGCCGTCGGAGCACACCAGGTAGCGGTCGCCGGCCCGCACCTCGCGGATCGACAGGTCGGGCTCGACGGGGTCACCGCTGAGCACCCGCATCAGCAGCGACCGCTGCGGATGGGTCGTCGCCTCCTCCTGCGTGATCCGGCCCTCGTCGACGAGCCGTTGCACCCAGGTGTGGTCCTGCGTGATCTGCGTGAGGACGCCGTCGCGCAGCAGGTACGCGCGGGAGTCGCCGACGTGCACCAGGCCGAGGCGCTGGCCCGTCCACAGCAGGGCGGTGAGCGTCGTGCCCATGCCTTCGAGGCGCTGGTCCTCGTCGACCATCACTCGCAGCTGGTCGTTGGCGCGCTGCACGGCCGTGCTGAGCGACGTGAGGATGTCCGAGCCGGGGACGTCGTCGTCGAGCGTCACCAGGGAGGAGATCACCTCGGACGAGGCGACCTCGCCGGCGGCCTGGCCGCCCATGCCGTCGGCGATCGCGAGCAGCCGCGGACCGGCGTAGCCCGAGTCCTCGTTGCCCTCGCGGATCATGCCCTTGTGCGAGCCCGCGGCGAAACGCAGTGACAGACTCATGCCCACCTGCCCTGTCGGCGCCGTGTCGGGTTGCCGCCGGTCTCGAGCCACACTGCCCACCCTCCGGTCGGGAGCCCGTACCCGCCCCGGCCCCTTGCCCGGGCTGCCGCGCGGTCCTCAGGGCGGTCCGTCGTGGGGACCGCCCCGGCGCGCTCGCTCCGCTCGCTCATGTTCGTACTACTTCCGCAGCTCGATGACGGTCTTGCCGATGCGGATCGGCGCGCCGAGCGGAATCGGTGTCGCGGTGGTGAGGCGGGTCCGGTCGAGATACGTGCCGTTGGTGGACCCGAGGTCCTCGACGATCCACTGACCGTCCCGGTCCGGGTAGATCCTGGCGTGCCGGCTGGAGGCGTAGTCGTCGTCCAGCACGATCGTCGAGTCGTGCGCCCGGCCCAGCGTGATGGTCTGGCCCTGCAGGGCGACCGTCGTGCCGGTGAGGGTGCCCTCGGAGACGACGAGCTTGGTCGGGGCGCCGCGGCGCTGCCGACCCGCGGGCGCGGCCTGCTGGCCGCCCCGCTGCTGTGGCGGTGCGGCGGCCTGCCGCCCGCTCTGCTGCGGGCGCGCGTCCTGCCGGCGCGAACCGCGCTGGGTGACCCGCGTGCCGAACAGATCGCTGCGGATGACCTGGACGGCCACGATGACGAACAGCCACAGAACGGCCAGGAAACCCAGCCGCATGACCGTCAGGGTCAGCTCTGACATTGCCCCCGCTTCACCCTTCGGCTTGCCGGTAAACGATGGTGGTGCTGCCCACGACGATCCGCGAGCCGTCGCGGAGCGTAGCGCGGGTGGTGTGCTGCCCGTCCACCACGATGCCGTTGGTGGACCCGAGATCCGCGATCGTCGAGGGCGTTCCGGTCCGGATCTCGCAGTGCCGGCGGGAGACGCCGGGATCGTCGATCCTCACGTCCGCGTCGGTGCTGCGTCCGAGGACCAGGGTCGGGCGGGAAATCTGGTGGCGGGTGCCGTTGATCTCGATCCAGCGGCGGATCTGGCCGCCGCCGGACGTCGCGGGCCCGCCGGGTCGGCCCGCGGCGGGCGCCGTCGGACGGTGCCCGGGCATGGCCGGGGCGCCCGGCGGCGGGGCCGCGGGCATCGGCGGGGCACCGGCCGGGGGATACCCGTAACCACCGCGGGGCGGCTGCTGGCCGCTCTGCGGTCCGGCCGGGTATCCGCCCGGAGCGGGCGGCTGCGGCTGTGACGAACTCGACGCGAGCGTGCGGCTGCGCACCCGGTACAGACCGGTGTCGAGGTCGTCGGCCTTCTCCAGGTGGACCTTGATCGGGCCCATGAAGGTGTACCGCTGCTGCTTCGCGTAGTCCCTGACCAGGCCGGCGAGCTCATCGCCGAGCTGGCCCGAGTAGGGGCTGAGGCGCTCGTAGTCCGGCGCGCTCAGCTCCACGATGAAGTCGTTGGGGACGACCGTCCGCTCGCGGTTCCAGATCGTCGCGTTGTTGTCGCACTCGCGCTGGAGGGCGCCGGCGATCTCGACGGGCTGGACCTCGGACTTGAAGACCTTGGCGAAGGTGCCGTTGACCAGACCTTCGAGTCGCTGCTCGAACCGCTTCAGGACTCCCATGGGGCACCTCCTCCGTCGTTGTCGTCGTACTGCTTACTGATCGTATCCACGCGTCGGGAAATCGGCTGGTTCCCCTTCTCTGCCCTGTGGACGAGTGTCACCTCTCACAGACCTTCCCCACGGATCGTAGAGGCGGCCTGTGGACAGTGTCCCGCACCCGGGAGCGGAGCAGGAGGTGCCGTCCTTCACTCCTTCCCCCTCGCTCCCCTCCCCGTCCTCCTTCCCCTCCTCTTTCCCCTCCTCTCTCCTCGTCCGCCGGGGAGGGGACGAAACAACGGATGTGAATCCACCGCCTGCAGCGTGCTAATCTTCAGATGTCGCCAGGCGAACGAACCGAAAGGTGAGAGAGCCGGGAGACCACCCAATGCGCGGGTGGCGGAATAGGCAGACGCGCTGGATTCAGGTTCCAGTGCCCGAAAGGGCGTGGGGGTTCAACTCCCCCCTCGCGCACCAGTCGAGACGGTCGGCATCGTGATCACGATGCCGACCGTTTTGCGTTGGTCTCCTCGCGGTGGTGTGCATGCACCGCCGGGTGTGAGGTAGACCACTCGAAGGCGGCTCGCGGCAGCTCGTGGTGACGCACGGACAGGCGACCATCGTCGCGGCCGGGCGAGACGAAAGAGGACAGCGAGCGCACGGAACCCGGGCCTATCGTGCCGGCGTGGAAGCTCCTACCAAGATCCGGACGGTCGGCACGCGGCTGACGGTGCTGCTCCGCGACGGGTGGCGCTGGTTCGCGGTGCCCGGACAGTGGTCGCGGCGCAGGACCGCGGGCGAGCTGGTGCTCGCCGTCGTCATGGCGCTGCTGGCCGCCGGCACCGAGGACCTCGTGGGCGGCGAAGGCTGGACGCTCGCCGCCGTCGCCACGGCCGCGGCCGGTCTGTCGCTGCTGCGCCGCCGCCTGCCCGCGACGGTGCTCGTCCTCACCTCCGGCCTCGCGCCGTTCCTTCCCGGCTTCCTCGCCCTGCTGATACTCGTCGGCTGGTCCGCCGGACGCTATGTCGCGGGCGTCGAGCGGGCACTGGCCGCGTTCACCACGGCGTACGTGCTGAACGTCGCGAGCACCGCCGTCGAGGCCTGGCAGCAGCAGCGGCTGCTCACGCTCGCCTTCTTCTCGACGCTGTACTTCCTCGCCACGACGCTCGCGCCCGGTCTCGCCCACCGCTACTGGACCCAGCGCAGGACCCTGCTCCACGCCCTCCAGGAGCGCAACGTGCAGCTGCTGCGGGAGCGGGCGATGCTCGTGGGCCAGGCCAGGATGCGGGAACGGCAGCGGATCGCGCAGGACATGCACGACAGCCTCGGCCACCAGCTGGCCCTGATCTCCGTGCACACCGGGGCGCTGGAGGTGGACCCGCACCTGACCGACCGCCAGCGCGAGGTGGTCGCCGTGCTGCGCGGCGCGTCCATGGACGCCATGCACGAGCTGCGGGAGGTCGTCGGCATCCTCCGTGACGGGGTGGAGGCGCCGGACGACGGCGACCGGGGCGGCCAGGGCGCCGCCCTGACGCGGCCGGGCGACGAGACCGGGCGGGCTGCGCGGGGGACCGCCGGCATCGAGGGGCTGGTCACGGCCGCCCGCGCCGCGGGCACCGCGATCGGTCTGAACCGGCGCGGCGAGACCCGGGCGCTCGCGCCGGCCGTCGACCACGCCGCGTACCGCATCGTCCAGGAAGGCCTCACCAACGCCTACAAGCACGCGCCGGGCGCCCCGATCACCGTCGAAGTGCGGTACGAGCCGGACGCCTTCGTCGTCGAGGTGCTCAACGAGGAGCCGGCCGAGGTCCCTTCCGGCGTCGTCAGCGGCGGCCAGGGCCTGCCCGGGCTGCACGAGCGGGCCCGCCTCGTCGGCGGCATCGTCCACGCGGGCCCCGCGGACGGCGGCGGCTTCCGGGTCGCCGGGGTCCTGCCGTACGGGGCGGTGGAGGCCGCGCCGTACGTGGACCCGTACGCCGCGCCGCGGACGGACCCGTACGGAGCGCCGTACGGGGAGCAGAGGGGTCCGCACGCGGTACCGCAGGTCGCGCCTTTCGTCGATGCGGCCGACGACTTCCGGCAGCAGTGGAAGAGGCCCCGACGCGGCGACCGTGGTCGGGTCGCGGTCGGACCGTCCGACTGGACGGTGGCCGAACGGGAGCTGGCGATGGCGATGCAGGCGGGCAGGGGCAGGAGCACGGGCGGCGGGATAGCGATCGGCTGCGGGATAGCCGTCGCCGCGCTGGTGCTGCTGCTCGTGGCGGCGGGCTTCGGCCTCTGGTTCCTGATGGGTTCGGTGTCGAAGGGAATGGTCGACCCCGGACAGTACGACGCGGTCAAGGTCGGCGACAGCGAGCGCAAGGTGCGGGACAGCCTCCCTTCGGGTGACACGATCGCCACCGCCGGCCTGCACGGGAAGGGCCCGGCGGAGCCCGAGGGGTCGTCGTGCCTGGTCCTGATGAGCTCGGAGACGAGCGACGACTTCGACAAGGAGCCGGTTTTCCGGTTCTGCTTCAAGGACGGCAAGCTGATCGAGAAAAAGTCGTACGAGGTCGTGCGCTAGCTCGCGCTCGCGCAGGGCCGGGCCGTTGGGGAGTGGGAGTGGGCGGGGCAGGAACAGGACCGGAGGCGGGTCCGGGGGCGGACCCGGGACCGGGGGCGGCGCCGGGAACGGAGGCGGGGGCGGTGTCGGCACCGGGGCCGGTTCCCGGGGCGGTGTCGCGGGCGGGGGCGGTGTCGGGGGCACGGCGGATCAAGGTCGTCATCGCCGACGACGAGCCCCTGATCCGGGCCGGCATCCGCATGATCCTCACCTCGGATCCGGAGATCGAGGTCGTCGCCGAGGCGACCAACGGCCGCGAGGCCGTCGACCTGGCGCGCGCCCACGCGGCGGACGTCGTCCTGCTCGACATCCAGATGCCCGTCCTCGACGGGCTCTCCGCCCTGCCGGAGCTGCGGCGGGCCGCCCCGGCGGCCCGGGTGATCGTCCTGACGACGTTCGGCGAGCGGGAGAACGTCCTGCGGGCCCTGGAGCACGGCGGGGCCGGCTTCCTGCTCAAGGACACCGCACCGGCCGAGCTGATCCGGGCCGTACGGGCAGCGGCGGCGGGCGACGCCTATCTCTCACCCGCGGCCACCCGGCACGTCGTGGAGCGGCTCGCCTCCGGCCGTGAGGCCGCCCGCGCGGAGGAGGCGCGGGCGCGACTGACCGCGCTGAGCGAGCGGGAACGCGAGGTGCTCGCGCTGCTCGGTGAAGGACTGTCCAACGCCGACGCCGGCCGGCGGCTGCACATGAGCGAGGCCACGGTGAAGACGTACGTGAGCCGCATCCTGTCCAAGCTGGGCTGCGAGAACAGGGTTCAGGCGGCCCTGCTGGCGAGGGACGCCGGTCTGTAGGCCGCCAGCCGGCGATGCTCGGGCGGCGGGTCAGGGCCGGGGCTTGGGCCAGGACTCCCCGATCGGGGCGGGGGGCCCCGTGTCGCCGGTGGCGTTGTAGCGCAGGAGGTAGCCCGCGAACGCGGCCAGGTCCTCGGCCGACCAGTCCTTGAGGCGCTCCTCGTACGCGGCGAGCCGGCTGGCCTGCGTCGAGGCGAGCAGCCGGGTGCCCGCGTCGGTGGGGTGCAGCACCTGCACGCGGTGGTCGTCGGGGTCGGGGCGCCGTTCGACCAGACCCATCTTCTCCAGGGCCGCGATCTGACGGCTGACCGTCGACTTGTCCAGCAGGTAGTGGGCCGCGAGATCCGTGGCCCGGCAGCCCTGCCGGTCGTCGATGTGGGCCAGGAGCGTGTACGAGACCAGCGGCAGCTCCGGGTGGAGCCGCGCCGCCGCGGCGCGCGCCCGGCGGGCGAAGGCCGTCAGCTCACGCTGGATCGTGTCGAGGGACGTCTCCCGCGCGCCGTCGCTCATGGTGCGCTCCCTGGTGCCGCGGGTGGTCCGCTGGTCGGTCCCACCCTTCAGTTGTATAGTACAACGGTTATGTAGTTGTAAATGCCAACCATGGAGGTTCCGGTGTCCGCAGGACCGACCACCAAGGGAGCACTTCGCCACGTCCTCGGGCACCTGCTCACACCCCTGCTGATGTGCGTCGGCATGGGCCTCGCCTACCTCGGCGCCTTCCACGCCCCCGAACCCCACGGCCTGCGCGTCGACGTCGTCGGCTCCGGGCCGTCGGTCCAGGTCCTCGCGCAGACCCTCCAGGACAAGGGCGCCGGCGCCCTCGACGTCCGTACCGTCCCGGACCGCGCGACCGCCACCACCGCCCTGCGCGAGCGGTCCAGCTTCGGCGCCTACCTCCCCGGCACCGCCGGTCGCGGCCCCGAACTGCTGGTCGCCTCCGCCTCTTCCGACACCAGCGCCATGGCCGTCGAGAAGGTCTTCACCAAGGTCGCCGCCGCCGAGGGCGAGCCCCTCAAGGTCACCGACGTCGCCCCCGTCTCCTCCGGCGACCCCACCGGCCAGGGCGTCTTCTTCCTCCTCGTCGCCCTCAGCATCGGCTCCTACGCCTCCGTCGCCGTACTCGGCGGCGCCGGCGCCGTCCTGCCCATGCGCATCAGGGCCCTGCTCGCCGCGGGTATGTCGTTCGTCGTCAGCCTCGTCGGCACCGTCTTCGCCGGCCCCCTCTTCCACCTCGTGGACCAGGGCCTGGGCGGCGTCTGGGCCCTGTCCTGGCTGTACAGCGCCGGCATCCTGCTGATCGGCGTCGGCCTGCACACCTTCCTCAAGCGCTGGACCACCCTCGGCGTGATGGTGCTGTTCGTGATGCTGAACTTCACCAGCTCCGGCGGCATCTACCGCCCCGAACTCCAGCCCGGCTTCTTCGGGTCCCTGCACGCCTTCTGGAACGGCGCCGGATTCGTCGAGGGCGTCCGCGACCACGTCTACTTCGACGGCCACGCCCTCGGCGGCAACGTCCTCGTCCTGACGCTCTGGTTCCTCGCGGGTGTCGCACTGACGATCACCGCCGGCATCACGGAGACCTGCCGCGAGGACGGGAGGGCGGTCAGGGACGCGATGGCGGAGGAGACGAAGGCGGAGGGGGCCAAGGAGGCGGAGGCGAAAGCAGAGGCAGATGCAGAGGCAGAGGCAGAGGAGGAGATGGCGGAAGCCGTGGGGGTCTGACCGTCACCGGGAGCGGATGCGGAGTTGTCCACAGGTCGTTGTCCACAGGGGGCGACGGGCTTGAGGCTCCGGCGGTACCGTCATGCCCAGTCGACGAAGTTGATGTTGGCATCGGGCCACGACTCGACCCGCTCGACGCAGTACGGCACAGGCGCGCCATGCCGCGGGAGGAAGCGGTGGGGCGCGCGCGGAACGGCGAACGACGGGGGAGGACGTCCGATGGACGACACCAGGACAGCGGTACCGGGACCACGCGACGACACGGCGGCGGGCACGCCCCTTGTCCCTGTCGCCGTCCCCCTCCCCGCCCCGGCCTCGGTCCCGGCCCCGGTTCCGACCTCGGTCCCGGCCCCGGCCCCGACCTCGGTCCCGGCCCCGGCCCCGACCTCGGTCCCGGCCCCGGCCCGCGTCCCCTTCGTGCCCGGATTCGTCCGCCGCACCACCGACGGGGCCGCGGTCACCGCCAGGCAGTGGGGCAAGGAACTGCGCAACCGCCTCCCCCGCACCGCACACGCCGCGCTCACCCCGGCCCCCGGCAGACCCGACGCCGTCCGCGCCGTCGAGGAGTCCAACCGGGGCCGCGTACCCGAACTCACGCCGATCCGGGTCGGCAGGATGTCGGCGAGCCCGTTCGCCTTCCTCCGCGGTTCGGCCGGACTCATGGCCCACGACCTCGCCGGCTCCCCCGTCACCGGCATCGCCGCCCAGCTCTGCGGTGACGCCCACGCCGCCAACTTCGGCCTCTACGGCGATGCCCGGGGCCGGCTCGTCATGGACCTCAACGACTTCGACGAGACCGTCGTCGGCCCCTGGGAATGGGACCTCAAGCGGCTCGCCACCTCCCTCGTCCTCGCCGGCCGCGAGGTCGGCGCCGACGAGGACACCTGCCGGGCCGCCGCCTTCGACACCGTCGGCGCCTACCGGCGCACCATGCGTCTCCTCGCCCGGCTCCCCGCCCTCGACGCCTGGAACGCCATCGCCGACGAGGAGCTCGTCTCCCACACCGACGCCCGCGACCTCATAGGCACCCTCGAACGGGTCTCCGCGAAGGCCCGCAACAACACCAGCGCCCGTTTCGCCGCCCGCTCCACCGAGAGCGTGCCGGACGAGGAAGGCGGCGGCCGTCGTTTCGTCGACGCGCCTCCGGTACTGCGCCGCGTCGGGGACGCGGAGGCGGCGGCCGTCGCCGCCTCCCTCGGCCCGTACCTGGCGACCGTCTCCGAGGACCGCCTGCCGCTGCTCGCCCGCTACGCGATACACGACGTGGCCTTCCGCGTCGTCGGCACCGGCAGTGTCGGCACCCGGTCGTACGTGGTGCTGCTGCTCGACCACCGGGGCGAGCCGCTGGTCCTCCAGGTCAAGGAGGCCCGCCCCTCGGCGCTGCTGCCGTACCTCCCCGCCGTCGGCTTCCCGCTGCCCGAAACCGGGCACGAGGGTCGTCGGGTGGTCCTCGGACAGAAGCGGATGCAGGTCGTCAGCGACAGCCTGCTCGGCTGGACCACGGTCGAGGGACGGCCCTTCCAGGTCCGCCAGTTCCGCAACCGCAAGGGCAGCGTCGACCCCGCCGCCCTCAGCGCCGACCAGGTCGACGACTACGGCCGCATGACCGGGGCCCTGCTCGCCCGCGCCCACGCGCACAGCGCGGACCCGCGACTGATAGCCGGCTACTGCGGCAAGAACGAGGAGCTCGACGAGGCCGTCGCCTCCTTCGCCGTCGCCTACGCCGATCGCACCACCGCGGACCACACCGACCTCGTCACGGCCATCCGCACCGGCCGCATGGCCGCCGAACCGGGCGTCTGACCGGGCGATGCCCGGGGAGCCCCCGACGGGGTGCGGGCGGGACCGTAGGCTGGGGAGGACGAGCCGGAACGAGGACGTGGACGGGCGTGGACGTGAGCGGGGACCAGGACGTGGCCGGCGGTTCCGGCGAGCCGGTCGGTGGGACCGAGGGCGAGCAGGCGCACGCGCCGGCGGGCGGTGCGGCCGCGGGTCAGTCGGGCCGGGAGCCGGGCGGCGGGGCTGAGGGCGAGCGGCCTGAGGCTCGGCTTGACCAGGCGGTGCGGGTGGCCGAGCAGGCGCTGATCGAGTTCGAGATCGCGGTGGAGACCTTCCGGGTCGAGGTGGAGAACTTCTCCCGGCTGCATCACCAGAGGCTGGGCCCGATGTACGCGCGTCTCGACGAGCTGGACGCGGAGATCGCGGAGGCGCGGGCCGCGCGGACCGGGGATCCGGAGGATCTGCGGCGTGCGCAGGAGGCGCGTGCGGCGGTCCTGCCGATGCCCGGGGTGGAGGAGCTGTTCCACGAGTGGGTGGACTCCGACGGGCTTTCGGCGGAGGCGGCGGCCATGCTGACGGACCGGCCGGTGCAGCCGCCGAAGCGGGTCCGGCCGTCGGACGAGGTCCGCAAGCTGTACCGCGATCTGGCGCGGCAGGCCCATCCGGATCTGGCGCGGGACGAGGACGAGCGGAAGCGGCGCGAGGAGTTCATCACGCGGGTGAACGCGGCCTACGCGCGTGGTGACGAGGCGCTGCTGCGGGAGCTGTCGGCGGAGTGGGCGGCCGGTCCGGTGCCCGAGGCGCGGCGGAGCGAGGCCGAGGAGCTGTACGCGCGGCTGGAGTGGCTTGCGCGGCGCAAGGAGATGCTGTCGCTGGTGGCGCGGGATCTGGAGGAGAGCGCCATCGGCGCGATGCTGCGGATGGCGCCGGACGATCCGGATCGTCTGCTGGAGGAGATCGCGGAGCAGCTGCTCGCGCAGGTCGCGGAGCGTGAGGCGGAGCTCGCGGCGCTGGTGCGGTAGCTCGGGTGCGGTAGCTCGGGTGCGGCAGGCGTGGCGCGGCGGGTCCGGCCTCGTACGTCTGGTGCGGCCGATCCTGTCCTGGGCGTCTGGGCGTCTGGGCGTCTGGGCGTCTGGGCGTCTGGACGTCTGGGCCGGTGGGTCCGGTGTGTGGGGCTGGTGCAGTAGGTTCGAGTGAGGTGCGCCCGTCGGGCGCGGAGTTTCGGAAGAGAAGGCCACGTTCATGAATTTCGCCCCGCTGCCGACGGTCGACGTGGCTTCCGTGCCGGCGGATGCCCTGGTGCTGGACGTCCGTGAGGACGACGAATGGGCGGCCGGTCATGTGGAGGGTGCGCTGCACGTTCCGATGAGTGATTTCGTGGCGCGGTTCGGTGAGGTGACGGAGGCCGTGGCCGACGGGCGGCGGGCTTTCGTGGTGTGCCGGGTGGGCGGCCGATCGGCGCAGGTCACGCAGTATCTGGTGCGCCAGGGGATCGACGCGGTGAACGTCGACGGCGGGATGCTCGCGTGGGACGGCGCGGGGCGCCCGATGGTGACGGACGACGGGAGCCCCGCCTACGTGCTGTAGGGCGCGGGTGCGGCGTGGTTCAGCCGAGGGAGTGGATGGCGAGGAGGTCGCCGAGTGCTTCTTCGTGCTGGGCCGCGGGGCCGAGGGCGAGTTCGAGGTGCTTGGCCCAGGCGTGGTAGCGGTGCAGCGGGTAGTCGGTGTCCGCGCCGAAGCCGCCGTGGAGGTGCTGGGCGGTCTGGACGACGCGGCGTACGCCTTCTGAGGCCCAGATCTTGGCCACGGCGATGTCCGCGGCAGCGGGCAGGGGTCCGGCGGTGTCGGCGGTGAGGCGCCAGGCGGCCTGCCAGAGGGTGACTTCCATGGCGCGCAGGTCGATGTAGCGGTCGGCGGCCTGGACGGCGACGGCCTGGAAGGTGGCCACGGGGTGGCCGAACTGTTCGCGCTTGCCGGTGTACTGGCTGGTCATGGTGAGGACCTGTTCGCCGAGCCCGAGGGCGAGGGCGCAGGTTCCGGTGGCGAGGAGGCCGTGGAGCCATTCCCAGGCGCCTTCGGTGTCGATGACGTCGGTGCCGTCGAGGCGGACGTCGTCGAGGTGGAGTACGGCGAGGCGTTCGCCGTGGGTGCCGTACTGGTCGGTGAGGGTGAGGCCGGTGCGGGTGCGGGGGAGCAGGGCGAGGACGGTGTGTCCGTCGGGGGTGTGGGCGGGCACGGCGATGCGGTCGGCCTGGTGGGCCCAGGGGACGGCGCTGGTCCGGCCGGCAAGGGTCCAGCCGTCGTGGTCGCGCCGGGCGGTGACGGCGAGGGGTGCCGGGTCGTGGCCGGTGCGGCCGTGGACGGCGGCGGTGAGGACGAGTTCGCCGCGGGTGACGCGGAGGAGCAGGTCGGCGGCGGTGCCGGCGGGGCCGTAGCGCTGGAGGGTGAGGGCGACCGCGCTGGTCTCGAGGAGGGGGACGCGGGCGAGGGCGCGGGCGGATTCCCGCAGGACGAGGCAGAGGGCGATGGGGTCGAGTCCGGCGCCGCCGTGGGCCGGGTCGAGGACGAGGCCGAGCAGGTCGGTGTCGGCGAGGCGGGCCCAGAGGGCGCGGTCGAGGTCGTCGGCGACGGCGCCGTGGGTGAGGGCGGGGCTGGGTACGGCGTCGGGTGGGACGTCGGCGAAGACGGCCTTGGCGGTTTCGGCGGCCGCTTGTTGTTCTTCGGTGAAGGTGAAGTCCACGGTCCTGTCCCTTTCGGCCTTGCCCCGCTGGGATGTGACGGGCCGTCAAGATAGAACAGGTTCCAGTGGATGGGAATGGGCGGGCACGTCGGGCGTGGTGCCCGGGCGTGCCCGCCCATGTCCGGTGCGACGGCGCGGCCGTCCGCGGGATCTGTCCGGTGATCGCGGCCGGACGGACCCCGGTCCGCCGGGTCAGCGGTCGAAGTCGAGTTCCACGTCCGGGGTGGCGGGGTGGGACTGGCAGGCCAGGACGTAGCCGGCGTCGGTCTCCTCGGGTTCCAGGGCGAAGTTGCGGTCCATCCGCACCTCGCCGGAGACGAGGAACGCGCGGCAGGTGCCGCACACGCCGCCCTTGCAGGCGTACGGGGCGTCCGCCCGGGCGCGGAGCACGGTGTCGAGGAGCGTTTCGCCCTGCTGGACGGGCCAGTTGCCGGACCGGCCGTGGAGGGTGGCGGTCAGCGTGGCGTGGGCGGGGGCGTCCGCCGAAGGCGCCGGGGCGGGAGCGGAGCCGTCGTCGACGTGGAAGATCTCCTGGTGGACGCGGGTGCGGGGGACGCCGAGGTCGCGCAGGACGCGCTCGGTGTTCTGCACCAGGCCGAAGGGGCCGCACAGGAACCAGCCGTCGATCTCGCCGACGGGCAGCAGCGCGGGCAGCAGGGTCCTGAGCCGTTCCTCGTCGAGCCGACCGGAGGGGAGACCGGCCTGCTGTTCCTCGCGGGAGAGCACGGTGACCAGCTGGAACCGGTCGGGGTAGCGGTCCTTGAGGTCGGCGACCTCGTCGAGGAACATCGTGGACGACGCGGTGCGGTCGCTGCGGACCAGGCAGAACCGGGCCTCGG
The DNA here is from genome assembly GCF_004117935.1 of Streptomyces roseicoloratus. Lineage (GTDB taxonomy): Bacteria > Actinomycetota > Actinomycetes > Streptomycetales > Streptomycetaceae > Streptomyces > Streptomyces roseicoloratus. The sequence goes on along the minus strand of NZ_SDOY01000073.1, from coordinate 26,204 downwards.
GTTCGCGGGCGAGCAGCGTCGCGGCCATGGACAGCACCGGCGTGATGCCGCTGCCGCCGACGACGGCGGCGAAGTGCCCGGGGCGGGGTTCGAGGACGAAGCGCCCCATGGGTTCCATGACCTCGACGGTGTCGCCGACGGCGAGTTCCTTGAGGGCGTACGTGGAGAACTCGCCGCCTTCGACGAGGCGGATGCCGACCCGCAGGACGGGCGTCTCGCCTTCGGCGGCGGCCGGTGCGCAGATCGAGTAGGTGCGGCGGATCTCCTCGCCGCCGGGGCCGAGGCGGCGCAGGGCGAGGTGCTGGCCGGGCGCGTGGCGGTAGGCCTCGCCGAGCTCGGGCGGTACCGCGAAGGTGACGGCCACGGAGTCATCGGTGAGCTGCTCGACCTCGCTCACGCGGAGCGGATGGAACCCGGCCCGTCCGGCGGTCGAGGACGGCGTCGACGGCATCTACAACTCCTTGAAGTGGTCGAACGGTTCGCGGCAGGCGGCGCAGCGGCGCAGTGCCTTGCACGCGGTGGAGGAGAAGCGGCTGAGGAGCTCGGTGTCGGTGGATCCGCAGTGGGGGCAGCGGATCGCCAGGGTGAGCGGTATCGGTCCGCCGGCCGGTCCTTGCGGGCGGGGCGGGGCGATGCCGAACTCGGCGAGCTTGCGGCGGCCTTCCTCGCTGATGTCGTCGGTCGACCAGGCGGGGCTGAGGACGGTGACGACGGAGACGTCGGGGATGCCGTGGTCGTGGAGGGCGTTCTCGATGTCGGTCGACATCGCCTCGACGGCCGGGCAGCCGGTGTAGGTCGGGGTGAGTTCGACCTCGACGCGGCCGGGGCCGTGGACGTGGACGCCGCGGAGCACGCCGAGTTCGGCGAGGGTGAGGACGGGCAGCTCGGGGTCGAGGACGGCGCCGGCGATCCGGGCGAGTTCCTCTTCGAGCGGCGTGGGGGCCGTGGTCGGTGAGCCGGTCACCATGACGCCCCCGGGTGGCTGCGGTGGAGGTGCTGCATCTCGGCGAGCATGCGGCCGAAGGACTCGGTGTGGAGTCCCTGGCGGCCGGCGCCGGCGGACCAGGCGCCGGTGCGCGGTCCGGGCGGGACGGTGAGGGTGGCCCGGCCGAGGACCGCGGTGACCGAGTCGAGCCAGGCGCGTTCCATGGCCTCGGTGTCGAGGTCGAGGCCGTCGAGCGGCTGGAACAGCTCGCCGGTGTAGCGCCACAGGGCGTCGCAGGCGGCCTGCATGCGCCGGTGGCTTTCCTCGGTGCCGTCGCCGAGGCGCAGCGTCCAGTGTTCGGCGTGGTCCTGGTGGTAGGCGACTTCCTTGACGGCCTTGGCGGCGAGTCCGGCGAGCGGGCTGTCGCCGGCGGCCAGTCGGCGGTACAGCAGGTGCTGGTAGGTGGAGAAGTACAGCTGCCGGGCGATGGTGTGGGCGAAGTCGCCGTTGGGCTGTTCCACGAGCTGGCAGTTGCGGAAGGCGCGCTCCTCGCGGAGGTACGCGAGCTCGTCCTCGTCGCCGACGAGGGAGAGCAGGACGCGGGCCTGGCCGAGGAGGTCGAGCGCGATGTTGGCGAGGGCGACCTCTTCTTCGAGGACCGGCGCGCCGCCCGCCCACTCCCCCAGGCGCTGGGCGAGGACGAGGGCGTCGTCGCCGAGGGCGAGCGTGGCGGCCGGGACGGTCGTGGCGCCGGCGTCGCCGGTGGTGGTCCGGGCGGTCACAGGTGCTTCACCCCGTCCGGGATCTCGTAGAAGGTGGGGTGCCGGTAGGGCTTGTCGGCGGACGGCTCGAAGAAGGGGTCCTTCTCGTCGGGCGACGAGGCGGTGATCGCCGTGGAGGGGACGACCCAGATCGAGACGCCCTCCATGCGGCGGGTGTAGAGGTCGCGGGCGTTGCGCAGGGCCATCTCGGCGTCCGGCGCGTGCAGGCTGCCGGCGTGGGTGTGGGACAGTCCGCGGCGCGAGCGCACGAACACCTCCCACAGCGGCCATCCGTCGGTGGTCATGCCCCTGCCTCCCCGTGCGTGTGCGTGTGCTGCTCGTCGTGACGGCCGTGGGCGTCGTCCCGGCCGTGGTTGTCGTTGCCGTGCCTGCCGTCGTGCTTCCCGGCGTAGGCCGCGGCGGCTTCCCTGACCCAGGCGCCGTCCTCGTGCGCCTTGCGGCGCTTGCTCAGCCGCTGCTCGTTGCAGGGGCCGTTGCCCTTGAGGACGTTCCAGAACTCGTCCCAGTCGATGGGGCCGAAGTCGTAGTGCCCGCGCTCCTCGTTCCACTTCAGGTCGGGGTCCGGGAGGGTGAGGCCCAGGCTTTCGGCCTGCGGGGCCGCGATGTCGACGAAACGCTGGCGCAGCTCGTCGTTGGAGTGGCGCTTGATCTTCCACGCCATCGCCTGCGCCGAGTGGGTCGACTCGTCGTCCGGCGGGCCGAACATCATCAGCGAGGGCCACCACCAGCGGTCGACCGCGTCCTGGGCCATCGCGTGCTGCGCCTCGGTGCCGCGCGAGAGGGCGAGCAGCGCCTCGTAGCCCTGCCGCTGGTGGAAGGACTCCTCCTTGCAGACCCGGACCATCGCGCGGGCGTACGGTCCGTAGGAGCAGCGGCAGAGCGGGACCTGGTTGGTGATCGCGGCACCGTCCACGAGCCAGCCGATGGCGCCGACGTCGGCCCAGGTCAGCGTCGGGTAGTTGAAGATCGACGAGTACTTCTGGCGGCCGGAGTGGAGCTTGTCGAGGAGCTCGTCGCGGCTGGTGCCGAGGGTCTCGGCCGCGCTGTACAGGTACAGGCCGTGGCCGGCCTCGTCCTGGACCTTGGCCATGAGGATCGCCTTGCGCCGCAGGGACGGCGCGCGGGTGATCCAGTTGGCCTCGGGCTGCATGCCGATGATCTCGGAGTGCGCGTGCTGTGCGATCTGGCGGACGAGGCCGGCGCGGTACGCGTCGGGCATCCAGTCGCGGGGCTCGATGCGCTCGTCGGCGGCCACGGCGGCGTCGAACACCGCTTCGAGGGCAGCCTGGCTCGCCGTCATGCCCTCTGTCGCTGTCGTCTCTGCCGTACCTGTGGTCATCGGACCCCCTACCGACCGATCGTTCGGTTGAATTGCTTCAATGGTCGTTCGGCGGCCCGTATGGTGTCAACCCTGTGGATAACTGCTGAGGGCAAGCGGGAGCGGGGCGCGATGGACTCGTACGACGGCGGGGGCGGGATCACACCCGGTCCGGGCGGTTCGCCCGAGCGGGTGGCAGAGGCCGATCGACAAGGCGCCGACCGCCGCGAGGCGGGCCGGTCCGGGGACGGTCCGACCGGGGCCGAACGGGAGGCCGACGGGGCCGGAGCGGCCGACGAGGCCGATTCGAGTGTGGCTGCCGCCGGCGCCGCGGAGCCCGGGGCCGCCGATGCCGCGGAGCCCGGGGCCGCCGACGAGGTCGACCCCCGGTCCGGCGCCGGCGCCGGCGGGCACGAGCCCGGGACCGGTGCCGGAGGCCTCGAAGAGGGAGCGTCCGGTTCCGGAGACTTCGAAGCCGAAGCGTCCGGGGCCGAGCCATCCGGGGCCGAAGCATCCGCAGACGAAGCCTCCGGACCCGAAATGACCGGAGCCGGGACGTCCGAAGCCGAAGCGTCCGAAGCCGAAGCGTCCGCATACGCGCCCTCGGCCGAGGACGGTGTCGCCGCCGCCCCCGTCCCTCCCGGCGACGCCGGTGCCGCGCGAGGCGGGATCGGGGCCCTCTCCATGCCCTACCAGGTCGTCGCGGCCGTCGCGCTCGCCGTCGTCGGCGTCCTCGCCTGCGTCCACCTCGCGATGGTCTTCCTGCACGTCGCGCCCTCCAACACGCTGACCAAGCAGCACGGCGAGGCCGTCGACGACTGGGTCTACCCCGAGTTCGAGCAGAACTGGAAGCTCTTCGCCCCCAACCCGCTCCAGCAGAACATCGCCGTCCAGGTCCGTGCCGAGCTCTCCCGCCCGGACGGCACCCGGACGACCACCGGCTGGACCGACCTCACCGGGCAGGACATCGCACAGATCCGCGGCAACCCGATGCCCAGCCACACGGAGCAGAACGAGCTGCGCCGGGCCTGGGACTTCTTCCTCAACACCCACACCGACGACCAGCGCCCCAACGGGATGCGCGGCCGGCTCTCGGAGCAGTACATGCGCCGTATCGTCATGCTGCGCCTCGACGAGCGGGCGCTCGGCGGCACCGTCCGGAAGATCCAGCTGCGCTCGGCCACCCGGCCCGTGCCGGCCCCGGCCTGGAGCGCCGAGAAGATCAACACCGAGCCGTCGTTCCGCACCTACCCCTGGTGGCGCGTCACCGCCGCGGACCGGCCCGGCGCGACCGCCGCGAGCAGCACCGAGGCCCAGGCCGGTACGGAGGCAGCCCGATGAGCCAGACGCCCGTCGCCCCCCGCGTGCCGTTCGACCGGCGGCTCGCCGCCGCCGTCCAGAAGGTCACGGCGCACTCCCTCGGCCCCTACCAGACCGCGATCGTCCGGATCGGCTTCTCCTGCACCTGGCTGCTGTTCCTGCTGCGCGAGTGGCCCCACAGGCTGGAGCTGTACGGGCCGGACGGCCCGTGGTCGTGGGAGATGGGCCGGCAGCTGATCGCCGACAACCGCTCCTTCACCGCGCTGATGTGGTCGGACGGACGGCTGTGGTTCGAGGTCGTCTACGGCCTCGCCGTGCTCTCCGCCGTCCTGCTGCTCCTCGGCTGGCACACCCGCGCCGTCTCCGTGGTCTTCATGGCCGGCGTGCTGTCCCTGCAGAACCGGTCCATCTTCATGGGCGACGGCGGCGACAACGTCGTCCACCTCATGGCCGTCTATCTCGTCCTCACCCGCTGCGGACAGGTCTGGTCGCTCGACGCCCGGCGCGCGGCCCGGGCCCGCGCACGCGCGCGTGCGCGCGGCGAGGGCGATGCCGTCGACGGCGGCGGGTTCGCCGGGCCGGCGCTGTGGACGGTCCTCGGCGGTTTCCTGCTCGCCGCCACCTACTTCTCCGGCGTCACCGGGGAGTGGTGGCTGCTGGTGATGTTCTGGGTGCTGTGGCTCGGGCACGGGCTGTGGTGGCTGGTGTGCCGGTTCGCTCCCGGCGAGCCGCGCACCCTGCTGGACGTCCTCGCCAATCTCGCGCACAACGCCACGCTCGTCGTGATCATGGCGGAGGTGTGTCTGATCTACGCCACGGCCGGCTGGTACAAGGTGCAGGGCTCGCGCTGGCAGGACGGATCCGCGCTCTACTTCCCGCTGAAGCTCGACTACTTCTCCCCCTGGCCGGCCCTGTCCGACCTGCTGGGATCGAGCGCGATGATGGTGCTGCTGCTGACCTACGGCACCGTGATCGTGCAGGTCGCCTTCCCCTTCACGCTGTTCAACCGCAGGGTCAAGAACGTACTGCTCGCGGCGATGATGCTGGAGCACGCCGGGATCGCGCTGCTGCTCGGGCTGCCGTTCTTCTCGATGGCGATGATCGCCGCGGACGCGGTCTTCCTGCCGACGGCGTTCCTGGTGTGGCTGGGCGCGCGGGCGGCGCGCGGCCGTGACCGGCTGCTCGGCACGCGCCGCGACGCCGGTCTCGACGGCGGCGACGGCACGGGTGGCCGTACGGGCGACGGGCGGGGGCAGGGCGAGGACGCCAAGGTCACCCCGCCGAGCCGTTCGGGTGACGGGGTGAGCCCCCGTACCCTCGTCGGGTGAGCACCACCGAAGAGCAGCCGGCCGAGCCGGTCCAGTACGACGAGGGCTACGGCCCCGAGATCGGCGTCGGTCCGCATCCGCGGCCGTGGCCGGAAGGCGAGCACTACGACCGCGAGCTGCTGGCCGGCGGCGACCGGCGCAACGTCGTCGACCGCTACCGGTACTGGACGCGCGAGGCGATCGTCGCGGACCTGGACACCCGGCGCCACGACTTCCACGTGGCGGTGGAGAACTGGGGCCACGACTTCAACATCGGCTCGGTGGTGCGGACGGCCAACGCCTTCCTGGCGAAGGAGATCCACATCGTCGGGCGGCGGCGCTGGAACCGGCGCGGGGCCATGGTCACCGACCGCTACCAGCACGTGCGGCACCACCCGGACACGGAGGCGCTGACCGCGTGGGCGGCGGCGGAGGACCTGCCGATCATCGGCATCGACAACCTGCCCGGTTCGGTGCCGCTGGAACGGACGGTGCTGCCGCGCCGGTGCGTGCTGCTCTTCGGCCAGGAGGGCCCGGGCCTCACGGAGGAGGCGCGCAAGCACGCGGCGATGGTCTGCTCGATCGCCCAGTTCGGTTCGACGCGGTCGATCAACGCGGGTGCGGCGGCCGCGGTCGCGATGCACGCCTGGGTGCAGAGGCACGCCGAGATCACCTGACGCGCCCCGGCGCTGGCGCCCCGTCCCCGGCCCTCACTGGGGGGCCGGGGACGGCTCGGTCTTCCCGTCAGGACTGGCGGCGGACCTCCACCACGCGGAAGCGGTTGGAGACGAACGCGCCGTCGCACAGGGCCGCGTTGGCGGCGGGGTTGCCGCCGGAGCCGTGGAAGTCGGAGAAGGCGGCGGTCTGGTTGACGTAGACACCGCCGGTGAGGTTCAGGGAGAGCTGGGCGGACTCCTCCAGGCAGACCTCCTCGACGGCGCGCTCGGTGTCCGGCGAGGTGGTGTACGCGCCGACCGTCATCGCGCCCTTCTCGCGGACCGTGCGGCGCAGCAGCTCCAGGGCGTCGCCGGTGGAGTCGACGGAGACGGCGAAGGCGACGGGGCCGAAGCACTCCGAGAAGTAGGCGGCCTCGGCGTCCGGCTTGGAGCCGTCGAGCTTGACGATGACCGGGGTGCGGACGACGGCCTCCGGGAAGTCCGGGTTCGTCACCTCGCGGGAGGCGAGCGCCACCTCGCCCAGGCCGGCGGCGGCCTCAAGGCGGGCCTTGACGTCCGGGTTGACGAGGGCGCCGAGCAGCGCGTTCGCCCGGGCGTCGTCGCCGAGCAGACCGCCGACGGCCGCCGCGAGGTCGGCCACGACCTCGTCGTACGTCTTCGGGCCCTGGTCGGTGGTGATGCCGTCGCGGGGGATCAGCAGGTTCTGCGGGGTGGTGCACATCTGGCCGCTGTAGAGGGACAGCGAGAAGGCCAGGTTGCCGAGCATGCCCTTGTAGTCGCCGGTGGAGTCGACGACGACCGTGTTGACGCCGGCCTTCTCCGTGTAGACCTGGGCCTGGCGGGCGTTGGCCTCCAGCCAGTCGCCGAAGGCGGTCGAGCCGGTGTAGTCGATGATCTTGATCTCGGGGCGGACCGCCAGGGTCTTGGCGATGCCCTCGCCCGGCCGCTCCACGGCCAGCGCGACCAGGTTGGGGTCGAAGCCGGCCTCGGCGAGCACCTCGCGGGCGACCCGTACGGTCAGGGCCAGCGGGAGGACCGCGCGCGGGTGCGGCTTGACGAGGACCGGGTTGCCGGTGGCCAGGGAGGCGAACAGGCCCGGGTAGCCGTTCCAGGTCGGGAAGGTGTTGCAGCCGATCATGAGCGCGATGCCGCGGGCGACCGGGGTGAACTCCTTGCTCAGCTCCAGCGGGTCGCGCTTGCCCTGCGGCTTCGACCAGGCGGCGCGGCCGGCCGGGGTGCGGGTCTGCTCCTCGTAGGCGTACGCCACGGCCTCCAGGCCGCGGTCCTGGGCGTGCGGGCCGCCGGCCTGGAACGCCATCATGAACGCCTGGCCGCTGGTGTGCATGACGGCGTGGGCGAACTCGTGGGTGCGGGCGGAGATCCGGGCGAGGATCTCCAGGCACACCAGGGCGCGGGTCTCGGGGCCGGCGTCACGCCAGGCGGCCATGCCGGCGCGCATCGCGGGGAGCAGCACGTCGATGTCGGCGTGCGGGTACTCGACGCCCAGGGACGGGCCGTACGGCGAGGTCTCGCCGCCGGTCCAGCCGTCCGTGCCGGGCTGGTCGAGCTCGAAGCGCTTGCCGAGCAGGTCCTGGTAGGCGGCGAGACCGGCGGCGGCGTCCAGCGAGCCGTTCTCCCCGTAGGCCTTCGGGTGCTCCGGGTGCGGGGACCAGTAGGCGCGGGTGCGGATGGTGGAGAGCGCCTGATCGAGTGTGGACCGGTGCTTCTCGGCCAGACGGTCGGTGGTCAGCTGAGCGGTGGCCATGGATGGACCAACTCCTCGTCGAGCTGGGCAGGGAGACGCGTACGGAGTTAGAGTAACCGAACGATCGGTCGGGACAAGGGGGTCCGGCGATCCTGTGGAGAACCCATCGGGGAGGATCAGTCCTATGACCGCCAACGCGAACGTCCGCCCGGGGAGCGACGGGCTGTCGGCCGACGGATCCGGACCCTCCGGCCCCGGCATCGGGCCGGGCAGCACGGTCGCCGTCGTCGGCACCGGCACCATGGGCCAGGGAATCGCCCAGGTCGCCCTGGTCGCGGGCCATCCCGTCCGCCTCTACGACAGCGCCCCCGGCCGGGCCGCGGAGGCCGTCGCCGCCGTCGCGGGCCGTCTCGACCGGCTGGTGGAGAAGGGCCGGCTGGGCAAGGAGGACCGGGACGCCGCGCTCGCCCGGCTGCACGCGGCGGACGAGCTCACCGGGCTCGCCGACGCCGCGCTGGTCGTCGAGGCGATCGTCGAGCGGCTCGACGTCAAGCAGGGTCTCTTCGCCGAGCTGGAGGGCATCGTCGCCGAGGACGCCGTCCTCGCCACCAACACCTCCTCGCTGTCCGTGACCGCGATCGCGGGAGGGCTGCGGCTGCCCGGCCGCTTCGTCGGCATGCACTTCTTCAACCCGGCCCCGCTGCTGCCGCTGGTCGAGGTCGTCAGCGGCTTCGCCACCGACCCGGCCGCCGCCACGCGCGCGTACGAGACGGCGAAGCGCTGGGGCAAGACCCCGGTGCGCTGCACCGACACCCCGGGTTTCATCGTGAACCGCGTCGCCCGCCCCTTCTACGCGGAGGCGCTGCGGGTCTTCGAGGAGGGCGCCGCCGACCCGGCCACGATCGACGCGGCCCTGCGCGAGTCCGGTGGCTTCCGGATGGGCCCGTTCGAGCTGACCGACCTGATCGGGCAGGACGTCAACGAGGCCGTCACGCGGTCCGTGTGGGAGGCCTTCTACCAGGACCCCAAGTTCACGCCCTCGCTCGCGCAGCGCCGGCTCGTGGAGTCGGGCCGGCTCGGCCGCAAGTCGGGCCACGGCTGGTTCCCGTACGCGGACGGCGCGGAGCGCCCCGAGCCGCACACCGCGGCGCCGGAGGAGGCGCCCGCGCGGATCACGGTGCGCGGCGACCTCGGTCCCGCGCAGCCGCTGGCGGGCCTCTTCGAGCGGGCCGGCGTCGAGGTCCGGCGGAAGAAGGGCGACGGGTTCGTGGACCTGCCCTCGGGCGTGCGCCTCGCCCTCGTGGACGGCGAGACCTCCTTCGAGTACCACCAGGAGCAGATCGTCTACTTCGACCTCGCCCACGACTACGAGAAGGCGGAACGGATCGTCCTGTCCGCGCGCGAGGGCATCTCCCCGCAGGGCCTCGCCGAGGCGGTGGGCCTCTTCCAGGCGGCCGGCAAGAAGGTGTCGGTGATCGGTGACGTGCCCGGGATGATCGTGGCCCGTACGGTCGCGATGCTCGCGGACCTGGCGGCCGACGCGGTGGAGCGCGGCGTCGCCACCGCCGAGGACGTGGACACGGCGATGCGCCTCGGCGTCAACTACCCGGCGGGGCCGCTGGAGTGGGCCGCCCGGGTCGGCCACCGGCCCACGGTGTCCCTGCTCAGGGCGCTGCACGAGCGCTACCCGACGGGCCGGTACGCGCCCGGCCTCGGCCTCGTGCGCCGGGCCTACGCGGAGGAAGCGGAGGAGGCGGGATGACCACCGCGCGACGCGACACGTACACACCCGAGACGTTGCTCTCGGTCGCCGTGCAGGTCTTCAACGAGCGCGGCTACGACGGCACGTCGATGGAGCACCTGTCCAAGGCGGCGGGCATCTCCAAGTCGTCGATCTACCACCATGTGGCGGGCAAGGAGGAGCTGCTGCGGCGGGCTGTCAGCCGCGCGCTCGACGGGCTGTTCGCCGTTCTCGACGAGCCGGCCGCGAACCGCGGGCGGGCCGTCGCGCGGGTCGAGTACGTCACCCGGCGCACGGTGGAGGTGCTGATGGCCGAGCTGCCGTACGTGACGCTGCTGCTGCGGGTGCGGGGCAACACCTCGACCGAGCGGTGGGCGCTGGAGCGGCGCCGCGAGTTCGACCACCGCGTGGCCGAGCTCCTGAAGGCGGCCGCCGCCGAGGGCGACCTGCGGGCCGACCTGGACATCCGGCTCGCGACCCGGCTGCTCTTCGGCATGATCAACTCGCTCGTCGAGTGGTACCGGCCGCACCACGCCTCACTGGAGGAGCGGGAGCAGCTGGTGGACACCGTCGTCCACCTGGCCTTCGACGGGCTGCGCACGGCCCGCTGAGAGCCTTCGGCGGGCTGTGTACGGGCCGCTGAGAGCCTTCGGCGGGCTGCGTACGGCCCGCTGAGAGCCTTCGGTGGGCTGTGTACGGCGCTCGCCGAGCGCACCCGAACCATGAACGTTCGCGCCCGCCCGGGGACCTCCCCGGGCGGGCGCGACGCGTTTTCCCGTCCTTGCCCTGCCTTCCCCTCAGCCGCTCCGCTCCGGGTACGGGTCCAGGTCGGTCTCCTCGAAGACCAGCAGCGTGCGGGTCGACAGGACCTCGGGGATGGACTGGAGCCGGGTCAGCACCAGCTCGCGCAGTGTCCGGTTGTCCGGCGTGTGCACCAGCAGCAGGACGTCGAAGTCGCCGCTGACCAGGGCGATGTGCGCGGCCCCCGGCAGGGCCTGGAGCTGTTCGCGCACGGTGCGCCACGAGTTCTGGACGATCTTGAGCGTGATGTAGGCGGAGGCGCCGTGCCCCGCCCGCTCGTGGTTCACCCGGGCGCCGAAGCCGCGGATCACCCCGTCGTCGATGAGCCGGTTGATGCGGGCGTACGCGTTGGCGCGGGACACGTGGACCCGCTCGGCGACCGAGCGGACCGAGGCCCGGCCGTCGGTCTGGAGCAGCCGCAGGATGTCGCGGTCGACGGCGTCCAGCGGGCGGGCCGGCGGCATCGGGGAGACCATGGCAGGGCCGGCCGGCGCTCCCGCCGACGGGCCCGACGGGCTCCCCCAGGGCCCCGCCGGTACGGGCGCCGTCCCGGCCGCGGGGGCGGCTCCGGGGGGCGTGTTCAGGGGCGCGTCGTCCGTGTGCTCGTCGACGTCGGCCATTTGTTCATCCGCCATGTCCCCCCGCCTCTCTCTCGTGGACGACCTGCATCCATCCCAGGCTGTGGAGAACCGTTTGTCCACAGGCTGGAGGTGCCTGTAGCCAAAATGCCTCCACGACCGAACAATCGGTAGGTGAGGCGCGCCACATTCCGCGCCACCCGCCTTCGGGTCTTATGCCCGTCCCACGAGGAGGTGGACTCGTTGCAACAGCGCAGTTCGACAGTCCAAGAGCCCCCCGGCGCCGCTCGCGACGCCTATCGGCCCACCCCGCCCCCGGCCTGGCGGCCGCGCACCGACCCCGCCCCGCTGCTGCCGGAGGCCGAGCCGCTGCGCGTGCTCGGCACCGACGCGGTGGCCGACGCGGACCCCGAGCTGCTGCGCCGCCTCTACCGGGAGCTCGTCCGCGGCCGTCGGTACAACGCACAGGCGACGGCACTCACCAAGCAGGGCCGGCTCGCCGTCTACCCCTCCACGACCGGCCAGGAGGCCTGTGAGGTCGCCGCGGCGCTGGCCCTGGAGGAGCGGGACTGGCTCTTCCCCTCGTACCGCGACACCCTCGCCGCCGTCGCCCGTGGCCTCGACCCCGTCCAGGCCCTCACCCTGCTGCGCGGCGACTGGCACACCGGCTACGACCCGCGCGAGCACCGCATAGCGCCGCTCAGCACCCCGCTCGCCACCCAGCTGCCGCACGCGGTGGGCCTCGCCCACGCCGCCCGCCTCAAGGGCGACGACGTGGTCGCCCTCGCCATGGTCGGCGACGGCGGCACCAGCGAGGGCGACTTCCACGAGGCGCTGAACTTCGCGGCCGTCTGGCAGGCCCCCGTGGTCTTCCTCGTGCAGAACAACGGCTTCGCGATCTCCGTGCCGCTCGCCAAGCAGACCGCCGCCCCGTCGCTGGCCCACAAGGCCGTCGGATACGGGATGCCCGGCCGGCTCGTCGACGGGAATGACGCGGTGGCCGTCCACCAGGTGCTCACCGAGGCCGTCACCCGCGCCCGGCGCGGCGGCGGACCCACCCTCGTCGAGGCCATCACCTACCGGATCGACGCCCACACCAACGCCGACGACGCCACGCGCTACCGCGGCGACGGCGAGGTCGAGACCTGGCGGGCGCACGACCCGGTCCTGCTCCTGGAGCGGGAGCTCACCGAGCGCGGGCTGCTCGACGAGGACGGCCGCCGCGCGGCGGCCGAGGAGGCCGAGACGATGGCGGCGCGGCTCCGCGAGCGGATGAACGCCGACCCCGTGCTCGACCCGATGGACCTGTTCGCCCACGTCTACGCCGAGAAGACCGCGCAGCTGCGCGAGCAGGCGGCGCAGCTGCGGGCGGAGCTCGACGCCGAGAGTGAGGCGGGATGACCACCCACGCGACCGCACGGCCGGCCGCCAAGGCGGCGGCCAAGCCCGCCACCATGGCGCAGGCGCTGCAGCGGGCCATGCGCGACGCCATGGCCGAGGACCCCACCGTCCACGTCATGGGCGAGGACGTCGGCACCCTCGGCGGCGTCTTCCGCGTGACCGACGGCCTCGCCAAGGAGTTCGGCGAGGACCGCTGCACCGACACGCCGCTGGCCGAGGCGGGCATCCTCGGCACGGCCGTCGGCATGGCGATGTACGGGCTGCGGCCGGTCGTCGAGATGCAGTTCGACGCCTTCGCCTACCCGGCGTTCGAGCAGCTCATCAGCCACGTCTCGCGGATGCGCAACCGCACCCGCGGCGCGATGCCGATGCCGCTCGTGGTCCGCGTGCCGTACGGCGGCGGCATCGGCGGCGTCGAGCACCACAGCGACTCCTCCGAGGCGTACTACATGGCGACGCCCGGCCTCCACGTCGTCACCCCGGCGACCGTCGAGGACGCCTACGGCCTGCTGCGCGCCGCCATCGCCTCCGACGACCCGGTCGTCTTCCTGGAGCCCAAGCGGCTCTACTGGTCGAAGTCCGACTGGTCGCCCGAGGCGCCGTCGGCCGTCGAGCCGATCGGCAAGGCGGTCGTGCGCCGCCGCGGCACCAGCGCCACCCTCATCACCTACGGCCCCTCCCTGCCGGTCTGCATGGAGGCCGCCGAGGCCGCCACGGCCGAGGGCTGGGACCTGGAGGTCGTCGACCTGCGCTCGCTCGTGCCCTTCGACGACGAGACCGTCTGCGCGTCCGTGCGCCGCACCGGCCGGGCCGTCGTCGTGCACGAGTCCGCCGGCTTCGGCGGCCCCGGCGGCGAGATCGCCGCCCGTGTCACCGAGCGCTGCTTCCACCACCTGGAGGCGCCGGTGCTGCGCGTCGCGGGCTTCGACATCCCGTACCCGCCGCCGATGCTGGAACGGCACCACCTCCCGGGCGTCGACCGGGTCCTCGACGCGGTCGCGCGGCTCCAGTGGGAGGCGGGCAGCTGATGGCCCAGGTGCTCGAATTCAAGCTGCCCGACCTCGGCGAGGGCCTCACCGAGGCGGAGATCGTGCGCTGGCTCGTCGACGTCGGCGACGTCGTCGCCATCGACCAGCCGGTCGTCGAGGTCGAGACCGCCAAGGCGATGGTGGAGGTGCCCTGTCCGTACGGCGGTGTGGTCACCGCCCGCTTCGGCGAGGAGGGCACGGAACTCCCCGTCGGCGCACCGCTGCTGACGGTCGCCGTCGGCGGCGCCGCGGACGGGAACGCCACGCCGGCCCCGGAGGCCGCCGGCGCCGCGCGGACGGCGGACGCGAAGGACGCCGAGTCCTCGGAGTACTCGGGCAACGTCCTCGTCGGCTACGGCACCGCGGGGCCCGCTGCCCGGCGCCGCCGGGTCCGGCACGCCACGCACGCGGTGGCCCCGGCCCCCGCGGCGGCCTCGCCCGCCGCCCCCGCCGCCCCCGTGGCGCCCGTGGCTCCTGCGGGCCCCGTGCCCGTCATCTCGCCGCTGGTGCGCAAGCTCGCCCGCGACGGCGGACTCGACCTGCGGGACGTCCGGGGCTCCGGCCCCCAGGGCCTGATCCTGCGGGCCGACGTGGAGACGGCCCTCGCCGTCCGTGAGCAGGCGCCGAAGGCGGCCGCCCCGGTCCTGGCCCCGGTGCCGGCCACCGCGGGAGGCTCCGCGGCCTCGGCCGCCGTGGGCGAGCGCGTGCCGCTGCGCGGTGTGCGCGGCGCCGTCGCCGACAAGCTGTCGCGCAGCCGCACCGAGATCCCCGACGCGACCTGCTGGGTCGACGCGGACGCGACCGAACTCATGGCCGCGCGGGCGGCGATGAACGCGGCGGGCGGCCCGAAGATCTCCGTGCTCGCGCTGCTCGCCCGGATATGCACCCACGCCCTGGCCCGCTTCCCGGAGCTCAACTCCACGGTCGACACGGCCGCGCGGGAGATCGTCCGGCTGCCCGCCGTGCACCTCGGGTTCGCGGCCCAGACCGAGCGCGGTCTGGTGGTGCCCGTGGTCCGGGACGCCGGCGGCCGCACCGCCGAGTCGCTGACCGCGGAGTTCGCCCGACTCACCGAGTCGGCGCGGCAGGGCACGCTCACCCCGGCCGACCTGACCGGCGGCACGTTCACGCTGAACAACTACGGCGTGTTCGGAGTCGACGGCTCCACGCCGATCATCAACCACCCCGAGGCGGCCATGCTCGGCGTCGGCCGGATCGTGCCCAAGCCGTGGGTGCACGGCGGTGAGCTGGCGGTGCGTCAGGTGGTGCAGCTCTCGCTCACCTTCGACCACCGGGTGTGCGACGGCGGCACCGCCGGCGGCTTCCTCCGCTACGTCGCCGACTGCGTCGAGAACCCGGCGGTGCTGCTCCGCACGCTCTGACCGGTTCACGGCGTACGACTCCGCCGGGAAGGCTACGGCGGGGGCACGGGGCCCCGGCGGTACCCGGCGGCCCTGTCCGGGACCCAACCCACGCCGGGTCCCGGACGCGTACCCGAACCGTGTACGGACCCGAATGGTGCGTGTACCCGGACCGTGCGCGGACCGGTCCGTCCCGGCTACGTACGCGAACCGTGTACGGACCCGGACCTTGCGCGGACCCGGACCTTGCGCGGACCCGGACCTTGCGCGGACCCGGACCTTGCGCGGACCCGGTCCGTCCCGGGTACGCGCCTGAACCGCCCGGGCCCCGTCCTCGTCCCGGGCTGGCCCCGTCCCGTCCTCGTCCCGGGTCCCGGGCCCAGGCATGGACGCGTTCCCCGGTGATGTCGCGGCGCGCCGGGCCGGGACGGGCTCCGGTCTGGGCCGGGCCGGTCGTCGTCGCGGTGCGGTCGCGGACCATACTGCTGGGGTGACGACCGCGTACGACGCCATCGTGCTCGCCGGAGGTGCCGCCAGGCGCCTCGGCGGGGCCGACAAGCCCGGGGTACGAGTCGGGGGACGCCCCCTGCTCGACCGGGTCCTCGCGGCCTGCCGCGACGCGGGCCGCGTCGTGGTCGTCGCCGAACCCCGTGCGACCGCCCGCCCCGTCGAATGGGCCCGCGAGGACCCGCCCGGCGGCGGCCCCGCCGCCGCCCTGGACGCAGGCCTCCGCCACCTGGCCGGGTGGGCGGACGGAGCTCCCGCCACAGCCCTCGGCTCGACCGAGACCTCCCACCCCGACGCCGCCGGTGCCGCCGGTGCCGGCCCGGCCGCCACCGCCGCGTCCTCCTCGCCGGCCGTGGACGCCGACCACACCGCGCCCTCCCACCTCACCGAGGACACCCGGGCCTCCGCGCCCTCCGCGTCTCCCGCGCCCTTCCCCGCGCCCGCGACCTTCGTGCTGGTGCTCTCCGCCGATCTGCCGTTCTTCGAGATGCGGGCCGCGCGGCGGCTCGTTCGGGCACTGGAGGAGGCGCCGGGCAGCGACGGGGCCGTCATGGTGGACGACGACGGGCGCGAGCAGCCGTTGGTCGCCGTGTACCGGACCGCGGCGCTGCGGCGGGAACTGGAGCGGGTCGGGCCCGAACTGGGCGGGCTGCCGTTGCGGCGGGTCGTCGGCGGGCTGCGGGTCGAGCGGGTCGCCGCCGAGGGATCGGCGTCGTTCGACTGCGACACCTGGGAGGACATCGTCACGGCCCGGGCGCGGATCAGGGAGCATGGGACCGTGCTGGATGAATGGATCACCGCAGTCAAGGACGAACTGGGCATCGACCTGGACGTCGACACGGGCCTGCTGCTCGACCTGGCCCGTGACGCCGCGCACGGCGTCGCACGGCCCGCCGCGCCGCTGACCACCTTCCTGGTCGGGTACGCGGCGGCGAGCGCCGCCGGAGCCGGCGGCGGCCCGGAGGCCGTCGCCGAGGCCGCACGCAAGGCCGCCGCGCTCGCCCAGCGCTGGGCCGCGGAGCAGGACGAGGCCGGATGACCATGAAGGAGCGGGTGCCCGACGACAGCGCGGCCGGCGGCGCGGCCGGCGGCGTGGACGACGGCGCGTTCGCCGATGACGGCGCGGCCGGCGACGCGTTCGCCGATGACGGCGTGGACGACGCCCTCGCCCTCGTCGGCCGCCGCCGAACCGATTCCTCACCCGACTCGTCGGTCCCGGCGCCCGCCGCGACCTCGCCGTCCGCACCCGCGCCGGCCGCCGCCGCCGTACCGAAGGCCGAGCGGCACCGGGCCACCGAGTGGACCGAGGCGCGGACCGTGGCCGCGCGGGCCGGAGCGAAGGCGGCGGCGGCGCGGCCGGCCGGCCGGGTCCCGCTCGGGCAGGCGCTCGGCCGCGTCCTGGCCGAGCCGCTGCACGCGCTCACCGACCTGCCCTCCTTCGACACCTCCGCCATGGACGGCTGGGCCGTCGCCGGCCCCGGCCCCTGGCGGACCGACCCCGACGGCGCCGTCCTCGCCGGGCACTCCGGCGCCGGCGAACTTGCCGACGGGGACGCCGTACGGATCGCCACCGGCGCCCGGGTGCCGGCCGGGGCCACCGCCGTCGTCCGCAGCGAGCACGCCCGCACCGACCGGGACGGCCGGCTGCACGCCCTGCGCGTGGTCACGCACGGCCAGGACATCCGCCCGCGCGGCCAGGAATGCCGCTCCGGCGACCGGCTGCTGCCCGCCGGAAGCGCCGTGAGCCCCGCCGTCCTCGGACTCGCCGCCGCGGCCGGCTACGACGAGCTGACCGTGCACCCGCGCCCCCGTGTGGAGGTGCTCGTCCTCGGCGACGAGCTGCTCGCCGCCGGGCTCCCTCACGAGGGCCTGATCCGTGACGCCCTCGGCCCCATGCTCGGCCCCTGGCTGCGGGCGCTCGGCGCCGAGGTGCTCGGTACCCGCCGGATCGGCGACGACGCCGACGAGCTGTACGCGGCCGTCACCGGCTCCGAGGCCGAACTCGTGGTCACCACCGGCGGCACCGCGGCCGGGCCGGTCGACCACGTCCACCCGGTGCTCGCCAAGGCCGGTGCCACGCTCCTGGTCGACGGCGTGAAGGTCCGTCCCGGCCACCCCATGCTCCTCGCCGAGCTCCCGGGCCCGGGCGGCGCCCGGCATCCCGTCCGCCACCTCGTGGGCCTGCCCGGCAACCCTCTCGCCGCCGTCTCCGGACTGCTCACGCTCGCCGAGCCCCTGCTCCGCGCGCTCGCCGGTCGCTCCGTCGCGGCCCCGAGCCCGTCCGCGGCCGCGGGAACGCTGCCCACGGCGGCCGTGGCCCCGAGCCCGTCCCCGGCGGTGGGCCCGCCCTCGACTTCCGGCCCCGCCCCGGTCCCCGGGCCGTACCGCGTGCGCGTACGCGAGGAGATTCAGGGACATCCGTACGACACCCGGCTCGTGCCCGTCGTACGGCGCGGCGACGAGGCCGCGCCGCTGCGCTATCACGGACCGGCCATGCTCCGGGGCATCGCCGCCGCCGACGGCATGGCCGTGGTCCCGCCCGGCGGTGCCACCGCCGGACAGCCACTGGAGGTCCTCGACCTGCCATGGCCGGCCGGTGCCGGACTGTACGCGGACGAGGAGGCGTGTTTCACGTGAAACTTCCCAGCCGGGACGCGATGGCGCGGCAGGCCGACGAGCGGGTCTCGGGCCCCCGGGTGCGGCTGCCGCGCCAGGTGGTCGAGAAACCGCTCTGGCAGGTGGGCAAACGGCTCCTCATGGCGCTGGGCGTCCTCGTCGTCACCGTTCTCCTCGTCTACATCGACCGTGAGGGCTACCACGACAACGCCAACGGGACGCTCGACTTCCTCGACTGCGCCTACTACGCGACCGTCACCCTCTCCACCACGGGCTACGGCGACATCGTCCCCTACAGCGATTCGGCGCGGCTCGCGAACATCCTGCTGGTCACGCCGCTGCGCGTCCTGTTTCTGATCATCCTGGTCGGCACCACCCTCGAGGTCCTCACGGAACGGACCCGCGAGGAGTTCCGGCTGAACCGCTGGAGGTCCACCTTGCGTGACCACACCGTCGTCGTCGGCTTCGGCACCAAGGGGCGTTCGGCGATCCAGACGCTCTGCGCGACCGGGCTGCGCAAGGACCACATCGTCATCGTCGACCCGTCCACCAAGGTCATCGAGGCGGCCAACGCGGACGGTTTCGTCGGCGTCGTCGGCGACGCGACCCGAAGCGACGTCCTGCTCCGCGCCGAGGTGCAGAAGGCCCGGCAGATCGTCATCGCCACCCAGCGCGACGACACCGCGGTGCTGGTGACGCTCACGGCCCGCCAGCTCAACAAGGGCGCCAAGATCGTCGCCGCCGTGCGCGAGGAGGAGAACGCGCCGCTGCTGCGCCAGTCCGGCGCGGACGCCGTGATCACCAGCGCCAGCGCCGCCGGCCGGCTGCTCGGCCTCTCGGTGCTCAGCCCGAGCGCCGGCACGGTGATGGAGGACCTCATCCAGCAGGGCACCGGTCTCGACCTCGTCGAACGCCCGGTGACCAAGGCCGAGGCCGGGCGCAGCGTGCGGGACACCGAGGACCTGGTCGTGAGCGTGCTGCGCGGGCACCGGCTGCTCGGTTACGACGACCCCGCCGCCAGTCCGCTCCAGCTGACCGACCGGGTGATCACCATCGTTCGCGCGGCTGCCGTCACCCCGCTGACCACCCCCTCGGAGGACTGACCGCCCCCCGGGCGGCCAGGAACCGCGCCTCCGGGGCCGGGACCGCGCCCCGGGGCCGGCCCCCCCACCCCCGGGCCGCGCGCGCCCCACGGGATCGGCCCCGCTTCACGGGACCGGCCCCGCCCCCGGCCCGCGCGCCCCACACGATCGGCCGGGCCCCAGACCAACGCCCCGAGCCCGCCGTGCCCTATCGGTCGGTCCCGCCGGCGTCGGGAGTAGCCTCGCCGCCATGCATGCGATCACGATTCCGGAACCCGGCGGGCCCGAGGCGCTGGTCTGGGCCGAGGTGCCCGATCCCGTCCCCGCCGAGGGTGAGGTGCTCGTCGAGGTGGTGGCGAGCGCCGTCAACCGTGCCGATCTGCTCCAGCGCCAGGGCTTCTACGACCCGCCGCCCGGCAGTTCGCCGTACCCCGGTCTCGAGTGCGCGGGCCGGATCGTCGCGCTGGGCCCCGGGGTCTCCGGCTGGTCCGTCGGCGACGAGGTGTGCGCGCTGCTCGTCGGCGGCGGCTACGCCGAGAAAGTGGCCGTTCCCGTGGGCCAGTTGCTGCCGAAGCCGGAGGGCATGGACCTGGTGACGGCCGCCGCGCTGCCCGAGGTCGCCTGCACGGTCTGGTCGAACGTCTTCATGCTCGCCCATCTGCGGCCCGGTGAGACGCTCCTCGTGCACGGTGGGGCGAGCGGCATCGGCACCATGGCGATCCAGCTGGCCAAGGCCGTCGGCGCGCGCGTCGCGGTCACCGCGGGCAGCACCGGGAAGCTGGCCCGCTGTGCCGAGCTCGGCGCGGACATCCTCATCGACTACCGGGAGCAGGACTTCGTCGAGGAGCTCCGCAAGGCGACCGACGGGGCCGGCGCGGACGTCATCCTCGACATCATCGGCGCCAAGTACCTGGAACGGAACGTCAAGGCCCTCGCCGTCAACGGCCGGCTGGCCGTCATCGGACTCCAGGGCGGCGTCAAGGGTGAGCTCAACCTGTCGGCCCTGATGGCCAAGCGCGCCGCCGTCCTCGCGACGACGCTGCGGGCGCGTCCGCCGGCCGAGAAGGCGGCGGTGGTCGCCGCCGTCCGCGAGCACGTGTGGCCGCTGGTCGCCGCGGGCACGGTCACCCCGGTCGTGGACCGCACCCTGCCGATGACGGACGCGGCCGAGGCGCACCGGACCGTCGAGGCCGGCAGCCACGTCGGCAAGGTCCTCCTGCTGGCACCGTAACCGATACCGCCGCCGCCCCCGCCACTGCCGGCACCGCCGTCACCAGCACCACCGCCACCGCCACTGCCGGCACCACCACTGTCACCGTCACCGTCACCGTCACCGCCGCCGGTCACGTAAAAGGGCCCGGCGCACCGCTGTTCACGGTGTGCCGGGCCCCGGACGCCTCACGGCGCGGTCGTCGTGCGGAACAGGCCTACAGGTACGGCCCCGAGCCGACCGCGCGGCCGCGCTGCGGCCCGTGGTCGTCGTCGTCATCGTCGTGCGACGCGCCGGGCGGCAGCGCGCGGCGCATCTGCTCCAACTGGGCCCTGGCCGCCATCTGCTGGGCGAACAGCGCCGTCTGGATGCCGTGGAAGAGGCCTTCGAGCCAGCCCACCAACTGGGCCTGCGCGATGCGCAGTTCCGCCTCGGAGGGGATGGCCTCGTCGGTGAACGGCAGGGACAGCCGCTCCAGTTCCTCCACCAGCTCCGGGGCGAGCCCGTCCTCCAGCTCCTTCACCGAGCTGGCGTGGATCTCCTTGAGCCGAACACGGCTGGCCTCGTCCAGAGGTGCCGCCCTGACCTCTTCAAGCAGCTGCTTGATCATGCTGCCGATGCGCATGACCTTCGCAGGCTGTTCGACCATTTCCGTCACCGGGACCTCGCGGGATTCGTCGTCACCCGTGCCGCCGAGCGCCATCCCGTCCTGGCCCACGATGAGGACCTGGGGGCTCTCCTGCGACCTTTCATTCCTCGGCATCTCCATGCCGCCATTCTCTCGCACGTACGCCTCAACAGACGGTGTGCCCCTGGAGGAGGGTGATCCACCCTCCTCCAGGGGCACGAAACGCAGCCGGTGCGCGGCTAGTGTGCGGCGCGGCGGGCCAGCGCCCCGCGGGAGCGGGTCACCAGGGCCGCCAGCAGGGCGGCGCCGAGCGGCACGGCCACGAGGAGGGCGGCGAGCGTCTCCCACGGGACGACGATCGGCACGGACGGCGGCTCCTGGATGCCGCCCCAGCCCTCGTCCAGGGCCCGCTGGTAGAAGGCCAGCTCCTGGCGCTGCTCGGTGAACCGGAGTCCGACGGCCGGCAGGATTCCGGCGGCGGAGCCGAGGACGACGCCCATCGCCGCGACCACTCCGCACTGGAAGCCGCTGAGGGTCCGGCGCACCCGGAGCGGTGCGCCGACGGCGGACAGGGTCTTCAGGTCGGCCTCGGCGTCGGCCTGGGCGAGGCCGGTGGCGATGCCGGCGGCGCCGATGGTGACCAGGCCGGCGAAGACGGTCAGCGCGAGCAGCACGATGCTGTACTTGCTGACGTAGCCCTCCTCCAGGGTCACGTCGACGCTGGAGCCCAGCTTGGCGATCTCACCGGCGAGCTTCTGCCGCTGCTCGGTGCTCGGCAGGTGGTCGGTGGTGAAGTACGCGCCCATGGGCACCGTGCTCAGTCCCGCGGCCTTGGCGGCGGCCGGGCTGAGGACGCTCTCCACGCCGTACGACGGCGGGGAACCCGGCACCAGGTAGGCGGGGAAGGACTTGATCTCGCCGGGGAGCGGCTTCCGCTCCTGGGCGGCTTTCTCGTAGGCCTCGTCGTCGGTGATCAGCCGGATGCCGACGGCGCCGTTCTTGTCGATCAGCGCCTTGGAGAAGCTGACGATCTTCCCTTCGGCGAGGGCCTTGGCGGCGCCCGGGTCGGTGATGCCGAGGACCTTCAGGACGGTGGCGTCGGCGACGAGCATGTTGCCCTCCACATAGACGCCGTCGCCCGTCCGGGACTGGCAGCGCCAGTCCTCCTCCTGGAGCTTGCGGCGCTGCTCCTTGGTGAAGCGCTCGGAGGGGTCGGAGCCGTCCGGGGTGGCGGTCCACAGGGGGCACTCGTTCGCCGGCGGGGTGACGACCTCGAAGCGGCCGCAGCCCTTGCCTTCGCCCCAGGTGCCGCAGCCCTGCCGGCCGACGGAGATCCGGGACACGTCGGCGCGCATGTCGACGGGGAAGCTGCGCTGGACCGCCTCGCGGACGGCGGGAGCGTCCCGGCCGCCCTCCTCGGTCACGATCGCGGCGACGGCGCCGTGCGGCAGCTTCGGGTGGTAGCCCTGACGGCTCTGGGCGTCCGTGCTCGCGGTGTACGTGGCGACGGCGACGGTGCCCGCGACGGCGGCCAGGACGGCGGCGACGGCGGGTGCCGTACGGCCCCGGTTGCGGACGGCGTCGCGCAGGGCGAGCCGCGGCGACAGCGGCAGCCAGCGGCCGCTGCGCCCGAACAGGCCGACCAGCGCCGGGGTCAGGGCGACGACGCCCAGTTCGGCGAGTGCGGAGCCGCCGGCCACGACGATGAACTGGTCGGTGACCACCGAGCCGTAGAGGGCGATCACGGCGCCGATGACGAAGGCGACGAGGCCGACGACCGGCAGCACCCGGCTGGAGCGGCGCACCCCGCGGCGGCCGGTGAGCGAGGCGAGGACGGTGGTCCGGGAGGCGGTGATCGCCGGGACGATCGCGGAGAGCAGACCGGTCAGGACGGCGAGCCCGGCGATGCCGAGCAGCTCCAGCGGCCGCACGGTGAACCCGCCGAACCGCGCGCCCAGGTACTCCTCGAGGAGCGGCCGGAGCGCGAGGGTGAGGAGCAGTGCGAGGACCGTGCCGACGACGGCCGCGGCGACGCCGATGACGAGACCGCCGCTGAGCACGATGGCCCGGATGTGGCTGCGGGCACCGCCGTTGGCGCCGACCAGGCCGAGCTGGCGGCGGGAGCGGCGGGCGCCGACGGCGAACGCGGGGCCGGCGAGCAGGGTGATCTCCAGCATCGCGAGGCCCACCACGGTGCCGATCGCGGCGAGCGCGACGGCGTCGGCGGCCGCGCTGCTCTCCCAGGGCGCCCAGCCCTCCCGCTGGAACAGCGGGACCTCGGAGTCGGCGGGCGGGTCGAGGATCACGGCGCGCGCCTGGACCACGACGCCCTTGGTGTTGACGGTCTGCACGTCGTTCCACGTGAAACCACCGGACTTCCGCACCAGGTACGTGGTGTCGACGCCGGGCTTCGGGATGCCGGCCTTCTCCACGGCGCTGCCGTACGGGGCGAGGAACGCGCCCGGCAGGGCGTTGACCTGCTCCGTCTTGAGGCTGCTCGGCAGCTCGTACGCGCCGGTGATGCGGTACTCGCGGTCGAAGCCGCGGGCGGTGAGCGTGGAGCCGATCGTGAGGCCGCTGCTCTTCAGGAAGGCGGTGCTGGCGGCGACCTCGTCGTTCTTCTCCGGGAAACGGCCCTCGGTGAGGACCATGATCCCGCGGGCGACCGGGTCGGCGGCCTTGAGCTCGCGGACCTCGGCCTGCAGCAGACCGTGGGTGGTGGTCAGTTTGGCGCTGCCGCGGGCGTCGGTGAGGACCGTGGCGCCGGCCGGGATGGCCTTGGTGACGTCCGTCGGCCCGTCCGGCCACGGCTCGTTCGTCTTCTCGTACTCCTTGACGGGCGCGCTCTGCTCGCCCTTGGGGTCCTGGAGCAGCGGTTCGCCCTCGACGTGGCCGTCGGTGAAGCGGGCGTCGGCGGCGCCTATGGAGCGCTCCAGCTGCTGCTCGGTGGTGAGTTCGGAGCTGCGTATCGTCACGGCGAAGGCGCTCACGCCGAGGATCGGCAGGGCGATCATGGCGAGGACCAGGAAGCTGCGGCCCTTGGAGCGCCAGGCGTCACGGCGGGCGATGCGGACCGCGGCCCGCCAGGAGTGGAACCAGGTCGTCACCGCTGCGCCGCCCGGCCGGTCAGGAGCGAGTCGGCCTCGCTGCGTACGGTCTGGTCGACGACGGAGCCGTCCCGCAGGAACACGACCCGGTCGGCCCAGGCGGCGAACCGCGGCTCGTGGGTGACGAGGACGCCGGCGGCGCCCGCGTCGCAGCGGGAGCGCAGCAGGGCGAGCACGGACTCGCCGGTCTCGGAGTCGAGGGCGCCGGTCGGCTCGTCGGCGAGGACCAGCCGGCGGTCGCCGACCAGCGCGCGGGCGATGGCCACGCGCTGCTGCTGGCCGCCGGACATCTCGTCGGGGAAGCGTTCGGCGAGGTGTCCGAGGTCCATCTCGGCGAGCGCGGCGAGGGCCTCGGCGCGGGCCTTGCGGGCGGAGACGCCGTCCAGTTCGCGGGGCAGGGCCACGTTCTCCGCGGCGGTGAGCGCCGGGATGAGGTTGTAGTCCTGGAAGACGTAGCCGATGCTGCGGCGGCGCAGCGCGGCGAGCTCCTTGGGGCTCGCGGCGGTGATGTCCGTGTCCTCCACGATCACCCGGCCGGAGGTGGGGCTGTCGAGGCCGCCGGCGATGGTGAGCAGGGTCGACTTGCCGGAGCCCGACGGGCCCATGACGGCGACGAGTTCACCGGGGTGGACGTCGAGGTCGATGCCCCGCAGGGCGTGCACCTCGGTGGCGCCCGAGCCGTGGACGCGGGTCAGGTTCTGCAGGCGCAGCACGGGCTGCTGCGGTGTGGCGGTGGTCATGGAATCCCCCTCGGGCGTACGCCGGCGAACGGCCGCGTGCGGAACGGTCGCCGGCGGCGCCGGGCGTACGGTCTGGGTCAGAGCTGGATCGGGTCTGGGTCGGGTGCCGGCCGGATGGCCGGTCAGGACGAGCGGGCGGTGCTCCGGGTGCGCGGCGTGACCGCCGGGGAACCCCCCTCCGGCGGTGGCTCGGTCCGGGAGGCGGCGGCCGCCGCCGAGAGGCGGATCAGGCGGGCCTCGCAGTGGTCGAGCCAGCGGGCCTCCGCCTCGGTCTGGAAGATCAGCTGCTCCAGGACGAGCAGCCAGGCGACGTCGTCGCGTTCCTCGGCCCCGTGGTCCGCCACCGCCTTCTCGACCGCGGTGATCGCCTGTGCCTTGAGCCGGGTGTAGTCCTGCATGGCCTTCACCGTGTGGCGGCGCTGCGACTGGATGACGTCGCGGATGTCGACGCCGGGGGCGCCGACGGCCATGGCGAGCTTGATGGCCAGTTCGTCACGGGCCGGGCTGGTGCGGTCGACGGGGTTCTCGAACCAGTCGCGCAGCTCGGCGCGACCGTTGTCGGTGATCGCGTAGAGCGCGTGGCCGGCCTCGTCCTCGCCGTCCTGGGCGACCATGCCGTCCCGTTCGAGGCGGTTGAGGGTCGTGTACACCTGGCCCACGTTGAGCGGCCAGGTGGCACCGGTGCGGGACTCGAACTCGGTGCGGAGCTGCGAGCCGTAGCGCGGGCCGCGTTCGAGGAGGGCGAGAAGCCCGTGGCGGATCGACATACCGAGTATGTATACCGAGTAAGTCGCCGATCACAAGCGCCCTCCGACGGATCCCGGAGGTCCGTCTCAGGGCGGACCCGGGCGGTCGCCGCGTTCAGCGGCGTCGCATCCGCACCCCGAGGAAGCCGATGCCGAGGCCCATCAGAGCCAGCCCCACGCCCAGCGTCATGACGGGAACCTGCCGGTCGGAGAGCTCTGCTCCGGCCCTCGCGCCGATCCGCGGCGCTGCCGCCGGCATGCCGCCGCGCGTGGAGTCCGCGCCCGGGGCGTCCGTCTCAGGGACGACGCCGACGGCCTCGTCCCCCTCGGCCTCCGGCTCCTCTTCTGTTGCCGTTTTGGTACGAGCGGGGTCGACCGGACCCGTCGAGGCGGGCGCCGACGACGTTGAGGACCCGGACGACGGGGACGGGCCGGTCGTCTCGGACGGGTCGGCCGCCCCGGACTCCTCCCCGGAATCGGCCGATCCGGGTGACTCGGACGGCGGAGCGGACGGCGCGGCGGGCCGCCCCGGCCGCTCCCGGCCCTCGCCCGCCGGACGCCCGGCCAGGGAGGCCGGGTCGCTCGGCGCGGCCGCCTCGGAGGGCCCGGACGCGGGCCCGGAGG